>CAMLDW010000016.1 GCA_946479035.1 uncultured Chthonomonadaceae bacterium | reverse complement strand
TGAGCGGCGTGGTCTCGGCGGGCTTCAGCACGACGGTGTTCCCCGTCGCGAGCGCGGGCGCGATCTTCCACGCGGCCATCAGCAGCGGGAAGTTCCACGGGATGATCTGCCCCGCGACCCCGTGCGGCCTCGTCTTTCTGTTCGGGAAAGCGTAGGCGAGCTTGTCGGCCCAACCCGCGTAGTAGAAGAAGTGCTGCGCGACCAGCGGCAGGTCCACGTCGCGCGACTCGCGGATCGGCTTGCCGCCGTCTATGCTCTCCAGCACGGCAAGCTCGCGCGAGCGCTCTTGCACCAACCGCGCGATCCGGTAGAGCGCCTTCGCCCTCTCTTTCGGCGGGGTCTTTGACCAGTGCTTTTCAAACGCCTGTCTTGCAGCGCGGATCGCCTTGTCGACGTCCTTCTGGCTCCCTTTCGCGACCTTGCTCAACCTGGCCTCCGTCGAGGGGTCGATGGTGTCGAAGTACTTCCCCTCTGCTGGCGCGACGAACCTGCCGCCGATGAAGTGGCCGTACTGCGGCGAGATCTTGGCGAGCTTGCGGCTCTCCGGCGCGGGCGCGTACTCCCAACTCGTTCCGAAGGTTAGGTCCGGCTTGCCGTTCGTGCTTCTCAAGAGGTGCTGCGTCTTCGCCATCGCCTTAGTCCAACGTGAAGTAGTCGCCCGACTGGTAGCTGCCGGTGCGCTGCCTGGCCAACTGCATGAGCACGTCGTTGAGCAGCGTGCTCGCGCCGAAGCGGAAGAGCTCGGGCGTCAGCCAGTCGTCGCCGAGAGTCTCCTTCACCATCACAAGGTAGTGCAGCGCGAGCTTTGCGTTGCGGATTCCGCCCGCCGGCTTCATCCCGACCCGGCGGCCCGTGTCCAAATAGTGCTCCCGGATCGCCTCGAGCATCACGAGCGTGACTGGCATCGTCGCGGCGGGCGTGACCTTGCCGGTCGAGGTCTTGATGAAGTCCGCGCCCGCCTCCATCGCGATGTGGCTCGCGCGGCACACGTTGTCGTACGTCTCGAGCTCGCCGGTTTCGAGGATCGCCTTGAGGCGCGCCGGGCCGCACGCCCCCTTGACCGCGACGACCTCTTCGAACACCGTCTCAAAGTCGCCCTGCATGAACGCGCGGCGGTTGATCACCATGTCGATCTCGTCCGCGCCGTCCGCCACCGCACGCTCGACCTCGGCCAGCCGTTCCTCCAGAGGGGTCTGCCCGCTCGGAAAGCCGGTCGCCACGCTTGCGACCCTCACGCCGCTGCCTTGCAGCGCGCCCGTGGCGGCCTTGACGAGCGCGGGGTACACGCACACCGCCGCGACGCTCGGCACGCTCGGGTCGCTCGGATCCGGGCGCACGGCCTTGGCGCACATCTGGCGCACCTTGCCAGACGAGTCCTTCCCTTCGAGTGTCGTGAGGTCCGTCATCGCGACGACCATCTTGAGCCCTTGCGCCTTCGCCGTCGTCTTGATGCTGCGCTTGGTGAACTTTGCCGCGCGCTCCTCAGCCCCGACCTGGTCCACGGGCCGGTCGAAAGCTCCTGGCGAAAGTAGGCTGGCAAGGCTCGGGCGCGCCATCAACGTCAGGATACATGACCGGTCCCCACGTGCGGAATTGATCACGGAACTTGCAGAAGGTAGACTCTTAAGCTCCGCAGTCGGGATGTGGCTCAGCTTGGTAGAGCGCCTCGTTCGGGACGAGGAGGTCGCAGGTTCAAATCCTGTCATCCCGACCAATCCAGCTTCAACCAGCCCTGGCGAATACATCTAAGACTTGACAATACACCGGGGGGGGTAAACGTAGAGCCAGCGCATCGGCTCAGTTCACAGTAGCCGATCGCTGGGGAAAGTAAGAAATGATCGTAACAACTGCGATTTGGGTCTTGCTGAGCGCACACGGCGGCAGCCATGACCTAGCGCCTTATCACTATCTACCCGCGATTACAGGCGCTCCAACTTGCGAGCCACCGCCCGGCGAAGGAGGCTAGAGTGAGCCTCGCGCTCCTACTCGTGGCGAGCGCATCTGCCCCCTTTGCCTTCAAAGGGGGCACGCCCTCTGAGTTTGCGACGGCTCTTGGCTCGCACTTGCAGCGGCCGATAGCGATCGGGGTGTGCACAAAGACCATCCCACGCATGGAAGTTGAGTGGCCAAAGGACGCCAGCGGGCACCCACTTGAGTTGGAGGAAGGGCTCAAGAACCAGCTTATTGCCATCGCCGAAACATCTGGAGACTGGTTCGACTTTAGCTCCAGGCTCGTGCTCAGGCCTGCGGTATTGCCTTGGTATCGCTTTTCTTCCTTTTACGAGGGCCGCAATCCAGTCGCCGAATACCCAGAGGACATGTCATTGGTGGAAGTAACGGCGGGGACGGTCGTAACCAAGAACGTCGACGGCAAGTACTTCCTGCCCGTTTATCTGCCATTCAAGCAATTCGCAAAACGCGTCGTGTGCCATGAGTTTCTTCAACAGTCGCCTGTCGCGTTTTCGCAGGCGCGAGTCCCCGAGGGGGACTTCATTGCGATGCTCGCCAGTGCGATTGGTGGAAGGATCGTCGAATCCGAAGATTCAGTCTTCATTGACGTGGACTTCAAGGTCCTTAGGAGCCAGATGGTCGCCTACTTCGACCAGATGTCACGGACGCAGACCTCTCGAGTCCTGGCTACAAAGGCGAAGTTTCAGGCCGAAATCGCTCGGATCGCCCCTGAGGAGAACCTGCGCAAGATCGTCGACCTAAAGGGGCACACGACGAACTTTAGGATCCAACCGGGCTCGCGGGCGGAAGAACTTGCTTCTGAGTACGTGAGAGTCTATTTGGAAGAGGCTGGCAAACCAAAGGACGGTGACCCCCACGCATCGCGGACAGTTGCTCAGATCGTTCGAGAGCAGGGCAACCTGAAGCGGCCTTTTCTTGCGACGCTCAACACGAACGGACGGATCAACGTGATGGTGATGATCGGCTCTGACGCTGGGGGTGTGAGCTTCTAGGCCCACTTTGCCGTCTGTGCCTGCCAAACTCCTCCAGGTGCAGATCCAGCCTTACTTTCCCGAGCCGATCCAGGTCCGGGGGAACGTCGCGGCCGAGCGGTACATCGTCACGCTCAGCTTCATCCGCGCCGTGATGGCTGGGCACTTCATCAGCGTCATGGCGATCGTCGGCGTCGCGGTCCTGCTCGAGCCGGTGCTGACGCTGCGGCAGTCGGGGCTAGTCTTCCTTGCGAGCCTGCTCGCGCTCACCCTCGTGCGCCGGTTCGTGAAGGGCGGGATGGCCGAAAACGCGCTTAGCCTCTTGCTGCAGGCCCCGACCGTCTGGAGCCTCGGCACTGCCGTCCGGCTCCTTGCCGATGCTGGTGCGCCGGTCTGGATCGTCCTGGCCGCTTACGCCCTCGCCTGCGCATACGGCGCGCTGTGCGGCCGAGATTTCAGTTTTGTCGGCCAGTTTGCTGTGACAACCATTGCACTCGCAATCACCTTGCCCGTCGTGTGCCTTGCCGGCTGGATCGGCTGGGGCGAGGCCGCCGCTTGGGGACTCATCGCGCTCGCCTATGTTCTCTTCTTTGTTTACGACCTAGCCGCGCTGCTGAGCCGGCGCAGGCTGGGCGAGGAGCCGGCCGCCGTCGCCGACCTCTACCGCGACCTGCTCAACTTCGCCACGTACAGCGTCCGCGTGTTCCTCCACTGGCGGAGGTTCAAGTTCGTTTGATCCTGCGCGTCACGGCCTACGTCCGCCCGCACAAGCTGGAGGAGGTCAAGACGGCCGTCTCCAACCTCGGCGTCAGCGGGCTGACCGTCACCGACGTCCGGGGCTGCGGCAGCTCGCCCGAGAGCCCCGCTACCCTGGCCGGCCAGGAGGTCCTGGTCGCCCTCCCGATCCGGAGCAAGCTCGAGGTCGTCGTGCCCGAGGAGCTCAGGGAGCCCGTCATCGAGGCGATTTTGGCGAACGCTCGGACCGGCGCTCCAGGCGACGGCAAGGTTTTCGTGGAGGAGGTCACGGACGTCCTGCGGGTCCGGACGGGCGAGAGGGGCCGGGACGCAGTGTGACTTTGAAGCTCGCCAAGCGTCATAATCCTGCGAAGAGGGATCTTATGTTTACCCGTGTCGTTGGAGTCTTTGCCCTGGCAGCCGCGTTGGGCAGCGCCGCTTCGGCCCAGATCGTCGTCAAGCCCATGACCAAGAACGGCGACACCATCAACGGCGAATACCGTTTCCACGTGACCGTGGACTCGAAGAGCCTTGTCTCCCAGGTCGAGTTCTACGTGGCCGACAAGCTCGTCTCGACCGACGACAGCACGCCCTACGAGTACGTCCTCGACACCCTCACGCTGCCGGACGGGCCGGTCAAGGTCGCGATCGCGGCTTACAACTCGGACGGACAGTCTCAGAAGGTCACCCTCAATCTGAAGGTCGACAACGGGCTCACCCTCGGCGTGGCGCACCACGTCCAGATCGCCGAGGGGTTCCTCGTCAACGGCAAGTGGGACGCGGCCATCGAAGCGGGCCGCGTCGCGCTCAAGATCAGCGCGACGGACAACTCCGCGCGGATGGTGATGGCCCGCGCCTACTTCGGCAAGGGCGTGTACGACATGGCCCAGAAGTACGCCGAGGACACAGTCAAGAGCGACCCGAAGAACATCCCCGCGCGCGACCTGCTGGCGGGCATCAGCTTGCGCCAGGCGTTCCGCGCCATGGCGACCAGCGGCGACCGCGAACAGACGCTCCAGACCGTCACCAGCGCGCTCAAGACCGCCTCTGAGAGCCGCCGCGCCGCATACGCCGACCGGCTCGACCAGTTCGGCCCGGTGACCAGCGCGAACAGGCTCAAGTACACCGACGCCGTCTGCGAGGCGGGCAGGTTCTCCTTGGCTATCGAGGAGCTCCAGAAGCTCTTTACCGCCGACGAGAGGAACGCCGAGGTCGCAGACCGATTGATCTACGCCCAGATCCGCTCCGGCCGCTACAGCGACGCGCGCGACAACATCACGCGCCACATGAGGCGTGGCGCGCCCGACGCCTACGGCTACGCACTGAAGGCCGTGCTCGACGACTGGTTTGGCGACTCGTCCGCCTCCGCCGACGCAGAGCGCGAAGCCCTGCTGAACGACCCGAGCAACCTCGGCGTCCGCACGGCGCAGGCGTTCCTCGCGCTGAGGCGCGGCAACCTCGGGACGTTCACCTCGATCGCCACGAGCCTGGCCGAGAGCGAGGGCTCGAGCCCGATCACGAGCTACTACCTCACCTCGATGTACTACCTGCAGAACAACTACGACTCTAGCAACTCGGCGTTCGAGGCAGGGCTCCTGGCGGACCCGTCGATGTACCACATCTACATCGAGCGGTTCAACCAGGCGATCTCGTACTACGTCGCGCAAAAGCCGAGCGGCGACGACAAGAAGTACCAGCTCGCGTTCGCACGAGCTTTCGCAGAGGGCGCGCTCGAGGCCAAGCCCGAGTCTTTCGAGGCGCTGACCGCCATCGCGCTCGTCGACATGTTCGAGGGCAAGTTCGACGACGCGATCACGATCGGCAAAGCCGCAGCGGCCGCTGGCCCTGAGTACGCCGCGGCGCAGTACGCGCTCGCCGGCGCGTACTTCTCGAACCAAATGCCGCAGGACGGCACGAAGGCGATGGCCTCGGCAGCGAAGCTGGACAAGTACCTCGACGGCATCCGCGCACCCAAGACGGAAGAGGCGTGGCGGTACTTCTACCGCAACGGCCGCACTCCGCTGCTCGTCCCGCCGGGCAAGGCGTCTGGCTCGGGCCAGTAGCGGCCCCAAAGGTATCCTGACGGTCCGTTCGGGGCGTGGCTCAGCTTGGTAGAGCGCCACACTGGGGGTGTGGAGGTCGCGAGTTCAAATCTCGCCGCTCCGACCAGTTTCGTTTAAGCCCCGGCCCCTAAAAAACGCCCAATAGCACCCGGCCGCCAGCACCACCCAAGCGAGGCCGATCCACGCCGCCTTGCGCGTCGGCTCGTCCAGGAACGCGCCGAGCACGACCAGCGACTCCCCCAGCACGAACATCACCGGCACCAGCGGGTAAAGCGGGACGCGCACCGGCCGCTCTACGTCAGGGCGTCGCCTGCGAAGAACGAGCACCGCGGCGCCCGTCATGAGCAGGAACGCCGTCTCCACCAGCACGACTCCGTTCAGTAGCAGGTTGACGCCGTCCTCCTTGGCCAGCCAAAGGAAAACGAGCCCTAGGCCACCGATCAGGACAATGGACCAGTGCGGCGTGTGGAACCGCTTATGGACCTCTGCGAACGGCGCGAAGAAGCGGCCGTCCCGCGCCATTCCATAAACGAGCCTCGGCCCGGAGAGCAGCACGGCGTTCAGGACGCCGAACGCGGAGAACCCGACCAGCGCGGCGACGATTCGCGCCGCGTTCTGCGGCACGACCCGGCCGACAGCGTCCGCCGCCAGGGTCGTGCTCTCTGCCACGCCCTTCTCGCCCAAGAGGCGCAGGTACGACCAGTTCGCCGACAGGTACACCACGACGACGATCACGACCCCGACGATCAGCGCGCGCGGAACGTTCTTCTTGGGGTCGCGGATCTCCCCTCCGATCCACAGCGCGTGCTGCCAGCCCCCGCAGGTGAACAGGACCGGCACGAGCCCGGCAAAGAGCAGCGAGAGCGTCGTGCCCTCCGGCCTTGCCAGGTGCTCGGTCGAAGCGGCCGGGTGCGGCACCAGGAAGAGCGCCATTGCGACGATCGCGACCAGCGTCGCGACCTTGGAAAACACGGTCACGTTCTGGACCGCGGAGCCGTAGCGCACGCCTACCACGTTGCTCGTGACCAGCCCCGCGATCATCACGGTCGCGATCTGCAGCGTAAGCAGGTCGTTCTTCGCGGGGGCCACGCCGTTGAGCGCGAAGCTGAGGTTTTGAGCGCAGATGATCGCGATGATCGCCGCCCCGCCCGTCTGGATCGCCGTCGAGTTGCAGAAGACGAACAGGAACCCGCCGAGCGGGCCGTACGCGTCGCGCATGACGGCGTACTGGGTCCCTGAGTGCGTGTACATCGCGCCGAGCTCGGCGAAGGTCAGAGCCCCCAAGAGCGCGATGAGCCCACCGATGCCCCAAGCCAGCAGCGCCATCTCCCCGCTGCCCGTCAGGCTCACGACACGGCTCGGTGTGAAGAAGATCCCGACGCCGATGATCGCCCCGATGACGATGCAGGTCGCGCTCACAGGCCCTAGCACGCGGTCGAGGTGCGCCCTTTGCTCGCTCGGCATGGCGGGATAATGCCACGGCACAGTCCGGGATCGTTCGGGTTTGCGCGCGTTTGTCCGGGTTTGTTAGGGTTTGTTAGGGCATGAGCCCTTCCCTTGCCCTGGCTTGGATTGGCCTTTGCAAATGTGAGGACCTGCGCGGCCAAACCCGAAGCCGAGTAGATCCAATCCGAACCAACCCGAACCAACCCGGACTAATCCGAACCAATCCGAACCATCCTCCGACTAATCCGAACCGCCCTGGTGACCTTTGGACTCATTTCCCGGTATGGTCATTTACAATAGAACCAGGAGACCACCATGCCGGAATTCACGATCAACGTCAACGGCCAGCAGAAGAAGGTCGAAGCGATGCCAGACATGCCGCTGCTCTGGGTGCTGCGCGACCTCCTTGCGCTGACCGGCACAAAGTTCAGCTGCGGCGTCGGAGGCTGCGGCGCCTGCTCTGTGCTCGTCGACGGCAGCGAGGTCCGTAGCTGCCTCATGCCGATCTCCGAGCTCAAGGGAGGCAAGGTCACGACCATCGAGGCGCTCTCGCCCAAGGGCGACCACGCTCTCCAAAAGGCGTGGATCGAGCACGACGTGCCGCAGTGCGGCTACTGCCAGCCCGGCAAGCTGATGGCCGCCGCGGCACTGCTCGAGGGCAAGCCGAACCCGACAGACCAAGACATAGACGACGCAATGGGCTCACACCTGTGCAGGTGCGGCACCTATCACCGCATGAGGGAGGCCATCAAGGCCGCTGGAGGCGCCAAGTGAACGCATCCCCACAGCTCTCGCGCAGGACGTTCCTGGCCGTGGTGGGCGCGAGCAGCGCGAGCTTCGCGCTCGGCTGCTACCCCGCGCTCAAAGCGGAAGCGGAGCGCAAAGGCGGCGCGTCGCTCGAGCCGAACGCCTTCGTGCGCCTCGACCCCGACGGCAGCGTCACGATCACCGTCAACAAGTCTGAAATGGGCCAGGGCATCAAGACCGGCCTCGCCATGATCCTCGCCGAGCACATGGACTGCGACTGGTCGCGCGTCAAGGTGCTGCAGGCGCCCGGCGACGGCGCCAAGTACGGACGCCAAGGCACGGGAGGCAGCTCCAGCACCCGCTCGATGCACGGCCAGCTAGCCCAGATGGGCGCGGCCGCGCGCGACATGCTGCTCGGCGCCGCCGCGCAGCAGTGGGGCGTCGACAAGGCCGGATGTCGCACGGAAAACGGCAACGTGCTCCACGACGCCTCCGGAAAGTCCAAGCCGTACGGCGACCTCGCCTCGACCGCCGCCGGGATGGAGGTCCCCAACGGGTCCGTCCCGCTCAAGGAAAAGAGCAAGTTCCGCATCATCGGCAAGCCCACGCGGCGCACCGACACGCCTGAGATCGTCACGGGCCGCGCGGTCTACGCGCAGGACGTTCAGATACCAGGCGCCGTGTACGGCGTCGTGGCGAGAAGGCCGGCGTTCGGCGCTTCGCTCCGGTCAGTGGACGACACCGAGGCTCGCAAGGTGCCCGGCGTCACCGACGTCGTGCAGATCTCGAGCGGCGTCGCGGTGCTCGGCACCAACACTTGGGCCGCGATCAAGGGGCGCGAGGCGCTCAAGCTCGATTGGGACCTCGGCCCGAACGCGGGCCTGGACTCTGCCGAGCTCACGAAGCGCACGCGCGAGGCGGTCGGCGAGCACCCGCCGATGCCGGGCGGCGCGAAGATCGTGGACGCCAGCTACGACTTCCCGTACCTCTCGCACTACACGATGGAGCCGATGAACGCGGTCGCGGACGTGAAGGCCGACAGCTGCACGATGTGGGTGCCCTCGCAGGGCCCCGACAGCGTGCAGAGCATGGTCTCGCGGATGCTCAACCTGCCTGCGAGCTCGGTGACGGTCAACTGCACGCTGCTCGGCGGCGGGTTCGGCCGCCGCTCACAGGTGGACTTCGTGCAGGACGCGGTCGAGGCCTCCAAGAAGGCGCAGAAGCCGGTCAAGCTGCTCTACACGCGCGAGGACGACTTGCGCAACGACTTCTACAGGCCGATGAGCTACCACGCGATGCGCGGTGCGCTGGACTCGAGCGGAAAGCCGGTCGGGTTCAGCCACCAGTTCATCTCGGTCGGCGGCGGCTCGTCGCGCACGGCCTCGCGCCCTGGCCAAGCGGGGCTCGTGTACAACGTGATCCCGAACGCGACGCAGATGAACGGCGGCGCGGCCTCGCCAGTGCCGACCGGCGCGTGGCGGTCCGTCAACAACAGCCAGGTCAACCCCGCGATCGAGTGCTTCATCGACGAGATGGCGCGCGCGGCCGGAAAAGACCCGCTGCAGTTCCGCCGCGAGAACACCACAGACCCGCGCATGCTCAAGGTCCTCGACCTCGTCGAGGAGAAGTCGGGCTGGGGCAAGGCGCTGCCGCAAGGTTGGGGCCGAGGGATCGCCATCTACAACGGCTACGAAGGGCGCGTCGCGCACGTGATCGAGCTCAGCATCGAGAACGGCGAGGTCAAGGTCCATCGCGCCGTCATCGTCATCGACACCGGCACCACGATCAACCCCATGGGCGTCGAGATGCAGATGCAGGGATCGTGCGTCGACGGCATCGCGACCGCGCTCTACGCGGGGATCACGATCGAAAAGGGCGGCGTCGTGCAGAGCACGCCCTACGACTACGAGTGGGCGCGCCTACAGCACGGCCCCAAGACCGAGGTCACCATCATCGAGAGCGGCGACGGGCCGTGCGGCATGGGCGAGATCGGATACCCCTCCGCCCCCGCCGCGGTCGCGAACGCCGTCTGCGCCGTCACGGGCAAGCGGGTGCGCAAGTTCCCGATCAAGCTCGACGAGATGGTCTAGCGCATGCGCGAAGTCCTGCCGACGCTTCGGCAATGGAACGACGACGGTCGCCGGTTCGCACTGGCGACCGTCGTTCGGACCAAAGGGTCCTCGCCGCGAGAGACCGGCTCGGTGATGGGCGTGCGCGAGGACGGGCTCGTCTGCGGCTCCGTGAGCGGCGGGTGCATCGAATCGGCGGTGATCGAAGCCGCGCTCGAGGCGATCGGAAAGGGCCAGCCGCGCAAGCTCGAGTTCCCCCACGTCGAGGGCGACAAGGTCTGGCACACCGGGCTCATGTGCGGCGGCGAGGTGGACGTCTGGATCGACCCTGCGCCCGCATCGCGCGACCCCGGCCTCTGGTCCGAGCTCGCCACGTTCGTCTCAAGCGACACGGGCTGCGTGCTCGCCACGCGGATGGACCCGTTCGCTCAAACGCTGCGCCGCCCTGGCGAGGCCGTCTGCTGTTCGCCGCTGGACGCTGAGCTCGAGTCCGCCTACAAGAGCGGGCAGAGCCGTATTGCAGAGGTCGCGGGGGAGCAGTGGTTCTTAAACGTGCTCGCGCCGCGCCCGCGGCTGGTGATCATCGGCGCGGTGCACATCGCTCGCGCGCTCATCGTCTATGCCAAGCAGGTCGGCTTTGAGACGATCGTGATCGACCCGCGCGGCGCGTTCGCCGACAAGGCGCGCTTCGACGAGCAGCCCGACGCGATGCTCGACGAATGGCCGCAGGACGCGCTCAAGGGGATCAAGCTGGACGCGGACACCTACGCGGTCGCGCTCACGCACGACCCCAAGATCGATGAGGCTGCGCTCGAAGTGCTCTTGCGCAGCGGCGTCTCGTACGTCGGGGCGCTCGGCAGCAAGACAACGGCGGCAAAAAGGCGCGTCTCGCTGCTCGAGCGGGGCCTCACCGAGGAGCAGGTCGCGCGCATCCACGGCCCGATCGGGCTCGACATCGGCGCGGAGAACCCGGAAGAGATCGCGCTGGCCGTGATCGCTGAGGTCGTCAAGGTGAGGCGTGCGCGCGGTTAGCGCGGTCGTGCCCGCCGCCGGCCTCTCGCGCCGCTTCGGCGGGCCGAACAAGCTCTTGCGCCCCTTCGGCGAGACGGCGGTCGTCGGCGCAGTGGTGCGCACGTTGCTCGGCTGCGGGCTCGAGGTCGTCGTGGTGACGGGCCGCGATTCCGACGAGGTCGCCCGCGCCGCGGCTCCGGCGAGGTGCGTCTTTAACGCTGAGTTCGAGCTCGGGCTCGGAAGTTCGATCGCCGCGGGCGTGCGCGCGACCCCCGAAGGGAGCGCCGTGCTGGTCGCGCTGGGCGACATGCCGGATCTGCGCACGGACGTCGTGAGAGCGATCCTGGAGGCATACGAGGAGGCGGACGCGGGAGCCATCGTCGCGCCGCTCTACTCCGAAGAGCCCGATCGCCACGGCCATCCTGTGCTCTTTTCTCCCGCGCACCGTCCCGCGCTTGCGGCGCTGCGGGACGATTCCGGCGCGCGATCGGTGGTCGAAGCCAACCGCAAAAAGCTCGTGCTCGTTCCTGCCCAGGGCGGACTGGCCGGCATCGACTCTCCCAGCGGCGTCAGCCATCCGTGGTGAGCGGGGCTGAGGCCATCAGAGCGCCAGAAGGTCCGTCCCGACCTTCCATCTGACGCCGAGGTGCGCGGCCACCGTAGCGCCGACGCACGCCATTCCGTCCACGTTGCCGAGCACCTTGGGCGTCACGTCCGACCCGATCAAAGCGACCGGCACGTACTCGCGCGAGTGGTCCGTGCTCGGTGTCGTCGGGTCGTTGCCGTGGTCGGCGGTCAGCAGCAGCAGGTCGCCGGGCGCAAGCTCCTTGGCGAACGGGCCGAGGAACGCGTCGAACTCCTCGAAGCACTTGGCGAATCCCCACGGGTCGTTGCGGTGCCCGTACTTCATGTCGAAGTCCTCGAAGTTCGCGAAGACGAACCGCGCGTCCGAGGCGAGAGCCTCCCGCAGCATTCCGGCGTGCTCAGCGTTGCTTTGCGTCCTCCTGACCTGCCGGAATCCGCGGCCGGCGAACAGCTCCGGCACCACGCCGACCCCGAAGGCGTCGCCGATCTCGTCCGCGAGGTTGTGCGGCGGCGTCAGCGGGAAGTCCTTGCGGCCCCCCGTGCGGGTGTAACCGCCCTTCGCATCGCCGATGAACGGGCGCGCGATCACCCGCTCGACGTTGTCCGGCTCGACGAGGACCTCCCGCGCCTTGCGGCACATGTCGTAAAGCTCCTCGAGCGGGACGACCTGCTCGTGGCAGGCGATCTGGAACACGCTGTCGGCGCTGGTGTAGACGATCGGCATTCCCGTCTCCTGGTGCAACGGCCCTAGCTCTTGGATGACCACGGTCCCGCTCGCAGCGCGGTTGCCGATTGTCTGGCGGCCGATCTTGCGCTCGAACCCCTTGATGAGCGGGATCGGGAAGCCGTCGGGGTATGTCGGGAACGGGCGTTCCGTCACCACGCCCATCATTTCCCAGTGGCCCGTGACGGAGTCCTTGCCTTGGCTGAGCTCGCGCAGCCGCCCGAACCTCGCTTTGGGCGCATCGCCGATGCCGCACGCGGCGAGGAACCCGCACGACGCTAGGTTCGGCGCACTAAAGCCGCCGACGGACTCCCAGACGTGGAGCACGGTGGAAGGGCCGTCGGAATCACCGAACTGGACGGCGTCTGGGGCCGCGCCGGCACCACAGCCGTCCAGAACGATAACGATGGCCCGCCGTTTTGCGGCTTGGCCCAACCGACTAGCCTATTTCGCGGTTCCGCCGCCGCCGGCAGCCGCACCGCCGCCTGTCGCGACTCCGCCGCCTGCTCCGCCGCCGCGCACGCCGGGAGCGCCGTCAGGGCCGCCGCCGAACCGCGGCTGACCTGGCATCGGCATCGGAAGCATTCCGGTCGCGACGACCTCGAGCGTGTTCTTGTTGACCTTGTAGAGCTGGTTGCCCTGCAGGATGTAGAGGAACTGGTTGTCGACGACCATCGTGGCGGGGCCCATCCCCATCATGCCGCGCTGCATCATCATGTCCGGCCCGCCCTGCTGGGGAGGCTGGCCTTGGCGGAAGTCTTGGCCAGCGCCTTGGCCGCGCTGCTGGAACCGTGCTGGATCTTGGTAATAGTCTTGCACAGTGCGCTGGGTCCGCTGACCGGTCGTCGTTTGGCCGGTCTGCTGGATGTCCTGCGTGTTCTGTGCCTTCTCTTGCGCGTTCGCGACGCTGACCGGGACCGCGACGGCGAGGGCTGCCAGGCCTAAGAAGGCCAGGACGGGTGCTTTCCAATTTGTACTCATCTTTTCGAACTCCGTTGACTCAGTAGAACCTAAGTATAGGCCAGGACGCTGCCGGCCCGGGTTTGTTCTTGCAAACCGCGCTCCGCCCAGTGCCTTTTGGCTCCTGCCTGCCTCGTGCTACCCTCAGTACAGGTTTGAGCCTCTCCTCCGTCGCCGTGTACGTCCACACGCCGTTTTGCCCCAGCAAGTGCGGCTACTGCGACTTTAACTCGTATGCGATGTCCGGCGAGATCGTGGGCCGGACCGTGGACGCTCTCGAGCGCGAGGTCTCGGCCAGCCCGTGGAGGGGCCGACCGGCCAAGACTGTGTTCTTCGGCGGCGGCACGCCCACCTTCCTTTCCGGCGTGCAGTTGGCGCGGCTGCTGCGCGCGGTGCTGGAAGCCCACCCTCTGGTGGATGGCGCTGAGGTGACGAGCGAGGCGAACCCCGGCACCGCCGACGCAGAGAAGTTCGCGGCGATGCGCGAGGCCGGATTCAACAGGCTGAGTCTCGGGGCGCAGAGCTTCCAGTCGCACGACCTGGTCCAGCTCGGGCGGATCCATGAGGCGAGCGACGTTGCGCGGGCCGTCTCGATTTCGCGCCGGGCCGGGTTCGAGAACGTGAACCTCGACCTGATGTTCGCTCTGCCCGGTCAGTCGCCGAGGGGGTGGAAGGCGAACCTCGAGACCGCCTTTTCTCTAAACCCGGAGCACCTAAGCCTGTATTGCCTCACGATCGAGCCGAACACGCGGTTCCACCGCTACGCGCATCGTGGGATGCTCGACCTCCCGGACGAGGAGTCGCAGGTGCGGATGTACGACCTGGCGTGCTCGATGGCGCAGGAGGCCGGGTACCTGCAGTACGAGATCAGCAACTTCTGCAAGGCGGGGTTCGAGTCGCGGCACAACCTCTGTTACTGGCACGGCGAGGAGTACCTCGGCTACGGGCCGGGGGCGGTCGGCTGCTTTGGTGGAGCCGGCGGCCGCACCCGATACACGGTCATGAAGCACCCGATGCGCTACTGCGAGGCTGTGGAGTCGGGCACTGGGCTCTGGTGCGAAACGGAGGAACTGGACAAAAGCGCTATGGAACTCGAGCGTCTGATGCTCGGTCTGAGGTTGAACGAGGGGATTGCGGCCGGATCGGTGAGTGTGGAAAAGTCCGGGGTCGAGTACGCGACCCGGGCGGGATGGCTGGAGGGCGACGAGGCTAGGTTCAAGCTGACTCCGGCAGGACGGCACTTCTGCTCCGAGGTCGTTACGCGGCTTGCGACGTAACGAGAGGGGCAAAAAGTTTGCGCTTTTCTTGAAATTGGGCCGTTTTTGTGTGCAATACTCGTCCTCGGAGAAAAGTACTGGCTGCTACCAGTGCATCCATTCTTGCGAGGCCCCGCGAAAGCGGGGCTTTTTTTGTCGCCTGGCTTGGGCCATAGCCTCCGCCATCCGTTGCATGGCAGAGGCATCTGGGGTTCGTGCTCCAGAGGCCGCCCAGGAGGCCGGCCCTACGTTTTCGGTGCTGCGCAGCGGTGCCTTCGCCTTATAGCCTCCACCACTCGATGTGTGGCGGAGGCATCGGAGCGATGTGCGGTGCCGCGGAGCGGCACCCTCCCCGTCGCCAGGCGCAACGCGATCAGCGGGCACAGTTCCTCCGGTTCCCTCCCCCTTGGGACTGGCCGCGCGAAGTCTCCAGCGGAGACTTCGCCCGCGCCAAGGTTAGGGTGGGGGTCCGCTTGCGGCAATTGTCCGCTGGAAGCGAGGTGCCGCAGAGCGGCACCCTCCCTGATGCCGCGGTCTCCAGGCGGAAGACGTAGACTGCGCGCGATGGAAATGCGGATGTGGACGTTGGACGCTGCGCGCGAGCAGGCGCTGAGCCTGGACCACCTCTACCAGTACGCGGCGCTGACGCAGGACGCGGGGTTCGGCGCTCTGGGGCTGTACCTCGAGCACCGGTTCGCGTTCCCTTCGGCGACATGGGCGCACGGCGCGGGCGCCGTGACGCCGCAGATGGTGAAGTCGCTGCGGTCGGAGTTCCCCTCGCTGCAGGTCGTGCCGTTCATCAACCTGCTCGGGCACATGGAGGGGTTCCTTTACACGGAGGAGGGAAAGCGGTACCGCGAGGAGCTCTTCAGCGGGATGCAGGCGTGCCCTTGCAACCCTGCGTTCGTGGGGTTCGCGAAGGGGGTCCTGGAGGACACCTTGCAGGTGTTCGACTCGGACCTCGTCCACATCGGAGGGGACGAGACTTGGCAGCTCGGCAAGTGCCCAAAGTGCGCAGAGTTCGTGGAGGGCCATGGCAAGGCGGAGCTGTACGGGCGCCACTTCGGCCCCCTGGCGGCGCGGGTCGTGGCGGCTGGGCGCACCCCGGCCGTGTGGGGCGACATGTTCCTCGAGCACCCAGAGGCGCTAGGGCATCTGCCGAAGGAGACGGTGGTGTTCGACTGGCAATACTTCCACGGTCTGGGCGAGAGCGCGGCGAAGTTCACCGAGAGGGGGTTCCGGGTCGTGGGGTGCCCGACGCTGCACGTCTACAACGCCGCCTGGATGCACCTGGCGGAGAGCGAGGAGAACGTCCGGCAGGTCTCGCGCGATTCGCAGCGGCTGCACGGCTTTTGCCTGACGACTTGGGAGAGCGGGCTGATGGGCGCGTACGATACGCTGTTCCCCGCGATCGTCGGTGCTGGCGCGCTCTCGCACGACCCGGACGGGCCGGGCTTCTTGGCGGCGTACGCCGACGAATCGGAGCGGCACGGCGCGTGGGCGCGGCTGATGGGGGTCGAACTGCCGCAGGTCGGCGGTGTGTTCGCGTTTTCCGGCCACCGCAACAAGCTCAAGTCGCGGACGCTGCTCTACTCGAACCCGTTCTTGGCCTGGATGCACCACGGCGAGGAGCTGAGCGGCGCGATCGGCGACGAGGCTCTGGCGGTCGTTGGTCGGGCGGAAGCGGTCGCGCCGGGCGAGGCAGAAAAGGGGGTGTGCGCCGCCGTGCGCGGGATGGTCGAGTTCGTGCGTCTGGCGGAGGAGGCGCGCGCCTGTTACGCTGAGGGCGAACCGGAGGGCGCGATCGCGAAACTGGCGGCGACGCGCACGGTGTTCGAGCTGCTGGGGCGGGCGGCACGGCTCACGCACGAGCGGATCGGGGGCTCGCTCGCGGACGCGGAGCGGTGCCGGCTGGCGCTGAGGCACGTGGACGAGGTGATCGTGCGGCTGCGGAAGTACGGGCGGCGCGAGCTGGGCTACCTGCCGGCGTGGGAAGCGATCACGCACCCGAAGTTCGTGCCTCACGACCAGGCGTGCTGGTGGCTGGTGAACCGGTGGGGGAACGAGTAGGAGGGGGACTTCCACTGGGCCATTGACTTTTCCCGGGAACCGACCTATAATATCGGTGATTCCCGATATACCGATGAACGACCTCGCCCTCTTCGCCAAGGCGCTCAGCGACCCGACGCGGATCCGCATCCTGTGGACCCTGCGGCAGGGTCGGCTGTGCGTGTGCGAGATCGGGGACGCCCTGGCGATCCCCCAGTCTTCCCTCTCGACGCACCTGCAGTGCCTGCGCGCGGCAGGGCTGGTGCGCGCCGAGAAGGACCGGACATACGCCTACTACTCGCTCGAGGAGTGGGCGCGGCCGGTGCTGGAGGGGCTCGACGGGCAGTTCGGCCCTCAGGGCGACCCCGTGCTGAGATTGGACGCGGCGCGACTTAAGGCGCGCATGCGGATGCGCGAAGGCGGGTGCTGCGTCGTCGGTTACGGGCAAATCATCCGAATAGGAGGTAACAGAAAGCGATGAACTGCGACTGCAACTGTGAAAAGTGCTGCGGCTGCGATCCTTGTTGCTGCTGTGGCGGCGACGGGAAGTAGCCCCTACGACCGGGGGAGGCCGTCGTGGCTTCCCCCACTTTCTTTGATTCATCGTGCGCGGTGCACCCTCTCCCTAACCCTCCCCCAAGGGGGAGGGAATGCTCTGCATTTCACGCTCTGGTTTAGCCGAAGATCTTCATGTCGGAGGAGTGGCCGGGAAAGAGCTTGGCGGACGGGTCGAGCAGCTGTTTGATCTCGCAGACGGCGGTGGCCGCCTCGCCGACGCCGGTGGCGATGAGCTTGATCTTGCCTTCGAAGTCACACACGTCGCCGACGGCGAACACGCCGGGGAGCGAGGTGCGGTACATGCGGTCCACGATGATCTGGCGCTTTTCGATCCGCATCCCCCACTTCTCCATCGGTCCGAGCGAGGACTTGTAGCCGACGTTGACGACGAGCGCGTCGCAGGCGTACTGCTTGGTCTCGTCGTGCTGCGAGTTGTGGACCGTGACCTTTTCGAGCCGAGTCGTGCCGTGGAGGTGCTTGACCTGCTCCCAGAGGCAGACTTCGACGGTGGAGGCGTGGACTTTGCGGACCGTGTCCTCGTGGGCGCGGAAGACGTCGCGGCGGTGGACGAGCTTGGTGGACTTGGCGACGGGCTCGATCGCGAGCGCCCAGTCGAAGGCGCTGTCACCGCCGCCGACGACGACGGCGTTCTTGCCCATGAGCGAGACGAGGTTCTGCACGCCGTAGGTGAGCCCCTTGCCGACGAACTTCTCCTCTTCGGGGACGCCGAGCTTTTGCGGCTCGAACGCGCCCGCGCCGGCAGAGACGATGACGGTCCTCGTTGGGAAGGCGCGGCCGGAAGAGCCGGTGATCGTCCAGCCGCCTTCGTCCTTGGCGAGCTTTGTCGCGGTCTCGTTGAGCACGACCTCGGGGTGGAACTGCTGCGCCTGGGCCGCCATTTCGCGGGCGAGGTCCTTGGCGAGGACCTTGGGGAAGCCGGGCATGTCGTAGACGTACTTTTCGGGATAGAGCGCGGTGAGCTGGCCGCCGAGATCGGGCAGGGAGTCGACGATGCGCGCGGACATGCCTCGCATCCCGGCGTAGAACGCCGCGAAGAGGCCGACGGGGCCCCCGCCGATGATCGTGACGTCCACGCGGTCCATTGGGAGGGAGTTTAGCGTGGGAGGTCGGACGTCGAACGTCCAAAGTCGAAAGGGCCCCCTCCCCAACGCTCCCCCAAGGGGAATGGAATCGCGCCGGTACACTTGAACCCGAATTGGAACGTTACGAAGTGGTGGTGGTGGGTGCGGGGCACGCCGGGATCGAGGCGGCGCTGGCGAGCGCGCGGATGGGTCGCAAGACCCTGTGCGTGACGTTGCGCCTCGACACGGTCGGACACCTGCCTTGCAACTGCTCGATCGGCGGTCCGGCGAAGGGCCACATCGCGCGCGAGGTGGACGCGCTCGGCGGGCAGATGGGAGTGACGACTGACTTTACGATGACCCACCTGCGCAAGGTCGGCACGGGCAAGGGGCCAGCGGTGCAGACGACGCGCGCACAGGTGTGCAAGCGGGAGTACCCGCTGTTCATGCAGGGCGTTCTGCGCTCGCAGGCTGGTTTGGACCTGCTCGAAGGTCAGGTCGAGAGCGTGCTGCACGAAGGCGGGCGGGTGACGGGGGTCGCGGTCAAGAATCTGACCGATCCGACCGGTCCGGCCGATAGAACGATCCTTTGCGACGCCGTGATCATCACGACCGGCACCTTCATGAACGGGCTGTGCCACGAGGGGCGGAAGAAGACGGTCGCGGGGCGGCACGGGGAGCAGGCGGTCTCTTCGATCAGCGAGTTCCTGCGCGCGCTCGGGGTGCAGATGCGGCGGTTCAAGACCGGCACCACCCCGCGGGTGAGCAAGTCCTCGATCGACTTTGCGCGAACCCTCGAGATGCCGAGCGAGCCGGACGCGGGGCCGATGAGCTTCCTGCACGATTCTCCTTTCCCCAAGCGCGGGCTTTTGCCGACTTGGCAGACGCACACCAACGCGCGGACGCACGACGTGCTGCGCGAGAACCTGCACGAGAGCGCGATGTACGGCGGTGAGATCGAGGGGGTCGGGCCGCGCTACTGTCCGAGCATCGAGGACAAGGTCGTGAGGTTCGCGCAGAAGTCCTCGCACCCGGTGTTCCTCGAGCAAGAGGAGTGGGAGAGCGAGAGCATCTACGTGCAGGGGTTCTCCTCTTCGATGCCGGCAGAAGTGCAGATCCTCGCTTTGAAGACGGTCCCTGGGCTGGAGCGCGTCGAGATGATCCGCGCCGGTTACGCGGTCGAGTACGACGTCGCGGACCCGACGCAGCTGACGCCCGCCCTGATGTCGAAGCTGCTGGACGGGCTGTTCTTGGCCGGGCAGGTCAACGGCACGAGCGGATATGAGGAGGCGGCGGGGCAAGGGATCGTCGCCGGGATCAACGCGGCGCGATTCGCGCGCGGCGAAGAGCCGGTGGCGTTCTCGCGCAGCGAGAGCTTCATCGGCGTGATGGTGGACGACCTGGTGACGAAGGGGGTCGAGGACCCATACCGGATGCTTACGGCGCGCGCGGAGCACCGGCTTTTGCTCCGGCACGACAACGCAGACGAGCGCTTGACGCCGCTGGCGGTGTCGCTCGGGCTGGCGAGCGAGCTGAGGCGCGAGCGGTTCGAGAGGAAGCGGTCGCTGATCGCGCACGGGCTGGAGTCGCTGCGCACGACTTTCGCGATGGAAGCGCAGAACTCGGCGCTGGAGGAAGCGGGGATCGCACCGGTGAAAGGGCGGTCCTCTTACTACGAGCTCTTGAAGCGGCCGGGGACAGGGCTTGCGCAGGTCGAGCGGATCGCGGAGAGCTGCGGGTCCGCCCTAGACCTGCCGCCCGCGCTGGCTGAAGCCTGCGGCTACGGGTCGGTCGAGACCAGCGCGCGGCAGCAGATCGAGATCGTGGCGATCTATGACGGGTATCTGAGGCGACAAGGCGAGGAGGCTCGGCGTACGATCGAGCTCGAGGAGATGCCGATCCGACAAGGGTTCGAGTACGGGTCGCTCACGGGGCTGAGCTTTGAGAGCGTGGAGAAGCTGAGCCGCGTAAGACCAACGACTGTCGGGCAGGCGAGCCGCGTGCCGGGCGTGCGGCCTGCCGACGTCGCGCTGCTGATCGGGCATCTAAGGCATTCTAAGGAACGGAGCACGGCCTGATGGGACGAGTCGCCAAGTGGTCGCCAGGTGGTCGCCAAGTCGTCGCCAATAAACCGCATGTCTGAACTGCGCTACCACCCGTTCTTGCAGCAGTGGGTGATCACGGCGACGCACCGGCAGGACCGCACGTTCCACCCTCCGGACGGGTACTGCCCCCTGTGCCCGACACTGCCGGGCGGGTTTCCGACCGAGGTCCCGCGCGCGGAGTACGACATCGCGGTGTTCGAGAACAGGTTCCCTTCCCTGCACCACGCGCCTGACGAGCCGAGCGTCGAGGGGACGCTCTTGACGCCGGTGAGGCCGAGCGAGGGCGTGTGCGAAGTCTTGTGCTATTCGAGCGAGCACAGTGCAACTTTCGCCACGCTGCCGCTGCGGCAGATCAAGAAGCTCGCGCGCGTGTGGAAGGACCGGTACGTCAAGCTGGCGGCGCTCGAGTACGTGGAGTACGTGTTCATCTTTGAGAACAAGGGAAAGGAGACTGGAGTGACGCTGAGCCATCCGCACGGGCAGATATACGCCTACCCGTACATTCCGCCGGTGCTGGAGAAGGAGCTCTTGGCCGAGCGGGAGCACTGGGAGGCTCACGAGCGGCCCCTGATGCAGGACGTGCTGGAGATGGAGCGCAAGGACGGGAGGAGGATCGTGTGGGAGAACGCGCGGTTCGTCGCGTTTGTGCCGTTCTTCGCGCGGTACCCGTTCGAGACATACGTGGTGCCGAACGATCACTTGTGCAGCCTCGCGGACATGGACTCGGTGACGCTCGACGGACTTGCGGAGGCGCTATGGGCCATGGCGCGCAAGTTCGACGCGCTGTTCGGCTTTTCGATGCCTTACGTGATGGCGATGCACCAAGAGCCCGCGGTGCCTGGGTACGACTTCAACTGGTTCCACGTGGAGTTCTATCCGCCCTACCGTACGGCTGAGAAGCTGAAGTACCTGGCCGGGAGCGAGGCTGGCGCAGGCGCTTTCATCAACGACACTCTGGCGGAAGAGAGCGCGGAGATGCTGCGGTCGGTGTAGTCCGGGCTGTCTGCAAGAACGGATGACGTCCGTTCTCTCAGTCCCAGTCGCCTTGCAGGAGTGAGAACGCGCGCTGGCCCGTGGCGGTGCGGTCGAGCAGCCCGACCTCGAGCGTAAGCCCCTCGCGCACCTCTTCGGGGGCCGCGTGTCCCTCTGGGTCCAGGGAGCGGAGGAGCAGGGCCTCGAGCTGGGAGGTCGCTTCCTCGATCCCGATGTCATCGAGCGACATCGCATCGAGCCCTGCGGAGAGGAGCGCGCGGGAGGCGGAGTTGCCGAACAGGTACCCCGCGCCGCGGTCGGTATAAAAGTCGCCGTGGTAGTCGATCGCGTAGTAGCGGTCGAGCTCAGGGGCCGTGCCGAGCTGCATGAATAGCGTCTTGGCGACGACGGGCGGGCTGGCGAAGTCTGCGAACGCGCGCTTGACAGGCTCGCTGATCGCGGCGACGACGCGCTGGACCGTGACGTCCTGCTCGCTGCGCTGGTACCCCTCCTGGTGGCAGTAGTCGATCGCGGCCGTTCGCAGCGCCTCGACATCGGACTGCTGGCCGAGCCCGGCGAACATCAGGCGGTCGTAGACCTCGTAGATCTTGCGCGACTGGCGCCGGTAGGTGACGGCCAGGATGCCCGCGTCGAGCGAGACAGCGACGACCGGGACGCCGCTAGCGAGGCGTGCCTCGACGAACTGCGCGCGGTGGCCGATGCCCTCCTGCCAGTCGTAGGGCGTCATCATGGGTGGGTAAGTGATACCCGGAAGCCGCTAGTTGGCGACTTTCCAGCGTGGGGCCTGCTGGTCGGGCTTCTTGCCTTTGAGCAGAGAATCCAGGGTGACCGCGTCGAGGTTGCGCACGATCGCCTTTTTGTCCCAGAGGTTGAAGTAGCCATAGCCGCCGCGCGCGAGGCTGATCGGCATGGCGACGTCGTAGCTCTGGGCTTCGACGAGCTTGTTGCCGTTCACGGTGACGGAGACGACGCGCTCGCTCGCGGCCCTGTCGGGGCCGAACGTGACCTCAAGGCCCGAGACCTGAAGGAACCCGCTGTTCGGCGAGGGGTAGAGCGAGACCGCGCGGTTGAGCGCCGCGAGCAGTTGGGCTCCGGTGAGCTTGGAGACGACGATGTTGTCGCCGGGGAACCGGAAAAGCTTGGAGAGGTCGTCTCCTTGGAAGTCGCGGAACATCATTCCGGCCGGGAGCAGAGCGACGTCGGCGTTCGCGCTGGCGCGGACGATGTCCGCGGCGGTCTGCGCGGGGCCGAAGGCCTCCTTGTCGGGCGCTTCCTGTCCGGCAGCCTGCGGCCAAGCCATGGCGACAACGCCAATGGCCGTGACTAGCACGCCGTACAAACGCCTCATAAACAAACCTGTCCTCTCAGTCTTTTGACTGCCGGACCGGGCCTCTGTTACTACTCAATAGGACGTATCAGGGACTCCTTCGCGACCTTCGGGACCATTTCCAGACCTTCAGAAGTCGGTCTGGATACCCATGGATCGCGCAGTGCCCGCCACGACCTTGATCGCCGCCTCAGCGTCGTTCGCGTTGAGGTCAGGCATCTTCACCTTCACGATCTCCAGGGCCTGGGCCTTGGTCAGCACACCAACACTTTCCGTGCCAGCCTTGCCGCTCCCCTTGGGGATCTTGATGGCGTTCTTGATCAGGTCGCTCATGAGGGGCTGTTTAATGACGAAGGTGTAAGAGCGGTCCTCGTAGACCGTGATGCTTACGGGCATCGTAAAGCCCATCTGCTTCGCGGTCGTCTCGTTGAACTTCTTGAGGAACTCCATCATGTTGATGCCGGCCTGGCCGAGCGCCGGGCCGACGGGCGGCGCGGGCGTGCCCTTGCCTGCCGGGATGTTCAACTTGATGATGCTCGCGACCTTTTTCGCCATGAAACGTCCTGCCTAATCCAACTCAGCGCACCGGGCAACCCCGGCGCGACTGCGAGAGCGGATTATACCGAAGGCGGGGCTGGCTTGGGCGGAGGCGAAATAGGCCCCCTCCCTGCTGCCCTGCTCGCGCGGGCCGTATGCCAAACTAGCCTCAAATATGCCTGCCGTCCCGTTGCGAATCCCCCAGATCGGCGAAGGCCTGCAAGAGGCGCGGCTCGTCGCCGTGCTAAAGAAGCCCGGCGAGCACGTCAAGCGCGACGAGCCGATCTACCAGATGGAGACCGACAAGGCCGTGATGGACGTGGAATCGCCGTACGAGGGGACGCTGCTGAAGTGGTCGGCGAAGGTGGACGACGTGCTCTCGATCGGTGCGGAAGTGGCGCTGATGGAGACCGCAGACGAGGTGCAGGAAGCGGTCGTCCATGGCGCACCGGCGGCCGCCTCGCCGAGCGCCGCCGCCAGGTCGGCCGGGCCTGCCGCGGAGCGGCGGCGCGACGTGCCGCCCCGGACGCGGGCCTACGCCAAGGAGAAGGGCCTGAGCGACGACGACCTGGCGCGCGTGCCGGCCAAGGGCGCCAAGCTGATGCCCGAGGACGTCGACGAGTTCCTGGCGAACGGCGCCGGCCCAAAGAAGGGCGAGGGGTACAGCGAAGTCGAGATGCCGGCGAAGCAGCGCGTTCTGGCCTCGAGGTTGCAGCGGGGCTCTCAGCTGGCGGTCCCCGGCACGGAGACGGTCGTTTTGAACTGGGGGCCGATCGAGGCGCTGAGGGCCAAGTCCAAGGCGAAGGGCGGCGAGTTCCAGCCTTCGACCTTCACGATGTTCTCGTTCGCTGTCGCCAAGACGCTCGTTGACTTTCCTTTGTTCCGTTCGACGGTGGTCGGCGACTCGGTGGTCCGCACCTACGACCACGCGAACATGGGGATCGCGGTGGCGCTGCCAGGCGACGAGCTTGTGATCGCCAAGGTCGCGAAGGCGGACGCGATGGAGTGGCGCGAGTTCGCGGACGCGATGCGCGAGCGGATCGAACACGCGCGCGCCGGGCACGACCAGGCCGACGAGAGCGTGACGATCAGCCTGACGAACATGCAGGGCTTCGGACTGCGCGATGCGGTGGCAGTGGTGGTCCCTCCGGGCGTCGCGACGCTCTTCCTCGGCGAGCCGTACAACGGGCTTGACCAAACGGTCAGCGAGCTCAGGCTACAGCGGTGCGCGAACATGGGGGTGACGTTCGACCACCGGCTGATCAACGGCGTGGGCGCGGCGAACTTTCTCAACGCGGTGCGCGGGAAGGTCGAGAGGATCGGAGAGCTGGTGAAGGCATGAGCCGGCCGGTCATTGGGATCACGACCTCCTGTGGCCCAGACCCGAACGACAAGCCAGGAAACGAGCGGCTGTACGTCAACCGGCTTTACGCGGACTGCGTGCTTGCCGCCGGGGGCGTGCCGGTCCTGTTGACCAAACAGACGCCGGTCGAAGAGGCCCTCGAGATTGTGGACGGCCTGCTCATCCCAGGGGGGGACGACATTGACGCGCGGCACTTCGGGCAGGACAACCACCCAATGGTCAAGCTGGAGGACCCTGAGCGGTTCCCTTACGAGAAGGCCCTGTTGGACGCGTGGCCCGCTTCGGCGCCCGTGTTGGGGATCTGCTACGGCTGCCAGGCGATGAACCTGCAGCGGGGCGGCGACATGGTGCAGCACCTGCCGGACGTCGTGCCGGACTCGCCGCACACGGGAGGCGCGATGCAGGAGTACAGGATCGAGCCGGACAGCAAGCTTTCGCGCATCGTAGGCACGACCAAGGCGAAGGGCAAGAGCTACCACCACCAGGCGAACGACCGGGCTGGGAGCGGCCTGCGCGTGGTCGCACGCGCGGAGGACGGCACCGTCGAGGCGATCGAGGACGAGAGCGAGCGCTGGTTCATCGGAGTCCAATGGCACCCGGAGCGCACCCCCGAGGACCCAGCCAGCGTCCGATTGTTCAGGAGCCTAGTTCAAGCGGCAGCCGAGTTCCGCGAGAAAAGGCAACGATGAAGTACCTGGTCAACGGCCAAGAGTGGGAACCCGCGCAGGTCGGCGGCGTAAAGGTCGAGCGCGGTACCGACCGCCTTTTTGTGCACACGAAGGCGGGCTGCTTCTCGGCGCTGGCCGTGCGTAGCGCGGGCAGCACACACGTCTCCTACCGAGGGCGCACCTATAGGATCGAGCGCCCTGGCCGAAAGCGGGCCGAGCACGACCTGACGGCAGGCGGCGAGGCGCGCGCGCCGATGCCTGGACAGATCGTAGAGGTCTCCTGCAAAGTCGGCGACAGGGTGAGGGCAGGCGAAAGGCTGCTCGTGCTGGAGGCGATGAAGATGCAGCAGCCGGTGACGGCGCCGGTCTCCGGCACCGTCTCTGCGCTCTCCGTCTCCCAGGGCGACCAGGTCGTGGAAGGGCAGTCGCTCGTGGTCGTGACGCCAGAGGGGGCCCGTTGAGCACGCGGGTCGGATTCTTAGACTTCGACAAGGAGGTCGAGCACTGGCTGGCCGCCTTCCCTGCCGCGGAGAAGGACCAACGGTCCACCTTCTACCACCGCTACAAGGCGGAGCTGAGCGTGATGCGCTACTTTGAGGTCCACCAGGGCAAGGTGACGATCCAGCGCCACCCGATGCTGGAGATCCTGGCCTCCTACAAGGTCGTGAAGCGGCACGCGGACCTCGTGAAGATCGACCTGGAGACCGTCTGGGGCTTTGTGGCGCGGCAAGACCGCGCGATCCACGCATTCAGCCCGAAGGACGAGGGTTTCGACTTCCTTTTCGCAGTCACGCCGGGCAACGCGTACGTGATGAGCGGCCTCCTCCAGATCACCTCCCTGAGAGGCTAGACCCCCGCAAAAGCGCCGGGAATCACACGGGTTCCGCCTGGCGGCAAGCTCCTTGCTCTTACGGCGGGCGGGGCTGGCAGACTTCTCAACAAGCGCTGCGGCCAACACCGAACTTTGGGCAGGACCGGGGCCCGAGAGGACTCATTTATGAACAAGCATTTGATCACAGGACTGGCCGTCCTAGGCGCCGCTTTCGCATGCGCGCCCGCTGGCGCGGCCGTCACTCTCTCATTCAACGACGTCATCAGCGGCTCGCCCGTCGGCGGCCCGACCTTCGCGACAGTGAAGATCGAGAACGCTGGCGCCGACACCGTGAACTTCACCATGACGAACACGATGGACGGCAACGTCTCCGCAGGGCAGTTCATCAGCAAGCTGCTCTTGAACGTCAGCCCCTACGTGGCCGGCACGATGACGTGGTCGAGCCCGACGATCACTGGATACACGTTCAGCCAGGACGGGAACAACGACTCCGGCGGAAAGTTCGACTACGAAATCCGTCTAGAGACGTCGAACAGCGGCGGAAACCGCTTCACCGCAGGCAAGGTCCTGACATGGCAGGTCACCGGCTCGGGCCTGACCGAGAACAGCTTTGAGGCGAACTCGGGCGGCAACCAGCAGTACGAGGCGATGATCCACGTCCAGGCGATTCCCACGGACGGCAGCTCGGCGAAGGTCATCCCCGGCGCACCGGTCCCCGAGCCCGCGAGCATGCTCGCGCTAGGCCTTGGGCTCGCAGCCTTCCTCAAGCGCCGAAGGGCCTGACTTCCGACGGCCTCGGTTACTTCAGCAGCCAGGCTCCGCACTTTGATGCGCGGAGCCTGGCTGAACTCGTTAATTGAGCCTAGGACTCTGTAGTCTCCTTTATATCGGAGCCTTGCAAAAATGCGGGCTTTTGGGCATGCAGCGAGCGCCCGCAATTGAGCCGGACGCGGGCGTGATAGACTCGCGCAGCTTTGTTACCTCTGCCTGCGGGCCGGGGGAACAATGCGTGCGCACATCGGGGTCTTAGTTTGACTCCTGTGGGACTGGATCATTCATGAATAGATTTGTTTCGACCGCTCTGGTCGGCTTAGGGGCTGTGTGCTGCGCGACAAGCGCGCAGGCGGCTCTTCAGTTTGACTTTGGAACGATTGTCACCGGCAACCCTGCCGGCGGGCCGCTCTACGCCCGCATGACGTTTACGAACGCAGGCACCGACACGGTGTCGATCCTGCTTGAGAACACCGCGGCACTTCCCCAGGCCGACGGGCAAGCGATCATGCGCGCGCTGGTGAACATCGACCCGTTCATCACCAACGTGAGCGTGACTTCGGGGAACAGCAAGTTCATCGGCTTCGACCTTTCTCAGGACGGGATCAACGACGCGGGATCAATGTTCGACCTGCGCTTGAGCTTCTCCACCGTTCAGGGCAACCGCGTCCTGCCGGGCAACTCGGTACTGATGACCGCGACCGGCACGGGCTTGACCGAGAGCAGCTTCAGTTCGCTCTCCGCCGGCAACGTGCCGCGACAAGCGATGGTCCACCTGATCAACATTCCGCCAAACGGGCTTTCCGCCAAGGTCACCACACCGGTGCCGGAGCCGGCGAGCCTTGCTGCGCTCGGCCTCGGCGCTCTGGCGCTGCTTAGGCGACGCAAAAAGTAACCCGACGAAGTGAAGACGAGGGCCCCGGCGGACGCGCCGGGGCCCTCGTCGTTTTCGGGCCTCTGTCAGAATCGCCTCGTGGTGAGGATCGTCGAGGTCGGGCCGCGGGACGGGCTCCAGAACGAGCCCAAGCCGGTGCCGACCGACACCAAGCTCGCGCTCATCCGCGACCTGGCGGCGTGCGGGCTGAGGGAGATCGAGGCGACGAGCTTCGTCTCGCCCAAGTGGGTGCCGCAGCTCGCCGACGCCGCGCAACTCTGGCCGAAGCTGCCCAAAGGGGCGCGCTTCAGCGCGCTCGTGCCGAACATGAAGGGGCTGGAGAAGGCGCTCTCGGTCGGCGTGGAGCGGATCGCCGTGTTCACCGCCGCGAGCGACGCCTTCACCCAGAAGAACATCGCGATGAGCGTGGACGAGTCGCTTGTGGTGTTCGGCGAGGTGGTCTCGACTTTCAGGCATCGGTGCATGGGCGGGTTCGTGCGCGGCTATGTGAGCACGGTCGTGCAGTGCCCCTATGCCGGCCGCATCGAGCCCAGCGCGGTCGCGCGGGTGACCGAGCGGCTGTTCGAGATAGGGGTGGACGAGGTGAGCCTCGGGGACACGCTCGGCGTGGCGGTGCCCAAGGACGTCTTGGCGCTGTGTGGGGCGGTCGGGGGGTTCGACAAGAACAGGGTGGCGTGGCACTTCCACGACACGCGGGGGACCGCGATCGCGAACGTGGCGGCTACGCTCGACCTGGGTTACGGCACGTTCGACTCGAGCGCGGGAGGTCTGGGCGGCTGTCCCTTCGCCCCTGGGGCGGGCGGAAACCTGGCGACGGAAGACCTCGTGTACTTCCTGGAGAAGTCCGGCGTACCGACCGGCGTCGACCTCGGCGCGCTATCTAAGGCGAGCCTGACGGTGCTGGACCTGCTTGGCCGGCACCCGACTGCGAAGGCGCAGCTCGCAACGCTGGCTGGGTTATGCCCGCCTGTTTAGCGCGGTAGAGCCCAAAGGCTGCGAGCGACACAGCCAAGAGCGAAACGAGGAGCACGCCGAGGACCTCCTGGCCCTGGAGCTTGAATTCGCGCGCGTTAACAAGCAGCACGGTAAGGCCGATCGGCACCATCGCGGGCAGCATGGAGAGGCTGACGGGGCCGAGGTGCACAGAGCCGAACTGGATCACCAAGAGCAGGTAGAGCACCAGCACGGGCGCGAGCCAGGCGACGGTCTGCTTGGGACGCATCTGGAACTTGAAGAGAAGCGTGAAGAACGCCGCAGCGAAGAGCAGGTCTGCAGGACCCACCTGGGCGAGGTCCTGCACGCCGGCCTTGGGCGCTTCGCTGCTCTTGGCGGCAGGGACAGTCGCGAGCACGTTCTGCGTGACGTTCGGCGCGCTGGCAAGCATGCGCCGGGTGGGCGAGTCCGGGTTGAACACGAGGAACATGTCCGCGCCGATCAGGAAGATCGCGATGGGCAGAAGGAGGTTCTTGTCGCGGACCCCGATCGCGAGCAGCGAGCCGAGGCCGAGCGTCCAGCAGAGGATGCCGGACTGCACGACCGCCATATAGAGCACCTCGGCGCTCGAACCAGGGCCGGAGGCGTAGCGCGCGAGCACGGCGCCGAGGACGTGCAGTCCGACGCCCACGGTGACAAACCCGAGCGCAGCCTTCGGCTGCCACTGGGTCGATCCGGCCCGGAACATGGCGAACACGAACAGCCCCATGAAAACGGCCGAGTTGACGACCGAGAGGTACTGCGCGAGCTTGAGGGGGAACGCGACGAAGCCAAAGAGCAGCCGCAGCGCAAACAGAGCCCCGAGAACGACGAGGAACGCCTTGACGCCAGAGCGGTCCTCAGGCACGGGCGTGCTCCCGGAAGGGTTGGAAGCCGGCCTGCAGTGCGCGGCCGTAGACTTCGACGACCCTGTCCGTCATGGCGGGGATCGAGTACTCGCGGCCGGTCTTCTTTGCGCCGTCGGAGAGCCGCGCGTACATCCGATCGTCGCCGAGCGTGCGCAAGAGCGCCTCGGCGAAGGCGGCGGGCTCGTTCCTAAGGACCCAGCCGTTGACGCCGTCGCGGACCGCCTCGCTCGCGCCGCCCCCTTGGGCTACGAGCGCGGGCAGGCCGTAGCTCATAGCCTCGACGACGACGAGCCCCTGCGTCTCGGTCATGGACGAAAAGGCGAACGCGTCGGCTGCGGCGTAGTAGCGGTCGACCTCCGAACGCTTGACCGCTCCGACGAAGCGGACGTGGTCGCCGATGCCGAGCGCGCGCGCCAGCCCGGTGTACTCGGCGCGCGCGGGGCCGTCACCGACGATCAAGAGATCGATACGCGGGCCCCTGCGCACGGCCCGTGCGACGGCCTCGAGCAGGACTCCGAGGTTCTTCTCGCGCGCGACCCGGCCGACGAAGAGCACCGCGCGCGTCTCGGGCGCCAGCCCCAGCTCAGCTCGGGCCTCGGAACGGCCGATCATCCTGGGCGCGGGCACGCCGGTGGGGACGACGGTGATCGGCGTGTGCACCGAGTGGCGCAGGAGCCAGCGCTTCGACGCCTCGCTCGGCGTGATGACCTGTCCGGCGTGGTTGTAGTAGAAGTTGAGGTGCTTGGCGATCTTGTAGCGCAGGTATCTCTTGGGCGCGAACGGCAGGTAGTAGGCGTACTTGTCGTAGTGCGTGTGGTAGGTGCTGACGATAGGCACCTCGTGCGACTCGGCCCACCGCAGCCCGACGAACCCGACAGTGAACGGCGTGTGCGTGTGGACTACGTCGAACTGCTGCTTGCGGAACTCGCGCAGCATGGGATAGAAGGGCGGGACGGCGAGCGGATAGTCGCCAAAGAGCCGCGTTCGAAGGGAGCGGAAGCGGTGGGTGTTGGGGTCGTCGTCCTTGTGGCCCTTGATGCGCGAGGTGAAAAGGTGGACGCTGTGGCCGCGGGAGCGCAGCTCACGGACCAAGGTGTCGATGCTGACGCTGACGCCGTTGACGACGGGCAGGGCGCTATCGGAGAAGAGGGCGATGCTGAGCGGCCGCCCTTCCAAGGGCTACTTCTCCGGCAGCCTGCCGTGCTCTTCGACGTGCTTGGCCAATGAGCTGAGCCGGAAGCGCCTTTGGCCGCCCTTAGTGCGGTGGTGCTCGAGCCAGCCCCGGTTTGTGTAGCGGCGGATAGTCGCAGGGCAGACGCCGAGCAGCCTGCTGACCTCTTCGAGAGTGAGCTCGGGGTCGAGGAGCCGTCGCATGAGGTCGGTGCGGGACTCTTTGAACTTGTGGTTGTAGTAGCGCGAGGTGACCTCGTCGTCGTAGAACTTGGCGAGGAATTCGAGGTTGCGCGGCAGGTTCTCGATAAGCTCCCTCAGGAACGGGTCGATCATCGGCCTTTGGGAGTTGGTGCCGGCCATGCGCGGCCTGGGCGCGCTGAGCTTGGTCTTGCGGAACTTCCCTTTGACGAGGTGCTTGTCCTTGGCCGATCTGGCCTGGCGCTGGAGCTCCCTCTCGGCCCTACGGTCCAAGAACGCGTTCTCGATGTAGGCGAGGGGATCCAGTTGTTTTGTGCCAGCCATAGACTTTCCTCAGGACCACCTACTATGGCACGGTGTCGGGCCTTGCATCTACCCACTGGGGATATTACAACACGAGCATCGAGTCTCCAAAGCTGAGGAAGCGGTATCGCTTTTCCACAGCCTCGCGATATGCCGCCATCACGCCCTCGCGCCCGGCGAGCGCGGAGACGAGCAGCATCATCGTTGTGCCTGGCATGTGGAAGTTGGTGAACATCGCGTCGACGACTTTGAAGTCGTAGCCGGGCGCGATGAAGAGCTTCGTCACCTTCTCTCCTGCCTCGACCGCTCTCTTTCCTGACGCGAACGACTCGAGCGTGCGCACGCTCGTCGTGCCGACTGCGACGACGCGGCCCTTGCACTCGGCGATCTTGTCCGCGGTCTCTTGCGGTAAAGCGCAGCGCTCGCCGTGCATCGCGTGGTCTTCGACGTCCTCGGTCGAGATCGGACGGAACGTGTCGAGACCGACGTCGAGAGTGACACGCGCCATGCTTACTCCTTGCTCCTCGAGCTGTGTCAAGAGCTCGTTCGTAAAGTGAAGTCCGGCGGTGGGAGCGGCGGCGCTGCCCGCGTGCGCGGCGTAGACGGTCTGGTAGCGCTCGGGATCGCGCAGCGCCTCGTGGACGTAGGGCGGCAAGGGGACCCGACCGACGGCGGCCAGGCGTTCTCTATAGTCGGGCTGGTCGAACGCGAGCGCCTTCTTTCCCTCGCCGAGGTCTTTCACGACTTTGGCGACTAGGCCGCCTTCGAACGCGACCTGCTCGCCCTCCTTGAGCCTCTTAGCCGGGCGTAAGAGCGCGTTGAACCTGCCTTCGCCCTCGTCTTGCAGCAGCAGCGCCTCGACCCTGCCGCCGCTCGCGCGCCGGCCGAGCAGGCGCAGCGCCGTGACCCGAGTGTCGTTGACCATGAGCAGGTCGCCCGGCTCGAGTAGCTGCGGCACGTCGCGGAACGACAGGTGCCGCACCGCACCGGTGCGGCGGTCGAGCACGAGGAGGCGCGAGGCGGCCCGGTCTTCGAGCGGCGTCTGCGCGATCAGTTCTGGCGGCAGGTCGTAGAGGAACTCGCTGAGCCTCAAGCGCCGAGCACCTCGACCAGTTGGTCCAAGCTAGTGATGCGGACGTCGGACTGCGACTCTGCATCGCGGTCGAGAACGAGCGCCTTCATGCCTGCCTCCCTCGCGCCCTGCCAGTCGTCGACCGGGTTGTCGCCGACGTGGAGCGCATCGTGCGGTGCGACACCCGCGCTCTTCAGCGCGATTTGAAAGATGCGCGGGTCTGGCTTTTCGACCCCTTCTTCGAGCGATGCCACCACGTGGTTGAAGAAAGGAGCAAGGCCAAACGCGCCGAGCGTGCGGTGCAGCGAGTTGTCCCAGTTACTGACGACCGCGAGCACGTAACCCGACCCCTTGAGTCGGGCGAGCGCAGGCACGACGTCTTCGTAGACCTGGAACACCTTCGAGCCTTTGCCGAACAGCACCTCCTCGGCCTGCTGCACGACTTCAGGCGCCATTTCTTCCGGCATTGCGACCTCGCGCATCCAGTCGCGGGTCAGCTCGAGCCAGAACTCCGCGAGCACGCTCTCGCTGCGCTGTAGATTGAGGCGCATGAACTCGGGCCAGCGCGTGCGTAGCATGCGGTCGTAGGTCTCCGCGGCGACCTGGCGGTCGAACTCCAGCCCCGCGAGCGAGGCGCTCTTGACGGCGACGACGGCCGGCTGCCAGTCCACGCGCACGAGGGTCTGCGCGCAGTCGAACGTAACGAGCTTCGGCCTCACCCGCCCAGTATAGGGCCCGCCGCCGATACTGGAAAAGGCCCCTCCCCTGCCCGCGGCCAGTACCGAGCGACCATACTGCTCGTCAGTACCAGGGCTCACCCATGAAGACCAGGCTCCTTTCGACCGCACTGCTGCTTGCCGCGATGGCCGCCCACGCCGGCCCTCAGAGCTACGAGATCAAGTTCGCGCCAACCAAGGGGACGAAGTCGGTCTTTACGATGGCGTTCGAGATCGGCGGAACCCAGCAGACCACGGTTTACCAGTCGATGATCACAGAGGAGATCGTGGATGTCAAGGAGGACGGGTCCTACCTCACCGCGAGCTACCAGACCGAGCACAAGGTGTTCGTCGGCGGCAAGATGGTGCAGAACAGCCCGCAGACGATCACGGCCGTCACGACCTACGACAAGTCCGGGCGGCCGCTGACGATCGGCGGGGACAACGCGTCCCCATCCTCCTACCGCGTGGCGAACACGACCTCGTTCATGTATCCTGACCGCGCGGTCGCGATCGGGGAGACGTGGTCGGTGAGCGTGCCCGAGAGCAAGGACCACGGTTCGCGCCTGACGACGAACACCTACAAGCTCGCTTCCGTGGAGAAGCAGGGCGAAAAGCAGGTCGCAGTCGTCGAGGTGGCCGCAGCGGAAAAGAGCGGCGACAGCCCGACCACGGTGACGGGCAAGTTCTGGATCGACCTCGCGAGCGGAGCAGTCGTGCGCTACGAGGCGAAGATCCAGAACATGCCGACGGAGTCGGGCCCCACATACAGCGGGCACATCACGATCGTCCGCCAGTAGCGCGCTTTCTGACAAGCCTTCTCTTGGGAGCGCCGGCGAGCACGAAGCAGTTGCGGCACCGCGCCTCGTAGCTCTCGGTGGCGCCGATCAGGATCACCGGGTCGTTCTTGTGCGCGGGCTTGCCGTCGATGGTGCGGTAGGTGTGGCTGGCGGGCCTCCCGCACTTGAGGCAGATCGCGCGCAGCTTGATCACCTCGTCGGCCAGCGCGAGCAGGCGCGGCATGGGGCCGAACGGCTGTCTTCGGAAGTCCTGGTCCAGCCCCGCCAGGACCACCTCCACGCCGCTATCGGCAAGCAGCACGGCGAGGTCCGCGATCGAGTCGTCGAAGAACTGCGCCTCCTCGATGCAGACGACCTCGGCGTCCGGCCGGATCGCGCGCTCTAGCTCCTGAACGTTCCGTACCGAGAGCGCCTCGTGCTTGGCGCCCATGTGCGTGACGACCATCTTTTGGTCGTAGCGCTTGTCGATGGTAGGTTTGAAGACCTGGACCTTCTTCTTGGCGTAGAGCGCGCGCCGGGCGAGGCGGATCAGCTCTTCGGACTTGCCCGCGTACATGCTGCCGCAAACGACGGTGATGGAACCCAGCTTCTTCATTCGGCTCGTGGCCCGAGTCTACCGACCCTTGGTCCGTGCCCCAGGCTCGGATCGGGCGGCCCCGCGCACCGGGACTGGACGGGGGCAGCCGGGTACAATCATAGGAGTCCAGGCCGCGTTTCGGCGCATGAGAGGGCCACTCCGACGCTCTCCGCCAAATGGTCAGCCAGACAGAAGGTTTTTTGTGAGAAGACAAAGCTCCCAGCGAGGGGCCCCGCGCAGAAAGAGCGCGCCCGCCCCTTCCAGAATCGAGATCGTCGTCAACTGTGCCAGCCGCGAGACGCGCATCGCCGTGCTGGAGAACGCCAAGCTCATGGAGTACCGCGTCGAGCGCGAAGAGCGCGTCGTCGGCTCCATCTTCAAGGGGATCGTGCAGAACGTGCTGCCCGGGATGGACGCCGCTTTCGTTGACATCGGCCTTGAGCGCAACGCGTTCCTCTATGTCGCGGACATCCTGCCAGAGGACACAAGCGACGGCAGCCCCGCGAGCATCCGCCGTAGCGAACTGCGCCGCCGCAAGATCAAGGAACTGATCAAGCCGGGACAGGAGCTGATGGTGCAGGTGACGAAGGGGCCGCGCGGCACCAAGGGCGCCCGCGTCACGACCCGCATCTCGCTCCCCGGCCGCTACGTCGTGCTGATGCCCGAGGGTAACCACCTGGGCGTGAGCCGCAAGATCGAGGACCGCAAGGAACGCGACCGGTTGCGAAAGATCGGCGAAAAGCTGATCCCCGACGGGTTCGGGCTCGTGCTACGGACGGAGTGCGAGAGCCGCACTCAAGCGGAGCTCAAGGCCGACATCCAGTTCCTGCAACAGCTTTGGGCGCAGGTGATCGAGGCGGCCAAGCGCCAGCGCGCGCCCGCAGTCGTGCACCGCGACCAGACCCTGCTCTACCGCACGATCCGCGACGTCTTCGGCGACGAGATCGACCGGCTGGTGATCGACGACGCGGAGGAGTACGAGAAGGTCAGCCTCGTGGCGGGGATGGTCGCGCCCAAGCTGAAGGAGAAGATCTACCTCTACGACGGTGGGGAGCCAATCTACGACCGCTACGACATCGAGAAGGAGCTCGACCGTCTGCTCGAGCACAAGGTCTGGCTCAAGGCCGGCGGGTACCTGGTCATCGACGAGACCGAGGCGCTCACTGCGATCGACATCAACACCGGCAAGCAGGTGGGGACGCGCTCGCTGAGCGACACGATCCTTAAGACGAACCTGGAGGCGGCCGAGGAGGTCTGCCGCCAGCTCCGCCTGCGCGACATGGGCGGGATCATCGTCATCGACTTCATCGACATGGAGGAGGCGGCCAACCGCAAGAAGCTGCTCGACCACTTCAGCGGCATCCTGGCCAAGGACAGGGCGCGCACGAGGGTCGGGCGCGTGTCTTCGCTCGGGCTCATCGAGATCACGCGCAAGAGGACCGGCGAGAGCGTCACCGAGGCGATCACGAGCGTCTGCCCGACGTGCGAAGGGCGCGGACGGATCGCGAGCGCGGACACGGTAGGCCTTTGGATCGAGCGAGAGATGCGCCGCCGCCTCAACGAGGCCGGCAACGCCTTCTTCGTAGAGTGCCACCCCGCAGTGGTCGAGAGCCTGATCGGCGCGGACGGCGAGTCCATCGAGGAGATGGAGCACGACCTCAAGCGCGGGCTCTACATCCGTGCGAACTTCGACTTCGTCTTCGAGGAGTTCGAGATCGAGTCTGGCTCGATCGACGACATGGACCGCGAGCACATGGGGTACCGCCGGGCGCAGGTGCTGGAGTGCAACGTGCGCAGCTCCTCGGACGACTCCGTGGAGAAGGCGATCGGTTGGACCGACGGCGGCTACTACGTGGAGCTGCTGAGCGGCAGCGAGTTCGTCGGCCAGCGCGTGAAGGTCGTGCTGCAGGACATCCGCCGGGCGTTCGCGGTAGGCGACGTGATCGTTCAGGGCGCCGTTCGTCCGGCGTAGGTGCTAGAATCGTCCCCGGAGCCGGGGGAAATGGACGGCGAGAAGAAGCAGAAGCAGGTCAGCGCGATCGTCTTTGCGGGCGGCGCAGGAGTGGTGGGAGGAATCCTTCTCACCGTGCTCTCGTTCATGCTCCCAATCCCTTTCGGTACGGTGGTCGGACTGCTCTTGATCCCCGTCGGAATCGTCTTGGTGGTCGTTGGGCTGGCCACCGGCTGGGGAGAGGCGTTCGGCGACCCGAACAAGAAGCCGGTCCAGCGGGCCTCCAACGTCTACGTCGTAGCCAAGGTCGTCGCGGACAGGCACGCCGAGCCGGTGATCGACCCGGAGTTTTTCGACCCTGCGGACCTGCGCTTCTTGGTGCAGATCGAAGTCCAGGGCAGGGGAAAGGTGGAGTTCGAGACGGCGCCGGAAGTGTTCAGCCAGATCGGCGAGGGCATGTCGGGCGACATCGTGTACCAGGGCCGTTGGCTCAACCAGTTCGCGTTCCGTCCCAAGCAGGGCGGTCGCGAGGTCGGCGAGGACCCGTTCGCTGCAGGCAAGCTCTGATCCTGGCGGGCGGGCGCGCCCGGACTCCATAATGAGCCGGATGCCCGAAGTTGCCGAGCTGTGGAAAGGGGCGCTGCCCGAGATACGCGACGCGGTCACCGGCGTGGGCGTCTGGACCGCGCTCAACGCCTGCACCCCCATCACCCTCGAGGACGGCGTGCTCGTTCTGGGCCTTCCCCACGCCGAGAACGAGCTGGCCGGGCACCTGCGGCTCCCGGCGGCGCGAAAGGCGATCGAGGACGTGGTCGGGCGCGAGCTCGGCTCGCGCATCGCCGTGCGCATCATCGCAGGCGTCGCGCTCGAGGACTGGACCGCTGCCAAAGCGGGCGACGCGATCAAGCGCAAGCTCCAAGAGCAGGCGCTGGAGAGGTCGCGGGCCGAGCTGAACGCGCGCTCGAGCTGGGAGGGGATCTACGAGAGGCTCAGCCGCAAGTACGCGGAGACCAAGAACCGGTCCCTGCCGCAGAACCGAGCGCGGTTCATGGACGAGGCGATCGCGATGCTCGCAGAGGCGCTGATCGAGACGCCGATCAGCGACGACCTGGCCGAGCGCAACTTTGCGCGGTGCATCGAGCGGATCGCTCAGTTCAGCGAGGTGCCGAGCGCGCTGGTCGCCTCCAAGGTCTTGGAGAAGGCGTTCGAGCGGTGAGGGCGCGCGCCGTGGTGCTCGGCTCCGGCACCAGCAACGGCGTCCCTACGCCAGGCAAGGCGTATCCGCCCGAGTTCCTCGCCAACCCGAAGAACCACCGCACCCGCCCATCCATCGCCCTGTGCGGGCCGGACGGGAACGTGCTCGTGGACTGCGCGCCGGAGCTGCGGCTACAGCTCTTGCGCGAAGGGATCGGCGACGTCGCCGCTTGCATCCTGACGCACACCCACGCTGACCACTTGATGGGAATGGACGACCTGGGGATCTTCAGCAAGCGCTCTGGCCGCGCGATGCCGGTGTACACCTCACCGCGCTACCAGGAGGACGTGCGGCGGATCTTCGCCTACGCTTTCGAAGAGCCGGAGCCGGGGGTGCTGCTTCCCCGCTTCCAGCTGCTCGACGTCCCCGAAGTGCTCAAGCTGTGCGGACTGACGATCCGGACGTTCTGGGTCGAGCACGGCCCGTTCCCGGTGCTTGGGCTGCGCGTCAACGACTTTGCCTACGTGACGGACGTCAGCCGCATCCCGGAGCCCGCGATGGCCAAGCTGGAGGGGCTGGAGACACTGGTTCTGGACGCGGTCCGGTACAAGCCCCACCCGAACCACTTCCACATGGAGCGCGCGATCGAGGTAGCCCGTGAGATCGGCGCGGCGAGGACCTACTTCACCCACCTGAGCGACGACTACGACCACGACAGGACGAACGCAGAGCTCCCGGCAGGCATCCGACTCGCCTATGACGGACTGAGGCTCGAACTCTAGGGCTTGCGGTCGAGTGGGAAAGGCACCATCGTATCGTGGATTGGATCGTAATAGCGAGTAATCCCAGCGTCTCGAAGGATCGAGCCAAACTTACGAAGACCCTTTCTGTCAGCTTCATCGAGGGTGGTCGGACGACCCGATGACTGAGAATCGAGTCTCCAAACCGCGAGAAGCAAGGTTGCTATGCTTGTTCGGTAGTTCCCGGACACGCGAAACATGGAGAATCCGAGGGTCGCGACCGCGCCCGTGGACCGATGCACGAAGTAGTAGTTGGCCCCGATTTCGGACTGCTGGGCGTACCACTGACGACGCCCTCTTCCTTCGAGACGCCACTGCCGGAGAGTCGGCTGCACTATCTTCTCCATAACAAGCCGAAGCCCTTCTGGCGTGACGTCTTTATCAGCCCTCTCCTCCTCAAAAAGCGCCTTGAAGACGAGTTGCTCGTCGCCAGTTACGAGGGCGTTGACAACCACGTCATCCGGCGAGAGCGGTCTGACAAGCTGCCAGACCGATCCCGCCAATATGACCCCCGCCAGCAGGTAAAGCGTGACCGAAACCCACGCCCGCTGAGCAAATCCAGCTAGAAAGGTACGCAGTCGGTTCCGCAAGCTCCCCCGTTGGCCTGCACGACTTGCCGCTCATACACGCTCCCCCACGGCTGGCCGTGGAAGAAGCACTGGCCGCTGCGCTCCTTCACTTCGCAACAGTAGGTCGGCTGCGTGAAGCAGCTAAACCTCCAGTCAGCCCACTGGATCTCATAGCCAGTGTCCTGGCAACCTAGCGGGTAGACCGGGAAGCACAGGTTGCTCGTTGCAGAACCGCAAAGGGCAATGGCTCCCACGATGACGCTTATTGTTCGTTTCATGACCGTTTCTCTTCTTGAGGGTGCTGCTCCTCAAATCGCTTCAGCACTGCTGCGGCACGCTCCTTCATCTGTTGGGTGAAGGGATACGGCTTGGCGCCCCTCCACCACCGTATCGAGGCTGGGTCCCCCTTCTTGCGCTGGAAGACGACGCGACCGTCAACCGTTATCCCAAGCCCAAAGTGCGTCGCTTGCACGTCGTGAAGGTTGTGGTCTGCTGGGTTGTGTCGAAAGTCCCATATGAGGATCGTGTCGTTTCCTGACTCTTGCCACTCCGCTTTGAACTGTTCCACTATCCTTTCGCCATACGTCTTCGAATCGGCAGCCTGTCCAGGTTCCTTCGCGGTGCTCGTGCGACCGTCCAATGTTGCAACAAAGCAGGTGGGAGCAGGAGCTTTCCCACTAAACTGACTGTTGTCGCCTTTCGACGACAAGACTCCTTCCATCTCGTATTCGAGCCTGTCCCGGACGGGATTGTGATCCGGCACCCGTGATATCCAGGACCCCTCCTTGTCCCGCTCTCCCGCAACGTACGGCGCAAAGAAGTACTGATAGTAGACGAGCAGCTCGACTGCGGCACCGTCTGCGGTGGCGGGCACGGCCTCGCCGGCCGGCTCGGCGGCGCCCTTGCCGGACGAGCGGCCGCAGCCTACAAGGCCACAAAGAAGGCACGCCGCGAGCGCGAGCCGCCGCACGTCACTTCGCACTTTCTAGGAACGCCTCCATCGTTTGATCTTCTTGCTGGATTCCAACGAGCCCCCTCGAGTTGGCAAAGAGGTAGCCGCGCGGCTGGAAATAGGCGTTGAGCCCATGGCCGATCTCCCCGGAGTCGTCGTGAAGTATCCGGCCAAACGTGGATAGGAGCACTTTTTCCTGAGCTTGATCTATTTCCCCAATAACGATCGCAACCTTTTGGGCATTCAGCGCCTTCAAGGGCGTTGGGTCAAATCCCTTCAACGAACAAGATGTGCAAGGTCCGAGGTACACGGCCAAAACCGGTTCCTGTCCGTCGGACTTGACCGCCAGGCCCACCGACTGTGGAAGCGCGCCGTACGACGGGTCGTTTTGGGACTGGTCAACGTCCAAGATGACTGGCCGATGGCTCAGGGCCCAGAAAAAGACGCAAACGGAGACTGCCAGCGCCACTGAGCCGCCGGTTACCCCCCCACTCTTGAAGCCTTGACCGAGGGTTCACGCGTCAACTCAGTCCTAAATATACAGCGGTTTTGATGACCGGGACGCGATTTCGCCCGAAAAAGCGGCCGGCGCGCGACGGCCCTGAGATTCTGCTCTAGCTTCTTAGGTTCAAAAACTGACAAAAAGCAAGAGGGTCCCCCTTCAGTTCACTGCGACAACTACCAGAATGTGGAATGGTACCGGTGGCAGGTGCCAGGGACGGGCATTCATCCAGATGCAGACGATCGTTGCGGGACTGATGGCGCTGGTGGCGATGGGCGCAAGCATCCTCGCCGACGTCGACCCCCTCACGATCTTGCTCCGTGGTGGAATCGCGTTCGTCGCCGGGATCGTCTTGACGGGAGTCTGGAACGTGGTCGTGGGGCCGCCGAAGTCCAGCGAGAAGGCGCCCAAGAAGGCTAAGGAGCCCAAGAAGGCGAAGGAGCCGAAAGCCAAGCCTGCCGAGGTAGAGTCAGCTTCAAAGGAACAGAAAGAGGAACAGGAGGAGGCCGCCTAAAGGCCAGAGCCAATGCCACTCACGCCCGACCACCTACAACGCACTTGGGTCCAGTTCAAGGTCTACAAGGACCCCGAGGCGCGCGTCGGCCTGATCGACCACTACTCGTACTTGGTCAAGATCACCGCAGGGCGGCTCGTCACCAGTTTTCCTGGGGGAGTCGACCGCGACGACCTCATCTCAGCGGGCGTCATCGGCCTGATCAAGAGCGTGGACCAGTACGACCCCACCCGCGACGTCAAGTTCGAGACCTACGCGATCGCCCTGATACGCGGCGCGATCCTCGAGATGCTGCGCGACGAGGACTGGGTCCCGCGCTCGATCCGCGAAAAGATGAAGGCGGTCGACCGCGCGCAAGGGCGCCTGGAACCGAAGCTCGGACGGCCCGCGACGCCGCACGAAGTCGCCGAGGAGACGGGCCTCACGGAGCAGGACGTCAACGACATGCTGTTCCGGATGGGCCGCACGAACGTCTTCAGCCTGGACGACGTTGTGGGCGGCACGGGCGGCGACGGCGACGACAGCATCCACTTCGTGGATATGATCGTCGACCACGAAGCCAGCACGGACGGCGAGATCGAAGGGCGCGAGCTGCGCAGGCTGCTCGCCGCGGGCGTGGACAAGCTCCCCGAGCGGGAGAGGCTCGTGATCGGGCTCTACTACTTCGAAGGACTGACCTTCAAGGAGATCGGAAAGGTGCTAGGCGTGAGCGAGAGCCGCGTCTACCAGCTGCACACCCAGGCAATGGGACGCCTACGGACGTACATGATCGAGCAGGGCCAGGCACAGATCGCATGAGGCCTGAAGATGGGCGAAGTCGAGGGAGTCGGCAGGGTCTATAGGACGGAGTTCAAACCTCCCGTCGACCGCCACCCGCAGCTTGATAAGACCGACCGCGACAAGCACGGCAGGGACCACGAGGAGCACCCGGAGGAGGAGCCGCACGACACCGTCGAGCTCCACGAGGAGGTAGCCCCCCTCCCGCAAGAAGACCAGGACGGAAGGCCGCCAAAACACCCGCCGAAGGACCGCGGCCTTGACATCTCTGCCTAGCCGTCTGGCATGATTCTTGAACCTGGCAGTGCGCCGTGGAACGTCCACGCGCCTCCCAAGCGTTCAAGAGCGTTATGACACCCCGCTTCACGATCCCCGTGCTCGTCACAGCAACCGCGCTCGTCCTGGTCGGATGCGGCGGCTCCAAGAACATCGTCACCGTCGACGGCGAGGCGATCAACATCGAGGACTTCAACCAGTACCTCTCCACCAAGTCGACCGTGAGGATCATGACGCAGAACGGGCAGCCTGCTGACGCGCAGGTGGCGGAGACGCTCGGCTTCCAGGCGCTGCAGGACCTCGCGACCCGAAAGATCGTCATGCACATGGCGGCGGACGAAGGGCTCGCAGCAAGCGAAAAGGACGTCGAAGACGAGATCAAGTTCAAGACCGCTCTGAGCCCGAACTACCTGACTTCGCTCAAGAACAGCGGCTACACCATGGGCCAGATCCGACAGGAGGTCGCCTACTCCCTTGCCCAAGAGCGGTTGCTGACGCGTGGGATCACGGTCCAGATGTCCGAGGTCGACCGCATCATCAAGGAGAACCCTGCGCAGTTCATGGATCCCGCGACGATCACGATCGCCCAGATCTTCGTGACCTCCCAGGACCAGAAGGCCAGGGTGGACGCCGAGCTTAAGTCGTCACAGCCGTTCAAGGCGGTCGCCGCCAAGTACAACAAGGACCCGCAGGGCGACGAGCTGACCTTGCCGATCGCTTCGAGTGCGATCTCAGACGACCTGCGCAAGATCTTTGAGGCGACGCCGCTGGGCAGCTCTACGGACTGGATACCGTTCGGAACAGGGTTCAAGAAGTTCTACATCGAAGGGCGCACCGAGGCCAAGCCGATAGACATGACCCCGGAGCGAAAGCAGTACATCCTGAGGCAGATCGCGCTTAACTACGGACGTCAGGCGAACGACCTCTTCGACAGGGTCTTGGAGAGGCTGCGGTCCTCGGACGTGATTGTCTCCGAAGACGCGCAAGTGCTCAAGGACATGTGGAAGCGGTTCGAAGACCGCTTGGACAAGATCTCAGACACGAAAACGACGACGAACCCTGCCGGGAACTAGACGCCGACGGGGAACTTCCTGAGCGCGTCGAGCAGCGACTCGACCTCTGAGACCGAGAACTCCTGCGTGTTCACGTACTCTTTGAGGTCCTCGGAGAGGTTGCCGTAGTCCGGCGAGGCCCAGACGCCGAGCGGCCGCTGCTTGGAGTCGAGCTTGACGAGGGTGAGGCGGAAGCCGTTGCGCTTTTCGATGTCGTCGTACCAGTGGATCCCCTCCTCTACGAGGTCGGGGATCGATGTGAACACCCCTGCGATCTCGCTCATTCCCTGCTCGTCGACCTGCTCCGTGACCCAGTACAGCCTGCGAAACTTCATCGTTCCAACCCTCGCCCAAGCCGCGGGCGCAGGCTGTAGGGTACCCCGACCCTTCCCTCCCCAGGCCCATCGCTCCCGAGTCCCGGTTCTCGACTCTCGCCGCCCGACTCTGGCCTCAGGCTTTCCAAACAAAGGGCTCGGCGTCGGTGAGCACCCGGCCGTACTTCTCGATGTCGCGCAGCATGTGCTCGGGCAGCGTGAACATGGCCTGGTGGAAGCGCGGGGTGTAGTAGCGGTTGGCGACGCCGCGCGCCTTGTGGCGCTTGGCGATCTCCTCCGGTGTCAGGCCCAGCGGGTCGTGCCTCTTGCTGGCGATGATGAAGCCCCAGTTGGTCATGAAGGTGGTGACGCCGGCCCAGTAGCCGCGCACGACCGGGAACCGCTCCTTGAGGCTCTCCAGGGTCTTGTGGACGCAGGCGAAGCACTGGGGGTAGGTCTCGCTGACCGCCCCGCTTTGCAGCACGAACACCCCGTCGTCGGCCAGCGCCGCGTGGACGTGCTCGAAGTACTCCTTGGTGTAGAGATAAAGCGCAGGGCCGCCCTCGACCGGGCCGGGCAGGTCGCTGAGGATGACGTCGTAGCCGTGGCCCTTGTGGCCCTCGACCCACTTGCGCGCGTCTTGGTGCACGAGGGTGGTGCGGGGGTCTTCGAACGCGCCCTTGTGCCACTCCGGCATGTGCTGTTTGACGAACCCGATCAGCTCTTCGTCGAGGTCCACCATGTCGGCGTGCTTGACCGTGTTGTGCTGGAGCGCCTGCCAGAGCGTCGCGCCTTCCCCGCCGCCGCACACTAGCACCTTCTGCGGGTTTGGGTGGACGGTCATCGCGGGCTGGACCATCCCCTCGTGGTACACGTACTCGTCGAGGAGGGAGCTTTGGATGCGGTAGTCGAGGAACAGCGTTTTTCCAAACACGGGCAGGTCTACGATCTGGTAGTCCTGGAACTTGGATCGCCCGACGGCGAGCATGCGCTCGACGGAGAAGTGCCACGTGACGGCCTCGGTGAACGTCTCGACGATCTGCACGCCCTCTGCCTGCGACGATTTCAGCTTGCCACCCATGTTGTCGAGCAGATGTTACCGGCCAACGAGCGTCGAGTCAGGCCGAACTCCGCAGGCGTCGTCCTGAGCTTGTCGAAGGACGACTTTGCGGAGATCGCGGTCAATCGCTCACGACTTCGCTAGACCTCGGGCTCCTTCGCCATCGGCGCGATGACGAGGACGATTGTGTCGCCGGGCTTAGCCTTGCCCTGCAGCCTCTTTCCGATCTTCATCCAGTGCGCGCCCTCGCCGTCGGGCAGGAGCGTGGTCCAGCACTGCCGTCGAACGTGCCCCCGACGCTGCACATGCTCCGCGTCGGCAGCTTCTTGCTCGCCTCGACCGGCAGGCGCAGGAACACCCACGCCTCCTTCCCCCTCGGCCGCATCAGCTTGGCCTTGGTCTTGATCGGTGTGGCGGTCTTGGGCAACTCGTTCACCTCAGCCCTCGTCAGTGGGGCAACTGTACTTGCGACTAGACCTCGGCCGCAACAAAGAAGGACTGGGCGCGCCTAGGAACAAAGCCGACTCCCAATGCAATAGCGGTCAACATGATCTTTCTGACCTACGCATCGCAGAGCTACTATCCTTGACCGCTGAGAGAGAAGGCCGTCGAGCCTCCCCCGCGACGCCTGCTCGGGCTGTTGAGGATCGAGTAGATCGCCTTAAGTTCCTTTTCAGCCTTCTTCTGCATTTCCGCGTCGCCAAGCGCCTTTGCACGTTCGTAGTGGAACTTGCGACCTAGGAAGTCCTCGTATGGCATTGACCGCGCCAACGAGAAGTGCGCCCCGGCATCGTTGGGCCTCTCGCTGACCAAGAGCTGGAAGAAGTACATTGACAGGCTACTATCGAGACGAGCACTGCCGCGCAGGAGGGCGTCACCCAGGTTTGCCGGTGTGACCTGTCTGTCCTTGTACTCCTTCAGGCGGCTGTCGTAGAAGTTCTCGGTGAAGAGGTCAGTGTGCTTCTGGCACAAAAGCCAAGCCTGCTCCTTCTTGCCGTTGACGTACAGCGCAGTGGCGTAGCGCAAGACGTCGTGCGAAGTGATGGAGGTCGTTTTTGAGGCGGAGAGGACGTTGTACTTTTCTTCTGTCAACCCGAGATAGCCCTTCAGGTCCCCTAGCACGACGTATGCCTTAAGAAACGGATAAAAGAGCGTCCGGCCCTCGTCCGTGTTCACCTTGTGACGCCAGGGCAGAAGAACCGCCATTGCGCCAGCGATGTCTCCGTCAATCTCAAGTTCACGAGCGCGGAGCCTTGCCTGCTCGATTGCGTCCATTTCAGCCAATTCGGCTGGGGACGCCTGACGGCCAGAAAAGGTCCCGGGACGGACTTGGCGTGAGATCGCGAACGAGGGTTCGCCACCAATCAAGGTGAGATGCGCTGCGATTAGTATCAGTTGTGTGATCAAAGTGATCGCTCCTAAAATGGCCATGAGGACCCGGTTAGGGTGCTACTCCAAACTGGTTGTGACGGGTTGTCCACGGCGGTGCCCAGCGTGATGTCGCCGCTGCTCAAGGTCCACGTGGTCCCTGACCTCGTTGCAAGGCCGTGGGGATTTTTTATCCCTCAACCCCTTGGGGTTGAGGGTTTTTGTCCGATCGCACAAGCCTGGACCGCAAGCCGCTGAGGGATAAAAGACACGCCACCGGTCATGTCCGACTTAGACGAGCGGCTAGGGCGTTCCCCTCCTCTTGGCCTCAGCCTTCGCAGTTTCATAAAGCCGTCTAGCCTCAGCCACGACTTCTGCCGATCCTTGCTTGATGTCGTTGAAGCAGACGGCTGCCTCGGAGAACCGCTTGTTTCGCAGAAGTACTTTTCCTAACCGCGAATTGACAGCGTTGCTCGTTGGCCAGAGCTGTCGTGCCTCCGTGTAATAGTAGAGAGACTGTTCATCATTCGCTGATAACTCGGACACAAGTCCGATCGTCAGCGCCCAATAGGCCTCCAGGTCTTTTTTCGTATTAGGCTTCGAAACCGAGCCTTTGAGAGGTGCGGGCAAAACCGACTCGAGAAGATCAGCAGCCACCATGCCGCGGCTTTCGTCCGATTTGCCCACACGAGCCATAAGCAGTGCCACGCGAGCAAATGTCTGCTGATCAGGTTGGATTGCGCTAACGGATTCTAGAATCTTAAGCGCCTCTGCGTTTCTCCGAAGCCGAATCAGGGCCTCGCCTTGGTGCCGTAATAGTCGGACGTCATTAGGGACGACGTCTAGCCCGTTTCTGGCAGCTCGCTCGGCCGTCGCATAATCGCCGTCTTCTAGCGCCTTGACGCTTGCGTCCGCGTAGACGTCAGCGATGGCCGCAAGGGCCTTGACGTCTGCCATCATCTCAGGGGGCAAAGTGCGCTTGCCCACAAATTCCTGCTGGTCGCTCTGCTCTTGCCCCTGAGAGACGCCGACAGGAGCGAGAATGCACAAGAGCGCCGCGCAAAGGATCGAGCAGATCACGCGAGCTGGTCCATACCTATCAATTGTTCGTTTCATGTTCTTTTTGACTCCTGTTGGTTAGTAAAAACCTCATCTTTGCGTATAGCCAGAATAATTGGCCACGTTATCTGTCCATTCTGGATGCGCCGGATATGTCAGGCTGTTCTCAATGTTCTGGTCTCGACCTGAAAAAGTCCATGGCAGAGAACCCTTGACTCCGTGGGCCAGCCACCACCAGTTGATATGGTGAAGAGGCACGTATTTGGAGTTCGTGCCCGGAGGACGGTACAACATGAACATATCGAATTGATCGTCAATGCTGCGCTCTGTCATATACGATTCGATGGGTGACCCAGGCGTGTCGCTTGAAACGCCAGACGAGCCGTTGGCAGTATATGTGCCGTCATACGGGTACAAGGTGTCGAGCCGTGGTGCTCCCGAAAAGTTGCCGTTGTAGTCATAGTACGAACCGTTCGTGTGCCGATACCACCTGCTCATGCCCTTCATGACCTGGGTCCAGTTCCAATCGCCGTGGGCCGGAGTTTCAAAGTCGCTGGGGGTATCAACGGAGCCGACGTACCACATGCCAGCCGTCTGTGAATTGTAGGAGGAGCTCCATAGCGCCATTTCGGACGGATTCATCGCATTGATCGTAAAGCTGGGGAATGTCCCACTGACGAATTCCGCAGTACCTAGATACGGTTGGATCGAAAAGGATGGCTCGATGGACGACAGCTCGTTCTCAACCGTAAAACTCAAGCCTTCTGCAGGCAGCGTCACGTCGGCAGCGACTTGAATATCTAGTGCGGGGGTTGCAAAGTAGCAAGTTGTGGCCGTAGCGTTGGCAGACGCCCACTCCGTCAAGGTCGCGGTGGAGTTGCTCGCTGAGTAGTTCGCAAATGGATCGCCGTCACTGAAGCTCCAGCTATATGTGTCGGAGCCAGACGTCGGCACGGTGCCGCCATATGTGACGGTAGCGGTCAATTGTTGACCGATCATCAGACGCTTGTCGTTAACCGGATCATTCACGCCAGAGAGCGAGATCCGAACTTCATGCACCTCCACTTCGTACGCGACGCCAGCGAAGGCGTCCATCATGATCCCTTCAGGCGGGTTGTACACTTAGCCCCACGCCCACGGCTGTACCGAGCGCTGGAACGAGTCGCCCGGATGCTCGATCGCGACATAGCGTTCGCCTTCAACCAGGATCGAATACTCGTCTTCGCTGACTCCTATGATGGGAATGTCCACGTCCGCATCGAAGTCGTCGCCGCCGGCGTAGGCCGCCGAATACTCATGTAGCACGACTACTGAAGGCGCAGGAATGCCAGGTCCATCGCCGTCCCAAGTGAAAGTCGCCGTGATCGTCCCACTGCAATCAACCTTGCCGGGTCCGACCGAAGGTGGATTTGTATTTGATCCGCCAAAACCTTGTCCAAACGAGTATGACGCGCTACTGACCGAACTGCCGGTCGTCGGATAGGGCCAAGGTTGCGAAGGAGTGCCACCGGGGCCAGTCGAGACGCACGCGCCGTCCGTGTTCTCCCACGTGATCACATAGCCAGGGTTTGCGCCAGTAGTGCCGCCAGTCGTACCTCCGGTCGTCGCGCCCATCGCGCTGGCCGGCTCGAGAGGCGAAAAGGCGTATGCCCAAATGGCGACGCTAATGAACGCGCCGAGTGCCATCAAGTTCCAACCTCGGCGGTCGCTGTTCACCCGGGCGCTTCCCTGTACGCTCGACATTATTCCTCTCCGCTTCTTGAGTATAAGACATGATTCGCTGGATCTCCCCAAAAAGGACGACAGTGCAACAAATGGTGTGGGCCGCAGGCTCGCCGCGGCCCATCACAACCTCAGACGAGCCCGTTTGAGCCTGTCCAGGTTCAAATGAGCCTGGCCAGGGCTGATTTGAACCTAATTTGAACCTCTCCAGAACCTTGGAGAACTTCTCCAGACCCTTGGAGAACCCGTTCAGAGCCTTGGAGAGCCCCTCCCCAGCCTTGGAGACCCACTCCGGTTCCATGGAGCGCCCAACCCGCTCCTTTGAGGCCCACTCCGGCTCCATGT
>CAMLDW010000015.1 GCA_946479035.1 uncultured Chthonomonadaceae bacterium | reverse complement strand
GGCCTACGCCACAGACGCGCGCCTGAACCGCCGCTGCGGCTGGCGAGAACGCGACTTCGCGCGCTTGACGGGCGACGAGAGCGTCGCAGACGAGCGCTTGGAAACGGGCAGCGAGAACCGGATGAACTTCTCGATCCCCTGCACCTCGCTTCCCTGCTCTGGCGTCGCGAGCGTCACCGCGAGGCCGGTAGAACCGGCCCGGCCGGTCCGGCCGATCCGGTGCACGTAGTCCTCCGCGCTCTTGGGAACGTCGAAGTTTAGCACCATGCCGATCTCCTTGACGTCGATCCCGCGGGCGGCGATGTCCGTCGCCACCAGGACGCGGTACGCCCCGTCCTTGAAGCCTTGCAGCGCGGCGCGCCGCTGGTCCAGGGTCCGGTCCGCGTGCAGTTCTGCGGCGGTGTGCCCGTAGTTGCGCACGATCTTCGCAAGCCGGCGCGCACCGTGGCGCGTGCGTGAGAAGACGAGCACCGTTCCGCGAAAGTCGTTGAGGATCCGTTTGAGCACCGCGGTCTTCTCGTCCTGCTCGATGACGATCAGCTCGTGCTCCACGTCCTTGGCAGCCGAGCCAGCGCGCTCGACCTCGACCCGCACCGGGTCGTAGAGGTACTGCGAGGCCATCGCCTCGACGTCCTTGCCGAACGTCGCTGAAAAAAGCATGGTCTGCCGGTCGTCCGGCGTCTCGCGCACGATCCGCTTGATCGCTGGCGCGAAGCCGATGTCTAGCATCCGGTCCGCCTCGTCCAAGACGAGCATCGCGACGCAGCGCAGATCGATCGTGCGGTGCTCGAGGTGGTCGATGAGTCGTCCGGGCGTCGCCACCACGACGTCGGGGTACCGCTTGAGCGCGGTGATCTGGGGCTTGATCGGCGTTCCGCCGACGAGCAGCGCCGTGTGGACGCCGAGCTCGATGAAGACCTCTTCGATCTGCAGCGCAAGCTCCCGGGTGGGGGCGAGCACGAGTCCGAGCTCTCCGCGCCGCAGCGTCGCCGCCATTGGGGCGGCAAAAGCGAGCGTCTTGCCCGTGCCGGTCTGTGCGAGCCCGACCAAGTCCGCGCCGTCTAGGACGAGAGGGATCGCCTCTCGCTGGATCGGCGTGGGGGTCGTGAAGCCTTTGCGGCTGATCTTGTTGACGATGAAATCGGGTAGGCCCAGGGCGTCAAAGCCCGATGGGGTTTTTAGGGGTTCCATAAGGGTCCGGGAAAGGTTGGAAGTCGACCGGACGTTCCTATTATGGCACTTTTCGGGCCGCTAGGCAGGCCCTGGGCCTGAAGGGGGCGATTTGAGCCTATTCGGCGCCCTTTCCACCAGCCTTTCGCCTTTCCGTCTTCTTCGTGACGACTTCGTTTGCGAAGTTGGCGCGTCGGGGGATTCGGTAACCTGAACGACGGCTAGAACGTGGAGAGTCCCAACATGACAGCGATCCTCCTTGTGCTTCTCGCGCTCCCCATCGGGGGCCCCCAGCAGAATCGTCTTCGGCCACAACAGGCTTCGATGCTTTTCGACGAACAGCACCTGGGCAAGGACGGCATGGATGCGTTCCTGCACCCTGAGTCCGTTACCTTCCAGCGCGTGTACCCAGTTGAAACTGCGGACGAGGGCTCGTTCCGCGTCGGCAAGTGGACCTTGCACCCTGCTGGCCCCGAGCATGACGTCCCTTCGGGCACACCGTCTTTGCTCGCAACCGTCTTGCAAACTCCGCACTTTGAGTCGCTAACCATGTGTCTGCTCCATCCCGACCACGTGCTCCGCTTCAAAAAGGGGCGCACTACTGTCGGCATCGTGACCTGTTACTCGTGCCACCTGCTGGATATCGCGCTCAACGACAAAGCCATCGGCGGGACCGACATGCCGGGTGGACAGCCGTTCTCCGATCTCCCAGGCCTTGTAACTACCGAAGAGGACTGCCTTGCCGCGTGGGACGAACGCTTCGGCGACGGCACATACGCAAACCTAGGCGCTGCAAGGGGCGCGACCTATCAGCGCGTCAAGGTCTCCGGCCAGAACAACTTCAGCCCAGTCCTTCAGTTACTTGGTGAATCTAAGTCGGTGCCAGCAGCTGACTTTATCAAGCTGCGCACGCTCCTCTTGGTCGCACCAGTCCTGCAAGGAAAGATGTTCAATGACTATGGGATGCGCGGGCCAGAGATCGCTGCTGACGTACTAGTAACGATGCAGAGTTCCAAGACTGTCCAGTTCCTCTTCTGCAGCAAAGCCTTCGGGCTACACGTCAAGGTGGAAGAGGGCCATGGCAATCCGTTTCCGGGCGCACTGCAGGTCTGGGAGGCGCTTAGCGAAGAGCTCAAACGCATGGCGGCAGGTTGACGGCTGAGAGACTGAGCACAAACATCCTTCAACCCTCTGCCTTGCTCACCGCAGAGGGCACCGGTAGTGCCCAACGATCTTCCACTTCGCGAGCACGTCCTCTTCACGCGTCCGAGAAAGGTTGTGCACCACCAAAGGCAGTCCTGACCGGCCCATGCGGTCCGAAACGACGCCCGTGTGGTCGCGACCGCTGTCCAGGACCCAGCAGACCACGTCCCCCGGCTTCCAGCCTCCGGCGACGGCGGCCAAAGGCAGCGTAGCCCAGCGGTGCGAAAAGTAGAGCGCAAGGCCCTTCACCCGCCGGTGGTCGATGTTCGTGTCCGTCGCCATGCCGCGCTGCAAGCGGTCCTCGTGCACAAGGGCCTGCAGGTCGTATCCCGCGCGACGGAAAGAGCGCACAACGACGTCCGTGCACGCGCCGCGCTCGAAGGCGACGTCCCCGCCGGGGTACGCGATGCGCCGATAAGTCGCGTCGTAGACGGCCGGCGCCATCAACTGCTCGTGCAGACCGGCCATCACCCGGTCGAGCGGGCTCATCAGCGCGATCAACGGGAACACGCCGAGCATGCTCAGGCCTTTGCGAGCTCGGTGGTCGACTCCGACTTGGACGTGAACTCGCCGAAGTCCGATCCCAGAGTCTGTGTGCCGGCCGACTGCATCTTCGTCACCACGCCGTCGCTGGTCCGCACCGTGTACTTCTGCGTGTTTTCGATCTTGACGTCCAAGGCGAACGTGCCGCCGTCCGGCGTCGTGATCTCCATCTTGTACGAGCCCTGCGTCCGCGCCGTGATCACCGCGACCTGGTCCTTTCCGGAACCCGTCACGTCGAGCACTTCGTAGGCCGTCTTCACCTTGCCGGTCGTCACCGCCTTCATCCCGCCCATCCCCGTGCCAGATGGCGAATGCTCAAGCTCCCACTTCGTGCCCTTGGCCAGGTCGCCCTCTGGGAACATGAGGCCGTCCAGGCCGATCTCCATCTCCGCCGCCGCGCCGCCGGCCATGACCTCAGCCTGCTCTTGCGTCAGCCCTCCTCGTTCCGCGATCTTCCAGTCCTTGACCTTGCGGGTCGGCCCGACGAGCGAGCTGATCGCCATTCCCTTGACGTCGGGAAGGCTGGCCGCGAACGGCGAATCGGAGTCCAGCTTGTACTCCGTCGTGGTCTGCTTGATGCGCATCCAACCGTCCTCTATCCCAGTGACCTCGTAGACCTGTTTGGCGGTCGTCGTGGTGTTGAAGGTCTGGCCCATCGCATCGGCGACGGCCTTGACCGTCGAGGAGTAGGTCAGCTTCGTCCCTGAAGGGAGGTTGAGCTTGACGGTGTCGAACGCGGTGCGCCCGAGGGCGACGGCGAGGAAGAGCGTGGCGGTCATACGCCTATTGTACGCGCCAACGGGCCGTCTAGTTGCCGTGGGAGTGGTCGTGCTCGTAGTGCTCGGCCAGCACGTCGCGCCCGAAGTCGCCTTCAAAGTCGCGCCAAGCCAGGTGGATGTGGTCGGCGTTGTTCTGAGTGTTGTCGAACTCAATGACGAAGGTCGGCCCTTGGATCCGGTAGTAGTGCCCGACTCCTGGCCTGTCGCCACCCATCCAGGCGAACACCAAGTGGTCGTAGCCCGCCTTTTCGATCTTCTGCATCCTGCGCCCGACCTCTTCCGGCCTCTGTGCCAGCGCGTTCTGCCGCACGAGCGCAAGCAGCGCCTCCTGCTGCGGCTTCGTCATCTCGCTGTATTGGAGCCCGGTGTCGCCGAGCCGCTCCGCCTTGCGCGTCTGGCTCGTAAAGATGTCGCCCGGCGCGGTCGCCTCCAGCACTGCCTTCTTGCGCTGGTCCGGGCTGAGCGAGGCGAGGAGCGCGAAGCCCATGTCCTCCTCCTTGCCCAGCATGCGGGTCCCTTTCTCCGGCCCGCTCGCCACCTCCGCGGGGTTGGAGCCGAAGAACTGCGGCGTGCTCGCCACCAGCTTGTTGCCGACGTAGGTGAAGTTGATCGAGACGTGGTGCCCCTCGTAGCGCCATCCCCACTTCGAGCCGTCGTTCGGGGCGCCAAAGAAGGCGAACACGTAGTAGTCCCTGTCGCGCGCTTGTGGGTTGTGCTCGATCTCTCCCAACACGGCCTCAAGCTTTCGCACCGTCTCCGTGCGCTGGTAGCCGAGGTCGCTCAGCGAGGCCTTGAGCAGCGCTGCGCCCTTGGCCGCCTGCGCAGCGTCCATTTCCCTCCATGCCAGCCCCTTTCGCTGGGCAGGGACGTACAGCCAGAGAGTGCGGTTCTCGTCTTCGAACGGCATCGCGGCCCTTGCGGTCTGGTCCGGCCGGAGCGAAGAGAGAAAGCCCTGGGCTGCGGTCAGTGCGTCCTGCTGGCGCTGGTCTCCGACGACGGAAAGCGCCGCAATCGGCAGCACGGTCAGCAGCAGCGCCCAGCGTTTCATGCCGTAAGCATAGCCCGCCTAAGCGGTCGTTTCGCTCAGCGAGGAGAACTGCTCGTGGTAGAGCTTTGCGTAAAGCCCGTCCAGGCGCAAGAGGTCAGTGTGCCTGCCCTGCTCGACGATGCGCCCTTTGTCCAGTACTATGATCTGGTCTGCTGCGAGGATGGTCGAGAGCCGGTGCGCGATGGCGAACGTCGTGCGACCGTGCATCAGGCTCGCGAGCGAGGACTGGATCAGCCGCTCGGAGCGCGTGTCGAGCGCGGAGGTCGCCTCGTCCAGGATGAGGATGCGCGGGTTCTTGAGGATCGCGCGCGCGATCGCCAGGCGCTGCTTCTCGCCGCCGCTCAGCTTGTAGCCGCGCTCGCCGACAACAGTTCCGTACCCTTCGGGCAGCGACGCGATGTGGTCGTGGATCGCCGCGGAGCGGCAGGCCTCCTCGATCTCCTCGTCCGTCGCGTCGGGCTTGGCGACTCGCAGGTTCTCGCGCACGGTCGTGTGCAGCAGGTAGGTCTCCTGCGTCACCGCGCCGACGGCGGAAGCGAGGTCCACCGTCGCGACGTCGCGCACGTCGTGCCCGTCGATGAGCACGCGCCCGGCGTCGGCGTCATAGAGGCGCGGGATGAGGTAAGTCAGGGTGGTCTTGCCCGCGCCGCTCGGTCCCACGAGCGCGACGAGCTGCCCCGGCTCCGCGTGGAAGCTGATTCCTGAGAGCGTCGGGTGGTCGGTGTTCGCGTCGTAGGCGAACAGAACGTCCTGGAACTCGACCCGGCCCTGCAGGTTCGTCAACCGCTCTGGGTTTTCGCGCTCCTTGACGTCCACCGGCATGTCGACGTACTCGAAGATGCGCCCGAAGAGCGCCATCGAGGACATGATCTCGACCTGCGCGTTGAGCAGCCCCGTCATCGGGAAAAACATGCGCGTCTGCAAGAACGTAAACGCAACGAGCTTGCCGACCGTGATGCTCGCATCGCCGTGCGAGACCAGCAGCCAACCAGCCAGCCAGTACACGAGCGCGGGCGCAAGTTGCGTGATCAGGCGGATCAGGCCGAAGAACATGTACTGCACGACAGAGGACTTGATCTGCCACCCGGCGAGCTTCTTGTTCTCGACGTCGAACTTCTCCGTAAGCACGTCGAGCCGCCCGGAGGTCTTTGTCAGAAGGATGCCGCTGACGGAGAGCGTCTCCTGCATCATCGAGTTCAGCTCGCCAGTCTGCTCCTGCGTCCCGAGGCGCACTTTGCGCGCAAAGTTGCCGAACCAGTTGCCGAAGACCGCGAAGAACGGAATGAGGCCGACGCTAAGAATCGTGAGGCGCCAGTCCACGATCACCATCGCGATCAGAGTAGAGACGGCGATGCCGAGGTTGCTGAGCTGGTCCGTGATCGTGTTGCTGACGACAGTCTGTACGCCCTGCACGTCGTTGATCAGGCGCGTCTGGATCTCGCCCGTGCGCGTGGAAGTGAAAAAGCGCAGGGACATGCTCTGCAGGTGCGTGAAGAGCGTACGGCGCAGGTCGCACATGATCTTTTGCCCGACGACGCAGCTCCAGTAGCCGTAGAGCAGCGTCACGCCGGCGCCGAGCGCGACGAACAGGACCGTGAGGATCGAAAACTCGGCCACGACGTCCATGCGGCGCTGCTGAAGGCCGACGTCGATGATCCTTTGCAGGAAGAACGGCGGTGCGATCCCGAGCAACACCCCGACGAACACGGCGAGGCCCGTGGTCAGGACCATCGACTTGTGCGGCCGGAAAAGGCCCAGGATCCGCCGCACCATCGCGCGGTCGATCTGCTTCTTCGCCTTCGTATCGATCACTGCGCCGCCAGGCACCATCGCTCGACGAGGGTACCAGGCGAGCCGTCCGTCGTAAGCCGAGAGTCACAGAGACGGCACATCGGTGCGGGTTTTTCGGCGGCCCTTGGCCCGCGTCGAGTGGTACCGTCGTTGCATGACGGCCCTACCGAGCAGGGAGAGGATGCTGCAGGCGGTGCGTGAGAGGGACAAGTCGTTCGACGGCGTCTTCTACATCGCTGTCAGGACAACGCGCATCTTCTGCCGCCCCGTCTGCCCCGCCCGCGCGGCCAAGCCGGAAAACGTCGTGTTCTACGCTTCGCCAGAAGAGGCGACTGCCGCAGGGTATCGCGCGTGCAAGCGCTGCAAGCCGATGGACCGCGTGCAAGAGCCGCCGGAGTGGGTGCGCTCAGCGATGGCGATGGTCGAGCAACGGCCGGAGGAGCGCGTGAGCGAGAAGTCGCTCGCCGAAAACGGGATCTCGCCCGAAAGGCTGCGCAGGTGGTTCCGGCAGAACTACGGCACGACCTTCCAGTCCTATCAGCGCGGACTGCGGCTCGGGCAGGCGCACAGGCAAATCAGTGCGGGCACCAGCGTGATCGAGTGCGCGAAGCTCAACGGATGGGACTCGACCAGCGGCTTTCGCGAGGCGTTCCAGCGCGAGTTCGGCACCTCTCCTTCGCACGCAGGCGGGGCGGTGTTCTGCGTCCAACGGATCGAGACGCCGCTCGGGCCGATGGTCGCGGTCGCGGACGATTCGCGCCTCTACCTATTGGAGTTCGCTGACCGGCGCATGATGCCGACACAGATGAAGGCGCTGCAGTCGCGGTACGGGTGCTCGCTTGCGCCCGGAGAGCCGACGGTGCTCCGTGCCCTGCGCGGGGAGCTGCGCGAATACTTCGCCGGGTCGCTCCGCTCGTTCTCGGTCCGCGTCGACCACAAGGGCACGGAGTTCCAGGAGTCGGTCTGGAACCGGTTGAAAGCGATCCATTACGGCGCGACGCTCTCTTATGGCGATCTCGCCGGGCAGCTCGGCAGACCGGACGCACAGCGCGCAGTGGGCAAGGCGAACGGAGACAACAGGATAGCGATCATCGTGCCCTGCCACAGGGTCATCAGGTCCGACGGGTCGCTCTGCGGCTATGGCGGCGGGCTATGGCGCAAGCAGAGGCTGTTGGAGCTAGAGCGCGGCCAATTGAAGTTGCTTTGAGCCAGGGACGGCCAAAACGCCCATGGGCCCCGGCAACCGACTACAGCCGACCGACGTCATAATAGGTGACAGGCGACGACGGTGTCGGAAATGGGGCAACGGAAGCCTCTCACTAACACAATCGGACACGGAACGCCTTGACCATAAACCACGATACTGGCCACGCGCACGCCAAGGGATTTCCTTGGGGCGTCTTCTTCCTCTCGACTGGAGCGCAGCTCTCAGCCGCACTTGCGATCTTCTACTGGGTCGCCCCGCAAGCGTTCGTCGCGGAGTTCCAGCGACCCTGGATGATCCTGCTCTGCACGGCGCTCTACGGCCTGCCGATGAGCCTCTTTGAATACCTCTACCACAGGTACCTCCTGCACTCCGCCGTGCTGCCGTTCCTGCGTTCGATGCACTCCGCGCACGGCCACCACCACGGACTGACGAACATCAAGGCGCCCGTGAGCCCCAACGAGCCGGCCCAAATGGTCCAGGTCGAGAGCCGGTACGCGATCGAGCACGAGCACCAGGAGGAGTCCATGATGTTCCCCTACTACGCTCTCGCGATCTTCTACGCGATGTTCTTCGTGCTTTTCGGCCTGCCCGCCGTGCTTCTCTTCAACGGCGCGCCAGTCGTCTCCGGTCTGCTCTTCGCCGTGACGCTCTGTTACGGCGGCTACGAAGTTTGGCACGCGCTCACGCACCTCCCGTTCGACAAGTATTGGAAGCCACTGATGGAGAACCGCTACTTCGGCAAGGCGACCAAGCACGCCTACGGGTTCCACCTCATGCACCACTGGCGGCCGACGTGCAACCTCGCGGTCGTCGGGCTGTGGGGCTTCGCCGTCTGGGACCACGCGTTCGGCACCCACAGACGGCCCGAGAACCTGCCTTTGCAGGGAGCGGACGTGACCTGGAACGACGCGCACCTGCGCCGACCTCGCTTCCCCATCGCGCAGCTCGACAAGATCAGCGCGAGCTGGTACAAGTGGTCGCGCCGGTTCGAAGGGTTCCTCGCGCGCGTCTTCTTAAGGCGAAAGACGAGCTAGCCTCGCGTAGAATAGGCGCATGATGTGCCTCTTCAAACTAGCGGTCCTCCTAGTTATCGTCTCGCTTGCTGCGGCGACCTACGCGCAAGACTGGGCGAAGGCGAAGGTGGACGCCTCGCCGCGCCACCTTGAGTGGGCCAGCCTCAAGCACGGCGACAGGACCGTCAAGGCGTTCGTCGCGTACCCCGAGGTCAGCCACAAGGCGACAGTCGTTCTCCTCATCCACGAGATCTTCGGCATGACCGATTGGGTGCAGCTCGTCGCAGACCAATTGGCCGCAGCGGGCTATATCGTGGTCGCGCCCGACTTCCTTTCCGGCATGGGGCCGAGCGGCGGCGGAACCTCGAGCATGGATCCCGGAAAAGTGCGCGAAGCGATGTCCGGCCTGGCGCCGGACCAGGTCGACGCGGACCTCGACGCGGCCTATGCGTACGCGAAGGGGCTACCGTCTGGGAACGGCAAGGTCGTCGTAGCGGGCTTCTGTTGGGGCGGCACCAGCACTTTTCGTTACGCGACGCACCAAAAAGGTTTGAGCGCCGCATTCGTCTTTTACGGGACCGGCCCCACGGACGAGGCGGCGGTCAAAGCAATCCAGTGCCCCGTCTACGGCTTTTACGGCGGCAACGACATGCGCGTGAACGGCACGATCCCCGACAGCGAGAAACTGATGAAGGCGAACGGCAAACCGTACGAGCCTGTGGTCTACGAGGGCGCGGGGCACGGCTTCATGCGCGCGGGCCAACAGCCGGACGCAGAGGCTGCGAACGCAAAGGCGCAGGCCGACGGCTGGAAGCGGTGGATGGACCTGCTGGCGAAGATCAAGTAGCCCACTCGCGCTTTTCGACCAAACCTACCTGCTCAAGCGCTGCTGGGCTTTCTGCCTGTCCACTCCCATCTCGCCCGGTGGTGAGAGGACGTCGAAGATGAGCGTGCGCTCGATCGCCGTGACTCCGTGCGGGAAGTTGGGTGGCAGGACCACGACGTTGCCGCCCGACACCTCGATCTCGCGATAATTGTCGGTCCCCTTCTCGCCCAGCCGCCACAGCACGCGGCCGGACATCACGCACGCGACCTGCTCCATCTCGTGGCGGTGCACCGCCACCTCGCAGCCGGGCTCGAGCTCCACGCGCGCGATCATGACGCGCTCGGCAATGACGCGCTTGCGAAAGAGGAGCGGGACCGGGTTGTCGGCTGAGACGCCGTCCCATGGGTGGACGAGGGGATCCATGCCCTCGAGTATCCCCGATCACCCCGGCAATGTTCCCTGGCCCGACGGGGCCGGGCACGGAACAAGACACCAAGAGATGGACTACGACGGATACTCCCTGATGATCCAGGTCGTAGTGAGCGTCTTGATCTTCGCTCTCTTTCGCTGGGCGAAGAAGCTGCGGGACGAGAGCTAGCGCTTCGCTACGTGGGCCACGGCTTCGATCTCTACTCCGGCGCCGAGCGCCAGTCCGTTCGCACCGAGCGTCGCGCGCGCTGGCGGGTCCGTCCCCATCACGCGGATGTAGGCCTCGTTCATCTCGTCAAAGTCGGTCATGTCGTCGAGGTACACGGTGACCTTGACGACGTCGCCAAGGCCCGCTCCGCACTCTTTAAGCACCGACTCGATGTTCCGTAGCGACTGTTCGGTCTCGGGCCCGACGCCGCCAGGCACGCGCTTGCGCTCGCCCGGCTTCACTCCGAGCGTTCCGGCGACAAAGATGAAGTCGCCCGCGATCACGGCGTGGCTAAAGGCGGGCAGCTTGACCAGGCCCTCCACGTTCACCCGCTTGTTCGTTTGAGTCTGTTGGGCTGACATGCCTCTATGATAAATGAGGTCTTTCGCTGCGCCAAGGGCCCTCAGGGCTTTTTTCCCCACTCCCAGAGGGCGTAGAGGGCTCCGTCGCCGGGCTCGCGGCCGTTGATGCGCAGGGCGATCTCGATCTGCGCCCGGTGGTTCGCCTCGTGCGCGACGCAGTAGGCGAAAAAGAGCGGCAACGGCCACTTCCCTTGCTTCTTCGCCTCGGCCATCTTGCGGAACACCTTCTCCATCAGCTCGCACGAGGCTCTCAGGCCCTGCTGGATTTCCTTCCGGGTCGCGCTCTTCCAGCCGAGCTTCTTGATCGCCTCGGACTCCTTCTTCATCGCGACCTCCGCCCACATGCGGCGAACGCCGATGATGTGCACGAAGTTGGAGCGAACCGTCTTTCCCCTGCCGGGCTTGAGCTCGAGGTCCGCCTCGGTGCAGAGCTTAAGGAACTCGTGGTTTGCGCGGTCGTTCGCGCGCCACGCGTCGATCAGTTCGTCTACGGTCATGCGGGCTCCTCCCCGTCCTCCTCGAACCAGACGTGGTAGCACATGCCGAACGGGTCGCGGACGTGGAACCCTTCGTCGGACTCGTCAAAGACCTCGCAGCCGCTCATGACGAACCGCGCTTTCTCTACCTCCAGCCCGGCGCCAGCGAACTCCTGCAGGACCTCGCCGCCCTTGTCGCCCGCGTCGATCCAGATCGTGAAGTTCTCCCCCACGAGACCGATCTGCCCGTCGTCCGAGTCGCGCCTCTTCACACCCAGCAGAGCCGTGTAGTGCGCGACCGCCTCCTCGACCCGCTCGGCCGGTACTCGCACTGCGATGTGGCTGGTGCGCCGCATGCACACGTGTTACCCGAGGGGCGCTGACAAAATCGCGGTGCGGCGAACCATCGCCGCACCGCGCCACCCAGCACGTCAGTTCGCGCTCTTGAAGAGCCAGACGTGCGCGCCGTGGGGGTCCTGGATCAGGACCATGCGACCGACCGTCGGCACGTCCATCGGGCCGTGCACGACCTTCGCGCCGAGCGCCTTGCACTTCTCGAGCCGGGCGTCGACGTCGTCGACCGCGATGTACACCGACCAGTGAGGCGGAACGTCCTTCATCTCCGGAGTGTTCGTACCCATCACGCCTGCGACCCCTTGGCCGTTCATCGTCAGCATGTGGTACGTGAAACCGCCACCCATGTCCATCGAGGACGTGCCGAAGCCGAGCGCGCTGGTATAGAAGTCGATGGCCTTCTGCGCGTCCGGCGCATAGACCTCGTGCCAAGTAAACGTGCGCCCTTCATTGAGCGCGTGCTGGTCCATCGTTTCAGTAGCCATGGGCGGATCTTACACGAGCCCTGGACGCACCGACGCCAGGACCTGAGGCCAGGCCCTGGCGCCGTGGATTGCAGGCAGACTCAGCCCGCCGCCATCGGCCAAAGCCAGCCGAACACGCCCGCGGTCAACAGCCCGTAGACCAGGCTATCGAACAGGTACGTCCAAAAGCCTCGCATCTGGAACCAGATCATGTGCGACATCCAGCCGAACGCGTGCGCCATGAACGCCGCGGTGCCGCAGATTCGGAACACGTCCATGTACTTGACCGGCTCGCCGTGCATCGCGTGCCACCCGAGGTAGGCGGTGAACAGACCGACGACAAGGTAGAGCGTGAACGTGAGCAGCAGGTTGCGGCCCATGTTGACGGGCCCGGCCCAAATGGTTATGGCGCCGCACGGGCCCTGCTTCAGTTTCGCTTGCGCCGCAGGGTCCTTCATGTCGGCCATGTTCACCCACGGGAACATGTACTGCCCCGCGGCCACGCCCCTCAGAGCGGCCATCACCCCCGCCTCGCTGGGAAAGGCCTTCCACTCGCCCTTGTGGTGCGGGAGGAACATGTGTAGCGCGAAGCTTGCGATCCAGACGATCACAGCCGAGATGACGATGGGCATCCACAGTTCGGACAGAAAATCCATGGTAGAGCTCCTATCGCCAAAGGACGTTCTGGCAGCCTTGAAAGGACGCCACTAGGCATGTTTGCCGCCTCTTTGAGCAGCCCCAAAGCGTCGTCGAGCTCTAGACCTCTCGATCGCAGTGGCCCGGTGGTTCATCCACCGGGAGCGGCCTGCGGCTCCGGCCCGCTGCCTGACTCTGTGTGAATTGCTGGTTTAAGCCCAAACAAAGCCGATCAGCGGGCTTCGAGCCTGAGCGCGGCTTCCACAGGCTCCGACTGATAAGGGTCACCTCGGCGGCTTTACCGCCGATTAGGAGCAGTCGGATGGGCAAGATCGGGCTCGTGGTTTGCATAGCTGTCTGGGCGGTGCTTCTTGGCTCCGGAATGATCTACGCGATGCGTTACGACTCGACGCCTGGCCGGGGGTCTTCGCGCACACCGAACGTCTCCGTGTCCAAAGCTCACGACTGGACCCTTGTGATGGTGATCCATCCGAAGTGCCCGTGCTCTGTGTCGAGCCTCCGCGCGCTGAGAGAAGTGATGGTGCGCTACAAGGACACCTTTGCTTGCGAGGTCTGTATCGCCGGAGACCGCACGACCAGCGACTCTGAGAACGAGAAGCTCGCCGCGACTATTCCGGGAGCAAAGGTCGAATGGATCACTCCGAAGGCTGCAGTCGAGAGGTTCGGGGCCCACACTTCCGGCCAGACTTACATCTTTGAAAAGAGCGGCAAGCTCGCCTACTCGGGCGGACTGACGCCAGGGCGCGCCGTGGACAACCCGCGGTTTGCCCTTGAAATCGTCGAGGGCGTCCTACACCACGAGCCCGTTGCAACTGGCTCCTCGGTGTTCGGATGTCCCTTGGAGGACGCAAGGTCATGACGGCACTGCAGCAGAGGACGAAGGAGCTCGAGGACGCTCACCTCGATCGGATCCAAAGGGCCACCGACCGCCAGTTCCTCTGGCTTACAATCATCGAGTTCGTCGGCGCCGTCCTCGCCGCGATCATTCTCGGCCCCAAGACCTACGTCGGATCAGCGTCGTTCATCCACCCCCACGTGATCGTCGCCCTCGTGCTCGGAGCGCTCATTGCAGGTCCTGTCGTGTTCGTGACCCTCGCTTGGCCCGGCCAATTCCGTACCAGAGTGACAGTCGCAGTCTGCCAGATGCTGATGTCGGCACTTCTCATCCACATCTCTGGCGGGCGGATCGAGACCCACTTCCACGTCTTTGGCACCTTGGCGTTCCTCTCCTTCTACCGAGACTGGAGGATCCTCATTCCTGCGACTGTCGTTGTCGCCGGAGACCACATCGTGCGAGGCATCTACCTTCCCGAGTCCGTCTATGGCGTGGTCGCAGGCGCAGAGTGGCGCTTCTTGGAGCACGCGGCATGGGTAGTGTTCGAAGACATCATCCTCATCGCTGCCTGCCTGCGAGGAATCAAGGAGATGCACCTCCTAGCGGAGCGACAGGCGACCCTAGAGACGACGAACGAGAGGATCGAAGCCGCAGTCTCCTTGCGCACCCGCGAACTCATGCAGACGGAGCTGCAAAAGTCCGCCGTGTTCGAGAACGCGCTCGACGGCATAGTCTCGGCAGACCAAGACGGCAACGTCATCGAGATCAACCCCGCCGCAGCCCGCATCCTCTGCGTCGATAGGGTCTCGGTCGTCGGCACGAGCATGGCGAACCTATTCGCGCCCGGCGATCCGGCGCACGTCGTCGAAGACGGAATCCGAGAGTTCACTCAGACCGGAGCAGGCAAGCTTATCAACAAGAGCGTCGAGCTCTCCGCAGTCTCGGAGAAGGGCGAACTCGTGCCCGTCGAAGTCGCCATGTTCTGCGTGCACGTCAACGGCGCGCCCGTCTTTACTGCCTTCGTCCGCGACATCTCCGAACGCAAGAGGCTCCATGAGAACCTAGCGCACTCGAGCAAGATGCAGAGCTTGGGTGAGCTTGCGACCGGCGTGGCGCACGAGATCAACACCCCCAACCAGTACATCGGCGACAACGTGCGCTTTATCGAAGAGAGCTTCGCCGGCGTCGCGCACGTCATCGAAGCCTATCGCACCGCGGTCAAGTCTGGCGGGCCGACGCCAGAGCAGGCCGAAGAGATCGCCAGGCTCGAGGCCCAGACGGACCTCACTTTCGTGATGGAGCAGATCCCACCCGCGCTCAATCAGGCGCTGGAAGGCGTAGAGCGCGTGGGATCGATCATCACCGCCATGAAGGTCTTCGCACATCCCGGCGTCGGGTCGTACACGGAGGTCGACGTCAACCGCGTGATCGACAGCACCGTCAAGGTCGCGCGCAACGAGTGGAAGTACGTCGCCGACCTCCACTTGGACCTCGAGCCCGACCTGCCCATGGTGCAAGGGCACACCGGGGAACTCAGCCAAGTCGTGCTCAACCTCGTAGTCAACGCAGCGCAAGCGATCCAGAGCCGCTTCAATGGCACTGAAAAAGGGCAGATCCTGGTCTCGACAAGGCTCTCCGGTGAAAAAATCGTCGTTACCGTCACCGACAACGGGTGCGGGATACCCTCCCCCGTGCTGGATCGCATCTTCGACCCGTTCTTCACCACCAAGGGCGTGGGCGTCGGCACTGGCCAGGGCCTTGCCATCACGCGGTCGGTCGTCGAGCGCCACCGGGGCGAGGTCGTTGTCAGGTCGCGCGAGGGCGCTGGCACCACCTTTACGCTCAAGCTGCCCATCGGCGCACCCAAACAAGAAGAGGTCCAGAAGTCGGCGTGAAAAAAATCATCTTCGTCGACGACGACGCGCGCATCCTGGACGCGTTCAAGCGAATGCTCCGCAAGCTGTCCGACGAGTGGCAGTGCCGCTTCGCCACAGGTGCAGACGAAGCTTGGGAGATGGTCCTCGCTGATCTGCCGGACGCGATCGTCAGCGACCTCAACATGCCGGGGAAAAACGGCGTCGACCTGTTGCGCTACGTGCGCGAGAACACGTCGTCGCAGTTCCTTCCCTTCATCCTGCTGACGGGCAACAGCGAAATGAAGAAGCGCATGGAGTGCCTCGACGCAGGCGCGACCGACTTTCTCAACAAGCCTTGCGACTTTGCCGAGCTCACAGCAAGGCTCAGAAACGCACTCACGCTCAAAGCGTTCCAAGACGAAGTGCGCAGACAGAACGAGGTCCTGGAGCAGAGGGTCTCCGAGCGAACCTCCGAGCTCGAGGACTCGAGGCGCGAAGTCATCTTCCGCCTCGCCATGGCGGCCGAGTTGCGCGACGCAACGACCGGCTACCACATCTTTCGCGTCGGCCTGCTTTCAAAGCTGCTTGCCGCTGAAATCGGGTTTGACCAAGTGTTCCAAGAAGAGCTCTTCCTGGCCAGCATGCTGCACGACATAGGAAAGCTTGGCATCTCCGACTCCATCCTCCTCAAGCCTGGAAAGCTCACGCCAGACGAGTACGCGGCGATGAAGGAGCACTGCAAGATCGGCGCCGACGCGCTCCAGTGCGACCTCAAGACGACCTTTGGACTGATCGCGGCAGAAAAAGGCGGACACAACAGGCTCCTCGAGCTTTCTGCCACGATCGCCTTCTCGCACCACGAACGGTGGGACGGCTCCGGATACCCGAATGGTCTGCGCGGCGGGGACATCCCCATGACCGGCCGAATCGTCGCTGTCGCCGATGTGTTCGACGCGCTCTGTTCGGTGCGCCCCTACAAGGACCTGCTTCCTCCCGAGCTAGCCCTCGACATCATCGAAGAGGAGAGCGGTTCCCACTTTGACCCCAGCATCGTCGCAGCATTGATGAAGAGGCGCGAGCAGGCAATCGAGGTCATCACGAACCACGCCGACTCTCAATTGCAGCAAGGCCCGAAAGCCGCATAATACGGCCATGTACGGACTCGGATTCCTCTTCGCAGGCTCGCGCCCGATCTACACCGCCGGCGTCAATGCAATGGACGTCAACCTTGCCACCGAGCAGGTCTCACGTGACCTCAACCGCCGCATCGACAGCCTAGAACTGGCCTGCGCCGGGCTCTGGGAGCTGATCAAGGTCAAAAACGGCTTCACGGACGACGAGATCGTCGAGGCTATCCGCAAAGTGGACCTCCTCGACGGCAAAGAGGACGGGCGCGTGCTCATGGCCGGCGAAAAGTGCCCGAACTGCGGTCGCACCCTGCTCTCGCACAAGTCGCCAAAGTGCTCCTGGTGCGGCGCGGACCTCCACAAGGCACCGTTCTAGCCGCCCTACTGGCCCACCTTGAAAAGGCTGCCGTCCGCCGTCGCGAGACTCTTCGACGATTTGAACTCCATCACCCACGTCTCGCCGCTTGCGAACGTGACGGTGACCTTCATCGGTAACTTCGATCCGCCGACCGACTTGAACCTGTCGTAGTCGATCATCGTCGCAAACGTCCCGAGCGAACTGCGCTTGAAGTCCGCCGACCGTAACAGCAGCCCGCTCTTCGTGTCGAAGTAGAGCTCCTCGGTCGACCCGCTCGATGCGCGGTCCGCGCGCACGACGATGACGTCCTTCTCGCCCAGCTTCTCCTTGCCGCTCACGAACGGTCCGTCAAGCCCAGCAAAGGCGCCTTCGCCAAGCCATGCGCGGCCGATGCGCTGGAACGTCGCAGCGGGATCGCCGTCGAGCAACTGGCCCCCGTACGTGGCTTGTACCCCGTCGGAAACGATCGTCCTCGACTTTGCCGCGATCCTGAACTTTCCGCCCGGGGCCTGGTCGAGCTCCACCGCCTCCGTCTCGACTTTGCCCGTCGCGTCGTTGGGCGCGGTCAGAGTGCCGGTGCGCACGAGCATGGTCGGAGCTTGCCCGGCCGCCGCGATGTGCTTGGCAAAGAGCTCGTCCGGCTTCGGCGCGCCCGTGGCCCGAGCGTGACGGACCTTGAGCCCGTCTGGCGTCGGGATGTTCACCGGGCTCTCGTCGCTCCTGTGGCAAGTCATGCATGTGACCGTGTTCCGGTTGTTGAAAAACCGCGCGTTGATGTCGCGCTGGATCAGCACCATCTCTCGCGCCGTCTCCTTCGCCTGGGTCTCCGCGCTGTAGTCGCTCGTGTTGTGGCAGTTGCTGCACTTCCACTGTAGCGAGGCGCACATGAACTCCATCGACGGGATCAGGTCGCTCGCCGGTACGCCCTTGAACACGGTGATGTTCTTGTAGACCTCTTCGCACCGCGGCGGGTCTTGGTTGGCGAGCAGGAGTGCAAACGGCGCTACACTAAAGAGCACCAGGGCGGTCGAAACGATAGGGCGATCCATAGGGCGATTATAGAGTCCGCAAGCCACCGATTGACAACGCTACCCGCCCTCGACCATCTCGATGTTGGCTATCGCGACCAGCCTTCCCAAGTTTGCCATCGGTGTCCTGACGATGCTCACACTCGCCCTCCGCGCCTCCTTCGAGCGCCAGACGAAGCTGACTTCAGAATACGATCCGTATCCCCCGGGCTGGGACTGGCTGCGCTCGCCGTTCACCCGTATCTCGTACATGGGGATCCACTCGCGCCCAGGAGTCAGACTGATGCTCTGGAAGCTGATCCTGTAGGTCGTGTTCGGCTTGCACTTCACCTCGGACGTCCACAGCGCGATTTCTTCGGTCCCGCCGGCGTTTGCATAGAACACTTGCTCGTTGCCGTTCGGCCGCATCGGCGCCGCGTACTCACCGTTCGGGATCAACGTGTGCAGCGGCATCTCGTTGAATCTCGGTGCCACCGTGTAATAGCAGCCCCACAGGCAGTTTGGGGACGGTGCGATGTATGGAAGTCCGGACGCGAACCCAGTGTTCCCTAGGGAGAAGTCACCGTTCGGAATCAGGTTCAACGGCCGCTCACCCACGATGCCTTGAGTGCCGTTCTCTCGCCGAAGCGCGTCCTGGTACTTCCGCGCCATTGAGAAGGTCCGTAGGACGTCCGGGTCCTCCATGCTCGGATAGCGCTCTTGTGCACTGGAGACCGCTGCGCTGATCAAACGCTCCGCCTCCTGGTTGTGCCCCGCTTCGACCGACTCGGCCATGTCCTTGATCGACTGAGCCAACTGGGCGATCGTGGCGTTCTTGGCCACGGAGGAGTCTTCGAACGTGTCACTGCCCCTGCTCCCTGTAACGGTCAACGTCGCCTCCTCGACCTTCGTAACGGTCTTCTTCCGTCCCAGGTCGTAGTAAGTCAGCTTCACCCGAACCGCGATCTTCGATCCGGTCTCGGCCGACGCCCGGAATCGCATCAGCACGACCTCCGTCATCCCGCTGTTCATGTTATCGAGCCTGATCCCTACGTGGTTATCGCTCACCTCGGGGTCGTAGCCGTAAACCTGCTCGAGCTTCAGGCCCGGCCCGAACTCGATCCGCAGGTTAGGGTCGACTGCGGTCGGCGATAACAAGCTCTGTACCTCGCTTGCAAACACCTTGCCGATGTCTTGTGCGTCCGCGACGAAATGGAACAGCCCTCGGCCGCTCTTTGCGAGAGTTCTCAGCAAGTCCTGATTTAGATCTCGCCCAACCCCGATCGTCGAGAGGTCGATTCCCTCGTCGTTGTACTTTAACGACCCGCGCGCGATCGCATCCGGCTCGGTCTCTCCCCTGTTGGCGATCCCGTCGGTCAGCAGCACCACGCGGTTCGTCGCGTCTTTCCTAAAGCTCTTCTTCGCCTCCTCATACCCCAGCCGTAGCCCGTCGCTGATGTTCGTCGAACCCCCAGGAACGATTTCACTGATCGCGCGTCGAACCAAGTCTTTGCGAGTCAGGCGCGTCGCAGCCACCAGCACACGCGCATTGTCATCGAAAACGACGATCGAGAGCACGTCCGTCTCTCGCAGCTGCGCGACCAAGGCCATCAGCGCATCCTTCACGCGAGACATCTTGTCGGAGTCGCCCATTGATCCGCTCTTGTCGATCACCAGCGAGAGGTTCAATGGCTTCATGTCGTGCTTGTCGTTGAGTAGCGCCGTGCTCAGGCCCACCTGCAGCACCACATCTTGCCCATCCACCGCCACCGCGCTCTCCCACCGCAAGTCGAGCCCAACTGCCTCCCCAGCCTTCGGCCGACCAATCTCGTGACGGTGGTAGTTCACAAAGTCTTCGACTGCGATCGCGCGCGAGGATGGTATCACACCCAGGTTTCCAAGGTATCGGGCGCGCGCCGCTGAAAACGTCGAGACTCCGTCTTGAGCTAGTCCCAAACAAGGCAACAAAAGTGCGAATGTCGCTAAGTGTACGTTCCGAGCCGTTAAAGCCATCGAGTTCCCTCACGATCGCACGCGGTACCGAGTGCCAATCCGTGAGGGTCGGACGTTTGGAGAGTTCCGCCGTTTCGCCAAGGTCCGACAGCCTCGAGCACGCGCCAATGGCAATGCTAAGCCGAATGATGGGGCGATGGAGCGCCCGTCGAAGCAGAACTTCAGGGCAGCGATCCAGAGGCTCGATGAAATGCCTCTCGAACGTGCCTGGCCGTACTGCCGCCGAATGGCGCTCACGCCATCGTCGCCTGAGTGGCCCGCACGAGCACCGCCGCATACGGTGCAAGGCCGAGCATGGTCAAGGCGGAGGTTGCGTAGCGACGTGCCATGGCTCCTTCTATGGTGCCGACGCGGCACCAAGCCGCTCGAGCGTGGTAAACATCCGAGCCATGCCCGCCAGATGGGTGCTCGTCGCCGCTATTACATGGGTCGCCGCGTCCGCTCTCGCACAGGGCGGCCCGCCCCTGATGACCGACGACCCCGCCACCGTCGAGAAGGGAACATGGGAGCTAAATATCGCATGGGTCAATCACACGCTTCACGGTAGGTCGGAAAACGAGCTGCTGCACTACGACGCCAGCCACGGAATCAGTGATCGCGCGCACTTCAAGATCGAGGTCCCCTGGCTCTTCGTGACAGAGGGCGGACGCACGCTAAGCGGCGACGCCGGAGGCTCCACCGGCCTCAAATGGCGGTTCATCGAATCCAAAGGCTCGCGCCCGGCCGTCTCGACCTATCCGCAAATCGGCTTCAGCCTGGCGCCGCGATCGGTCCGCCTCGGTCTCTCAGAGGGCGGCACGAGCCTCCTCATGCCCTTGCAAGTGCAGTGGGACTTCAACGATGTCTCCGTGAACGCCGACAGCGGACTCGTGTTCCAAGCGAGCGCACCCACCGGCTGGATCGGCGGAGTAGCAGTCGGCAGAAAGCTGCCTTCGATAGAGCTACTGGCCGAGATCCACGGCGAGGGAGTCTTATCGACCGGAGAGGCGAACTGGATCGGACAGCTCGGCCTTCGGCACGACTTCGACGAGTCCTCCACGCTCATCATCGCCTTTGGCCGCACCCTGGCTGCGAACGGGAGCGACCGTTTCCTCTGGACCTCTTATGCAGGCGTCCAGCTCCACTTCTAAGGATCGCTCGCCGCGTCCTCGAATTGAAGCGACTTCGCAGAGTCTCGGGTCTTAAGGAAGAGCAATGACAGACACAATCGCTGAGCGCGCGGGCACCATGGCCGGAAAGGTCGCCCAGGTCACCGTCGCCTTCTGGATCATCAAGATCATCGCGACCACTCTCGGAGAGACGGGCGGCGACGCGCTCTCTATGCCGCCGATCGAGCTGGGCTACCAGCTTGCGACCTACATCTACCTCGCGTTCTTCGTCATCACCGTGTCGGCGCAGGTCGCGGCGAAGGAGTACCACCGCTTCCTCTACTGGGCCGTCATCGTCGCGACCACCACGCTCGGCACCACCACCGCCGACTGGCTCACTCGCGACCTGCACGCCTTCGGGCTCGTCGGCCTTGGCTACGGAAGGACCTCCTTGGCGCTCTTCATCGCGCTCTTAGTCGTGTTGGTCGTCTGGCACTTCACGACCGGATCGGTCTCGGTCAGTCGGATCGCTACAAGGAAGGCTGAAACCTTCTATTGGGTCGCGATCCTCGTCTCGAACACCCTCGGGACTGCGCTAGGCGACTGGCTCGCGGACACCAACGAGGTCGGCTTTGAAAAAGGCGCCATCGTGTTTGCAGGCGCGCTCCTCGTCATTGGCGCCCTCTACCTCTTCACCAAGATCTCCCGCCCCGCCCTCTTCTGGACCGCGTTCATCCTCACTCGCCCCCTTGGCGCGACCCTCGGCGACATCCTTACGAAGAAGCACAAGGAAGGCGGCCTCGACTTCAGCCGTCCAGCGAGCAGCCTCATGATCCTCGCCGCCATCATTCCCCTCGTATGGTTCTTCTCCAAGAGGGCCGAGCTGCCTCAAGCTGAAGAAGTGTGAGGACGGGCCCCGCAATCTGATCGCGGGGCCCGTTCCGAGCAGCTGGGCTACTAGAAGTCCATGCCGCCCATGCCGCCGTGCGGGTCGCCGCCGGGCATGGCCTTTTCCTTCTCTTTCTTCTCGACCACGAGCGCCTCGGTCGTCAGCACGAGCCCCGCGATCGATGCCGCGTTCTGGATCGTCGAGCGAACGACCTTCGCCGGGTCCACGATCCCCTTCTTCACCATGTCCACGATCTTTGTGGACATGGCGTCGAGGCCCTCGCCAGCCTTCGCGTTGCGCACCTGCTCGACCACGACCGAGCCCTCGAGCCCGGCGTTCTCGGCGATCGTGCGGAGCGGCGACTCGAGCGCGCGGCGCACGATCGTGATGCCTGTCTTCTCGTCGCCCTCGGCGTCGATCTTGTCGAGCGCCTTCTGCGCCGAGAGCAGAGTCACTCCGCCGCCGGGGACGATCCCCTCCTCGACGGCCGCTCGGGTCGCGGAGAGCGCGTCCTCGTAGCGGTGCTTCTTCTCTTTGAGCTCCGTCTCGGTCGATGCGCCGACCTTGATCACCGCGACGCCGCCGGAGAGCTTTGCGAGCCGCTCCTGCAGCTTCTCCTTGTCGTAGTTGCTGTCCGTCGTCTCGATCTGCTGCTTGATCTGGCTGATGCGGCCCGTCACCTCCGACTTCTTGCCCGCGCCCTCGATGATCGTCGTGTCCTCCTTCGTGATGACGATCTTCTTCGCGCTGCCGAGCATGTCGAGCGTGACGTTCTCGAGCTTCGTGCCCAGGTCCTCGCTGATGAACGTGCCCTTCGTCAGGATCGCAATGTCCTCGAGCATCGCCTTGCGGCGCTCGCCAAAGCCCGGCGCCTTCACCGCCGCGATCTGTAGCACCCCGCGGATCTTGTTGAGCACGACCGTCGCGAGAGCGTCGCCTTCGATGTCCTCGGCGATGATCAGGATCGGCCTGCGCGACTGCGCCGCCCTCTCGAGGAACGGCAGCAAATCCTGCGCCGAGCTGATCTTCTTCTCGTGGATCAGGACCGTCGGGTTCTCCAGCACCGACTCCATCCGCTCCGGGTCCGTCACGAAGTAAGGCGAGATGTACCCGCGGTCGAACTGCATACCCTCCACGATCTCCAGGCTCGTCTCCCGGCCCTTGCTCTCTTCGACCGTGATCACGCCGTCCTTGCCGACCTTGTCCATCGCCTCGGCGACCTGCTCGCCGATCTCTGAGTCGTTCCCCGCGATCGTCGCGACGAACTGCACCTGCTCCTTGTCCTTGATCGGCTTGGCCGTCTTCTTGATGTGCGCCACCACCGTCTCGACCGCCTTGTCGATCCCGCGCTTGACGGCGATCGGGTTGCCGCCGGCCGCGACGTATCGCAGGCCCTCGCTCACGATCGCCTGCGCGAGCACTGTCGCCGTGGTGGTGCCGTCGCCGGCGACGTCGTTCGTCTTGGAGGCGACCTCTTTGCAGAGCTGCGCACCCATGTTCTCATACGCGTCCTCGAGCTCGATCTCCTTGGCGACGGTGACGCCGTCCTTGGTGATCGTGGGGCTTCCCCACTTCTTGTCGAGCACGACGTTCCGGCCCTTGGGGCCGAGAGTGACTTTGACTGCGTTGGCGACCTTGTCGACGCCTCGCTCGAGCGCTCTGCGCGCGTTCTCATCGTAGAGTAGTGTCTTTGCTGCCATTTTCGTAAATCTCCGTTAGTTCAGAATCGCGTAGATCTGGTCCTCGTCGAGGATCGTGTATTCCTTCCCGTCGAGCGTCACCTCGTTGCCGCCGTACTTGCTGAAGAGCACCTTGTCGCCCTTCTTCACCGTCAGCTTGTTGCGCGCGCCGTTGTCCAGCGTGCGGCCGTCGCCAGTCGCGATCACCTTCCCCTCCGTCGGCTTCTTCTTCGCCGAATCGGGAAGGATGATCCCGCCGGCAGTCTTGGCCTCGGCCTCGAGCACCTGCACGACCACCTTGTCTCCAAGCGGTTTGATGTTTGCCATCTTTGTGTTGCGTTTCTCCTGTCTGCCGCCCGACCTATGGCTTTAGCAGTCAAGGGCCGGGACTGCCAATATTGTGCCCTTTCCAGCGCCCTTGGGTCAAGGAAAATGGCGCTCCTGGGACTTGAGTGCCAGTGATCTGCGAAACCTACTTGGGGCGCGGGCGTCCGAACCACTGGATGTTCGCCGCTGCCTTAGCCGCCGCACTGTTCCAGGACGCCCAACCGGACGTTCGCGCGGTCTCGGCCGCCCAGCAAAACTTCGGCATCAACCTGCTCCGAGTCGCCTCCCTGCCCGGCCAGAACACCGCCATCTCCCCCAACAACGTCCTGTACGCCCTTGCGGGGCTCTACCCCGGCAGCTCCGGGGCAACCCGGTCCGCCCTCGCAAGCGCGCTCGGTATCGCCAAGGCGGCGGAGAGCCAAGTGCCTGCGGTCCTTAGCGCGGCGTTCAAATCGAGTGCCGGGACCGGGGCCGTCCTCGAGACCGCCGCCGCCGCCTGGATGGATGCCAACGCCCGACCGTCAGCCGACTACGCCAAATCGATCGAAGAGCAGCTCGCGTACCAGGTCTTTAGCGTCGACTTGCAAGACCCACGGACTCCTCGCAGGATCAACGCATGGGCCGCCGAGAAGACGAAAGGGCGGATCCCTGCAATAGTCGGTGCGGCCCTCCCGCGACAGTCGAGGCTGGTCCTGACGAGCGCGCTCTACTTCTTGGGCACGTGGGTCTATCCGATGACCCCGATGCGCGAACCGTTGTTGTTCGGCCAGCGGGGACTCGAGCAGCGAACCAAGGGCATGGGGTGCAATGCGATCCTGCCCCGCATCGAAAGCTCCAACTACCGCGCGGTAAGCGTGCCTTTCAATGGCGCCTGTTCAGCGGAGTTCTATGTCCCGAAGGGCGACACGACGCCGGAGCTGGTGGCCGACGGCCTTCTTCGTCAGCCGGCACACTTCCCTTCGGCCGGCTCGGACACGACGCTTCGGATGCCGTATTGGAAGTGCGAGTGGGGCCGGTCCCTGGCACAGGCTCTTTCGCGCGTGGGCCTCGCACCGATCTTTCAGCAGCTCAACGAGCTTCCCGGCATCGGCGCCGGCCTGTTCGTGACAGACGTCGTGCATCGTAGCTGGATAGACGTCAACGAGCGGGGCGTGGAGGCGGCGGCGGCCACTGCTGTGAACCTAGGTCTCGGCGGAGGTCCGGAAAAGCCGAAAGAGCCCACGCCCTTCACAGTGGACAGACCGTTCTTCTTCGTCTTGCGCAACACGACGACCGGAGCAGCGCTGTTCATGGCCTTCGTCTACGAGCCGACCAGGGCGTAGCGCCCGCCCCTCCCCTGCTCAGTACCGGCGCTGCTCGCACCCTGTACGCCCCTTCGGCTAGCAACACCCGTCCGCCTGAACCCGAGTCACTCTTCCATCGACTCGAGCCGCTCGGCAAGCGAGCGCAGCAGCGACAACAGCGCCTCGCCCTGCGGCCAGTCGAACGCCTCCTCTGTCTGCTCCCGCACTTTGGACCGTGCCTTGGTCACCTGCGATTCTCCAACCTCAGACAGCGAAAGCAAGTTCGCGCGCCGGTCCTCCCAGCACCCGTGCCGCTCCAGCAGTCCCCGCTTCTCCAGTCCGCGCACCACCTGGGAGAGCATGTTCTCGTCCAGGCCGGCAAACCGGCACACCGCCGCTTGCGTCACCCTCTCCCCTGCGAGACCCAGTCGGCTCGTCGAGGCGAGCACGATGAACTGCACCGGCGTCAGCCCGAGCGGTTCGAGCGCGCGGCGCAGAATGCGTTGCATCGCGTTGTTCGCCCGCCAGAGCTGGTAGGCCTGGCTGCGGTCCAGGTCCGAAAACGCTGCCTCTCTCGCGTGCTCCATCTCATCCTCCGGTCTTGATTGAAACGCTCACCGAAAGCCCGGCTCGCAACTGGTCCATGTGCGCCTGGCCGGCCTCCAGCACGATCTTGACCGGCACGCGCTGGACCACCTTGGTGAAGTTCCCGCTCGCGTTGTCCGGCGGCAGGAGCGCAAATACGGACCCGGTGCCCGCTGCGATCGAGTCGACGTGGCCGCGGAACACCACGCCCGGAATCGCGTCCACCCTCACTTCGGCCTGGAGCCCCGCCCGCACCCCCGCCATCTGCGTCTCCTTCAGGTTCGCGAGGATCCATGGCGCGGAGTCCGGGATGATCGCCAGCAACGGCTGCCCTGGGCCGACTTGCTGGCCGAGCTCGACGTTCCGGCGGCTCACCGTCCCCGCGACGGGAGAAAAGAGCTTCGTGCGCTGTAGCGCGATCCGCGCCGATTCGAGCGCGGCGCGCGCCTGCTCGACCCGGGCCTGCGCGACACGCTCGTTCGCGCGCGCTACCGCGATCTTTTCCGGCAGCGCGTTCGCTCCCGCCAGCACTGCGACGTTCTGCGCCTTTTGCGCCCTTGCGACCTTCACCGCTGCCTCCGCCGCGTTCAATTCCTCCTTCGACTGGCTGAGCCTCGTCCGCTGCGCGTTCACGGACTGCAGCGCTGCCTGGGCGTCTGCCCCAGCTTGCCTCAGCGCTGCCTCCGCCGCTTTCACCTGCGATTGCGCCGAGCCCAGGTCCGCCTGGCGCTGGGCGACCAGGGCCTTGGCGGACTCGAGCGACTGCTTGGCAGACTCCGCCTGCGCTTCGGCAGTCCTGGCCGCGCTGTCTGCGGCCTCATAGTCCGACTGGCTGACCGCGCCCGACTTGTACAGGCTCAGCATCCGGTCTGCCTGGCGTCGGAGCGTCGTCGCGTTCGCCGCGCTTGCCGCGGCTTGGGCTTGTGCGGAAAGCACGGAGGTCCTCGCCCCCGCCAAGAGCGCCTCGAAGGACTTCACGTTCTGGCTAGTTGCCGCGAGCGCCGCGCTCTTCGCTTCCAGAGTGCTTTGCGCCGCCTGGTACTGCGACTGCGTGGAACCCAAAACCGCCTCGGCTGTCTCTATGCCCTGCCGCGCCTTCCCCACCCCTGCCATCGCCACGTCGACGCCGCTTTCGCCGGAGAGCACGCCGCCCTGCGCCTGCGCTACCTCCGAGCTGCCGGTCTTTGTAGCCAGGCCCGTGTCGGCCCCCGCTCCGGAGGCGGCTGCTTCTGCGAGCGCCAGGTTCGCCTCGGCCTGCTTCTCGTCCGAAGCGTACGTCGCGTTCTCCAACGTGACCAGCAGCTCCCCCGCCTCGACCCGCTTGTTGTCCCACACCAGGACCTTCGAGACGTTTCCAGGGATCCGTGCACTGATCGGGACCACGTCCGAAGTCAAGTACGCGTCGTCCGTCGTCACGTGAGTCGAGCCGTACCGCCAAACCCGAACGCCATAGAAAACCCCAATCAACACAACTACAACAAGAACCGCCGCCAAAACCCTGCGCCTCTTGCCGTTCTTCGGCCCTTCCCCCGCCCCCTCGATTCCCTTCCCGGCCTCCCGGTCACCTTCCATCTCTTCCGCCCAAAGTCATAATACTATGTGCGCGTAGGGAAAATGGGTATGAGGGCTGGGCGGGTGGGGGGAGGGCGTGGGGGAGGGGCGGGCGGGGCGTGAGCGGACTACCGACGGCGTTCAGTAGGGAGACTCTTCGCGCCAAGCCGTGGCTGAAGTGGGCGATCGCGCTGACGGTCTCTCTGGGGGCACTGCTCGAGGTGATCGACACGAGCATCGTCAACGTTGCCCTGGCCGACATGCAGGCTTCGTTCGGGGCGACGTTGGGGGAGATCGGATGGATCGTCACGGGATACGCGATGGCGAACGTGATCATCATCCCGCTCTCGGCGTGGCTCGGGGACTACTTTGGGAAGAAGCGTTACTTCGTGTTCTCGATGGTCGCGTTCGTGCTGGCGTCGGTCCTTTGCGGCACAGCGACCTCCCTTCCGATGCTGGTGGCGGCGAGGATCCTGCAAGGGCTCGCAGGAGGCGGGCTGTTGGCAAAGGCGCAGTCGATCCTGTTCGAGACCTTTCCGAAGGAGGAGCACGGGATTGCTCAGGCGGTTTTCGGCGTAGGCGTCATCGTTGGCCCGACCATCGGCCCGACCCTGGGCGGCTACCTCACGACAAACTTTTCATGGCCGTGGATCTTCTTCGTCAACGTGCCGGTCGGAATCGTCGCGATCTTCATGTCCTTGACGTTCCTGCCGGAGGACCCCAAGGCACGGGAGGTGAGTTCCAAGGTCGATTGGCTCGGGATCGGGCTCTTGGCGACGACGCTAGGGAGCCTGCAGTGGCTACTAGAGCGCGGGAACGAGGAGGACTGGTTCGAGTCGAGGCTGATCTCAACGCTTGCGGCGGTGTGCCTCGTCGGCGGAGCGTCGTTTGTCTGGAGAGAGCTGACGGTGCCGCACCCGGCGGTCAACTTGAGGGTCTTGAGGCACAAGTCCGTGGCGGCGGGCTCGACTTTCTCCGCTCTGCTCGGAATGGGGCTTTACGGGGCGCTGTTCGCGGTCCCGATCTTTGCGCAGGAGGTGCTGCACTTCACTTCGATGCAGGTCGGGGTGCTCTTGATACCTGGCGCGCTCGCCGCCGGGATCAACATGCCGATCATGGGCCGGATGATAGGGAGAGTGGACGCGCGGATCATGATCACGTGCGGTGCACTGGTGACCTCGGGCGTAATGTTCGCGCTCGCAAGGATCAACACCACGATGGGACAGGAGGCTTTTTTCTGGCCGCTCGTGTTTCGTGGGTTCGGGATCTCTATGATGTTTCTGCCGCTGAGCGTCGCAACCATCGGCCCCGTCCCAAGAAAGGACATAGGGGCGGCGTCGGGCTTCTACAACTTGACGCGGCAGCTAGGCGGCAGCGTCGGCATCGCGATCCTGACTTCCCTGATCAGTCAGCGCGCCGCCTATCACGTATCCAGGCTCTCCGAACACGTCAGCGCGTACGACGCTGGCACGCAGCAACGGCTCTCGCAGATCGCCGGCGCACTATCCGGCGCCGGGTCCGACGCCGCGACCGCCGGACAGCAGGCCCTACAGATCCTCGAGGGGGCGATCCGCGTTCAAGCGACGACGCTCTCCTTCGCGGACGCGTTCCGGATCGGCGGCGTGGCGTTCCTCTTTTCGCTGCCGCTGGTCTTCTTCCTCGGCAGAGGCACATCGAAGCAGGCCCCTACCGAGGCGCACTGACGGCGCTCAGTACCTGTACTGCTCGCTCTTGTACGGCCCCTGGAGCGGCACGCCGATATACTCCGCCTGCTCCGGGGTCAGCGAGGTCAGAGTGGCGTTCAGCTTCTTGAGCTGCAGTCGCGCGACCTTCTCGTCGAGCGCCTTCGGCAGCACATAGACGCCCGGCTTGTACGAGCCGCCGTTGGTCCAAAGCTCGATCTGGGCCATCACCTGGTTCGAAAAGCTCGAAGACATCACGAACGAGGGGTGCCCGGTCGCACAGCCGAGGTTGACCAGCCGCCCTTCGGCCAGCAGGATGATCCTCTTGCCGTCTGGGAACTCGATGTGGTCGACCTGGGGCTTGATGTTCTCCCACTTGTACCGCTTGAGCGACGCGACGTCGATCTCGCTGTCGAAGTGGCCGATGTTGCACACGATCGCCTGGTCCTTCATCTTTGCCATGTGGGCGTGCGTGATCACGTGGTAGTTGCCGGTGGCTGTGACGAAGATGTCGGCCTTGTCCGCAGCGTCCTCCATCGTCACCACCTTGTACCCCTCCATCGCGGCCTGCAGCGCGCAGATCGGGTCGATCTCGGTCACCCAGACCTGCGCCGAGAGCGCCTTCAGCGCCTGCGCGCACCCCTTGCCCACGTCGCCGTATCCGCACACGACCGCGACCTTGCCCGCGATCATCACGTCCGTGGCTCGCTTGATCCCGTCGACCAGCGACTCTCGGCAGCCGTACAGGTTGTCGAACTTGCTCTTGGTCACCGAGTCGTTCACGTTGATCGCGGGGAACGGCAGCGTGCCCTTCTTGTGCATCTCGTAGAGGCGGTGCACGCCGGTGGTGGTCTCTTCGCTCACGCCCTTCAGGTTCGCGCGGACCTTGCTGTAGAACCCAGGGTCCTGCGCGAGCTTGCGCTTGATCGAGGCGAAGAGCGCGGCCTCCTCCTCGCTCGATGGCTTGGCGATGGCGCTAGCGTCCTCCTCTGCCCTGCACCCCAGCAGCACGAGGAGCGTGGCGTCGCCGCCGTCGTCGAGGATCAGGTTCGGCGTGCCGCCGTCGGCCCACTCGAAGATGCGGTGCGTGTACTCCCAGTAGGCGTCCAGCGACTCGCCCTTGGTGGCGAAGACAGGCGTTCCGCCCTGGGCGATCGCGGCGGCCGCATGGTCCTGCGTCGAGTAGATGTTGCACGAGGCCCAGCGCACGTCCGCGCCGAGCGCCTTGAGCGTATCGATCAGGACCGCGGTTTGGATCGTCATGTGGAGCGACCCGGCGATGCGCGCGCCTTTCAGGGGCTGCGCCTTGGCGTACTCCTCTCGGATCGCCATCAGGCCGGGCATTTCCGTCTCGGCGATGGCGATCTCCTTCCGGCCCCACTCGGCAAGGCCGAGGTCTGCGACGACGAAGTCCTGTTTGCTCATGACCGTGCTCATTTCTCGTATTCCTGTTCACGGGGGCCGTAAAACAAAAAGCACCCGTGAACCGTTGTTCACGAGCGCCGTTCTTTTGCTGAGCCTGGCCCCTTCCGGGATCGCAGCGCTCCTCAGCTAAATCGTATTTTACCGCACGTAATGGATCTGCGGGGAGTCCATGTCGTCCAGCAGCATGATCGAGACGATCGGCATCGGCCGCTCCTGGGCGACCCTGCGGGCCTCGTCGAACGAGACCTCGAGCGCAAGCATCCCAGGGAGCTCAATGTAGGACCCGAACTCGCACGCGCCGGCCTCGGTGGAGAAGCAGGCCAGGCCGTGGACGCCGTCGTGGCTATAGCAGCCGAACTTGCCCGAAGGCTCGTGCTTTAGGATGTAAAGCGTGCTGGGAAACTCCGTTTCCAGCCCGAGGACGGGGCACTCTCTCGTCTGCAGTTTCATGGCCTACCGGTTATCTTATTGGCAGGATTCTTCCCAACCTCAGACCCTGCCGCTAGGACCCTTTCAGGAAGCGCTTGCCCACGATCGTGGCGGGCTCCTGCTTGCCCCTCATCTCCAGAGTGCATGGCACGTTTAGCTTGACCGCCGAGTCGATGTAAGCGAACGCGAGGCCGCAGTCGAGGGTCGGCGAGAAGACCCCGCTGCACACTTCACCGACGACCCGGCCGTCCACCGAGACCTTCATGCCGGGCAGCGGCAGGCGCCTCCCCTCCAGCCTGATGCCGCGCAGCTTCGTCGGGGTCCCCTCTTCCCTCGCGCGCTGGATCGGCGCGCTCCCGAGGAACGGCTTGGACTTTCCGATCGCCCAGCCGAGCTGCGCGGCGATCGGGTTCATCTCGTCGTTCAGCTCGTGGCCGTAGAGCGGCAGCCCCGCCTCCAGGCGCAGGACGTCGCGGGCCCCGAGCCCGCACGGCTCGACGCCAGCCTTCATGAGGCCGTTCCAGAGCGCCTCCGCCTGCGCCGCCGGGCAGATGAGTTCGTAGCCGTCCTCGCCGGTGTAACCGCTGCGCGCGGCAAAGACTGGCACCCCGCAGACCTCGCACTCGACGACGGAGAAGAACGGCACGGACTTCATCTCGTCCGGCTTCGTCGAAAGGCCCGCCACGATCTCCGCTGCGCGAGGGCCCTGCACGGCGATCATCGCGGTCCGGTCCGTATAGTCATCCATCGAGACGCCGAAGGTGTTCTGCTTTCGCAGGTGCGCGACGTCCTTTTCGTGGTTCGCGGCGTTGACGACCATGCGGTACTCGCCGGGGTTGACGCGGTAGACGATGACGTCGTCCACGAGCCCTCCGCTCTCGTTGGGCAGCATCGAGTACTGGCCCTGCATGTCCCCGAGCGCCGCAACGTCGTTCGCGGTGACGTGCTCGAGGTACTCCAGGACGCGGTCCCCGGTGAACTTGAGCCGGGCCATGTGGCTGACGTCGAACATCCCGGCCCCCTCGCGGACCGCCTTCGACTCGGCGATCACGCCCTTGTACTGCACGGGCATGTCGTACCCGGCGAACTCGACCATGCGCCCTCCGAGCCGAACATGGGCGTCGTGCAAAGGCGTCTTGAGGGAGACTGCGCTCACGGGGGCCAGTATATCCAGGCTGCTTTGAGCCTGCCAGGGCAGGTGTTTGGACCGGTCAAGGCCTAGCGGCACGGAGGGTGCGAACTAGCGCAGGTTTGTGGGACGTCCAACCTAGGTAGCGGCTGGTACAATCGTAAACAGGCGCAAGGGTGGCTATTTGGGAATGATCGCGTGTGAAAAGTGCGGTGTGGCGAACATGGCGGACAGCCGGTTCTGCCGGGCTTGCGGCGCTGAAATAGCACCGCCGCCCGCCCGCGTGGTGAGCGATGAGGACCGGAAGATGGTCCAGGACGCTCAGCGGCTGTTCGGCGAGGGCCGCTATGACGAGGCCGCGATGATCGCCGTAGCGATCCTGGAGCAAGGCCCCTACTGCGTCGAGGCGCTCGCGATCAAGGGCGACTGCCACGAGAGGCTCGGGGAGTACGGCCAGGCGCTCAGCTGTTACCGCGAGATCCTCAAGATAGACCCGGATTCGCAACTCGACCGCATCCGCGTCGCGCGGCTCGAAAAGATCGTCTCCAGCGGCGAGATCGAGATCGGCCAGCCGAGCGGCAGGCGACGCACCGCGCTCGGCGCCGCGGTCGCGGCCGCGGTGCTGCTCGTCTCGTCCGGCAGCGCGCTCATCCTCGCAGCGCAGAACGCGAACGGTAGCACGCCATCCAAGACCAACGCTGCCGACCACCAGTCCGAACCGTTCCTGCCCATAGCGCGCGTGCCCGGCGGCAGCTCCTACACTCCCAACCAGCAAGCCGCGCCTCAAGACCAGACCGACTCGCTCGACGGGCTTGCGGGCAGCGGTTCCGTCACGCCTTACCTGAGCCCCAACGACACGCCGCGCATCGCGCCCGGCGCGATCCCGCGCAACCCTGGCAGCCTCGTCGACCCGGGCCGGACGAACACGGTTACCCCGGACGACGTCAACGTGCACCCCGTCAACCCCAACGTCCGCAGCGGCACGGGCGGGCCTCCGGGCTCCGGAGTCGGCGACCCTGACCCGACGGTCGTCCGTGGCGGCAAGGGGAGCGACGATGGCAGGAACTCGATCGTCGACGTGCACCCCAGCAAGGGCCAAGGGACGGGCACGAGCAACCAGACCGCCGACGACAGGTCCGAGCGCATCGACACGCTGATCCGCGTCGCGCGCGAGCAGTACGTGATCGGCAACTACGCCAAATCCGCGGACGCGTACGAGAAGGCGCTTGCGCTAGGCGCGACGCCTTCCACGACCAACCAGCGCCTCGCGCAATGCTACGAGCGCCTGGGCAAGAAGCAGGAGGCCATCTCCGCCTACGAGCGCGCGATCAAGGCCTTCGAGCTGCTCGACCAGAACGACGAACGGGTCCGCACCCAGCTGGAAGTCTGCCGCACTGCCCTCAACATCCTGCGGGGCAACTGATGCTGCAAGGACGGGCGGCGATCGCCGCCGCGACCGCCCTCTTCTCCACCGCCACAGCCCTAGCCACGCCCGAGGTCCTCGTCGTGCAGCGGCTGAGCAAGGGCGCGAACGACTTCAACGTCCCCGTCGCGCAGCGTCTCGTCGAAGAGCTCGATATCGAAGGTCGCGTCGTTCCGATCCAGTGGTCGATGGTCGACCCTGTCTTCCGCGCCTACATCGACGACGGAAAGCTCCCCGGCTTCGTCGAGAACCCGGACGACAAGACGATCCGCGAGTACGCGGCGCGGCTCAAGGTCGCTTATGTGCTGGTCATCGAGGCCGTCGCGCACGACGCTCAGGTGGTCCCTCAGGCGAACCTCTACCAGGGCGCGCGCACCAAGCCGCTGTGGTCGATGGTGCAGCAGCGGGACCGCGGCAAGCCTCGCCTCGTCGTGATCGAAGACGGCAAGGTGGACGAAGAGAAGACCAAGCAGATCCGTGAGAAGTACGCCGACCTGATGGACGACGGCACGATGCGCTCGATGACCGTGCTCGTCAACGGCCTTCCGGACTGGGACAGCACCGCCGCCTCGCTCGCGCGCACCTGGACGCGCATCTTGGCAGAGGGGCCGTTCCGCGAGCTCGAGCCCCAGCACCGCATCTACACGCCTCCGGCGGACCCGGGCCTCGGGTTCCAGCCCGGCATCAACCCGGTCCCCAACACCGCCCCTGAAGTCGAGCGGGCGATGCAGCAGGCCAAGCTGCTCGCCGCCGACGGCAAGATTGACGAGGCCCTGATCGTGCTGCGCGACGCGATCGACGCCGCGCCGTTCTCGTCCGAGTGCCGGCTAGACATGGCGAGGCTCCTGATCCAGCGGGGCAGCCCGGAGATCGCCGCGATCGAGTGCGAACGGGGCGCGGCGATGACCGACAGGGCCGCTGACATGTGGGCGCTCGCGGCCGACGCCTGGGTGCAGGCCGACGAGCCTGCCAAGGCGCTCAACGCCGCCAACGAGGCGCTTGCGCGCGGCGCGGCCTCGTTCGAGCTCCTCCGCACCTTGGCGGACGCCTCGCTGCTCAACGACGACGTCGAGAAGGCGCTCCAGTACTACGACCAGGCGCTCGCGATGCAGCCCGACGCCCGCGCTCTGTTCGGCAGGTCGCTCGCGCGCGCGATTGCGGGAGACCTGGACGGCAGCGCACAGGACCTTGAAAAGGCGCAAGGCGACCAGGCCGTGCCCGTGGACCGCTACCAGCGGGCGATGGACGTGCTCGCATTCGAGTTCGACCAGATCTCGGAGAAGCTCAAGACCATCCCGATGGCGGTCAGGATGCAGGGCGGCCCGGACATGGTCCCCTCCGCGGAGTCCATGGTCAAGCGCACGCGCGCGCTCGTGGACTTCCTGGTAAGGCTGCGGGTGCCGCCCAGGCACAAGGAATCGCACGAGGGCCGCGATCTGGCATACAAGTTGCTGGCTCAGTCTTCAGTCGAGGTCCTGGAATTTGCCAGGTCGAAGAACGAGGACTCAGCCATGGAGGCCGCGATCAGCCTCGGTGAAGCTCGCAAGCTTGTACCGAAGATCGGCGAGGCCTTCCGCATCGAACGCAAGTACGGCCAGGGAACCACGACTAACTAGACCGGGCCCTGCGAGGCAAACGCCGTGAACGACACCCTCAGGTTGATCGTCAGCATACTTGTCCTTTTCGGCGCCTCCCTGTTCGTGTCTTACTGCGTCATGTGGCTCATCAGCGAGCACAGGAACCAGATCGAGCTCTCTCCTGAGTGCTCGATCCGGCTGATCGGCCCCGGCGGCGCGTACAGGTGCCACTTCCGCGAGATTCGCGGCGACCGCATCGTCGTCTCCTCGCCTCTGCAGGCGGACCGGTACGTACCCATCCGCACCGGCGAGAAGCTGCTCGTTCACGCAAGCGGCTCGGGGTGCATGCTCAGCTTTCGCACTACGGTGGTCGAGCGCAACAGCACCGCGCACGAGCTCGTGCTCGAAGCACCTTCCTACGTGCGGCGCACGGAGCGCAGGTCAGAGTTCCGGAGCCAGACAATGAAGGGCGAGGACGCCTTGATCGAAGGCGAGCTCGCCAGCATCGTCGACCTCTCCGCCGCCGGGACGTGCGTCGTCACGATGCGCAAGACCAAGCCGGGCGAGCGCCTGCGCGTCGTGCTTCCTGGCAGCGGGCTCGATACGACCGGCTGGGCTCTTGAGTCGAGCAGCGAGGCTTGCGGCGGGTCCCTCGGCTATAAGGTCCGGATCCAGTTCGAAGAGCCGCTCGCCGGGCTACTGAAGTGGACCAGACCCCGCAAGGCATAAAAAGACCCCCGCTGGGAAGAGGCGGGGGTTGGATAGTTTGAGTCAAGCGTTGCTTGTCTCTTTTCCTCGTTGGGAGGAGGATTTGCGTCAACTATTTCAACGACTGACGGCGGGGGCTTGTTCCTGCCACTAGGACCCTTTGCGGTACTTGAGTTCCCCGCCCATATAGACCTCGTCCGGGCTCGGCTTGGCTGGGCCCGTGATCCCTGGGCTGTAGACCTGAAAGTCGGCAAGCTGCCCCTCCTTGATCTCCCCCATGACCCCCAGGTCCCCGTTGGCGTCCGCTCCGCCCCTGGTATAGAGCACGACCCCTTGTTCGACGCTCGTGTTCTCGGCCTGGTCGAACCCCTCGGGGCGCGCGGCCGCCGTGATGATGCCGTCCCAAGGGTCGCCAGCTACGATCGGCCGGTCGGAGTTGAAGGAGAGCCGGACCCCCGCCGCCAGACAGGACCGCGCACGCACGAGCTCCGCTGCTACGTCTTGCGGCAGCTGCCTCTTGTAGGCGTGCCCCAGCCGCATCAGGAACTCCGGCTGCATCGCCACGTGGCAGCCGATCCGCGCTAGGCGCGCGACCTGCGCGTCGCTCAAGACCATCGCGTGCTCGAGCCGGTGGCGCGACGGCTCGTCCGTCTGCTCGAACGCGTCCATCACCAGGTCCGTCGAGCGGTCACCGATCGAGTGGACCGACACGGGCCAGCCCGCCTCGTGCGCGGTCATCACCATCTGCTTCAGCCTCTCTGGCTCGTAGATGAGCTTGCCGTTCCCGCCCGTGGAGAACTCCCGATAGATCGCGGCCGTGCCGGCGCTGATCGCCCCATCGGCGAAGATCTTCGCGCCTGCGACCTTGCACGCGTCGGCCTCCATCGCCTGCGTGAGCTCCATCCTCCTCTCGCTCGGGACGGCGCGGGCTCCGAAGACCTCCGACCACTGCAAGTAGAGCCGGAGGCGCACCGGCGAGCCGCCCTCGCTCGCCGAGAGGTACCCCTCGAGCTCGCGTTCCAGGTCGCTGTAGCCGGTCATCATGTCGCTCGCGCAGGTGATCCCGTGCCTGACCATCTTGCGTGCGGCGCGCAGCGCGGCCTCCTTCATCTGCACAGCGCTCGGCCTCGGAGCGGCGTCGGTGACGTGCTCGTGCGCGCGCTCCAGCAGCACTCCCGTCAGGCGGCCATTTTCGTCTCGCACGTAAGTGCCGCCCTTGGGGTCTTCCGTCGTCTCGCTCACGTTTGCCGCCCGCAGCGCCGCGCTGTTCACGACGCTTGCGTGCCCGTTCGTGTGTCGCAGCAGGATCGGGACGTCGCCGCCCAGCGCGTCGAGCTGCTGCTTGTGCAAGTGCGCGTTCGAGGAAAAGCGCGTCTGGTCGTAATGGACCGCGAGCAGCCACTCGCCGTCAGGGACCTCGCGCAGCCTGTCGCGCACGGCGTCCAGCACTTCCTCCGGCTTCCGGCACTCGTCAAGGCTGAGCTTCGAGAGGTCGAACCCGGTCGGCATGACGTGGCAGTGCGCGTCAATGAAGCCTGGCAGCACGGTCGCCCCTTGCAGGTCGCGCGCGCCCGGTGCGTCGATCTCCGGCACGACCTCGCTGAAAAGGCCGCGCTCGACGGCGAACGCAAGCGGTCCCCCGTGCAGGTCGCGCGCGTTACGAAAGACCGTGCTCATCTTTGAACTCATTCGCTACGCGCTCCGCGCTCTCCAAGGCCCCTTCGATAAAACCGATCCAGTCCGCCGTCCAATCGCCCGCAAAGCGTACCGGGCCGCTCGGCGGTGGTGCCTGCCTCTTTGCGTCCGGCGGGACGTACGGGAAGCCACCGCCAGAGAACTCTTCGCGGCTCCAATCGAACAGCTTTCCTTCGACGAAATGCTCGCGCGTCTGCGGCACGGCTTGGGAGAGCGAAGCGAGCGCAAACCCGACCGGGTCCATCTGCGCGGCCAACGCCTCCGCAGCGCGGCCGTTCACGTAGCAAACGAGCGCGCGGCCGCACGGCCAGACCTGCTGCACCGCAAGGTCGCTCATCAAATGCCCGCTCCATCCCTCGTCCTCCCAGAACGCGCGGTCGAAGAGCAGCGCGAGCTTGCACGTCGGCGTCATCGCAATACCGTCCCAAGAGCGCGCTCCGTCGAACTTGATCCGCCCAAGGCAGCTCGGCGGCACAGCGAGCACGACCTCATCGAACACCCCTGACAGACCGTACGAGAGGCCCAGGCGGACACGGCTCGAGCGCTGCACCGACTCCACGATCGTTCCAGTCTGGACTTCGCGCTTCAGTGCCCCAGCCATCCGGACGCACAGCTCGCTGGTCGAAACAGGAAAGCGGAATGCGCTCATGCCGGCATCGCAGTCGTTGCGCGCAGAGTAGTTCGCGGCGAACCTCTTCCACTCGACTAGGCTCACCTGGTCTGAGTCAGTGCCCTCGTCCGAAAGGGCCACCGCCTCCAAGTACTTGCGCCCCAACGGAGAGCCCTGGGTCGCTGCGTCCAAGGCGTCTGCAAGCGATCCATCCGTGAGCTTTGTCTCACGGACCGCCTGCTCTAGGCCATGAAAGTCCTTCGGCGCGACGAAGCCTCCGTCGAAGTACAGCTTGCGCGGCCTAGGATCGGACGGCGCGGCCTTCAGGCCATGCTCTCCGAGCAGGGCAAGGACCCGGTGGTGCTCCGCGTCGATCCACTCCCCGCCAGCCTCGATCGCCGTGCCCCGGACATCTGCCGACAAGAGCCGTCCCCCCAAGCGGTGCCTCGCCTCGTACACCTTCACTTCGAGGCCGAGCCGCTCGAGCAGCTGCGCCGTGCGCAGCCCCGCGATCCCCGCTCCCACGACCGCAACCCTCATTTCGCTCCCCCCTTCACGGTCCGCAAGAACGCGTCGAGCACGAGCAGAAGAAACAGAAGTACCGCCAGCGCCACGACGCTCCATTGCGGCGCCCGCGCGCGCAAGAGCAGCATCACGCACCCGAACACGACGAAGGCCGCCATCATCGGCACTGCGGGCCAGCCGCGCTTGCGGGCACGCACCGCCCACACGAGCGCCATCCCGCCGCACAGCGCCGCGGCCCACAACAGGAACGGCCCCATCTCAACTGGCAAGGCGCGACCTCACAGGAGCACGTCCAAGAGCACAAAGAGGAAGAACCCGATCGACACAAAGCCGTTCAGGGTGAAGAACGCGAGGTTGACCCGCGAAAGGTCTGTGGCGCGCACCAGGCTCTGCTCGTAGGCCAACAGGGCGGCCACAAACGCGACGCCGAGCCAGGCCCACGCTCCGCCGATGAACAGCCAACAGGCGAGCGCCAGCATCGCGACCGCAAAGACGTGGCAGACTCGGCTGAAGAAGAGGGCTCGCGCCCTCCCGACCGTCTCCGGCAGCGACCGCAGGCCGTGCGAGCGGTCGAACTCTTCGTCCTGTAGGCTGTAGATGACGTCGAACCCAGCGGTCCAGAAGAGCACGCCGAGGCAGAGCGGCACCACCGCCCACACGAGCGAGCCCGTCACCGCGGCCCAAGCGGCGGCGGGGGCGATACCGAGCGAAGCGCCAAGCACGAAGTGCGAGAGCGGCGTGAACCGCTTCATCCGCGAATAGAACAAGATCGTGAACAGAGCGACTGGGCTCAAGAAGAGTGTGAGCCGGTTCAGCATCGCCGCGCCGACGAAGAACACGGCGCAGCTCGCAAAGAAGAACAGGTTCGCGTGGCGCAGGCTCAGCATTCCGGCGGGGATCGCGCGCATTGTGGTGCGCGGATTGAGCGCATCGATATCGCGGTCCGCGATCCGGTTGAACGCCATCGCAGCGCTGCGCGCGCTCACCATGCACAGCACGATCAGCGAGAACTTCGCCCAGCCAGGCCATGCCCCCCCGGTCTGAGCGGGCGACGCCCACACCATCCCGACCATCGCGAAAGGCAGCGCGAACACCGAGTGCTCGAACTTGATCATCTCCAGGTAGGTGCGGAGCGCCTGGAGCCCGCGCGAAGCCGTCGCCACGCCGCAAAGTCTACTGCCGGACGGTAACCTGCTCCCGGTGCCAGTCCCGCGCTTTTATTACCACCCTGACTCGGTCCGCTACGACTTCGGCCCGCAGCACCCGCTCAAGCCCCAGCGCCTCGCGCGAACCCTCGCGCTGCTCGAGGCTTGCGTCGACGGCTTCAGCCCCGTAACGCCGGAGCCCGCGAGCGTGAAGGACCTGCTCCGCGTCCACTCGCAGGAGTACGTCGAGGCGGTCATCGAGCTCAGCTCCGGTGCTTCCATGATGTGCCGCGAAGAGATGGCGCCGTGGGGCTTCGGTAGCACGGACAACCCGCCGTTCGAAGGGATGTTTGAGGCGTCGCTCGCCTACACGGGCGGGACCGTGCGGGCTGCGCGCGAGGTCCGCGACGGCGCGCCGCTCGCTTTCGGGATCGCGGGCGGGCTCCACCACGCTTTGCGCTCGCGGGCGAGCGGCTTTTGCATCTTTAATGATCCGGCGATCGCGTGCTCCGTTTTGCGCGAGAAGTTCGACCGCGTCGCATACGTGGACATCGACCTGCACCACGGCGACGGCGTGCAGGCGCTCTTCTACGAGGACCCGAGCGTCATGACCTGCTCGATCCATGAGACGGGCAGGACGCTCTTCCCCGGCACGGGGTTCGTCGAAGAGCGCGGCGCGTGCGGCTCCGCCGTCAACGTGCCGCTCGAGCCGTTCACGACCGGCGACGTGTGGCTCTGGGCGTTCGAGAACGGGATCCTGCGCAAGATCAGTGAGTTCCAGCCGCAGGCGGTCGTGCTGCAGATGGGCACCGACGCGCACTTCCTCGACCCTCTCGGCCACCTCTTGGTCTCGGCGCAAGAGTGGCTGGAGGCGGTCAAGAAGGTGCGGGCCCTCGGCCTGCCGGTCGTCGCGCTGGGCGGCGGCGGCTACGCGCAGGAGTGCGTTCCGCGGATGTGGTCGGCTGCGGTGATGGCGTTATCAGACGTCGCTTTCGACGACGCGCTCCCCGCGTCGATACCGAAGGAGTGGGGCATGCCGGCTTTTTTCGACGCCCGCCTTCCCGAACCGCGCAATCAGGGCTTGTCGGCCGCGAACGGGGTCGTAAAGTGCTTGGTTGCGACGGACTCCCGCCCTTCGACATAGCTCGCATAGACGAAGTCGTTGTCATTGACGGCCGTGTGGCACGAAACACAGTTCTTCATCGCTCCCCGGCCCTGGACACTTTTCGCGAATCCGTCCAGCACGAGAAAGTCCCAATCTCCAATCTGAGGAGCGAAACTCGCCTCGCGCTTGATCATGACAGTCAGCAGTTCGCTCGTCGTCGCGTCTTGGCCATCGTGTTTTACCTTCACGATGCACGTGCCGACCGGGAACGTGCCGGCCGCCTTGCCTAGGAGTCGATCCTTTCCAACCTCGTTGACATAGACTGTAAAGGACTTCTGTTCCTGCACCGCTATGTGGGGGTCAACGCTTCGGAATTCTTCCGCTTCCTTCTTAGTCAACAGGCGGCACATCTTTGCGACGACGTCCGTCATGGTGATTGGTTCCGGGTTCACTCTGTGCCAACTGCGGTAGTCGGCGATCATGGCGAGTTCGCGGTCCTTTCGCTTCTCGACCTCATTGGTCGGTGCAGTTGAGGGCACGACTTTGGAGGCTGAGCCTTTTTCCGGCTGGCATGAAGGCAGCACCGCCGAGGCGACCAGCACGCCGAGCCCCAAGAAGGTCACAGACGCCGTTCGAGCTCTCATGGGTCGTCCTGCTTGCCCTGTCTAACGCTCCACCCACCAGTTCCGTTCCCCCTACCCCTTACCCTTAGCCTATCCACGCGTCAGTCGTCGTCCCTTGAGCGCCGCATGTACGCGACCTTCGACTCTTCGTCCAAGAGCGTAAAGCGAGTATAGGCCGGTTGGAACCCGAGCAGCACCGTCCCGGTGGGGCCGTTCCTGTGCTTGCCGATGATGATCTCGGCCACGTCCGCCGAGTCGGGGTTCCATTTGTCGGCAGGGGCCGCCTCGCGCCGCTTGTAGTACTCCTCGCGGAAGATGAACATCACGAGGTCCGCCTCCGCCTCGATCGAGCCCGACTCTCGGATGTCCGCGAGCAAGGGTCGCTTGTTCTCGCGCGACTCGACCGCGCGATTGAGCTGCGAGAGGGCGATCACCGGCACGTCCAGCTCCTTCGCCATCGCCTTGAGCCCTCGCGCGATCTCGCCGATCTCCTGGTTCCTGTTCTCGGGCCTTCGGCTGTTGCCGCGCATCAGCTGGATGTAGTCCACCACCACGAGCGCGAGCCCTTGGTCGGCCTTGAGGCGGCGGCACTTGCCGCGCATGTCGAGCGGGTTGATGTCGGAAGAGTCGTCCACGAACACCGGCAGCGTATAGAGCTCTTCGCAGGCGTCCGCGAGCTTCTGGTAGTCGTTGCTGGAGAGGTTCGCCTTCTTGAGCGTGCCCATCGGCACCTGCGCGATCGTCGAGATGATGCGGCGCACGAGCTGCTGGCCGCTCATCTCTAGGCTGAAGATCGCGACCGCTCCCTTCTCCTGCCGCGCGATGTTGAGCGCGAAGTTGAGCACGAGCGAGGTCTTTCCCATCGCGGGGCGCGCCGCAATGATCGTGAAGTCGCTGCCGTAGAACCCGGTCGTCACGTTGTCTAGGTCGCGGAAGCCGCACGGCAGGCCAAGGATCGGCTCGCCGGTGTCGAGCAGGTGGTCGACGTCCTTGAAGAACTCCTTGGCGAGCGACTTCGCGGTGTCGAAGTACTTGCCGAGCCTCTTTTGGCCCACCTCGAAGACGAGCGACTCGGCCTGGTCCACTTTCTGGTCCGCGTCGCTCTCCGGGTCGCGCACGATCCCAAGGATCTCGTGCCCCGCCTGTTCCAGCCGCCGCATCGTCGACTTGTCCTGCACGATCTCGGCGTAGTAGGTCGCGTTCTTCGCGGTCGGCACGCTCTCGGCGATCTGGATCAGGTACTCGACGCCGCCGACCTCTTGCAGCACCCCTCGCGCGATGAGCTCGTCTTTGATCGTGACGAGGTCGATCGCCTTTGCGCTCAGCAACAGTTGCCGGATCGCGCGGAAGATCTCGGCGTGCGCGGGCTGGTAGAAGTCCTCCTCGGTCAGGATCGCCTGGACCTCTTCCGCCGCGCGCTCGCTCAGCATCATCGAGCCGAGCGTCGCCATCTCCGCCTCTAGGGAGTGCGGAGGGACGAAGTCGTCGAGCCGTTTCGGGAAAGCTTGGGCCATGAGGGTCGCTCTGATTCTCTCTCCAGTTCCATGATAGTGCCCGACTTTCTACTGGCACCAATTGCCCCGCTTTCCCACACCGTTTTGAGCCCTTCGGCGCGCAGTCGGCGGCTTCCACGGCTTGTCCACGGGTTCTCCACGCTTTGTCCCTGCTCTTTCCACAGGCTAAAATAGGTGTCTATGCTCTCTGCGGTCGCGCTAGCGCTCTTACAGCAGACCGACTCGCACACGCAAGCCTGGCTCGCGCTCCTGCGAAACGTGGCCAAGGTCGAGAGCGCGAGCCTCTGCGTGGACATAGACGAGTTCGCCGACCCGGGCCAGGTTCTGTACGAGAAGCCGGACGGCCAGCGCGGGCTCGACCGGCTCGCCGCCAGCCTCGACCGCGCGCGGCTGACCGTGCAGGGCGTGCAGGTCTTCCGGCGCAGGTTGGACGACCAGGATCTGCGCCTGCTCTCCCCGACGCAGCACGCGCTCGCCGTCATCAAGGCGCTGGGCGTAACGGAAATCGAGAAGTTAAGGCAGGGAAACCTGAACATGTCGTCGCTGCCGGCCTCGCTCCAGGCCAGGCTCCGGTTCGCGATCGAGCGCTCTGGCGCGGGCGTGGGCGACTCCATGCTCGCGCAGTATCCGGACCGCGTCGGCATGCGGCTCTTGTTCGAGCCGGTGGCCACGGTCGCAAGCCGTTCTGGCGACGGGGCCGTTTCGATCTCGCTGGCGCCCGATCGGCCGGACGTGCCTCTGCCAGAAGCGACGTCCCAGCAAGCGCTCGACCCGATCGGAAAGCCGACCGACGGGCAGCTCGACTTTCGGGGCGGCGAGGTGCTTACGCTCCAGGAGATCGTCGACCAGGCCGCGCTCCGCTTCGGCAAGACGTTCCTTTATGACGCGCGGCTTGCTTCGTCGCGCTACTTCTTGTGCGGCACGTTCACAGAAGAGCGCTTGCTTGCGGTGCTAGAGGCGGCGACCTCGCCATCGCCGGTGCTGCGCGCGCTCGACGCGCAAGACGCCGCGCAGACCGCACAGGAAAGGGAGGCGATCGTCACGCGCGCGTTCGCTCCGCAGGGCGAACAGGAGGTGGGCGTCTCAGGACTGACGTACAACGACCTGATCCACGGCAAGGCGACCTCATTCAAGGAGCTGTTTGGCAACCGCGCTCCGCTCGAAGTGCGGTCGTTCATGTTCAAGTACCACATCCAGCCGGAGGACGCGGTGCAGGTCTCGGGCGACCTCTATCTCGCGATCGCAGCGCCGGGGCTTGCGACGCTCGACAGCGGCCAGCGCGACCCGACCGGCCGCCCGATCCCCTATTCCGTGCCGCACTACATCCGTCTTGAGTTCTAGCTTTCCCTCCCCCGCTCGGTGCGGGGGAGGGGCAGGGTGGGGGCATCCGCTACAATGCGCCGTGCAAAAGCACTCCGTGACTCTAGACAAGGCGCGCACCAACCGGAAGGCAGCTTCTCCGGCTGAAAAGGCGCTTTGGCAGCTGTTGCGGGCGGGCAGAACAGAAGGACTGAAGTTCAGGCGTCAGCATGTGCTTGGTGAGATGATCCTCGATTTCTACTGCCATGCCGCTCGCGTTGCAGTCGAACTCGACGGACCCAGCCATGACTCTCGGCTCGATCAAGACCGGCTACGGGACGTTGCTATCGAAGCGAAAGGCGTACTCGTAGTAAGGGTGTTCAATCACGATGTCCTGCGGTCGGCGAAGGCATTCGCCGACTACATCGGCAGTATCTGTCTCGATAGGATCGCAGGTGGCAAGTAAGCGGATGCCCTCCCCTAACCCCCTCCCGCACGAGCGGGAGGGGGAATTAAACTCCCATCAACCGCTTTTCCAGCCCCGCTTTCACCACCGGCCACTCCTGTTTGATCACGGAGAAGTAGACGCTGTCGCGCACGTATCCGTCCGGCATGACCAGGTTGCTGCGCAGCACGCCCTCCTTCTTCGCGCCCATCTTGAGCATCGCGGCCTGGCTCTGGACGTTGCGCAGGTCGGTCTTGAGCTGCACGCGGACCGCGCCGAGCGTCTCGAACGCGTGCCCGAGCATCAGCAGCTTGGTCTCCGGGTTGACCTTGGTGCCGCGGTGCTCCTTCTTGATCCACGTGTGCCCGACCTCGAGCCCCTTGTCGCTCGGGCGGATGTCGAAGTAGCTGCTGCTGCCGATCGCCTTCCCGGTCTCCTGCAGCACGATCGCAAGAGGGACCGTAACGGGCATCGCGTAGCGCATTTGGACGTACTCCTCGAGCGCCTGCTTCGTGAACGCGCGCGGAAAGCTCGGGAAGAAGTCGAACATGTGCTCGTCGCACGCCTCGGCCAGGTCTTCCGCGTGCGAGAACGCCAGCGGCTCCAGCCTTACGACCTTCCCCTCCAGCACGACGGGCTCAACCCACGTTTGGTCTTGCTTTGCCCTTGGCGAGCGGGCCAGAGCATCTTCATCCTGCAGGGCCATCGTCTCGCGGCGGCAACGGTCGAGCTCGACGCCGAGCTTCGCCAGGACACCTCCTGCGAGCCCGTCGCCTTCCCTCACGAGCCCGAGCAGCAAGTGCTCGGTCCCGATGTAGTTGTTGTTGAGGTTGCTCGCCTCGTCGTAAGCGATGTCGATGACCCGCTTGGCGAGCGGAGTGAGCGACATGTCCTGGCTCGGGCGTGCCGGGCTGCGCGGAAGCTGCTTCTCCACTTCTTTGCGGACGCGGACGAATGAGACGCCTAGGCGCGCCAGCACGCGCGCTGCGACGCTGTCGCTCTCGCGTACAAGACCGAGCAACAGATGCTCGGTCGAGACGTACCCGTCTCCGAACTTCTGCGCCTCCTCCTGCGCATAGAAAACCACCTTCCGCGCCCGCTCTGTGAACCTCTGCCACATTTCGCCCCGCCCAAGGTCGAATCCTGATTCTACCGAGAGCGTCTCGCCGTATAATGCCGCTGGCGACCCGAGAAAGGTAGCTAGGAGAAAGACAATGAAACTAAGGGACACGGCCCTATTGGCCTCGCTGATCGTCAGCGCCACGATCTGCCAAGCACAAGAGCTCAAAGGCGCGCGCAACGCAGTCGAACAGATGCTAGCCGCACCAAAGACGGCAAGCGCCGTGCACTCAGCGTTCCAGCGCGACCTTGACGCGTTTCTCCTGCAAGGCTCCAAGCTCCCGCCAGACCAGGCTGGCAAGGCTTGGGTCGCCCTGCTCTCGCAGGCGCTAAGCGCGGACAAGGAGGGGAGTGGCATGTATTCGGGCGGAGACTCGAAGGTTGCGAGCGTCCTCTTGGCGCTGCCAGAGCCGAAGTCGTGGCCGGCGATCCAAGTCGCCGCCAAGGGCATGGGGTCCGCATCCTTTCCGCCAAAACAAAAGGCTGGCATCGACTTCTTGACAGCGCTCCTTGTCGGAGACCGTCCGGCACAGGAGCGCTCGGTCATTTCCTTGCTCAAAGGGCTTGACGCCAGCAACCCAGAGTCGCTCAGCGAGAACTCGGACGTCATCGAGCTCTACAAGCTCTGGTCGGCCTCCGTCAAGGACAAGGTCCACATAAAGCGGAGCCTGACGCTTGCGTACACACCGGCAGAGACCTCTGAGACCTACCTCGCACCCGAGGTTCTCTTGCTCGACCCTGCCGATCGGGAGGAGGTCGCCAAGCTTTACTTCTCAAAGAACCGCTCCTACTACGAGCCGCGTGGCGTCAGCGATGAGCTCAAAGCCTTCTTCAGCGCTTCGGCAGTGAAGTACGGAAAGACCAACAACGCGGTCGTCTGGCAGTCGCTGGCCGAGTTCGGGACTACTGCAAGGTTCGAGGACTATTGCCGCAAGAACGGGAAGTTCTTGAAGCTGCTCAACACGCACGTCCTCGACCAAGTCGCGTTCGACGCCATGGGCAACACCGAAAACCAGGGCAAGGCTGTCGCGTACTATGCCATCAACCTTGCTATCGACGGCAGGTCGGCCGACGCTGAACAGGTCCTAGTCTCTGCCCCTAAAGAGTTCGGAGAACGGTACCTCGACCAGGTCGACCTCGAGGGCTCGCGATCCCTGAAGTCGCAAGAGAAAATCGCCCTTACGCTGTCAAACGTGCTTTCAAGAAAGCCGGACGCGAGCTATTGGGGCCTGTTCACGACCGTCTCCCAACGAGCGGCCAAGGGCGACCTTCTCGTCGCCACGGCCCAAAAGGCACTTGCGGCGCAAGGGGCTTCGCAGTCGACCAAGCAACAGATCAACGACGCGCTGGCGCGGGGATACCTCGCTATCGACCGCACCGACGACGCCGTGGCGCTCATGGTGGCCAGCCTCTCGGCAACTGCGCGCCCCAACAGCACCGGTGCTGCGCAAATGACTGCGACGGTCACCACGCTCATGGAGATCGGCGTTTTACTCAAGCGGTCGGACTTGGTCGACTCGGCGATAAAGGCTCTTGACTCCTTGCCCGAGCGATACTCATACTTTGACCAGAGCTCCGTCGCAAAAGCTCTGATGAGCCTCGGCCGCTATTCGGAGGCGGAAGAGATGCTCGTCAATGGGATCGTGGCCTCGCTCAAGAAAGACTCGAGCCCTTACGAGAGCATGTACGGAAGCGGCCATGGGTCGATCAATGCGCTTTTTGACCTCTATTTGGCGACTGGAAAGTACCAGGACGCTGTGTACCTTCTGCAAAACGCTCCGATCTGGAGCTGGACGGATCTCAGTCACGCGCTGACGGGCGGCAGTTCCGACATCGTCTTTGGCGCGGCAAGAGCGCTCGCGAAATTAGGCAGAAAGGACGAGGCGCTCAAGCTGGCGACGGCAGGCTTGTACCAGACGCCAGGGAACGACCGCGGGTACGAAGTGCTGGCCGAGGTCGAGGGCGCGGACGCGATTCCGACCCTCGACAAGCTGTTCCAGCTCGACCAGTTCGAGGAGCGACCTCTGATCTGGAAGGCGAAGCTGCTTTACGACCAGGGCGATTACCAGAACGCCGAGGCTGTCGCAAGGCAGGCGATTGCGATCGATCCTTCGGACGGCGAACAGGGCAAGGGCGACCGCATGCGCGTCTATGCCGTACTGAGCGACATCCTTCGCAAGCAAGGAGAGGCGCAGCAGGCGGATCTCTACGCGAACGCGGTCAAGGCGATCCGCATATCTGAGGACGCGGACGACTTCTACGCCGTGGGCATGACGTCGCGCGCTATCAAAATGTACGAGACCGCTCTGTCGATCTTCGAAGACGCCTACTGCATCCAGTCTCGGCTCGCCGTGCAGCTGCTCGAGTCGGGCCACCCAGACGAGGCCGCGGCGCACTTTAGAAAGGCGTTCGAACTCATGCCCGACAGCTTTGGCCGCATCGAGAGCCACTGCTTTGGCTGTGAGCACGTCTTCGAGAGCCCGCAGGCGCAGGACATCGCCCTATCAGTGCTGCAGCAGCTCAACACGGAGCGGCCCGACAAGCCGCAGGTCCCGTACCTCATGGGCTACCTGCTGAACACGCGCGGACAATTCAAGGAGGCCGCGACATACCTCGAAAAGGCGGTCCATCTCGATCCAAAGTATCTGAACGCGTGGATCTTGCTCGACGAGGTCTATAGCACGATCAATGCGCCTTCGGCGAACCGTGAGCGCGCTACGATGGCCATTGCTTCGCTCGACCCGCTGAGAAGGCACTCTCAGTCGTCTTACTACGACACCGGCATTCAGGACTATGCCAAGCTCTGGATGGTCGGCAACGACTTCTACCAGAAGACACCAAGGGTGGCAGAGTCGCTGTTCGAGCTGACTGGGACCAAGAAGAAGAGGGAGTCGATGCCAAAAGAGCTGTCGGACATGATCTCGACGGACTACTCTAGAGGCGACATGAATGGCCCGGCATCCGTGCTGCTCGCGAACCCGCTTGTGCGTGCGGCAACTTCGTTGATCCTGCAAGGCGGTCTGTCGGAGTTTGGGTGCGGTGGGGGCTGAGTTTCCTGGCCCGCTCGCGAATCGCGCTGCCGAGGTTCAGCGGCCCTTGTTGTGCGGCTGAGGAGACTTGGGCAGGGGGAGGGGACCGGCGAGCGCGGCTATCGGACCGTCCGCGACGACTTGGACGAGGGCTCTCCTCGAGCGTCCCCCCTCCCCCTAGGGGGAGGGAATGGTGCGCGGCTAACCGCGCCCCAGCTTCCAGAACAGCTCCCGCATCACCTCGCCGAAGACGTGCGGGC
>CAMLDW010000014.1 GCA_946479035.1 uncultured Chthonomonadaceae bacterium | reverse complement strand
CCAGTCGCCCGAAAGTAGAGTAGGGCGTGCGACCGGGTTAAGAGCCCGGAATCGACACCGGATTCCCGCTCTCGCGCGGGTGGGGGTCAGCGTGAGGGCCTCCGTCTCCCACAAGGCGACCACGTGGCGACAACTGGAGACCACCAGGAAACGCCCCCAAGAAATCCCAATAAAACCCCATTTAAACTGGGATTTCCGAGAAGGACGAGGGCCTATTCCAGGGTCGTCCGGATCGCTCGGATCAAGTCGTCCACAGTCGGCAGCGCAGCGTACTCGTAGATCGGGTTGAAGCCGACGTGAACATCGCCGCGCGAGACCAGCTGCGGCGGCGCGAGGAACAGGTTGAACCGCTCTGGCACCGACACCATCTCGCTCACCACCGCCTGCCCGAACCCGCACGTGCGAGTGTCCTCCTGCACCACCACCAGCCGCCCGGTCTTTTCCAGCGACTTGGTCACTGCCTCATAGTCGCACGGCACGAGGCAGCGGAGGTCGATGACCTCGACGCTGCACTCGCCGCCAAGGACCTTGCAGGCCTCGTCGGCCAGCTCGAGCGTGTTGCCCCATGAGACGAGCGTGACGTCGCTGCCTTCCTGCACGATCCTCGCCTTGCCGAGCGGGACCGGCTCGACCGTCTTGACCTTGACGCGCTTGCGGAAGATGTGCTTGGGGATGAGGATGAACACCGGGTCGTCGCTGTGGATCGCGGTCCAGAAGATCCCGGCGGCGTCCTCGGGGGTCGAGGGGACCGCGACCTTGAGCCCTGGCACGTGCGCGAGCCACCCCTCGTTGGCCTGGCTGTGCCAGAGCGAGCCGCCGGGCAGGTAGGCGCCATAGGGCGCGTAGACCACCATCGGTGTCTTCCACTCGCCGAACGAGCGCCAGCGGGTCGAGGAGAGGTTCGTGACGATCTGGTTCCAACCGGGGCAGATGAAGTCGATGAACTGCAGCTCGAACACGGGCTTCATGCCATAGCTGCCGAGCCCCGCGCCGACGCCGATGATCGTCGCCTCGGCGAGCGGCGAGTTGTAGACCTGTTTGGGGTAGGCGGTGCTCAAACCTTCGGTGAGCTTGAACACTCCGCCCTTCGGGTCTTCGATGTCCTCGCCGAAGAGGATGACGTTCGGGTCGTTGGCGACGGCCTTGTGCAGGGTCTTGTTGATCGCCTCGACCATCGTCATCTCCCCCGGCTCGATCGGAGGCTTTTCGACCTTTTCCGGCGGGCCCCAGCAGTGCAGTGCGACCTCCTCGGCGATCGGGTCCTCCTGCTTCTCGGCCCTCTGGTAGTCCTCGTCGACCTGTTTGGCGACCTCGGCCTGCATCGCGTCGAACTTTTCCGTGCTCAGTTCGCCAGCGGCGATGAGCTGGTCGCGCAGGAGCGCGATCGGGTCGCGCGCGAACATCTCCTTGATGTCCTCCTGGTCGCGGTAGACGCGGTGGTCGTCGGAGGAGGTGTGCGATGCGAGGCGGTCGATGTCGAACCAGAGCATCGTAGGCCCGCCGCCCGCGCGCGCCTTCGCGATCGCCTTGCCGCCCTCTTCGTACACGTTGTCGAAGTGGCGAGCGTCGACCTTGACGACGTAGTCCTCGGCGATGATCCCGCCGATGTTGAGCGGGAAGAAGTGCTCGGTCGGGGTGGAGATGCCGTACTTGTTGTCCTCGACTACGAAGACGACGGGAAGCTTCTCCTGCACTGCGAAGGCGAACGCCTCGTAGAACTCCCCCTGCCTGCTCGCGGCGTCGCCGACAGTCGCGACGACGACGGCGTCCTTGCCGTGGAGCTTCATGCCCCAGGCGGCGCCGGTCGCAGGGATGAGGCCGCCGCCGGTCGGCGTGCAGACGGAGAGGACGTTGAGCTTCGCGCTGCTGAAGTGGCCGGGCATCTGGCGGCCGCCGGAGCTGCTGGCGCGCTTGGCGAGGTAGGCGAGCGCCATTTCGTAGTTGGTCATTCCGCGCGCGAGCATGAGTGCGCGGTCGCGGTAGTAGGGGACGATCCAGTCGTCGTCGCGCAGGTGCAGCGCGAGCGCACCGATCGCCTCGTGGCCCATGCCGCTGACTTGGAACCACCCTTTGCTCTGTCTGAGCAGGATGCCTTCTCGGCGGTCGCCCTCGCGGCTGAGCAGCATCAGTCGCAGGAAGTCGAGCTTGGTGGACGTCGCAGCCTCCGGGATCGCAGACATAGTTCCGTGTTTCCTCGTCGAAACATGGCCAGGCGCTGGGGCCCGGCGCTGTTTTTCGAGTATAGCCGAGCGGTCTGGGCGCTCCCGAGAGGGTCTGGGGCCGGTTTTTCCCCGACGCCGCTCAGGGCGAGTTTTTGTCGAGAAGGTCCCGGAGGGGGACGACGTTTCCATCGACCGTGACGGCGAAGTCGCCGCCTTCGAGCTCCGGGTCTGGCCGGAGCTTTGCCGGGTCGCCGCTTGCGTTCCACTTGGTGTCCTTGCACTCGAAGATGAGGACCGTGTGGGACGGGTCTTTGATGTTCTCTTTGAACGCGCCGCCCAGCGCAGAGTTGAAGGCGTAGCCGAAGACTCCGTCGCCGGCAGGGAGGCGAGGGTTGACGAACTTCTTCATCTCTTCGCCGGTCTTGAGGTCGTTGGTGTGGATGTAGATCTTGAGGTCGTCCATCCAGGTCGCCGCGCCGGGCATCGCTTCGTTGGCGTCGTAGTAGAGCTGCGTGGCCTGGTAGAGCGCTCTGAGGTTGTCGAGGCTCGTGCCGCCGTAGGCGTGCTTGGCGGGGCCCTTTTCGAAGAAGCCTGCGTGCCAGGCGTCGACTAGGGCGTTCACGATCGGCGCTCCGAACACGAATCCCGCGATCGCGACCGCGCCGAGGGCCCCGAGCCATATGCCTCGCCTTCGCCTCTTCTTCGCCGCGATCTCCATCCCGCCTGGAGTATGGACGCGCGAAAGGCGCGGATCGGTATGCTGGTGCGCCCATGGCCCCGTCCCGCGTCCCGCTCGTCGCCCTGCCGACGCCGCTGCACCGGCTGGCGCGCGCCTCGCGCGACCTGGGCGTGGACCTTTGGATCAAGCGCGACGACCTGACTGGGTTCGCGGGCGGAGGGAACAAGGGGCGCAAGCTGGAGTACCTGATCGCGCAGGCGCTGGACGAGGGGGCGGAGGTGGTGGTCTCGTCGGGCTCGACGCAGTCGAACTTCCTGCGGCAGCTCGCTTGCGCGTGCGCGATGTTCGGCGTGCGTTGCGTCGCCGCAGCGATGGAACTGCCTTACGACCGGGGGTGCGGCAAGCCGGCGGGACGGAGCGTCGCGCACGGCGGCAACCGCGTGCTCGATGAAATGTTCGGGCTGGAGATGCGCGTGTTCCCCGACGACGACTGGGAGGTCCTGTCGGCGCACGCGCAAGCGATCGCCGACGAGCACTCGGCAGCGGGGAAGAAGTCCGTTCTGCTGCCGATCGGCGGAAGCACGCCGCTGGGGGCGTACGGCTTTTACATGGCCGGGCAAGAGCTGGCGGCGCAGGCGCGCGACCCGTTCGATTCGATCGTCGTCGCGACGAGCAGCGGATCGACGCAGGCGGGGCTCGGCTACTACTTCCACGGCACAGCGACGCGCGTCGTGGGGATCAGTTGCGATCCGGAGCCGGAGCTGGCGAACGACCTGTGGGCGATCGCGGTCGGGCTCGACCAGATCACGGGGCTCGACCGACTAATGGTGAAGGAGGAGTTCGACTTTCGCACCGGGTATGTCGGTGCGGGGTACGGAGTGCCTTCGCCGGAAGGTGACGCGGCGATCGCGTGGCTTGCGCAGAAAGAGGGAATCCTGCTCGACCCGATCTACACGGGCAAGGCGTTCGCAGGGCTGCTCGATCTGGCGGGCAAGGGCGAGCTAACGGGGCGCGTCCTTTTCTGGCACACGGGCGGTCTGCCGACCCTGTTCGCCGTCCCGTAGGCGCTTGGCGAACTGGGAGAGCGCGTACTCGTCGGAGTTGTACTTCACGGTCGCGAAGCGGCCGATGCCGAACGCGACGAACGCGACCGTGATCACGACCATGACGCGGTTGAACGCCTTAGAGCTCGTGTCAAGGTACTTGCCCTTCCACCAACCGTAGCCGCACGCGAGGGCCGAGGCAGTAAAGAGGAAGTAGAAGAGCGGCCCGAAAGGGTGTGCACGGAAGGCGGTCGCGAAATCGAGGTGGAGCAGGGCGGTGAAGCTCGTGGTCATGCCGCAGCCGAAGCAGGGGCGGTCGAAGAGCGCGACGCTGGGGCAAGGCGGGAGTCCGAGCTCTTGGTGGGTGCCGTGCAGCGCCGCACTCGGGCGGAGCACGAGCCCTACCGCCGTGACGCCGGCCCAGGCGAGGAACCAGGCGAGCTGGCCCGTGAGCCTCGACCTTTGTGCGCCGTCAATGAACTTTACCAATCGACTCCTCAACTGGGACTACGCACTCCGGCTGCAGCCCATTCGCTTCTACCCTGGCGACGCAGACGATTTCGCCGTCTTCGTCCTGGATCGCGACGCGCTCGGCGTTTGGCGGCGCGGGGTGCTTGAGTGCGTTGCCGTGCCGCAAGACCTGGACGGCGCCGTCTTTGACCGTTATGAGCGGCATCGGGGCGAGCGCCTCGCCGAGAGGGATGATTCTCTTTGCGGTGATATCGTCGAGGCCGACGGCCCGTTCCTTGTGGAAGCGCCCGACTGCGGTGCGGTCGAGCGCGACTACGTGCGCGCCGCAGCCGATCGCCTGGCCGAGGTCGTGGGCGATGGAGCGGACGTAGGTGCCGGTCGAACAGACACAACGAAAGGTCAGGAGTTCCCGGTCTGCCGCTTCGGATTCTTGGCCGGTGGTTTTGGAAGGTTGGCGCGGCCAGACCGGGGCACCCGGACTTAGAAGCTCGAGAGAGTGGACCGTGACCGTGCGGGCCGCGCGCTCGACGTCCTGGCCCTTCCTGGCGTACTTGTAGAGCGGGAGGCCGTCCTTCTTGACCGCGCTGTACATGGGCGGGAGCTGTTCGATGTCTCCAACGAACGACGGAAGAAGGCGCTCGATCTGGGCCTTCAGGTCTTCTGGGACCGTGCGCACCGCGACGACCTGGCCGTCCTTGTCGTAGGTGTCGGTCTCTTCGCCGAACTTGACGGAGAAGTCGTATCGCTTTGGATCAAGGGCCAGGTAGCGAAGGAACCGAGTGGCGGCGCCGACTGCGACGACGAGGAGCCCTGTGGCGAGCGGGTCGAGGGTGCCGGCGTGTCCGACCTTCTTGGTGCCGAGGCTCTTGCGGACGCGGTAGACGACGTCGTGCGACGTGACGCCGGCGGGCTTGTCGATCAGGATGAGGCCAAGCATTCTTTGAGCGCCGCGACGAGCGCGTCCTCGGCCTCTTCGAGCCCGCCGTTGAAGGAGATGCCCGCAGCGTTGACGTGTCCACCGCCGCCGAAGGAGTGCGCGACCGATGCGACGTCGAACGGGCCGAGCGAGCGGAGCGAGCCCTTGATCCTTCCTGGGCGGCTTTCGCGCAGGACGACGGCGACCTGCACGCCCTTGAGCGTGAGCAGCTCGTTGGCGATGCCCTCGCTGTGCTGTTCGTTTGCGCCGACTTCTTTGAAGAGCTCGTGCGGAAGCGTGGTCCATGCGAGCCGACCGTCACATGCGGTCTTCATACGCAGGACGGCGCGCGCAGAGAGCACGACGGCGGGCAGCTCCTTTCGCATATAGACCTCTTCAGTGATGCGCGCGAGGTTCGCGCCTTTTTCGAGGAGGTAGCCGGCGGCGTGCAGCGAGTGGGCGTCTGTGTTGGGATAGCGGAAGTTGCCAGTGTCGGTGAGGATTCCGGTGAGAAGGCAGTCAGCGATCTGCGGCGTGACCTCGATCTCGCTGTCCACGAAGAGGTCGAGGAGGATGCTGCAGGTCGCGGGCGAATGGACGTGGACGATGCGGAGGTCGCCGGGCGACTCGGCGGGGACGTGATGGTCGATGACGACTGTGCGCGGGCACTTTTCGAAGAACTTTGCGACAGAACCGAGGCGGCTGCGCGCTTCGAGGTCGAGCAGGACGCCGAGGCTTGCGGCCTCTCCTTTGGGCTGCTGCTTGAACCTCTCGGAGCCCGGCAGGAACTTGAGGTAGTAGGGCGGGGGGTCGTTGCAGAGGACCTCGTGCTCGACCTCGAGCTGGTCGAGGACGTGCGACATGGCGAGCGCGGCGCCGACGGCGTCGCCATCGGGGTGGAGGTGGGTGCCGACGATCACTCCCTTTGCGGCGCGGAGTTCGCGCAGGAGGACTGGGAGCATGGGGCGGATCTCGGCTTGGGAACGGAGCGGGTCGTTCAACTGGGGCTAGGTTACCGGTTTTGTTCCGGAGCTCCTTGGCTGCCGACTCGGACGTAGGTGAAGCCAGCCTCTTTGGCGGCGCGCGGGTCGAAGAGGCGCCTGCCGTCGAAGAGCGCACGGCCCTTCATTGCAGAAGCGAGCCTCTTGAGGTCGATCGCCGCGAACTCCTTCCATTCTGTTACGAGGACGACCGCGTCGGCGTCTTTGGCCGCGTCGTAGGCGTCCCTCGCGTATGAGACCTGGGGAAAGAGCGACTTGGTCGCGTGCATGGCGACGGGGTCGTAGGCGCGGACGCTCGCGCCTTCCTTGAGAAGCGTCGCGATGATGTCGAGCGACTTGGCGTCGCGCACGTCGTCGGTGTTCGGTTTGAAGGAGAGCCCGAGCAGCGCGACGGTCTTTCCTTTAAAGCCACCGAGGGTCTTTGAGACTCGGGACATGAAACGGACGACCTGTTCGTCGTTTGTCTGCCTGCTCGCGCGAAGGATCGCGAAGTCGTATCCGAGGCCCTGCGACTGCGCGATGAGCGCGGAGACGTCCTTGGGAAAGCAACTGCCGCCCCAGCCGAGGCCGGCCCGGAGGAAGTCCGCGCCGATGCGCGAGTCCATGCCCATGCCCGCGGCGACGTCTGCGACGTCGGCGCCGGAAAGCTCACATACGCGGCTGAGCGCGTTGATGAAACTGATCTTGGTGGCGAGGAAGCTGTTGCTGGCGTACTTGATGAGCTCGGCGCTCTTGACGTCCGTGACGAACACGGGGCAGCCAGCCCACTTGTAGAGCTCCTTGAGCTTTTCGGCCGCGTGCTGCGTGCCCGCGCCGATGACGAGGCGGTCGGGCTTTTGAGAGTCGGCGATGGCGGATCCCTCGCGCAGGAACTCGGGGTTGCTGACGACCTCGAAGAGTCCCGGGTCAGCGCCCTGCTCGCGGATCGTGCGCTCGACGAGTTCGCCGCTCCCGACTGGAACGGTGGACTTGTTGACGACGACGACCTTGCTTGTGAGGGCCCTGCCGATCTCTTTCGCGGCTCCGATCACTTGCGTCATGTCGGGCATGCCGTCCTTTCCCTGCGGAGTGCCGACGGCGATGAACACAACCTCGGCGCCTTGGATGCCTTCTTGGATCGAGCTGCAGGTGCGGAAGCGGCCCGTAGCGAGGACCTGCTTTAGCACTTCTTCGAGGCCGGGCTCGTAGATCGGCGACTCGCCCTTTTCGATCCTCTTGAGCTTTTCTTCGTCGCGGTCGATGCAGACGACTTCGTGGCCGACGTCGGCGAGGACGACGCCCGTTGGAAGGCCGACGTAGCCCGTTCCGACGACCGCGACTTTCATCCGGCTGAATGTACCAGGAGCGCGGCGTTCAGCCGCGGACGGGCATGGTGACGAACGGGATGTCGTAGCCGCTGAGCGCGTAGAACGCGGCAGCGAGGAAGAGCACGACCGCTGCGATGGTCTGCCAGTCGGTGAGGAGGACGCTCTCGGGCTCGCCGCTGGCATCGAGCGCGAACGTGGCGTAGAGATAGCGCAGGACGCCGAACACGACGAACGGGACGGTGAGGATGAGGGACGGGTACTCGTGCGCGGTGTCGCTCTCGATCGCGTAGATGCCGTATGCGATGGCCGCGACGCCAGCGGAGAACACGACCATGGCGTCGAGCGACTCGCGCGTATAGCCCAGGAGCGCGTCGCGGCTCTCGCCCCGCGAAACGCCGAGAAGAAGGAACTCGTGGCGGCGCTTGGCGCTGGCAAGGAGAAGGGCGAGCATGCCGGTGCAGAAGAGGAGCCATCCGGAGATGACGGCGGATATCGCGACGGCGCCGAGGGCGGCGCGCAGGACGAACCCGGTGCTGACGACCATCACGTCGACGACTGGGACGCGCTTGAGTCCGAAGTTGTAGAGAAGCTGGAGCGCGAGGTAGCCGAAGAGCCCGCCGAGGTAGCTCGGCCCGACGAACGCGCCGAGCAACGTTCCGACGAGGAGCGCCGCGAGGGAGACGCCGAGGGCGAGGGCTTGTGAGACCTCTCCGGAGGCGACGGGACGCTTTCTCTTGCTGGGGTGTGCGCGGTCCCGCTCGGCGTCGAGCACGTCGTTGAGCGCATAGACGGACGAGCTGAACATGCAGGTCGCGAAGAAGGCGACGACCGCGAGCTGGACCTTTGTCGCGCTGCCGTACTCGTGCGCGAAGATGAGGGCCGCGAACACGAGGAGGTTCTTGGTCCACTGTCTGATGCGGAGCAGGCGAACGATGGCGAGCGGTTTCAAGGGTCCGGCTGATTGTATCCCCAGGGTGTGTCAAAATCGAAGGCGTGTGCGGCATTGCAGGCTACGTAGGGCCGAGGAACGCGGTCGAAGTCGTGCTCGACCAGCTGAAACGGCTCGAGTACCGCGGCTACGACAGCGCGGGCGTCGCCTACCGGAACGGCGAGGCGCTGAAGACGATCAAGCGGGCTGGGAAGCTCTCGGAGCTGGTGGGGCTCTTTGCGACCGGGCTGCCGCACTCGCACATGGCGATCGCGCACTCGCGCTGGGCGACGCACGGGGCGCCGACGGACATCAACGCGCACCCGCATTCGGACCAGTCGGGGCGGATCGCGCTGATCCACAACGGGATCGTCGAGAACTATTTGGAGATCAAGGAGGGCCTGGTGCGCGAGGGGCACGTGTTCCAGAGCGAGACGGACACTGAGGTAGCGGCGCACCTGATCGGGAAGGAGTACGACAAGGGGGTGCCGCTGGAGGAGGCGGTGCGGCGCGCGGTGAGGCAGATGCGCGGAGCGTACGCGTTCGTGGTCGCGAGCGCGGACGAGCCGGGCAAGATCGTGGCCGTGCGCGCAGCGAGCCCGCTGATCGTGGGGCTCGGCGAGGGCGAGACTTTTTTGGCGAGCGACATCCCTGCGCTGCTGCCCTACACGCGCAACGTGGTGGTGCTGGAGAGCGGGCAGGTGGCGGTGCTGACGACGGGCGGTCTTGCGGTGACGGACGTGAACGGATCGGTGATGGAGGCGAAGCCTTTCGTCGCGGACTGGGACGTGGCAGCTGCAGAGAAGGGCGGGTACGAGCACTTCATGCTCAAAGAGATCCACGAGCAGCCGGAGGTCGTTCACCAGTGCCTCGCCGGGCGGCTCTCGAAGGAAGACAGGGTTACGCTGGAGCAGGTGTTCAGCGAGCACGTGTTCCAAGACATCGACCGCGTAAACATCATCGCTTGCGGGACGGCCTACCACGCGGGGCTAATGGCGAAGTTCTTCTTCGAGCGGATCCTGCGGCTGCCGACGGACGTTTTTTATTCGAGCGAGTTCCGCTATGGCGACCCGGTGCTGTCGCCGCGTTCGTTGGCGATCTTTGTTAGCCAGAGCGGCGAGACGGCGGACTCTTTGGCTGCGCTGCGGCTGTGCAAGTCGCGGCGGATCCGGACGCTGGGGATCGTGAACGTGGTTGGCTCGAGCATCGCGCGGGAGTGCGACAAGGTGCTGTTCACGCAGGCGGGGCCGGAGATCTGCGTCGCGAGCACGAAGGCGTACACAGCGCAGGTCCTGACTCTGTTCCTCTTGGCGCTGTACGTGGCACAGGTGCGCGAGATGCCTGGCGTGCGGATCAAGGAGCACGTCGGCGCTCTGCGGCGCTTCGGCGAGCAGTTGGAGGAGGCGATCGGTACCGAGGCGCCGGCCAAGGAGCTCGCCAAGAAGTTCAAGGACGCTCGGCTCGTGTTCTTCTTGGGGCGCGGGGCGGACGCGAGCCTTTCCTTGGAGGGGGCGCTGAAGCTCAAGGAGATCGCTTACATCCCGACGCAGGAGTGCCCGGCCGGCGAGATGAAGCACGGGCCGCTCGCTCTGATCGAGCCGGGGATACCAGTGATCTTTGGCGCGACGGATGCGGACGTGCGCGAGAAGCTCGCGAGCAACATCAAGGAGGTGCAGGCTCGGGGAGGGCACGCGATCGCGCTGACGACGGCGGACGACACGATGCTGGCGGGCGTTGCGGACACGGTCCTTAGAATCCCGCAGACAGGGAACGCGTACCTCAACGCGCTCCTGACGATCGCGCCGATGCAGCTTTTTGCGTACCACATGGCCCGGGAGCGGGGGTGCGAAATCGACCAGCCGCGGAACCTGGCGAAGTCTGTGACCGTCGAATAGGTGCAGGCAGTCTTGCCGGTTCCGGGAACCGTACAACTGGTGGCCCGATCCTTGTACTTATCGGGACAAGGGGCCGCTGCGGCCTGTGATAGAATCAACTCGTCCTTGAAGGTGAGCGGTGCGGTGGCCCGAGCCCTTGGGACTGGATCGGGACGGATGTCGAGCACAAACGCCCTCACTGAGCGAAGCACTTTGGAAGAAACGGTCCAACGCCGGGTCAAGCCGAAGGTGATCACGTACAGGAAACGCAAGAGGCTCCTGGACATCTTCGGTTCAATGTTCCTGATCGTGGTGTTATCGCCGCTGATGCTCGTGATCGCCGCGCTGGTGAAGTGGACGAGCCGGGGCCCCGTCTTTTACTCATCCAAGCGGATCGGGCTTTGCGGCAGGGTGTTCGACTTTTACAAGTTCCGCTCGATGTACTCGGACGCGGACGCGCGGTTGCCGGACGTCCTAGAGTCCAACGAGAAGGACGGCCCGATCTTCAAGATGCAGAACGACCCGCGGATCACGCGCGTCGGGAGGTTCTTGCGTCGCACGAGCCTGGACGAGCTTCCGCAGCTCTTAAACGTTTTCCGCGGCGACATGAGCCTGGTAGGCCCGCGGCCGCCTCTGCCGAAAGAGGTGGAGAAGTACGACGAGTACGCGATGGAGCGGCTATCTGTTCGGCCCGGGATGACGTGCTACTGGCAGATCATGGGTCGGAGCAACCTCACGTTCGAGATGTGGATGGAGCTGGACCACAGGTACCTGGAAGAGATGTCGGTGCTGACGGACTTGAAGATCCTCCTCAAGACGCCGCTCGCCGTCCTTAAGGGTGATGGCGCGTACTGACGAGCGGGGGCCCGCGATGCCTAGGGCCGACGTCTGCGTCTTTTCGGTCCCGTTCTGGAACCCATCTTACGAGGAGTTCAAGACGTGGTGGGACTGGGCTCTGGACAACGCTCCGCGCGCGCAGCTGCTCGAGCTCGCGAACCCGAACACTCTGAACATCGCGTGGCGCGACGCGCGCTTCATGGACGTGCTGCGCCGCGCGGACTGCACTGTGAACGACGGCGTAGGGATCAGGGTCGCGAGCCGGATGCGCGGCGTGCGGACGCGCTATAACTTCGCTGGGACGGATCTTATGCCGCGGCTCTTCACTGAGGCTCACAGGGACGTGCGCGTGTTCTTTTTTGGGGCTACGGAGGAGAGCAACCGGCTTGCGGCGGAGAAGGTGACCGCGCGGCACCCGAGAGTGGTGTGCGCTGGCCGGGTAAACGGGTACGTCGACCCAGTGCGCGAGGCGCTTCCAATGATCCGAGACTCCGGGGCGGACATCTTGATGTGCGCGCTCGGCCAGCCGAAGCAGGAGTACTTCATGTCGGAGAACATTGAGCGGTTGAACGTGCGCGTGGCGGTGACGTGCGGCGGGATGTTCGACTTTTTTTCTGAGACGAAGCGGCGGGCGCCGCAGTTCATGCGCAGGACAGGGACGGAGTGGGTGTACCGATTGGCGATCGAGCCCAAGAGGATGTTCAATCGGTACGTAGTGGGGAACCCGCTGTTCCTTTGGCGCGCGATGTGTACTGTGAGGAGCGACGTCAAGTGCGCCGCAGGATCTTCGGAAGCCCAACGGTCCAGCGAAGCGCAAAACTGACGGCCGTCGAGAGGACGGCGACGGGAAGGGCGAGGTGCTTCTTGCGCAGGCGCCACATGATCCACCAGCTTTCTGGCGTGAGATCGGAGGTCATGCGCCACCAGAGCTTGCTGAGACGCCGCCCCAGTCCTTTTTCATGGTGCGAGCTCAAGAGACGGGTGTTTACGACGCCCGTCTGTGGAAGCACCGTCAGCCTCCATCCTGCCTTTCGCATCTGCAGCCAGAGGTCGTGGTCGCTGGCGTAGTGCGGGAAGCTCCTTGCGTCCATCGAGAAGCTCGACACGACGGAGGCGGGGAAGAGCACTCCTTGGCCTCCGGTCAAGACGATGTCGAACGGGCCGCTCGGGGCCCCGCTTGGAGCGGTCCAAGGCCGGACGAGGCGGCCGTAAAGTAGGAACCCCATGGGGTCTTGGTGCGAATAGAGCAGCCTGACCTCTCCGTCCTGCTCGATGTAGGCGGGCGCGCACGCGACAGTCTTGGGGTGCGATTGCGCGTGCTGGAGGAGAGCCGGAAGGGTCCCTGGAAGGGCATAGGTGTCGGCGTTGGTCAGGTAGACGAACGCGTAATCCCGCGAGCGGACAATTTCAAAGCCCTTGGCGACGCAGTGGGTCCAGTAGAAGCTCGGGCCGACGCGCACCTCTTCGACCTGGGACACGAGGTCTTGCGGCAGAGGATTGCCCGCGTTGACGACGAGCACGTGCAGGCCATCGAGCCGCTGTTCGACGAGCGAGCGGACGACCCGGCGCAGATCGTCGGGCTCGTTGTAGGTCGGGACGATCGCGACGACGCGCCCCGGTCCACTCTGCATCCATCGAGTCTACTTGAGGGGGACATTTGGGCTGAAATCATTGCCTGTTTTCCACCCCGCACAAGTGCGAGGCGCAGGCAGCGTTTCTAGTCTGGTCGTGCGCGCACGACTACCGGCCCGCACAAGTGACTGCTAGGAGCGATACGGTCTCGATTGGCACGGTGCGCATGGAAACGAACACTATGAGGAGTGTTTGACCTTGCTTTCTTTGAGCTTGAGCCTTTGTCTGAGCAGCGCGCCCGCCGCGAATGGCGTGGCGGTTCCGCCACCGCCGCCCGCTTCCGGCGTGGTCACGATCTATGTGGCGACAAACGGAGACGACAACAACCCCGGAACGCAGTTGCTGCCCAAGCGGACCCCGCAAGGCGGGCTTGACGCGGTCAGGCGTGGAAAGACGAGCAACCTTGATGGACAGTTCATCGTCCAGTTCGCCGCTGGAAAGTATTTCCTTGCCCAAACGTTCCAACTTACGTCGGCGGATGCGGCGCTGTTCGGGCAGCCACTGATCTTCCGCGGCGCGGGGCCCGGCGTCTACTTTGACGGCTCGAGGCAGGTGGCGGGCTGGCAAAAGGTGAGCGGGTCGGTCGCTCTTCGTTTCAGCCCTGCAGTGCGGGATAAAGTCTTCGTCGCTGGCCTCCCATTGATGCTAGACGGCAGCACGATGGACGTGGGCGTGATGAACCGGCGCGGGTTTCCGTATTCGACTACGCAGACTTGGTCCTCGCTCGTTTTCAACGACACGAACATGACTCTGGCGCGGTACCCGAACAGTGGTTGGCTCACGGTTCCGTCGAACCACGGCGGCTCGACGACGAGCATGACCTTCACGGATCCGGAGCCGTTCAAGTGGAAGAACACGGGCGACATCTGGGCGCACGGCTACTTCGGAAACGACTGGTCGGACTCCTTCGAGCGGGTCCAGAAGTTCGACAGGCTGATGCAACGGCTGCTCTTCGCAACGCAGCCCTATTACGGCATCAAGAAGAACCAACGCTACTATCTGCTCAACGCGATGGAGGCGGTGGACTCCGCGAACGAGTACTACATCGACCGTGTCGCGAGGAAGGTCTACTTCTACCCGCCGCTCGATGGATACACGGACGCGCAGAAGATCGCGAGCTTGAACGCCGGGTCTTTCCTCACGTCGCTCGACGAGCCTCTGGTAGAGGCGTACGACACGGCGGACATCAACTTCGAGAACATCACGTTCCAGAACGGCAGGCGCGGAGCTGTCTCGATAAAGTACGGTGCGCGGATCGCGTTCAACGGCTGTACGTTCCGCCGGTTCGGCACCGTCGCGGCGCAGGCGTTGAGCGGCACAGACCACTCGTTCAACTCGTGCGACTTTTACGACCTCGACGAGGGCGGGGTCACTTTGCAAGGCGGCGACAGGAACACGCTGACTCCCGGCGGACACCTGGTCGAAAACTGCTGGTTCCATGACTACAGCGAGGTCTGCCGCACGTACCGCGCTGCCATCGACCTGTGGGGAGTGGGCTGCAAGGTCTCGCACTCGAGGGTCGAGGACGCCCCGCACCAAGGGATCGCGATCCATGGCAACAACCATGTGATCGAGTACACGGACTTTGCACGGCTTTGCCAGGAGACGACGGACGCGGGAGCTGTGTACATCAACAGGAACGTGACGCAGCAAGGGAACAAGGTCTGGTACAACCGTTTCACCGACCTGTGGTCCAACCAGCAGAGCGCGCTCTCCAACTTCGTCGTCGGCGTTTACATGGATGACATGGCGAGCGGGACTGAGGTCTCTTTCAACTACTTCGACAACGTCCAGTTTGGCGCGGTCGTAGGCGGAGGCCGCGACAACATCGTGGACAACAACGAGTTCCACAACATGGGGAAGGCGGCGATGTTCGACGCTCGGGGGACGTCATGGGCGAGCAACTTCTGGACTTCGTGGAACGTGCCGGCGATGCTGGCCGAGGTGCCTTATACGGGGGTGATCTGGAGAGCGGCGTATCCGAAGCTTGCGAACTACGTGACCGACAGCCCCTCGCGGCCCAAGCGGAACATCTTGACGAACAACGTGTACTTTGGCAGCAGCGACTGGCTCCTGCTCAACGACGGACTTACGCTTTCCGACACTCTCGTCGGGGACCCTGCGATCTACGCAGCGAACAACCGGATTAACAGCGCTCAATGGTTGTTCGACCTGCCCGCAACTAGCTCGCGGGGCGGCGGTAATAGGATCGACGAGGGCCTGATCGGACTGTACTACAACCAGTGGCGGACCTACGTTCCTTAGCCGCTGTACCGAGGCTTTTTCGCTAGCACCCGATAAAGCGACGCCGCGCCTGTCCTTGTAAAGAGGAGGCGCGGCGATCGCTTAAGTGCGGCGATTACGCGCCGCCTTGCCTCATGCGCATCGTTCCTCTGAAGGAGCATGACCGCCTCGGAGATGTCGTCAAGTAGGTCGGCATCCTTGGTCATCCTGCGTAGGCGCGACCTTTCCCCCGTCGAGAGAAGTCCGACATACTTGTCTCGGAGCTTGGTCTCCTCGGACTTGAACATTTCCGCCTGGGCGACGGTCTTGCTCTCATCGTGCAGCCGGTAGGCAGAAAGCGGGCGATCAAGAAAGCGCAACGGCACGCCCCCGAAGACGAAGCGCACCCAGTACTCGTAATCGAGCGCGAAATGGAAGGACTCGTCGAGGCCGCCAAAGCGCTCGTAGAGCGAGCGGCGCCAAAAGGTGGACGGCTGCGAGATCGGGCAGTGCACAAGCCAGCCGACCCGGTCGTGCGGCAGCTCGTAGAAGCCCTCTTGCTCGTGCAGCGATTGGCCGAACTTGAGGCTCGGTGCAGAGAGCCATTCCCAGTCTGGGTGCGCGTTGAAGGTGTGCGCGACCGCGTTGAGCGCGCCAGGGAGGAACACGTCGTCGCTGTTCAGCCAGCACACAATGTCGCCGGTCGCCTTTGCAAACCCGTTGTTGATGGCGTGCGCCTGACCGCGGTCGGGCCCGCTCTCCCAATGGGTGAGGATGCCGGAGTAAGACTTGATGACCTCGAGGCTCTCGTCGGTGCTGCCGCCGTCCATAACGATCAGCTCGAGATCGGGGTAGCGTTGGTCGCCGATGGAGGCGAGGGTCTCCCGGAGATAGGCGCCCTGGTTGAAGGAGGGAGTGACCACACTAATACGGGGGAACCAGTCGATCGCGGTGCGCATGGCCTGTTCGGCATTGTGGCCGACGCCCTGTCTTGGGCACAAATCGTGCCCTGTCCAAAGGTGCTCTGGGCCTTCTGAACCTAGGTTCGATTGAACCGGGCCCGAGTATAATCGTGCTTCTTGCGGCCATCGGCGCCGCGAAGCACGGGGCGATAGAGCGATGTACAAAGTCCACGTTCGGCGAACAGCGGTCCTGGCGATCCTAGGTGTGGTCGCGGGCCTGATGATCTATGTATTCAGCAGTAAGATCTATGAGGCAAACATCGAGGTACTGCTCGGCTCGAACCTCGAGACGCGCGGTCCGAGCATGGTGTTCGACGACGAGGTGCGCAAGATCATCGATCGCAACGCGCCTCAGGGCATCCAGACCGAGCGCCAGCTCCTAAACAGCGAGACCGTGTATATCCAAGCGTTGCAGCAGGCGGCACCGCAGTTGATGACCAACTGGGAAAAGTACTATTTGATGTACGACGTGGTGACAGCGCGGACGCCGAACAACAACGAGCAGGGCGCCGGCGTCGCGCAGGTGCGTGTGCGGGCCTACGACCCGAAGGTGGCGGGCAAGATCGCCGAGGCCGTGACGGACAGCTACAACCAGATCCGGCAGAAGGCCGGTCGCGACTCTGTGATGGACGCGATCAACTACATCACGGCGCAAATCGATGCGACCGACCGGGACTTGAAGAGCTCGGAGGCCGCGTACCAGAAGTACAAGGAAGAGAACCTGCTTGCAAGCGTCGAGCGGCAGCAGAACAACATCACGGACAACGAGAACCAGCTTCAGACCGCTCTCGTGAGCGCAAACGCCGAAATGAGCGGAAACGAAGAGACGATCAAGTCTCTGACAGCACTCATCGCGAAGATTCCACCACGGATTTCAGACTCATCGTCTTCAGTGCGCAACCCGATCATCGACGCGCTAGAGCGACAGATCACGGACCTTGAGCTATCACGCACAGCGCTCTTGACGCAGTACACGGAAGACAATCCCAAGGTCAAGGCGAACGGGGAGGTGCTTGCCGGAGCGCGACTTCAGCTCGCCGAGGCGAAGAAGACGGCCTCAGTAACGGGATACTCGACCGAGCGGCTGGATCCAATCCGGACCGACTTGGAGGCGCGCCTTGTTCAGGCCAAGGCAGGTCGCGACGCGATCATGGGGAGGATGCAGTCGCTGCGCACTTCGCTCGACGAAGCCGACAGGAAGCTAGCCGCGAGCCCAGAGCAAGAGGTAAAGATCACGCAGCTCCAGCGCGACCGCATCATCTTCGACGAGAAATACCGGCGACTCAAGTCGCAGCTCGAAGAGCTGACGAACAGGCAAGAGACGGGCGTGATCTACGCGGTGCCGCTTGGAACGGGCAGCGCGACGGTCAGCGACCGGCCGGTGGCGCCGGACGCGGTCAAACTTTCCTTTATCGGATTCATCGCAGGCGCCTGTATCGGGCTCGTGATGAGTTTCACGCTCGAGGCATTGCGCCCGCGCGTCTACACGTCTGGCCAGCTCGCAGACCTGACGGGTTTGCCGGTGGTCGCGAGCATCCCGTCGCTTCCGGGCCTAAGCCGGAGCAGGGCGGTTGAAAGCCTGGCGAGGCAGGGCGGCTTGCCGCTTGAGAGCTTCCGGAACATGGCGTACACCTATCTGGCCTCTGGGGGCGCAACAGGGCAGTCTGTGATGTTCACGGGCATCGGCGCATCAGGGAGCAGCTCGATCTGCGCAGCACAGTTCGCGGTCGCCTTGGCGCATGCTGGGACCAAGGTGATCTTGGTCGATGCGGAGCGCACGCGGCAGGTCATCACGAACGGCTTTGGCGCGACGGACAAGAAGGGCCTGAGCAACGTGTTCCAGGACGGGAGCGACCCGGCTTCGCTGCTCGTCGAGACGAAGCACAAGAACCTGACGCTCTTGCCGATCGGCACTGTGCCCGAGGCGCTGATGTCGGAAGCGGGCCTCGACCGCGTGGAGAAGGTCGTGGCATCGCTCAAACAGCACGCGCAGGTCGTGGTGATCTCGGTGGCGCCTTCGGACATCGTTGCGGACGCCGCCGCATTCGCTTCGCGCGTCGACGAGGTGTGCCTGAGCGTCTCGGCTAAGACAAACGACTATGGCAGCGTGCCAACCGCCTACGAGATATTGGACAAGGCCGGCGCCCGTTCCGTCAAGCTGATCTTGACCGACACGGGAAGGGACGGAGAGCCGTTTACGGCGTCGACCTCCATCACGCGGGCCGTCTGACGGAGGACGTTTGCCTTGCACCGTCTCGGTCGTGATACCGGCGCACAACGCGGAGGGGACCGTTGCGGAGTCGGTGCGCTCGGCCTTTGCTCAGAGCGTGGCGCCAGACGAGGTGTTCGTGGTGTGCGACGGCTGTACCGATGAGACGCGCGCAGTCGCAGAGGCGGCAGGGGCGACGACGCTCGCTATCCCTAGGTCCAACGGCTCTGTCGCGCGCAACGCTGGGGCGCGCGCCTCGCAGGGCTCGGTGCTTTTCTTCCTAGACGCCGACGACTGGTGGGAGCCCGGAAAAGTCGAGGCGCACCTTACGGCCTGGGACGAGCGGGACGTCAGTTTTGTGATCGACCGTTCTACTCCCTGGCTCTCTGACGGCCGGCGCGCCTACTGGACCGGCGGCGTCGCAGACGAAGGGCTCGTAGAGTGGGAAGGGTTCCTTTCTCACCACGCCTGGGCGAGCGGATCGAGCTTTTCGACCACTCGAGAGAACTTTGCGTCAGTCGGGGGCTTCAACGAGCGGCTCAACAAGTTCCAGGACGTCGACTTTTGGGTGCGGTGCGCCGAGCGGTGCGGCCCGGCTTACGCGCTTTCGGCTTCATACACGAACTACAGGCTTTCCGATGGCCCCAGCGTCAGCAAGACGACTGGGTTTATGGAGGAGAACCTGTGCACCTTGTTCGAAGGATGGCCGTTCGCGAGCGAGGACCAAAGGGCTGCGTTCGCCTCGCACGCGTACCTGACAGCGGCTGAAGTCACGCCTTGGCCAGACAGCGTCGAGTACTTCAAGAAGGCGCACTGGCCCGTAACGAAGCGCTTCTTCTGGAAGTGCCTTTACCAAAGCCTGCACGCTCGGAGGACGGCGTGAGCCAGTTTCCGATCGGACGGTCCAAGCGGGACGAGCTGCCGATGCGGCCCGCCGAGCGGATGCGCGCCTCACTGCACGACCAGGCGATCGCGAAGCCTCTGATCGGATGGGGCATCGGCAACGTGATGCTCGCTCTGGTACAGATGTTCTTCAGTCCGTTCGGGACGCAGCTCGGCCTGAACGTCGGAGAGCTGAACAAGTACTTCATGCTGAGCTACGTCAGTTGGATCTACGTAGCGATGCTGAGGCGCGCAACGCCGCTCCGGATCCCGGCGCCGATGATCTTTTTGATCCTAGTGCAGATTTGGTTCACGGTGTGCTCGACCGTCGCGCAGATCCAGCTTGGAAGGAACGTCGAGTTCGTCGCGCCGGACTACGCCCTGGTTTCGTTCCTGCTCGCGTTTGTGCAAGGTGCGATGCTGGTCTCGATGGCACCGGACTTCCGGAAGACGATGGCGAAGATCCTCATCGGGCTGTGCCTCGTTTCGGCGTTCGTGGCTCTCCTGCAGTTCATTGACTTTGGGCCAGCGATCGCGTTTGCGAACATCATGGTCGGGCTCGAGGACATCACGAACTGGGCGGGGCAGGGCGGTATCCGAGCTGTGGGCGTCTTCCCGGGCGTCATCCTGCCGGTGCACTACAACCTGATGGTGATCGGGATCGTAGGGGCGGCGCTGATCTACCGCAAGCTCAGGCCGCTGGAGATCGCGCTCGTGATCGTCTTGACCGGCGTCATGTTCATGTCGCAGGTGCGCAACGCGACAGTGCTGATCGCTCTGATCATGCTGCCGCTCATCGTGCTCTTCGTTAAGCGGCACCGATACGTCGCGCTGCCTTACGTGGTTCTCGGCGTGATAGCGCTGCTCGTGATGGTGTTCTATGGCGGCGACCGGTTCCAGTACCTTTTTTCCGGCGACACATCGACGTTCGACTATCGGCGCGAGGTCCTTTGGCCGCAGGCGTACAACATACTCGAGCACCGCCCGTGGTTCGGGATCGGTGTCGAGCCGGCGTTCGCCGGGTTCCCGGCGGTGGCGGGCGACAGGTGGTCGGACGCGATCATCCTCGACAACGGCTATCTTGTGGCGATCGCGTTTGGCGGCATCCCGGCACTGACGTTCTTGATCCTTGCTGCCGTGACCGGCGTCATCGGTGCGGTGAAGCTCGTGCTGCGCAAGACAGAGGACAGGTGGGAGAAGGGTTACGCTTTCGCGGCGCTCGTCGTGGCGCTCGCGTTCGGCTACGGCATGTATTTCGGCAACATGATCACGAACATCTCGCTCGGCCTGTTCTATTTCGTGATGGCGGGGATGGCTATGCCCGTGTTGCCTCGCGAGAAGCCCGCGATGCTCAAACCGAGGGGCTCGCCGGAGTGAGCGGGCAGTCCGGCCCTGCGATCCTGACCTTTGCGACCGGGCACCCGAAGTACGCCACGATGGCGAAGGCGCTCGCCCTCTCGCTAGAGCTGAACTTTTGCGACGTCCCCAAGATAGTCGTGACTGACAGCGACGACGAGGAGCTGAGGCGGCTCTACGACGTTGTTCTGGCGCCCCCAAAGGACTTCGAGCACTGGTTCATCAAACTGTGCGCCTTGGAGTGCACGGGGTTTGACCAAGTGCTGTTCATCGACGGGGACTCGCTGGCCGTGGGGCCGGTGCAGCCGCTCTTTGAGGCGCTCAAGGGCTCTGACTTCGCGGTGCAGGGCACTTGGCTTGCCGATGTGCCCTGGTACGGCGACATGGGGTCCGTGCTGCGCAAGCGAGGACTTGCAGCGGTGCCCGTCTTCAGCGGCGGCTTCCTTTACTACGAGCGCACGGACAGGGCGAGGGAGGTGATCGCGCGCACGATGGCGCTGGCTGCAGACTACGACGCGCTCGGCCTCCAGCGCAACCGAGGAAAGGTCGTCGACGAGGTGTGCATCGCGATCGCCATGGCAGAGTCGGAGGTCGGCAAGGCGTTCCCGGACTCGTTCCAGTTCTCCCGCACGCCGTACGGTCTGCAGAACAAGGTGCGGCTCGACGTCCTGCGCGGCGAGTGCTCGTTCGTGAAGGGGGACGATCCGCCGCGGCTCGTCAAGCCGACGATTTACCACTCGGGCCACGCGGCGTGGGACCTCGCTTATTGGCGGGAGGTGCGGCGGGTGATGCGCGCCGGTGCTAAGAGGTTGGGCCGCAGACAGGCGTCGTTCGATCGCGTGGTGGGTGGACGGCACTTCAAGCGGCTGTTGACCTCGATCCTCCACGGTCGAGCGGGCAAGTACTGATTCTTGAAGGCGCGAATGAGCAGGACGAGGCACACGGTCTTTTTGAGCGCGGCGCGCATTGTCGGTATTGCCGTGCAGATCGTCAGTGTTCCGATTGTGCTCGACGCGATCGGTCTGGCCAAGTACGGCGCGTGCCTCTTCTTGATCGCACTCACGCGCTGGGTCGGGCTGATCGACCTTGGCTTTCTTGACGGCTCGCAGCGGCGCATGACGCTGGCGTTCGACGCGGGGGACGAGGCGAAAGGGTTCTCGGTCTGGAACACCTACCGAGCGACGCTCCTCGCTTATGCCGCGATCGGTCTTGGTGTGATGGCGCTGCTCGCGCTGTTCGTGCACATTCCGGACGAGGGTGCGGGCGTGGAGTGGCACTGGCTCTTCGCCATCGCAGGCGCGGTGTTCGCTGCGCAGTACCTCTTCCAGGGCGTTTCCGTCTACTTCAACTCAAGGCGGCAGTTCCCGCGGCTTGCCGTCGCGAACGGTGCCCAGTCCCTATTGAGCGGGCTGTTGGCGCTCGGCCTGACGGTCCATTACCGCACGCCGCAGGCTTATCTGGCCGGGTTTGCGATCGGCAACTTCGTGGTGGCGTGCTACAACCTCGGGACGATCGCGCGCCAGGCGCGCGGGTCCAAGGGGCTCTTCTTCGACCGCGAAGTGTTCGGATACACGCTCAAGTTCGGCCTCAAGCTCTATCCCACGCGGATCGCGACGGTCATGACCCAGACGTTCGACCGCATCATCATCACGAACGTGCTCGGCACTCAGGCCCTGACGCCGTATGGCGTGGCCTCAAGGATGCCAGAGGCCGCGCAAGAGGCACTGCCGATCAACTATCCGCTCATGCCAGACCTTACGCGCGCGCACGCCGAGGGCGAGGCGAGCTTCGCCAAGTCCGTCGACAAGGACACGCGCATCGCCCTGATGGTGGGGTGCGGGCTCATTCTTGTCCCTTGCGCGTTCGCCGACCCGGTACTGCGGCTCTGGCTGCACGACAAGTTCTCGCCTGATATGCCCTGGATCATGCTTGCGATCGGGCTTTACCGCGCGCTCGAGATGTTCTACAGCAGCCTGGCGCTGGCGATGATCGCACACGGTTCGCCGCAGCGCGTGCTGCCGTTCACGCTCTACAACGCAGCAATGTTGCTCCTCTTTGTCGGCCCAGTGGCGAAGTTCGAGGGGATCGTGGGCGTGGCGGCGCTGCGGGTGGCGATCCACGTGCTGCAGTTCGCGCCGCTCGTCGTGTTCACTCGCCGATGGATCGCTCCCGAGATCCCTTTGGGCCGCTGGCTAGGGGGCCTCTTGGGGACCGTGGGCCTCGCAGCAGCAGTGGCAGCCGGGTGCGTGGCGCTGTGGGGGACGCCGTTGCTGACGCGCCATGCATGGGCGGCGCTCCTCATCGCGCCCGTGGCGATGTCTGTGTTCTTCTTCACCGTCGACCGCCTTGGGTTCGCAGAGGTCCCTTCCGGAGTGAAGCGGCGCGTTCGCGCGGCGCTCTCTTTGCTGCGGTTCGTGGTCGGCCCCAAAGTGTGGCGCAGGATGAAGGTCGCGCTCGGGCGCGAGGTGGACGCGCGCATGGACCGCGAAGTCGCGACAGAGCGGTTTGGATCGGCGTACGGCGGCTGGAACGTGGCTGCTGCGGGTCTTGACGGCTCTTCCGTGGTGTACTCCTTCGGCGTCGGGGGCGACGTGACGTTCGACACCGCTCTCATCGAGCGGTTCGGTGTGACCGTGCACGCCTTCGACCCGACCCCACAGTGCATCGAGTGGGCGAGGGAGCAGCGCCTTCCGGAGAAGTTCGTGATGCACGGCTACGGGCTAGCGGGTTTCGACGGCGAAGTGCGGTTCTTTCCTCCTGACGACCCGACCCACGTCTCGCACACGATCCTCGAGCACCCGAGCACTGCGGACAGGTCGTTCCTAGTGCCTGTAAAGCGGCTCTCGACGGTCATGCGCGAACTAGGGCACTCGCGCATTGACCTCTTGAAGATGGACATCGAAGGCGCGGAGTACGGCGTGATCGACGACCTCGCCTCGTCAGACGTGCGTCCCTCGCAGGTCTTGATCGAGTTCCATCACCGGTTTGCCGGCGTCGGACTTGAGAAGACGAGGCGTGCGCTCGGGCAAATGAGGGCGATCGGCTACGACCTTGTGCACGTCACGGAAACGGGCGAAGAGTACACGTTCCTGTTGCGCTAGCCTTTGAGGACGTTGCTGTAGAACTCGACGGTCCTCTTTGCTAGCAGGTCCCAATCTAGGCCATCGAGCGGCGCGCGTGCCGTGCGGGGCGCCGTGGTGGCCCACCGCATCGCGTCCGTGAGCACCTGCGCAGTCACGTCTCCTTGGTACGTCATGACCCACTCTGGGCCGATCATCGCGCGCAGCTCTGGCATGGATCCGATCTCAGGGACCACCACGGCCACGTCGAACGAAAGCGCCATGAGCGCCGAGCCAGAATTGAGAATGTCACGGTACGGGAACACCGCGAGGTCGGCGGCGCGAAAGTAGGTCTGCAGGTCATTGTCCTCGACCCGTTCGAGGTGGACGATCGTGCGGGCGTTCTTTGGTTCAGCGCCAATGCGCGCGCGCAGGCTGTCGTCGAACACCTCTCCCGCGACGACCAGCCGCGCGTCCTCCTGGAGCGGTTGGAACGCGCGGACGAGCATGGGCACGTTCTTGTATGGCCGCACCATCCCAATATGGACGAACACGAACGCGTCCGAAGGCAGGCCGAGCTTGCGCCTGGCCTCGTCTCGACCGATCGTGCACGGATACGCGTCGCGGTAATGGCCGTGCGGGACGACGGCCACCGGGCAGCGCAATCCTGGGTGCGCGGCGCGCAGGATCGGGACCGAAGCTTCGGACAGGCAGAGGCATCCATCCACCATCGCGTCGAACTGCTCCCAAAACCTGTGTTGGATCCAAGCGTGGCGCCGCTCGTGCGGCGTGGCGTTGTGCGCAGTCCACACGATTTTGGCGCCGCGCGCCTTGAGCGAACGGAGGCACTGGACCCAAGCTCGATAAGCGCCGTAGACGACAAGCGGGTTTCGCCGGGCGAGGAACCAGTCCGGCCAGTGAACGTGGAGCAGATCCGCTGACGCACCGTCGCAACGCGCAAGCTCGAACTCGATCACCTCTACGCCGGCCCTTTCGACCGCGCCGTAGAGGAGCGACGTGTAAGGGTTGCGGTCCGAGCGCTTGGGAAAGGCGAGAACCCTCATCGCCCGGCCACGTTCGCCTTGAACCACTCGTAAGCGTCGCGCAGACCGACTTCCAGCGGAACCATCGCCTTCCATCCCATCGCGTTGAGCTTTGAGACGTCCATCGTCTTTTCTGGGAAACCGTCGGGCATCGACGTGTCCCAAGAGATGTCGCCCTTGTGGCCGACGACGCGCTGGATCGCCTCGGCAAGGTGCTTGATCGTCACGGAACTGCCTGTGCCGACGTTGATGTGTCCCTTTGCCTCCTCGGAAGAAAGCAGGAAGATGCACGCGTCTGCCACTTCGTCGGAGCACAGGAACTCGCGGCGCGGCGAGCCGGTGCCCCAGCAGGTCACGGGCCTGTCGGGCAGGTGCTCGTGGAATCGGCGGATCAGCGCGCCGATGACGTGCGACTGCTCGGGGTGGAAGTTGTCACCGTGTCCGTAGACGTTGGGCGGCATGACCGTGAAGTACTCGCGCCCGTATTGCGCGGTGATCGCATCGCAAAGGAAGAGGCCGGCGATCTTGGCGACGGCATAGGGCGCATTGGTCGGCTCCGGCGGGCCCGTGAAGAGCGCAGTCTCCGGGATCGGCTGCGGGGTCTCGCGCGGATAGATGCAGCTCGAGCCGAGGAAGAGCAGCCGCGGGACCCCGGCGAGGTGCGAGCCCCAGATGAGGTTCGACTCGATCACCATGTTCTCGCCGATGAAGTCCGCGGGTTTCGTACGGTTCGCCTGGATGCCTCCGACCTTGGCGGCCGCGACGACGACGACGTCTGGCCTTTCAGATTCTAGGAAGGAGTAGGTTTCGCGCTGGCGAGAGAGGTCGAGGTCCTTGCGCCCTCTTACGACCACGTTCTTGTAGCCGCGCGCGGTCAGTGCGCGATGGATGGCGGAACCGACCAGGCCCGTGTGCCCGGCCAAGAAGACCTTACTGTCCTTCTTCAGCGCTGGCATACAGTTTGAACCCTTTTTCCTTGACCATGCTGTCGCGTCGCGCAGACTCCATGTCGGCGTCCACCATCTCTTCGACGAGCTGATGGAATGTGCAGCGCGGCTTCCACCCAAGCCTCTCGCGCGCCTTTGTGGCATCTCCGAGCAGAGTGTCGACCTCTGCCGGGCGATAGTATCGGGGATCGATGGCGACGCGCACGTTGCCTTGGGCGTCGACTCCGACCTCGTCAGCGCCTTTGCCCTTCCAGCTCAACGGCACGCCCGCGCGCTCGAAGGAGAGTGTGGCGAACTCGCGGACCGAGTGCTGCTCGCCCGTGGCGAGCACGTAGTCGTCCGGCGCGTCCTGCTGCAACATCAGCCACATGCCCTCGACGAAGTCGCGCGCATGGCCCCAATCGCGCTTGGCGTCGAGGTTGCCTAGGAAGAGCTGCTTTTGCAGACCCACGGCGACCCGCGCCGCCGCGCGCGTGATCTTGCGCGTCACGAACGTCTCGCCGCGTATCGGAGACTCGTGGTTGAAGAGGATCCCGTTGCACGCGTAGAGCCCGTACGCCTCGCGGTAGTTGACGGTGATCCAATAGCCGTACAGCTTGGCGACACCATAGGGGCTGCGAGGATAGAAGGGAGTCGTCTCCCTTTGCGGAGTCTCCTGGACCTTGCCAAAGAGCTCGCTCGTGCTCGCCTGATAAAAGCGCACCTTGTCCGCCAGACCGAGGACGCGAATCGCCTCGAGCATGCCGAGCGTCCCAACGCCGTCCACCTGCGCCGTGTAGTGCGGCTGGTCGAAGCTCACCTGCACGTGGCTCTGTGCGCCCAGGTTGTAGATCTCGTCCGGCCTGGTCTCTTCAATGACGCGGATGAGCGAGACGCTGTCGGTGAGATCGCCGTGGTGGAGCCGGAAGGGAAGCCCTGTCTCGTGCTGGTCGTGAAAGAGGTGGTCGATGCGCGCGGTATTGAAGAGGGAGGCGCGCCTCTTGACGCCGTGCACCTCGTAGCCCTTGGCCAAGAGGAACTCCGCCAAGTAGGCCCCGTCTTGACCGGTCACCCCCGTGATCAGCGCGCGTTTCATAGATCGGTCACTTGGCCTGGCAGCCCGCGCCAGTGTACTCAAGCAAGGTTCAAGCCACCGTGCCCACTGGCACGAAGGGTGCGCTTGCTGTGTTCTAGTAGAATCTGCCCCAAGGCGAAGCATGGCGCAACCTGCCACAGACGCGGCGAACACCCCGCAAAAACCCCTGCTCGAACAGGCAGTGGAGTTCTTGCGGGCCTGCGACCGTTGGTGGCTCGTGATGGCGGCGATCGCGCTCGCCGCGATCGGAGTGGCGTTCTGGCCCCTTTTGCGGGAGCTGCCGTCAATGTGGTTGGGGACCGGGGCGTGGGAGTTCCGGACCGGAGACGGCTACTATTCTCACGGCCTGCTCGTGCCGTTCATCGCGGGGTACATCGCTTATCGCCGCTGGCCGCAGATCAAGGACCTGCCCGTGCGGCAAGGGTGGATCGCGATGGTGCCGCTCGCGCTGGCGCTATGGGTCTTGTGGGCCGCGGACGCGGTCGATCTGCAGCAGATCCGGTCGTACGCGCTGATCGTGGTGCTGTTGTCGGTCGTGTGGCTGGTCGCTGGCCTGCGGTGGCTGTTCGCCCTAGCGCCGAGCGTGCTTTATTTGCTTTTCGCGCTGCCGATCTGGACCGGTTTCATCGACAGCTACACGAACCCGCTTCAAAAAGTCTCGACCAGCGTGGCGTCGCTGATCTTGAAGGGGGTCGGGCTAAAGGTCTACCAAGACGCACCGACGTCGCTCTACCTCGACAACTTCGACCTCAACGTCGCGGTGCCGTGCAGCGGGCTAAAGCTCTTGGTCGCTGTCTCTGCGTTCACCGTCTTCTTCATGTTGATCGCGCGGCTGCGGTGGTGGTCGAACCTGCTCATGCTCGCGATGATCCTGCCGCTCTGCCTCTTCGTCAACGGACTGCGGATCGCGCTGATCGGGATCGTTGGCGAGCAGTATGGAAGGACGGCGGGGCTGCAGTTCCACGACTACAGCGGGTACATCACCTTGCTCGTCTGCTTTTTCTTGCTATTCAAATACGCGAGGGTCTTAGGATGGAAGGACTGAAGAAAAGGGCTGTCATAGCCGTCTTGTTGCTGCTCGCGGGGGCGGGTGCGATCGCGTTCACGAAGAGGTCGATCGGTGAGCCGAAGACAGAGGCGTGGATGCTCCAGAACACGCCCAAGCAGTTCGGGTCCTATCGGATGCACGCGAGCGCGGACAGCCGCGATTACTCGTATAAGCTCGACGACGTCACATATCGCACGCTCGACCCATACGGCATCGTCGCGCGCGTCTATGAGTCGTCAGAGACCGGCGAGAGCTACGACACGGTGGTCGTAGCTAGCCGAAGCAAAGACAGCTTCCATGACCCGCGCGTCTGTTTTTCCGCTCAAGGGTGGGCGATCTCGAACCAATGGGCGGACAGCGTGCAGACCAAGACGCGAGGCAAAGTGCCCGTGACTCTCGTCGTGATGGACGGCCCAGGCGGAAAGAACAAGCTCGCCGCGTTCGTCTACAAGGGCCAAGGGAAGTTCTATGCGAGCACCCAGCGGCTCAAGCTCGCGATGTTCATCGAACAGCTCACGGGCGGGCACAACCTCGACGGGGTTTTTTACCGCATCATCCCGCAGAACGCCTCGCCAGACGACAAAGATCAGACGACGAAGCTCAAGCGCTTTATCGGCGAGTACCTCGATGCAGCGGACGAGACGAGCCACGGCTACTTTTGAGCGCTGGCCTTCGAATCGTCCTTCGCCGCAGGACCGTCGCTAGACCTAGGCTGAGCTTTCGATGTCTGAGCTATCCGACCGAGTGAGAAGGGGCTGCCCGGGAGCGCCGCGCTCTCCCAAGGCGACTGGAGTTGCGCGGCCCGTCGCGTTTCTCGATCGAGACGGGGTCGTCAACGCCGACAAAGGGTACGTCCACACGGTAGAAGAGTTCGAGTGGGTGCCCGGCGCGATCGAGGCGATCAGGTACTTGAACGCACACGGGTACATCACCGCCATCGTGACGAACCAGTCGGGGATCGGGCGTGGGCTCTACGGGGAAGAGGAATTCATGTTCCTTACGCTCTGGATGTTGGAAGAAGCGGAAAAGCGCGGGGCGCACATCGACGCCGTGTACTACTGCCCGCACCATCCTGAGTCGAATGACCCGGAGTACATGGCGGCGTGTCCGGCGCGAAAGCCTGGGCCAGGGATGCTCTCGCGCGCAGAAGAAGAGTTCGAGCTAGACAAAGGAAGGTCGTTCCTCGTGGGCAACCGAGACTCCGACCTAGGTGCGGCGCAGTCGTTCGGCATAGACGGGCTGCTCTATGAAGGAGGAGACCTTCTGGGGCTCGTGCGCGGGTTCGTGGAGCGCTAGTCTGCGAGCTGGCTCACGTCTTGGACGCGCGACTTCGGACAAACCATGATTTCGCCTTCTGTCGCGACGACGAGGACGTCGTCCAGACCGAGGATGTTCACCCTCGTTTCCTTCTGGTCGTTGTAGACGATGCAGTCCTTGCTGTCGACGAGCCGCGCCGACCCTCGCACGGTGTTGCCTCGCTCGTCCTTGGGGATGCCGCGCGCGAGCGCGTCCCACGAACCGACGTCGTCCCACTCGAACTCTGCCGATACGACCGAGACGTTCGTCGCCCGCTCCATGAGTGCGAAGTCGATTGAGATGGACTCTAGCTCCTCAAAGCGGCTGTGCGCGAACTTCATGTCGGCGGTGGAGATCGACGTTACGAGGTCCTTGAGGATCGAATAAGCGTTGGGCTGGTACTGCTTGAGCTCGCGCGAGAACGACAAGAGGGTCCATACGAACATTCCGGAGTTCCAGAACGAGTTGCCCTCTGCCACGAACTGCGCAGCGAGCTCGGCATTTGGTTTTTCCCGGAACCGCTCGGCCTTCCAGGCCCACTTGCTCGACGCGTCGCCTTTTTCGATGTAGCCGTACTCCGTCGCTGCCCGCGTGGGCGTGATTCCGATCGTCACGAGGGAGTTGGTCTCCTCAGCGAGCCAGAACGCCTTGGAGACTGACTCGCGGAATCCGTCGTCTGGAGAAATGACGTGGTCCGACGTGAGGATGGCAAGGGAGAGGTCTCGCGAAGCCGCACCGTACTTGCACATGACTTGCGCTGTCGCCCAGACGATCGCGCCAAGCGTGTTGCGCTTGATCGGCTCAGCAAAAACGCGCTCGGGTGTGAAGTTCGGAAGCGCGGCCCTGGTCTGCTCCAGGAGTGTAGTGGAAGTGGCCACGAACAGGTCGTCCCCGACGAGCGGCTGGACACGCTCCACGGACTGCTCCAGGAGCGTCTTCGTTTCCGAGGCGAGCTTTAGGAACTGCTTGGGCCGCTCGGTGGTCGAGACGGGCCAAAAGCGAGTGCCGGAACCACCGGCCATCACTATTGCAGTCCGCTTGAACGGCATGGTCAGACTCTACCATTTGAGCCTGGTTGGAGGGGTGCCGGTATCCTAGTTCCGATGGGTCGGGCGCAAGGCGCGAAGAGCGCGAGGGACCGCGACGGTGCGGCGGTCATCGCAGAAGCGCTCGACCGCCTTGAGGGCCGATACGGCAAGCCGCGGTTCGCCAGCCGGTTTGACCCGGTGGAGGAGCTGGTCTGCTGCATCCTGAGCCAGCACACTGCCGACGTCAACTCGTTCCCAGCGTTCGCAAGGCTAAGAGCGGCGTATCCCGACTGGCAGGACGTGGTCGATGCCGGACCTGAACGGGTCGCGGACGTCGTGCGCAAGGCCGGGCTCGCCAACCAAAAGGCAAAGAACATCATCAGCGCGCTGCTCGAGGTCAAGGCGAGGAACGGCGCGTACACGCTTGACAACTTGCGCACGATGCCTATGTTGCAGGCGCGCGAGTGGCTCATGTCGCTGCCAGGCGTGGGCCCGAAAACGGCCAGCATCGTGCTTTGCTTCAGCTTTGGCATGGGCGCGATCCCGGTCGACACGCACATCTTCCGGGTCAGCAAGCGGCTCGGGTTCATTCCGGAAAGCGCTGACGAGAAGCGAGCGCACGACATCTTGCTCTCGAAAGTGAGAGAGGAAGACGCCTTTCGATATCACATGCTCCTAATCGTGCACGGACGCCAAACGTGCAAAGCGCAAAACCCGCTCTGTGGCGAATGCCCCGTGTTCGAGCTGTGCCGGTACAAGGGGAAGAAGAAGTAGTGGCTGGATTCAAGGACCCAGAAGCGGCGATGCGAACGATCGAACGGATCGACCAGGCTGCTCTTCGCTCGACCGCAGAGTTCCTGCTTCCCGCTGCCGAAGCTGCGAGCCGGCCCGACCAGGCGCTCGTCAACCTCGAGCGGTGGCTGAAGGCGGCGGGCAACGCCGCGACCCAAATCGACAGCATGCTTTCAGTGCCGCAGACAGGAACGCTGCTGGTCGCGCTGCTCGGCGCTAGCCACCAAATCGCCGACGTACTCGTGCAGAACCCGGAGCTCGCGAGCCTTGTGCTGGACCCTGGACTCTTGGCCGAGCGCCCTAACGTCGGGAAGCTCGCCGCGCAGATCCACGCGATGCTCGCTGGGAGCACGGGCTACAGGCACTCTCTCGACCGCTTGAGGTTCCTCAAACAGGGTTGGCACTTGCGTATCGCCGCGGCAGACCTCGGCGGTGCCTGGCCGGAGGAGGACGTCTGGAGGGCCCTGAGCGACGTGGCCGACGCCCTGATCGATGGGGCGGCCGCCGTTGTCTGGGAGGAGGTCTGCCGCCAGCGGGGGCACAGGGGCCCCTGCCCGGTGACGATCGTTGCAATGGGCAAGTTAGGCGGCCAAGAGTTGAACTTTTCATCCGACATCGACCTGGTCTATTTGCTGGACGACGATGTCGATGAGACGGAGGAAAGGCTGGCTACGAAGTACTGTGAGACCCTCTCGCGGGCCCTCTCGGACCGCATGGGGAGAGGATCGCTCTATCGAGTCGATCTGCGCTTGCGGCCGTACGGTTCGCAAGGCCAGTTGGCGCCGAAGTTCACGAGCGTCGAAGGGTACTACGCGCGCTATGCCGAGCCTTGGGAGCACTTGGCGCTCATCCGCAGCCGCGTCATCGTCGGCGATAAGCGGGCGGAGGATCGCTGGGAAGCGATGCGCGAGGCGACGAGCTTTCAGACTATGCGCGGAGAGTGGGTCGTGCAAGAGCTGCTCGAAGTGCGCAAGCGCATCGAGGAGTCGATCGAAGACGCAGACATCAAGCGCGGGTCTGGCGGTATACGCGACGTCGAGTTCTTGACGCAGATCCTTCAACTGCTGTACGCGCACAGCCATCCAAGGCTCAAGTGCCGGCAGACACGCGAAGCGCTGCGCTTACTGGCCGATGAAGGACTCTTGGACAGCGCCGCCGCAAGCGACTTGGCCGCCTCCTATGTCTTCCTTCGGCTGGTCGAGCACAGGATCCAACTCTTGGGTGACCAGCAGTCGCACACTGTGCCAGATGAGCTAGAGGCCCGCTCCGACCTCGCACTGCGCGCTGGGTTCTCTTCCGTAGACTCCTTCGACGCTGCGCTCGCGATGCACCGCTGGAACGCACGCAACTGGTATGAGTCGATCCTCCGTCCGGCGAGCTACGCTGGATCCGCGCCGCGCGACGTCGTGCTCAAGAACGCCGGTCGGCTGTCAATCGCCGTCTCGCGCTGGATCGACAGCACAGAAGGGGCGAGCGCGTTCTACCTGAGCCTTTCGGAGAACGAGTCGAGCCTCCCCCGAGTGCTTGCAATCGCCGAGCGCGCGCCGGCGCTCGTCCCGCTCCTGCGCGAAGACGTCACTGTCACCGAGCAGGTCATGACCGGCGAAATCCTGGAACTGATGGATCCTGGAGGGCAGCACTCCGTGCGGGGCGGCGACTGGAACGCGCTGGCTGCCGCGCTACGCAGGAGATGGCTCAAGAGCGCGGTGAGGTGGGCTCTTGGGGCGAGCAAGGACTTCGGGGTAGAGGTCGCGGGCGTCATGGACAGCGCCGTTGCGGCCCTGTTGGCAGCGACGGAGGCGCCGTTCCAGGCGATAGCGCTCGGGAGCTTTGGGGCGCGAGAGATGGCGCTCTACTCAGACCTTGATGTAATGCTCTTTTCGACAGACGGGCTCAGCCTTGAAGAGAACGAAAAGGCAGCGCAGAAGTTGCTGGCTTCGGTGCAGGGACTGCGCCGTGCCGGGGCGCCGATTGAACTGGATCTGCGGCTCCGCCCGGAGGGGAGGAAGGGAAGGCTCACGGTCACGTCCGAGTCCCTGCGGGCCTACGAGCAGGGCTCGATGGAGCCTTGGGAGAGGCTCGCGCTGGGCCGTGCAAGGGCTCTCAGCGGCGAACTGCCGCCGTCAGTCAAGAGCGCGGCGTTCGGCGCCCCGCTCGACGCCCAGACGCTCGCCTCGCTAAAGAAGATGAAGAGGCGGGTCGAGTCCGAGCGCGTACCGATCCAATATCGACACCGCCACATCAAGCTCGGGCCTGGGGGCCAGGACGACGTACTGTGGACCGTCCAGACCCTTTGGTGGCGGCACAGCCGCGCGGTGGATTTGGGGAGGACGTCTGTGCCGGATCGGCTCGAAGCCCTTCAAGCACTTGGAGCCTTGAGTGCGGAGGAGTTCAACCGGCTCCTCGAGTCATGGCGCTATCTTCAAAGCTTGCGGTTGCACTTGGGGCTTCTAGGGTTCAACGACGAGGTGCTGCCTGAGAACCCGGATAAACTCGCGCGGCTCGGTGCGGTGACGGGGGCCGGCGGCCCTAACGAGGTTCTCTCCGAGTACGAGCGGCACGCTAAGGTGGTGAGAGGGCTGTACGAATCGAACTGGGAGCGTCTTGGAGGATAGATGGATTACGCGCTGATCGCGGTCGCGTCATACCTCTTGGGGGCCGTGCCGTTCGGCGTGCTCGTCGCCCGGGCAAGAGGCATCGACCTGATGTCGGTCGGCAGCGGGAACATCGGTGCGACGAACGTGACTCGCACGTTGGGCTTGAAGCTCGGACTGCTCGTCTTCGCGCTCGACATCGTCAAGGGCGCGTTGCCGGCACTGGTCACGGTGTGGGTGCTCAAGGACAGAGACGCGGCCGTACTGATGGGGGTCGCCGCGGTAGTCGGACACACGCTGAGCCCTTTTCTGAAGTTCAGAGGCGGAAAAGGAGTGGCGACGGGCCTTGGAGCACTGGTCGGTAGCGCCCCGTTGGTAGGCGCTTGTGCGTTCATCGTGTTCTTGGTGTCGTTCTTGATCACGCGCATTGTCAGCGCCTCCAGCCTTATTGGTGCGCTGTCGGTCTTGGTCGTCGCACTCCTGACGCACCAGTCTTGGGTGTTCTTTGCGGTGTTCGGCCCCCTCATCGTCTACGTGTTCGTGCGGCACAAAGCGAACATCGACCGGCTGCTCAAGGGCACCGAGCCAAGGCTGGACCTAAAGAAGCGCAATATAGGCAAGAAGGTGGGCGACGATGCCAAGTGAGCTGTTCGGCGCGTTGAACATCTCTCCCACGGTCGCCTCGTTCGGGATTCTCGCGGTCGTGCCGGTGGTCGTGTGGGTCTACTCACTCATCAGTTGGATGGTGATGGGAGAGATGGACGCGCTGCTCGGTACTTGCGGCATCATTGCGGCGCTCTTGCTCGGCTTCGTCGCCATCGCACCGCCAGACCCGCTCTATTCGCCGATCGCTTTCGCTGGCCTCGTCGGAATGATGATCGTTTTCCCCTTTGCAAGACGTCAGTTGGACAGGCGTGCCAACGTCGAGATCGAGGTCGAACAGATCGAAAAGGCCTACAAGACCCTTGCGGAGATGCCCGAGAACGCTGCAGCCATGTTCAAGCTGGCGGACGGCCTCTACGCCCGCGGGCTCGTGAGCCAGGCGGTCGCAATAGCAGACCAGGCGCTCGCCAGCATGCCCAAGAACGTGTTTCCCGCCGAGCACCGGGTCGTCGACCTCTGGAGGCGCCACGCGCCGGCCCCGGCGTCGCCGCTGAGGTGCCTGCACTGCGGCCGGACGAACGACCCTGCCGCCGTCTTCTGTGAGTCGTGCGGAGCGCAGTACCTCGCCCTTTACGCGCGCGGGAGATGGCTGGGAAGGGCACTGGCCTGGAAGCTTGTGGCGTCTTGGGCGGCCGCGAGCGTCGCGCTGGTCGGGCTTCCGGTGACCATCCAGGTCGCGAAGGCGGCCGTCGGGCTGTCTGTTTTGGTCGCGATGCAGGTCGGTGTCGTCGCGCTGCTCCTCTGGCGCGCTTTTTTTTGTAAGGAGGCGAAAGGCGAATGAAGAGGATCGACAGGTACCTGCTCAAGGAGATGGTTGTGCCGATGCTAGTCGGCACGGTCGTGATCGCGCTGCTGTTTATGGCCAATGAGTTCATCTCGATCTTTAAGAGCTTCGAGGCCACGCGCCTGCCCTTTGCCGCGGTCATACAGATGGTGTTCTTGCGGATGCCGTACTGGCTGAGCCTGACCCTGCCGTCCGGTACGGCGATCGGCGTCGCGCTGGCCGTTTCGAGGCTCGCGCGAGAGAGCGAGATCACAGCCATGCGCGCTGCCGGCGTGCCGATCCGGAGAATCTTCATGCCGGTTTTGGCCGTCGGACTGGTCGTTTCAGTCGCCAACTTTCTCATCGTCGAAAAGCTCATTCCGCCCGCCTCAAAAGCAGGCCGTAACGTGACGAACCAGGCGAGCTTCATTGCGAGCGCCCCCGCCTTTAAGTCGAACGTCATGCTCCAGCTCGATAGATACACAGCGAACTTTGGGAGCGTGCAGCGCACGCTACAAGGCACGATCGAAATCAAAGACATCGTCCTCTTCGAGCGTCCGAAGGCGGGGGAGGTCGTTCTTTATCAGGCGGACTCGGGCGTCTATGACGACGGGGTCTGGAGGATCCCCAACGCCACAATATGGTTCTTTCACGGCAAGGACCTCCAATCGTGCATCAGCAAAGAGATGGTGATCAACGAACGGATCCGCGTGAGCGACCTGTTCGTGCAGCCCGCGCCGGACGAGGAGACCGCCGACGCGCTTAAGGCCGCGATCGAGCGCGGCAAGGCGGCCAAGGCGGATACGACGATCCTGGAGATCGCCTACTACGTCAAGTTCTCGCTCCCGGCCTCGTGCCTGGTGTTCGCGCTCGCGGCGGCTGCCTTATCGGTGACCATGATGCGCAGCGGCCCGTTCGTCGGGCTGATCGTGAGCATGGGCCTGGTGATGCTCTTCTACAACTTCCACATCGTGAGCACGGAGATCATCGGCCGCAACGCGTGGCTCCCGCCCCTCTTCGCGGCGTGGCTGCCCGACATGCTCTACGCCGCCGTCGCGCTGTTCCTCGTGTGGAGGGCTGAGTGAGGGGGCCGTCCCTCCTCGCTCTGATCGCGCTCGCCGGGGTCGTCCGTGCACAGACCCAACAGAACAAGCTGCCTGAGTCAGACCCTCAAAAGCGCGTGCAGTTCACGATCATCAACGCGGACACGGTGGGGTCGTCCGACTGGGAGGCGGACATCAGGCTCTCCGGCAACATCCACGCCCAGTGCAAAGGGTACGACATCTACGCCGACCGGCTCGTAGGCAACAGGCAGACCCAGGTGTTCCGGCTCGAAGGGCACGCCCGGCTAGTCGGCAAAGAGTCGGAGATCAACGGCGACTCCGTCGTGGTCAACTTCCGCGACGACACTTTCAGCTTCGATCAAGGCAAGGCGACGCTTTCGCCAGATTTCCTACAGGGCCGCTCGCAGGCCGACGTCTTCCTTGCCGGGCAAGGCGGAAGCGGCACCATGACGAAGTTCGTCATCCGCAACGGCGTGTTCACGACCTGCGACAAGCCCGTTCCACACTCGAAGTTCGTCGTCTCCTCGGCGACGATCAAGCCGGGAAAGTACGCCGCGCTCAAAAACGCGCGCTTGGAAGTCCTGGGGCACACCATCTTCAGCCTTCCATACCTCGTCATCCCGCTCATCGAGAACGGGCAGCGCTACCTGCCCGATATAGGGACCAGCCCGGACGAAGGGACATACGTCAAGACGCGCATTAGCACTCCGCTGCCGGGGAGCGACTACTTCGACACGCGCCTGGACTACATGTCGCTGCTCGGGCCCGCTTTCGGCGTCGACTACCACTACGACCACCCGACCCTCGAGGGGCGCTTTCAGGCGTATCGCGTGTTCGGGACGAGCAACTCAGCGACCATCTCAGAGACCCACAAGCAGAACATCGGGCCGGGAAGGCTGCTGTTCGACGCGAACTACCAGAAGCAGAACTACCTCACCGCGCCGGAATCGACGCTGCTCAACACCCGCGCCCAGTACGTGCTCCCTTGGTTGAGTGGAAACTCGCGGCTCTCGTGGTACAGAGTGGAGAGCGACCGGTCGCTCTTCAGCTCGGTCACGCAGGCGCTCGCGCTAGGCGATTCGCACACTTGGCAGGGCGGGTTTACGAGCCTGCTCAACCTCAACCTCTCTCGCGCGGAAAGCCACTCGGCGTCGTCCGATACGCAGTCAGAGCGGCTCGACGTGCAGTTCACCGGGCACCAGGAAATGCGGCTCTTCAGCGCGGACCTGAACTACCAGCGCGCCATCCCGATCGGCGGGACGGAGAACTTCTTCAGCTCGACCGACCGTGCGCCGATGCTGACGCTCAAGACCGACGCCCAGCACCTGTTCCGGCCCGCTATCGCCCGGCTATGGCCCATGAGGACGGACTTCTCGATCGGGAACCTCGTTGACCCGACCTCGGGCGACTCGATCACGCGCATGGACTTCAACCTCGGCTTGTTGCGCAGCGAGCGCAAGGGCAACAGCTCGCTGCGCTGGTCGGGAGGTTATAAGCAAGGGATCTACAGCGACAACACCGCGCAGTACGTGCTCGATTACAACGTCGACTGGTCCTACGACTTCGCCCGCCGGTCGGTGTTCGACATAGCTTATCGAAACCACCGCGCGTTCGGTTTTACACCGCTCTCCATCGACCGGACGGGCCGAAACGACGCGCTTTCCTTCAATCTAAACTATCAGGTCGTAAAGTCGTTCTTGCTCACGGCGCGCACTGGGTACGACGTGCTGCAGGCGGACCGAGGAAACGTTCCGTGGCAGCAGGTGTGGATGCAGACGGCCTGGACCCCCAGCAAGAACTTCCAGTTCAAGACATCGAGCACGTACGACACCTTCAACCAGGTCTGGAGCAACGTGCGGTTCGACGTCAACTACGTCGAAGGCGATTTCCGAGCGGGGATCGGCTCGCGCTACGATGGCCGCCGCTCGATCTGGGGCAGCACGAGCTTCTTGCTGCAGGGGCTCAAGATCGGGCGCACGACGTTCGCGACCGCCCTCGATTGGAACGGGTTCACGCAACGCTTCGAGGCGCAGCACTACAGCGTCATCTACGACCTGCACGAGGCCGAGGCGGTGCTCGACATCATTGATAACCAGGCCGGGTTTAGGTCCGGGCGCCAGATCGCCTTCTTCCTGCGGCTCAAGGCGTTCCCGACGCGCTCGCCGTTCGGCAGCGGCACCCGCGGTCAGGCGGTCGGCGGCGGAACCGGCTTCGGCGGCTAAGAGCTCGCGCTGCTGTACGACCGCAAAGACCGGAGCCAGAACAGGCGCGACCCAACGAGCGCGATGATGGCCCAGAACAGGCCAAGGGCGACCATGCCTAGGTCGAGCCCGCGCACGATCTGCCGCGCAGGCACCGTCGCCAGGAACGCCAGCGGCACATAGTAAACGAGCACGCGCTGCGCGGCCGCGCCAAAGATGTCGGCAGGGTAGCGCGAGACGTCCAGCGCCGTCTCGCTCAGCACCCACAGGTTGTCGACCCGCACGAACCACACGCTCATTGTCATGAAGATCAGGTTCATGCTGTAGAAGACCGCGACGGCGCAGAAGAACAGCACGGCATAGCCGCCCCACTGCGCTGAGGAGACTGACCCCCCAAACTGCCCTAGCCCATAGATGAGCATGACGGAGCCTGCGATCAACGAACCTAGCTGGTCGAAGTTGAATCGCCGCGTGGAGGCCCAGAACTGCGGGTCAACCGGCTTGGTCAGCACAAAGTCGAGCGTCCCGAGCCGGATCATCTCCGGTACCTCGAGCAATGACCTGAATAGCAGGCCGAACACGGCGGAGATCAAGAACGTCGTCGCCCCCAGGATGAAGCCTTCGCCGCGACCCCATCCCGCGATGTTGTTCGTGTTGCGGTAGATGACTAGCAGCACCATCAGGAACCAAGCGACCCACAGCATGTTCTGGAAGATCTTCGCGATGAAGTTTGCCCTGAACTCAAGCTCACGGACCAGTGAGCTTGTGAGAAAAACGCGATAGATGCGCCAAACCCTGACCACGAATCGAGGGTACCGCCCGGCAGGTCTATACTCGGCCATGACCGGGGCCGCGCTCACCCTGCTCTTTGCGCTGCTTGCAGCCCTGGCGGGCGCGGCTGTCGTCTCAAAGTGGTCGGGGCACCTGGATCCGGCGGAGAGGTTGGGCCTTTCCGGCCTTGTCGGTCTCGGGATCGCCGGACTTCTAACGCTGTTGCTCGGGCTCATTCCCAACGGCCTGACCTTCGCCCTCTACGCGGTGCTCGGCGTCTTCGTGGTGCTCGCAGCCGTCGCAGTGCGAAAAGGCCAGCTGAAGGACTGGAGCGGGACAGCCTCTGGAACCTACGAACTGCTTGCGGTCGTCGCTCTTGCGATAGTCGGGCTGGTCGCACTGGTGGCGGTTCTGGTACCAAGCCTCGCGACCGACTGGGACACTATCGCGTACCACTTGGCGGTCCCAAAGCTCTGGCTGCAGACCGGACAGATCCACTACGTCCAAGGGATCCATCAGTCGAACTTCCCGTCGACGATGGAGTGCCTGTTCCTCTGGGGGCTCAAGTGGGGTGGACAGTCCGGCGCAAAGATGTTCTCGCTGATGGTCTATGTGTTCGGGTGCTTCGCCATGTTCGGCCTTGCACGGCGCTGGTACGGGCGCTCGGCCGGATTCTGGGCCGCTGTCGCCTTTGCGGGGATCCCGGTGGTGGCGTGGGAGAGCGGCACGGGGTACGTCGACGTCGCGCACGGCATCTTCGCAGCGCTTGCCGCGGTCTATGCCGTCGGCGCAATGGTCAAGCAGGATGAGGAGCGGAAGAACGGCCTTGTTCTGGCGGGCGTATGCCTCGGCTTTGCGCTCGGCACAAAGTACACCGGCCTTCAGACGTTGATAGCGATCGCCATCGTTTTGGGCGTCGCTGGAATGATGGCCAAGGACTTTAAGCTAGCCGTTCGCGCCAAGGTGACGGTCGTGCTGATCGCCCTGTTGGTCGGCGGCGCGTGGTACGTCAAGACCGCAGTCTACACCGGCAACCCCGTGTTCCCCTTTTTCTCTAGCGTGCTCGGGGGCAAGGACTGGGACGCATGGCGCGCAAGCGTCTATACGGAAGAGCAGAAGAGCTTTGGCGTCGGATCGAGCCTGGGCTCGATCGGTCACGCCGTCCTAGGGCTCGCTTACCAGCCGGGCCGGTACACGAACCCCGGGCCGACGAGCGGTTCCGGTTTTCCGACCGGGGCGATCGGGTTTGCTGCGCTGCTCGGCGGACTGGGGGCAGCGCTCTCTGGAAAGCTCCGAAAGGAAGAGCGAATGCTGCTGGCGGTCGTGGGGCTCGGTCTGCTGATGTGGTTCGTCCTTTCGCAGCAGAGCCGATATCTGACGACGCTCGCGATCCCGTTGGCGCTGCTCGGCGCGGGCCAGGTCTCGCGCGCGCGGTGGGGCCCAGTGGTCGCTGCGGGATTTGCGCTGCAGGCCGCCGTCAGCGTGTACATGATCACCTCGTACCAGACCAAGCTGCAGCTCCAGGTCGTGACGGGAGTGACCGACCCTGAGACTTACTTGGAGGATAGGCTGCCGTTCTATCAGGGCGCGGGAGCGATCAACAGGCTCAATCCGGGCGCAAAGGTCGCGCTCTACGACGAAGTGTTCGGCTTCTATCTCGACAAGCCCTACTTCTGGGCCAACCCTGGCCACTCGATGCTGATCCCGTACGAGAAGATCGACAGCGGGGAAGAGCTCGTCAAGGCGCTCAAGGACATCGGCTTCACGCACGTCTATCTCAACCTGGCTACCAGCGACGCGCGCTTCATCTCAGCGATGGGTTACGGTGACGTGCAAGTGCCGTACTCGGAGCATGACAAGGCCGAGATGTCGAAGGACCTCAACCTCAAGTGGAGGTACCTGCTCGCCGACGCGCGGGTCAAGGGGCTGATCGGCGAGTCCGACCACTTCGAAACGTCCGTGCTGTACTCGTTGCCGCGCTAGAATGTGCGAATGAACTATAGGCAGCTCGGGAAGTACGGCGCCAAGGTCAGCGAAGTCGCGCTCGGCGGATGGCTGACGCACGGCCGCTCCATCGACGACGATACGACCTCGGCCATCGTGCGCCGCGCCTTCGAGCTGGGCATCAACTTCTTTGACACGGCGGACGTCTACAACCGCGGAGAGGCGGAGAAGGCGCTCGCCAAGGCGGTCAAGGGGATGCGCCGTGAGAGCCTGTTCATCTCGACCAAGTGCTTCTTCCCGATGAGCGAGGAGCCGAACGACCAGGGACTCAGCCGAAAACACATCGTCGAGTCGCTGCACGCGTCGCTCAAGCGACTCGACACCGACTACGTGGACCTCATGCAGTGCCACCGCAACGACCCGAGTGTGCCGATCGAAGAGACCGTGCGTGCGATGGACGACCTGATCAGGCAAGGGAAGGCGCTCTACTGGGGCGTCAGCGAATGGCCGGCCGCGCGGATCGCCGAGGCCTGCCACTCCGCCAGGGAGGCGAACTGCCATCCCCCCGTCTCCAACCAACCGATCTATCACATGCTCAACCGCTACATCGAAAAAGAGGTGTTGCCGACGAGCCAGCGCTACGGCATGGGCCAGGTCGTGTTCTCGCCGCTCGCGCAGGGCGTGCTTACGGGCAAGTACAAGCCTGGCGAGGCGCTCCCAGAGGGCTCGCGGGGATCGGACGAAAAGTCGAACATGTTCATGGGCAACTTGCTTACTGAGGAGACCCTGAAGAAGGTGCAGGCGCTTGGCAGAATTGCAGAGAAGCAGGGCTGCACCGTCGGCCAGCTGGCGCTCGCATGGTGCCTGCGGCAGACCGGGGTCAGCAGCGTGATCGTCGGCGCGACCAAAACGGCGCAGATCGAGGAGAACGCGGCGGCTTCCGGCCTCCAGATCACGGCGGAAGCTTGGAAAGAGGCCGACGCTCTGCTTGGTTTCGAGTCCTGAGAGAGGCCCGAACCCGGGCGGTATAACTTCCACGAGGATCGCGTTGCCGAGGCAAAAAGAAGATCTCGAGGCAAAGTCCGCACCGTTGCGGCAGGACGTCAGCGACCGAGTCGCTGACTCGCGCGGCACGGGCGAGACCGAGTTTGAAAAGCCAAGGGGCGTGAGCAGCGTCGAAATCAGGCCCGGATTGACGCGCGCGTTCATCCACGGCCTAGCAGAGCCGGTCCTCGAGTCCCGCCTTTCGATCCTTGCAGCGGTACGCAACGCCGGGGTGAGCATCGACTTTCTCAAGTTTGGGCACGACGCCCTCTCGTTCGTCGCGAGCGGGGCCGACCACGGCAAGCTCGAGGCGGCGCTGAAAGGGTGCAAGGGCACGGTCGAGGTCGAGGGCGGCTGTTGCGTCGTCATCGTCCACGCGGTGAACATGCAGGACGAAGAGGGCCTCGTCGCAAGGATCGTCAGCGAGGTGATCGGGAGCGGAGAAGACGTCGACCACATCGGCGACATGCATGACCGGCTGCTCCTCGTCACGGACTCGAAGACTGGCGCGCGGCTCGCCGAGAAGCTCAAGGCCACGATGACCAAGGAGGACGGCTGGTGAGGATCAAGGTCATGAAGTTCGGTGGCACGAGCGTCCGGACGCCGGAGGCGCGCATGATGGCGGCGCTCAGGGTCATCTCGGCCAAAGAGCAGGGCTTCTTCCCGGTCGTCGTGGTCAGCGCGATCGGCCGAAAGGGCGAGCCCTACGCCACTGACACGCTCATCAACATCCTCAACGACATCGACCTCAACGTGAAGCCGGACCAGCGCGAGATGGACCTGCTCATGGCGTGCGGCGAGATCCTCTCCTCTGCAATCTTCGCGCACACGCTCAAGACCCTCGGCCACCCTTCCATGTCGATGCGCGGCGGGCAGGCAGGCATACGCACGGACGGTGTCTACGGCAACGCGCGCATCTTGGCAGTCAACCCTCTCGGACTCTTTGAGGTGATCAAGCGCGGCCACATCCCGGTCGTGTGCGGCTTCCAGGGCGTCTGGACCGGCGGCGGGCTGCCCGGCGCCGAGCTGACCACGCTGGGTCGCGGCGGATCTGACACGACCGCCTCCGCCGTCGCCGCCGCGCTCAAGGCCGAGTGCGTCGAGATCTACACGGACGTCGACGGCGTCAAGACCGCCGACCCCGACTTCGTCCCGGCTGCGCCGACGCTGAGCAAGGTCACGTACGACGAAGTGGCGGAACTCGCCTACCTCGGCGCGAAAGTCGTCCACCCTCGCGCAGCCGAGATCGCGATGCGCTTCGACGTGCCGCTGTGGGTCAAGAACACGTTTAGCGACCACCCAGGCACGGAGGTCGTCGCACGCGAGAAGTTTCCAGGGCGTCGCGTGACCGGCGTCTCTCACACGGGCAAGCTCGTGCACGTGCGGTTCGACCTCGACCACGTCAAGCCGGGCCACAGGCGCTCGTTCCAAGCTCGCGTCTATGAGACCCTCGCCAAAGAGGGCACGAGCCTGCACATGATCGACCTCAGCCCCGGCAGCATCGGTTTCGCGGTGCCGCGCGAACAGTTCCCGACGGTCGAAGACGTCTTTGACGGCCTCGTAGTGCCGATCGTGGAGGGCAGCCAGAGCATCTACGTTGTCCGGCGCGAGGACAAGCCCTCCCGCTCCGCAGAGACGCAGACGCGCCTGCTCAAGTCGCTCGCCGAGCCGGTCTCCGTGCCCTACGTCGTTTCGGAGGGCGTGACGATGGTTTCGCTGGTAGGGCACGAGTACATGCAGCGGCCCGGCGTCTTCGAAGACGTGCTCACGACCTTGCACGGGAGCCGCGTGCCGGTCACACAGGTCAGTGACAGCGACTTCTCGCTGAGCTGCCTGGTGCCGGAGTCCGAGCTCCGCGCCGCGGTCGTCGCCCTGCACGACCGGTTCGTCACCCAGGGGACGCCCTAGTGCCGTTCGAGCTACCCGCTGGCCGGGTCGCCGTCATGGGCGTGCTCAACGTTACGCCAGACAGCTTTAGCGACGGCGGCCAGTTCTTCGAGCGAGAAAAGGCGATCGCTCGGGGCTTGCAGATGGTAGAGGAAGGGGCGGACCTCATCGACGTCGGCGGCGAGTCGACGCGTCCGGGTGCTGCGCCCGTGCCGGCAGAAGAGGAGCTCAGGCGCGTGCTTCCAGTGGTGAGTGCCCTGGCCGCCAGAAGCGTGGCAGTCTCGATCGACACATCGAAGCACGAGGTCGCAGCGCGCTGCCTTGGCGCCGGGGCGCAGGTCGTCAACGACGTGACCGCCCTCCTTGACCCTCAAATGGCCGCCCTCTGCGCCCGCGAGGCCTGCACCGTTTGCCTGATGCACATGAAGGGCGAACCGAGGACGATGCAGGAGGATCCCGTCTACGAGGACGTCGTGCAAGAAGTGCGAGCAGCCCTCTCCGCTTCGGCGGCGCGCGCCGAGGCGGCTGGCGTCAACAAGGAGAACGTCTGGCTCGATCCCGGCATCGGGTTCGGCAAGACGCTCGAGCACAACCTCCGCCTGCTCAATCGCCTCGACGACATCGTCTCCACCGGCTTTCCGGTCATGGTCGGCGTCAGTCGCAAGTCGTTCATCGGCAGGCTCTTGGGGGCCCAGGGCGTTCCACTGCCCGTCGAGCAACGAACCGAGGGCACCGTTGCGGCGCAGGTCGTGGCACAGATGAGGGGCGCAAGGGTCTTGCGTACCCACGACGTGTTGGCGGCAAAGCGCGCTGCGGCCATCGTCGGCGCGATCCTCAAGGGTTGAGGAACTTCGATAGGGGGTCTGAGCGCGTTTCCGGGTGCTGGATCTGTCCTCCCAGGTTCGTGGTTTTTGCGAAGAAGTACAAGGTGACGAGCAGCACAATGACCGAACCGACGACGAACGCGGTCGGCACGTCTTGCATCTTGCGGACTGCCAGCAGCGCAGTCAGGCCCAACACACCTCCAGCGAGGCCGATGATCCAAGTGACTTCGGCGCTCTCCTTGTGCCTCTCGACTTGAGCTTGGTTCGGTGAGCCCGGTCCGAACTGTGCCGCCTCTGCTGCTTTGCCAGAAAGGTACGCAGTCGCGCTGGCCATGCCAACTAAAACCATGAGGCCAAGCGCCAGCTTCTTGATCGCGCCGCTCTTTCCTATCAGCCCTATGACCGCCACTAGTAGCGCGACAAAGGTGAACGCGATCGGCAGGTGGTTGACGAGGAGGTGCAGGTGCGCCGCGTTCATATGCCAATGAAGGTAAGTACGGGGCCAGGCGCCGAAAAGTTCGCTAGACCTGCGTCGTTTTCCAAGAGCCTTGCTTGAACAGCCAAATGGCCGCCGAGCCCTGCACCAGCTGGGTCAGGGCCATGCTCAGCCACGCGCCGTCCGGGCCCATGCCGGCGCCGCGTATGGTGAAGAGGCCGAACACCGGTATCGCCGAGAGCGCCAGCACCGCCGCGAGCGGCACCCTGATCCCCCACAGGGCGATCACCGAGAGCCACATCGGTCGCTTCGTGTCGCCCGCGCCCTGCATCGCGCCGATCAGCACCATCGCGTAAGCGAAGAAGACCTCGGTCGAGGCGATGTACCGCGCGTATTGCGCAGCGACCGCAGCGGTCTGCCTGTCGCCGGGCAGCACCGCGCCTGCGATCCCGTCTGCGAAGAAGTACATGAATATGGAGACCACGAAGCTGACAATCGCGGCCTGGTGCGCCGCCGTCCAGCCGAGCCTGGCTGCCCGCTCCGGGTCGCGCATCCCCAGGCTCTGTCCGACGAGCGCCGCCGCCGAGACCGAGAGCCCGAAAGCGGGCATGAAGGCGAACGACTCGATGGAGAAGCCCGGCCGAAGCGCCGCCTGTGCGTGCATCGAGTCCACGACGTTCTTGAGCACGATCGTAAAAGTCGCGAGGGAGGTCACGCGCACGATAGACATCATGCTCGCGGGGACCGCGACGCGAAGGATCCGCCGCGCCCACGCGAGGTCAGGCAGGCGGAGGTCGAGCTTCGTCTCGAGCGGCGTCCGCTTGCTCCAAGCGATATAGACCAGCGCCGATGCCCAGGAGCTGACTGCCATCGCCGTGGCTGCGCCCGCCAAGCCCATGCCCGCGCCAGGGATCGTGACCCCGTTCACCGTCCGCGTAGGCAGGACGAGCACGCAGTTGAGGCTGATGTGCAGCAGGATCTGCAGTCCGCTGATCACCATCGGGCTCTTCGTGTCCCCGATGCCGCGCAAAGAGCCAGCCAACGACTGGATCACGAAGATCGCGGGGAGCGCGATGGCAAAGATCGCGGAGTAGGTGACAAAGAGCGAGCGCACGTGCGGGTGGTCGCCGTTCACCAGCAGCATCGAGGCGCCTATCGCGCCCGGAAACGCGACCGCCGCGAGCCCGATCCCGACCCAGATGGAGAGCGACACGCACTTCGCGTTCGCAACGATGCACTCGTCGTGCGTCCCGGCCCCGAACGCCCGGCTGACGATAGCCGTCGCGGCGGTCCCCAGGGCCATGCTCACGGAAAAGAGCAGAAAGACGTATGAGGTCGACGCGCCGACTGCGTTCAGGGCCTCGGCCCCGACGTAGCTCAGGAAGAAGTTGTCGAGCAGCCCGTTGAGCGTCTGGAGCGAGTTGAGCGCCACGGCGGGCCAAGCGAGCTTCCAGACGGTCTGCAGCGAACTCTCGGGCGGAGCCAGAGGCCGCTCTTCGGCTTGAGGCAAGGCGGGCACGGCGACGTTCCGTTTCGGAAGCTCAGAGTGTAGCCCGCCGAATCAGAACAGGGAAAGGCCTAGAGCCCGCCGCGGGATTCGTCAACTGCAATTGCGTGCGAGCCTGCCGGCGGTACGAAAACAAACGATGTGCCTTGCGGTATCTGGTCGCGCAGGATCGAAAGCGTCCATTGGGTCGTGCGCGTCCGCCCAGAGATCGTGGACTGCTCGAAGTACTGCGCCCCGAGCATCAAGAAGCCAAAGCCCTGGTCCGCCTGCAAGTTGTAGGTGAGTTGGCTCGCGTTAGGAACCGTCGAGTTGCAAAAGATGTCGGTCCCCGAGACCTGAACGGCCGCGTTCGGCCGCCATGGCAGCCAAGACGTGCGCGAGTTGACGCTGGAAGTAAACGTCTCCTTCAGGAGCTTGGCCAAAAAGGTCTGGTCGGACTTGGACCGCAGTAGCATGTTCTGGAACAGGCGGTCGCGCTCCTTGCCCACGTAAGACGCCGTCGCGTAGTCGGTGCTTGTGTACGCCTTGTCGCTCAGGCTGTAGTTCCAAAAACGCTCTCCGTCGGCTGCAGACCTGCTCAAGAGCAGGTTGTCCCTGAAGGAGAGCACTTCCATGCGTGGCACGATCCGCCCGTTGAGCGACATGAAACTGACCGCCACGCTTGCGTAGAGCGCGTGCTGGTTCTGGCCGTCCGTCTCGGTCCCGTTCAGGACGAGGGTGAGTTGGTTGTGAGTGGCCAGCTCGGCCATGGCACCGTCCATCATGATCCGGGCCGTCGGGAGGTCTTGCCCGAAGGCAAGACCAGGTGCGGCCAGGCAGGTTAGAGCCAACAGTCGTCTCACGGTTCTTTTAGACCTTAATTCCCGTCTCAATGTTTCAGTCCAATATACTGGACTTCGAAAATTCGTTCCCATCGTCTGGGAGGGTTCAAATTATGAGCGCCTTAGCCCCCGAACAACAGGCCTACGAGCAGTCTGGCCTGTACCGCCTCCGCCATTCGGCAGCCCACCTCATGGCCCAGGCCGTGACCGAGCTCTTCCCGGGCGCCAAGCTCGCCATCGGGCCCCCCATCGAGAACGGCTTCTACTACGACATCGAGTTTCAGATCCCGATCAAGGAGGAGGACCTGCCCAAGATCGAACAACGCATGAGGGAGCTCGCAAAGCTCGACATGCCGATCAACAGGCGGGTCGCCAAAGACCGCCGCGACGCCAGGGAGATCGTCCTTCGCGAGTGCACTCTCGGCCAGGGCGAGGCGGTCGCTCTCTACAAGCTCGAGCTGCTGGACGCGATCCCAGACGGCGACGTGGTCTCCTTCTACGAGCAGCGCGCGACCGACAAGCAGGGCAAGGAGCACGTCTTTATCGACCTGTGCCGCGGGCCCCACATCGCCAGCACAGCGCCGATCAAGAACTTCAAGCTGATGACGATCGCTGGCGCGTACTGGCGCGGCGACGTCAAGAACAAGCAACTGACGCGGATCTACGGCACAGCGTTCGAGAGCAAAGACGAGCTCGAGCACTACCTGCTCATGCTCGAGGAAGCCAAGAAGCGAGACCACAGGATCCTTGGCCGCGAGCTAGGGCTGTTCATGTTTTCGCCGGTCGTCGGCCAGGGACTCGCCCTTTGGCTGCCCAAAGGCGCCGTTCTGCGCGAGGTGCTGGTGGACTTCATGAAGTCGGAACAGGTCAAGCGCGGCTACTCGCCCGTCGTGACTCCCCACATCGGTAACTCCAAGCTGTACGAGAAGTCCGGGCACATCATCGCCTACAAGGACAAGATGTTCCCGTTCATGGAGGACGAGGAGAAGGAGACCCACATCCTCAAGCCGATGAACTGCCCGTTCCACATCGAGATCTACCAGTCGGCTCTTCGCAGCTATCGCGACTTGCCGATCAGGTACGCCGAGTTTGGGACTGTCTACAGGTACGAACAAAGCGGTGAGCTCGCAGGGATGCTCAGGGTCCGCGGCCTGACCCAGGACGACGCCCACCTCTTCGTGCGCGAAGACCAGCTTCTCGAGGAGTTCAAGGGCGTCGTTGAACTCATCCAAGTGACGCGCAACAAGCTCGGGCTGAACGAGTTGCGGTTCCGCCTGGGCACGCGCGACCCGAAGTCGGAAAAGTACGTCGGCCACCCCGACAACTGGCGGCTGGCGGAGACCGCCATCGCGAAGGCGTGCGACGAGATGGGGCTCGCCTACGACGTTTCGGTCGGTGACGCCGCGTTCTACGGCCCCAAGCTGGACGTGATCGTCAAAGACGCCCTGGGCCGTGCCTGGCAGATGGGCACGGTGCAGGTGGACTACAACTTGCCTGAGCGGTTCGACCTCGAGTACATCGGAGAGGACGGCAAGCCACACCGGCCAATCATGATCCACCGCGCCCCCTTCGGCTCGCTCGAGCGCATGATCGGGTTCCTGACCGAGCACTACGCTGGGGCGTTCCCGTTCTGGATGGCACCGGTCCAGGTCGCCGTCCTGCCGATCGCGGACCGGCACAACGACTACGCCGAGGCGATCGCCACGTCTCTGCGCGGCTTCTCGGACAAGGACGCAAAGCTCACGGGCGAGATGACCGCCTTCGCCCCGGTGACGGCCGCGCCGGCCACGCCGTTCCGAGTAGAGGTCGACGACCGTCGAGAGACCCTCGGCAAGAAGATCCGCGAAAACCAGCGTATGAAGGTGCCTTTCATGCTGATCGTGGGGGACAAGGACGTCGAAGCCTCGACGGTCGGGGCCAGGAGCAGGGAGGACGGCGACCTAGGTGCCATGTCCCTGGCCGACTTCATCGAACTGGCCGAAAGGCAGGGCTAGCCAGATAGTTGGGCCAGGAGGATCCCTCCTGGCCCTCTGGCCGATGGACCAGCGCAAGCGTTGCCCCGACGAGGTCAACTCTCGCGAACAAGTATCCGGGTACATCGCCGAACCGCCACACTGCCCGCACGGTGGCCAGTACACGCTCAACGGGCTCGACGGGCGCACGGCCCAAAGCGTCCATTCCCCGTAATCAATCCCGGTCGAATCACTAGGGGCTGGATGGGGAGGCCGCCACACCTGCGTGGAACAACTTGGGTGGAGCCACCAAGATGCGCAACAGGGCCTTTACGCTCGTCGAGATCATGATCGTGATCTTGATCATCGGCCTGCTCCTGTCCATCGCTGTGCCCCAGTTCCTAAAGTCGCGCGAGCTCACACAGCAAAAGGCGTGCTGGGAGAACCAGCAGAAGCTGGAAGCTGCCAAGCACATGTGGATGATGGACAACGGCGTCCCCGGGACCAATACACCGACCATGGCGGACCTCGTTCCCACGTACCTGCGGGTAACCCCCGAATGCCCGACACATGGCGTCTATGTTCTCGGTGACGGCCTGACCACGGTCACCTGTCCGAACCATCCGATGCCGTAGCGGAAAACCGACTCAAAAGAAAGAGCGCGGCCCCCTTTCGGCGGCCGCGCTCCGTGCATTTGAGACTGGCGGCTTGAAGAGGCTGCCCGTTCGGAGAATCACTAAGGCAGAGCGACGGGCCGCGCCAGTCGTGCAAAGCTTAGGGCCCTCTCTTCTACAATCACGTCCCTGGGCTCCAAGGGCCTCACCAGGCTCAGTCCAGCGAGCGTCCGGCACCGGGACAGAGCAACATAGGCCTGTCCGTGGCTAAAGGCCGGCCTATCCAGGTCGAGCCGCACTTTGTCCAAGGTTAGCCCCTGAGACTTGTGCACAGTGAGCGCCCAGGCCAGCCGAAGCGGGATCTGGGTGAAGCTCCCGACCGGTTCGCTGGTGATCTTGCTGGCATAGCGGTCCCATGAGTACCGCTTCTTTTCCCAGGTCTCGGGCTCCACCCAGTGCTCGCCCCCCTCGAACAGCCTGACCCGCACTCGCTCGGCCTCCGTCTCCGAGACTTCCCCGAGCGAGCCGTTGACCCACTCCCGGCCGTTCTTGACGAACATCACCTGGGCCCCCGGCTTGAGCGCCAGGACCTCCTCCGTAGGGGTCTCCCGCCCGAAAGTGCCCTGGAGCACAGCCTTGTAGATCGCCGGCCTCCCAGGCAGCCTGGAAAGCCTCTGGAGGTTGATCGAGCCAGCCCGCGCGTTCGTCGCCGTCAGCGTCACCACCCCTTCCGTGCCCAAGTCGGCACCGACGCGCGCGTTGAACACCGTCAGTTCGTCCGTCTGCCCTTCGCGCAACCTGTTCAGCGCCCAGAGGAACTCCTCGTCGTCGCGCTGGCGGTGGACGGTAGTCAGCTCGTAGACGTCGAGCGAGGTCTGGCGCACGACCTGCGAATCAAAGAAGAACGGGCTCTCGTACCTGTCGGCCATCATCTCCTCGTCCGCCCCTGACTGCACGACTGGCTCGAGCTGCATGAGGTCCCCAAAGCACAGCACCGTCACCCCTCCAAAAGGCTCTTGCTCGCGCTCACGGTTTTGGCGCAGTGAAAAGTCGATCGCGTCCATCACGTCCGCTCTCACCATCGAGACCTCGTCGATCACCACGCAGTCGAGCGCCTGGATCAGCCGCCGCTTGGCTTGCCCCTTTTTGAAGAGCGGAATCTCTCTTGAGCCGCTCTGCAAGGGCCCGAGCGGAAAGTTGAAGAAGCTATGGATCGTCTGCCCGCCGACCTGCACAGCGGCGAGCCCTGTCGGTGCGAGCACGACCGTCTTGAGCGGAGTCGATTCCACGAACCGCCGCAGAACAGTGGACTTGCCGGTGCCCGCTCGGCCGGTTACAAAGATGCAGCGCCCGTAGGTCGCGAGGTCAGGGATCGACTCGAGCGCGCCCACTTGGTCGCCGCTCAGCTCAAACCCGTGGCCGTGCTTGACGAACTGGATCGAATCGTGGCTCCCCATAGTGTGGGATGGCGCGGCCGGTGGGACTCGAACCCGCGGCCTCTTGCTTCGGAGGCAAGCGCTCTATCCGCTGAGCTACGGCCGCGCGCAAAACGATCTTACACCATGGCCCTCGGCCATAATGGACGCGGCCCAGGTTCCATGAAGCGTGCCGTCGCTCGCGTTCCCGTTCTCGGTCGTGCCGCTGGGGTCTTGTTCCGATTGCGACTGCCCGTCCGGTACGTCTGGCGGAGCTTCGCGTCCGCGACGTCCTGGCTGTTCGCTTCGCGCGAGACCACCAACTTCACCTATGAGCTGACTGACCGGAACATCGCGCACCTCGTCGAGTTCGTCGCCGTGGCGACAGGGAGATCGTCCGACGAGATCAGCGGCTACGTCCGCGAGCTTCGTGATGACAAGGACCTTGCCGAACACGTCGTACGTCGCACGCGCGAGTGTGGCGAGGGGTTCAAGTCCGACCCGGTCGCGCGCTTCGGGCGGCGCGCCGGTTGGTACGCGTTCGTCAGGGCACTCAGGCCGAGGGTCGTCGTGGAGACCGGGGTCGACAAGGGTCTCGGCGCGTGCGTCCTGGCTGCGGCGATCTTGCGCAACCGCGACGAGGGCTTTCCGGGCCGCTACTACGGCACGGACATCGACCCACGGGCGGGCTACCTGCTGAGCGGCCCCTACAAGGACGCCGGCGAAGTGCTCTACGGCGACTCGATCGAGTCGCTCAAAGCTCTGAAGGTTCCGATCGACCTGTTCATCAACGACAGCGACCACAGCGCGGAGTACGAAGCAAGGGAATACGACACGGTCGAACAGAAGCTGGCGCCAGGGGCCGTCCTGCTCGGCGACAACGCGCACGCGACCGACAAGCTCCTCGATTTCGCGCACCGGACCGGTCGCAGCTTCCTCTTCTTCCGCGAGGACACCGGCGGCTTTTGGTTCCCCGGCAGTGGGATCGGCGTCGCCTACACCGACGCGGACTGACCCGAGACGATCCAACCAGGGTTGACGTCGTGCATGAGGGAAGACTCCACCATGCTGTGCCCGTGCGCGATGAAGTAGTCGAACTCCTCCGGGAACGCTTTGATCGCGCCCACGACTGGCCACGCCGCCGCGTCCCCAAGCCCGCAGAACGAACGCCCGTCGATCAGGCTGCAGACCTCGAGCAACAGCTCCTTGTCGCCCGGCTGGCCATGCCCGCGCACGATGCGCTCCAGGATCTGCTCCATCCAGCGCGTACCCTCGCGGCAGGGCGTGCACTTGCCGCACGACTCCACCGAGTAGAACTTTGCGGTCCGCCAGATGAACGAGACTATGCACGCCTGGTCGTTCAGGAAGATGCAACCACCGCTGCCGACCATCGAGCCGACCTCGCCCATCTCCTCGTAGCCGATCACCGCCTTCTCGCTCAGGGCCTTGCCGATCATCGGCACGCTCGCCCCGCCGGGGACGCAGGCCTTAAGCTCACCGCCCTTCATCCCGCCCGCCAGCCGCAAAAGCTCCATGAGCGGCGTGCCGAACTCGATCTCGAAGTTGCCCGGCTTGTTCACGTGCCCGCTGACGGAAAAGACTTTCGTGCCGCGGGAGTTCTTGGTCGAGGCGCCCATCGTCGCGTACCACTCGCCGCCGCGGTCCAGGATGAGCGGCGCGCAGCAGAACGTCTCGACGTTGTTGATCAGCGTCGGCCTGTCCCAGAGCCCGGCGATCGTCGGGAGCGGCGCGTGGGGGAACTTGAGGCGCGGCATCCCGCGCTCGCCCATCAGGCTGCTCATCAGCGCCGACTCCTCGCCGCACTCGTAGCTCCCCGCGCCCATGTGGATGTAGATGTCGAAGTCGAAGCCCTTGCCCAGGATGTTCTTGCCGAGCAGCCCGGCGGCGTACGCCTCGTCGATCGCCTTGCGGCAAGCGCGCGCGGCGTCCATGAACTCGCCGCGGATATAAAGGTAGCCGATGTTGGACTGGGTGGCGAAGCCAGCGATCGTCATTCCCTCGATCAGTAGGAACGGTGTGCGCTCCATCAGCTCCTTGTCCTTGAACGTGCCCGGCTCGCCCTCGTCGGCGTTGCACAGCACGTAGTGGGGCTTGGCCTTGTCCTTGGGCAGTCCGTTCCACTTGATCCAAGTGGGGAAGCCCGCGCCGCCGCGCCCGCGCAGCCCGCTCGCCTTCACTTGGTCCACGACGCCCTGGCGCTCCATGCCGAGCGCCTTTTCGAGGCCCCGGTACCCGCCCTTTGCCTTGTATCCCGCGAGCGTCTGGTACGCGGGGTCGTGCGTGTGTTCGAGCAAGAGCTTCAGTTCGGCCAT
>CAMLDW010000013.1 GCA_946479035.1 uncultured Chthonomonadaceae bacterium | reverse complement strand
CGTCGACAACGCTGCGCTCGGACCGATGGCGGCGGAGGCCGTCCGCAAGGAGCTCGCGAAGCTCGGCACGGCGGACATCGTACCGAACGAGACGATCAAGCGGACGATCGACGAGCTGGGCTGGCAGACCGCACCCAAGGACAGGGCGTCCCTGATCCGTCTGGGCCAGAACCTGAACGTGGACACGATCGTGACGGGCGAGGTGCGCGACGCGCACGTCGACTCGGTGGGCAACGGTCGGCAGGCTCGGATCCTCGTAGCGATGGAGATGCGCGACGTGGCGAGCGGCCTGACGATCAACGGCGCGCAGACGATCGGTTCGTCCGGCGTACGCACGGGCGAGGTCGCGAACAATACGATGTACGGCGACGCAATCAACGCGATGGCGTTCGACGCGGTCCGGGACATGCAGAACCGGCAGCTGCCTTCGGCGACAGTGCTGAACACGCTGAAGGACCAGGCGCTGATCAACCGTGGCGCACGCTCGGGCTTCCGTCCCGGGATGCCTGTGATCATCGTCCGAGGCCACGACCAGGTCGGCAACGCGACGGTCTCGACGGTGGACCCGGACTCTGCGTTCATCAACTTCGGGAGCCTGATCAAGGGCGTTCAGCCGGGCGACAAGGTGCGCTCGCTGTACTCGCCTGACAAGACGATGCTGGAGATCCTGCCGAACGGCACAGCCCGGACGAGCCGGGGCGTTCGCAGCGGCAGCAATAGCGGGCTGGTGTCGCTCTTGCTGGTCGTACTGGCGCTGGCCTTCCTGCTCGGTCAAGGGCGCGGCAGCAACGAGACCCTCGCCAAGGTGAAGGCTGAGGCCGTGATGACGGCCAGCGACCAGGCGGGCGTGATGATCAGCTGGACCCGCGACCCGTTCCTTCGCGGCAACCAAGAAGGGCCGTTCCGCTGGCAGGTCTGGCGCAACGACGGCTCGCTCTCGCCGGTCGCGGTGGCCGACGGGACCCAGGGCAACGTCATCGACGACACAGTAGGCACGAACGCGCCGACGGGCGCGAACCCGTGGTACGACTTTACGGGCGTGGACACGAACACGCAGTGCAACGACCTGCCCGACGCAGGCGACCCCGCGGTAAACGCGATGATCGCAGGCACGCCATACCAGTACTCGGTGGAAGTCGTGTACCGCGTGAGCGGCCTCAGCCTTCCCGGCTCGAGCACGGGCGGGACCGGCACGACGGGCGGCACCGCGACGGGCGGCACCGCGACGGGCGGCACGACGACGGGCGGCACGACGGGGTTGACGACCGGCGGCACGACGACCGGCGGCACGGCGACAGGCGGCACCACAGGCGGTACGACCGGCCAGACGAACGAGTGGTGCTACTTCCTATCGAAGCGCGTGAACGCGAGCGGCATAGCGACGCCCCTCGTCCGTCCAGAGCTGCGCGCTCCGGACCCGGACCAGGTCGTGACGACTCCGATCACGTTCCAGTTCTCCTCGGTGCGGGGGCCGGTGGTCTCGGTGCAGCTGTTCTATGTGATCCAGCTGTCGACGAGCCCTGCGTTCCCTACCGGGAACCAGACTGTGACCCTGACGGAGTTCATCGAGCTGACGGAGCCGGGCGGCTCGACGGTCAGCTCCCCGACGATCGATACATCGTCGTATTTCCCCGGCTCAGTGGACGTGTTCTGGCGTGTGGGCGCCCGCAATCCTGCGGACAGCCCCGGCCCGAAGATGGACGCGAACAGGCAGCGCTATATCTATAGCGCGGTGCGTCGGTTCAAGCGTACCGGCATCCCGCCGGGGCCTGGCCCGGGCGGCGGGCTCTGAGAGCCCCAAAGACCAGTTAGGCTAATCCGAGCGAATGGACAGACGAGACCCAGGCCCGCAGCAAGAGTAAGCGGCGGGCCTGGGCGAACCTAGGAAACGAAGAACATGAAGGTCAGAAACATCGTATTGTGCGGGCTCGTGGGGCTCGCTGTCGCGCCAGTGGCTCGAGCGCAAGGCTGGTCTACAGAGTGTTGGGACATGAGCGCGACGCCGCCAGTGCCGCAGTACTCGCCCGACTATGGCATCAACGGTATTGCGAACGAACTCTTCGGCGCGACGATGGGCGTGAGCGGCACTTCGACATGGGGCAGCGCAGCGACCGGCCTGTGTTTGCCTCTTTATCCCGGCACGGTGCTCGACGCAGCGGGCCGGCTGTCGTTCTTCATGGGCGGCACTGGCTCTGTCCAGAGCAGCTTCGACGACGACCTTGCGCTCTCGATGGGCGCACCTACCGACCCTGTGGGCGACTTCTGCTACGGTTGGATCACCAAGGACACGAACGAACCTGGCGGAGGAGCGCTGTTCGGCGACGGCGGCCTGAACTTCGCGTTCGTGGGAGTCTCGAAGCGGTACATGGTTGGCGAGTGGCAGGACGCGGACGTGGACGTCCGCCTGACTGTGCGCAACATCGGCGACGCGGCGATCCTCTGGTGGGACATCCAGAACCTTGGCGCCGCCCCCCGGCCCCTCGGTCTCCTCTTCGCCATCTGGGGCGCGCAGCACACTAACGGAGCTGTCGACTCGCAGTCCGGCGCCGACGCGTCCTTCGCGCTGCAGGCGTTCAACTTCGCTGCGACCAAGTTCATCCCGGACACGTTCGTGCCTTGGACGGGCTTCTTCGTCACTCCGACGACGCGACCTGTCAGGACGGACCGCCACTACTTGAAGACGAGCAACCGGTTCCCCGCATGGGTCGAGTACTTGTTCGGCCAGACGGAGAACTACGGACTGCACTTGACGAACACTCCTGACGCGTCAATGTCAAAGATTTCGTACGACCCGGTGAAGAACGTTTTCGCGGGCGCGACGGCCGCCGATGCGATCAGGATCGGTGATTTCTTCTTCACCTCGTACCAGAACAACGTCCGAATGAACGTGTTCGGGGACAATACCGGCACCGTAGAAGAGGCCGACGTGTCTGTGCTTGAGCACGCAGTCGTCCAGCAGTACTCGGTGGCGGTCGTTGGCGCGGGCCAGAAGCGGCGCATCATCCAGGTGCTGAAGAGCAACTGGGGCGTCAGCAACTACAACGACCCGTACGCCGCGGTCGTGGACGCGCCGAAGCTGGTCAACTACGACCCGACGGGGCAAGACAACCTGAGCCCGAACCCGATGACGATCCGCGCGTACGTGGACAACCAGTTTGCGCGCATCGACAGGGACATAACGATCCCTCAGGTCCGGTTCATCCTGACGCTTCCTACTGGGCTCTCGCTCATGCCGGGAGAGACCACTGAGAAGTCGGTCAACAGCGTCGGCCCGAACGCAGTGCGGTTCGTGGACTGGCAGGTCCAGTCCGACGGAACAACGTTTGGCGACCTGCCGATCACTGTGACGTACGTCGCATCGGTCGGTGGGCAGAAGGTGATTCAAACCAGTATCCGCGTCGCCGCGACTCCGCGCATTCGCATCGCGGCGAACGCACAGCAGGTGACGTTCCCGTACGAGTTCCCGGACAACTCGCTTGGCGCGGTGCTCGGCCTGCAGCAGGACGTGGACTTCCACGCCTACAAGTGGGATCCGGGCCAGTCGGCATACATCCCGGCTTCAACCGCAAACCGCGGCGAGAGCGTTTGGATCGTGCCGACAGCCGACCAAGGGTTCATCGACCTGCAGAACGCTTCGATTCCGGGCGACACTCCGAACGGCGGACTCATCTACACCATCCATCACGGCTGGAACATGATCGGCAACGTTTACAACTACGGGGTGCCTCTGAGCGAGCTGGTCGCGGTGGTGGACGATGCCCCGCAAAACTCGTTCACATGGTCAGAAATGGTGAGCCTTGGGTTCGTGAGCTCCGCTTTGGCGACGTGGGACCGCGGAACGAGCGGCGACGGGCCTGGATCGTACAGATTCACGACTAGCCAATCTTCAAAGTTGGAGCCTCACAAAGGCTATTGGATCTTCGTTAACACGTTCAACGACATCCACCTGTCGTGGCCGCCGGTCTATATTCCTGGCCTGTCGAACTCCGGCAGGGCGGTGGATCCCGACGACGACTGGACGCAGACCGAGCGGAAATGGCGCCTGCAGCTCGCAGCGCGCACGAGCGACGGCTCTGACGTGTCCAACTACCTCGGCTACGTCGCGGACTCCGGCAAGATCGCCAAGCTGACGCTGCCCAAGCCGCCGCAGGCACCTTCGATGGCTGTGGAGATGGTGATCGAGGGCACGATGAACGGCCAGCCGACCCGGCTCGCGCAAGCGATGACCGACAAGAAGACGAAGACCGAGTTCCACGTCCACGTGAACAACTCGCAGGCTGGCGACGTGACGGTCACGTGGCCCAACCTGCCTTCGATCCCGCGCAACGTGCGGGCCAAGCTCACCGACCTGGCGACAGGCGAAGTGCGCGACCTGCGGTCCGTTTCTGGCTATACGTACTTCGCGAGCCAAGCAGGCACGCGCGAGCTCGTGATCTCGCTTGAGCAGGGCGGCGCATCAAGGCCCGTGATCGGCAACGTCGAGGTCAGTTCGCCTGGCCGCGGCATCGACCAGATCATGACGGTCAGTTACGCGCTCTCGGCCGACGCCCTGGTCTCCGTCCGGATCCTTTCGGGCGCAGGCAAGGAAGTGTACGCCGTGACCCGCGGGCGGGCGGACAGCGCCGGACAGAACCAGGTGAACTGGAACCTTCGCGACAGCGCGAACAGGGCGGTCGCACCGGGCGTCTACCGAGTGGAGATCCTTGCGGAGACTCCGAACGGCGAGCGCGTGCGGAAGATCGTTCCGATCAACGTGGTCCGATAGCAGAGCGATGGGCGGCCGGGCCAGGCGCAAGTCCTGGCCCGGCCCTCCTCACGACGGGGCGACCTAGTGTGAACAGCATTCAGGCAAGAGCGGCGATGGGGAGGATTGCGCGGTCGGCGTCGCTGGTCGCGCTGTTTGCTCTTTCTCGTGCCAGCTCTGCCGCTCCCCTGACCGGATCGATCAACCTGACTGCGTTCCCGGGCGCGACCGTGGCTGACGGGCGCTCGACGATCACGGTGACGGCGGAGGTGCGCGACAACTCCGGCAACTTCGTCGCCGACGGTACTGAGGTGCTTTTCACCACGACTCTCGGCACGTTCCGCGAGAGCCCTGTGCGGACGCAGAACGGCCTTGCGAGCGCGGTCCTAGGGGCCGGCAGCGTGGCGGGCGCGGCCAAGGTGAGGGCGTCAGTGCTGAGCTTTGGGGCCACGGCGACGCTGGACGTGATGTTCGTTGCAGACCGGTCCCTGCTCTCGAGCGCGAACGACTACATCGAGGTCGTGGCGCAGCACGACATGGCGTACAGCCTTCAGGACAAGATCCTCGAGGCGAGCAGCCCCGGCAGGGGGGTGCACCTGCGGTACCGCGACATCGTGATCGAGGCGGACGACCTGCAGCTCACTGTCCCGAACTACGAGGTGCGCGCCAAGAACGCAAAGCTGACCATGGGGGACCAGAGCTACGAGCTCTCGGAGCTCTATATGCGGCTCAACCAGCGCAAAGGGCTGGGCACGGCGGTGTACAGTCAGGACTACTACAAGTACGAATGGAGCTGGTACTTGGCCGTGCCAGAAAAGGCCGTGCGCGAGAAGTTAGGGACCGTCGAGATCTCGTCGACCGGGCTGACCCCCAGCGAGGCGCCGATCGTGCCAGGGCAGCTTAGCTTCATCGACATCTCGAACGCGATCACGATCATCGAGGCGCGGAAGGCGATCGCCTACCCGAGCCGGCAGGTGGACTTCCAGCGGGCCAACGTGACTGTGGACGGACGCTCGATCATGAAGGTGCCGCTGTTCCGTGCGAGCACGAACCCGCAGTCGCCGATCGTGACCGAGCAGTACGTGCAGGTCTCGAACAACGACTTCAACCTGAACTACCCTTACTACCTCGACCTGCGCCCAGGGCAGACGAGCCTCCTGCGGTTGCAGTACGGCAACCAGCTAGGCTCGGGCATCGGCGCGACCGGCGGCATGTACCTGAACTACGAGTACAACTGGAACCGCGGCGCGGGGATGGACGGAGGGCTCGCTGTGCGGGGCCTAGCCCGAAACGACTGGGGTGTGAGCCTGCGGCAGTTCTGGCGGCCGAGCCGTACGTCGTCGTTCGCGGCGCTCCTGGACCTCCCGGCGCACAAGAGCATGTTCGCGAACATGAACTACTCGACCTCCTTTGCCGGGTTGAACACGAACCTGAACGCCTCGCACGGCCAGAGCATCTACGGCAACCGGTTCCACAACAACCAGTATTCGTTCGTGATGGAGAAGAACCCGATCCGGCTGGGCGACCTGCCCGCGCGGCTCTTCTTGGGCGTGAACGCCTCGCAGACGCAGTTCTCGGCGCCCGGCTCGCAGCTCTCGCAAGAGCGGGTGGGCCTGCGGGCGCGCTTCGTCAGCGACCTGCTACGGCTTGGCCCAGGCGAGTCGGTCAACCTGAGCTACGTCGTCGGACGGTACACGGGTTCGAACCTGAACGAGCAGTTCACGCACCAGGCGACGATGTCGCTGACGACGAGCTTTGCGAACGGGCTCTACCTGCAGACCAACTACGACTATGTGCTGGACGGGCTCACGGACACGGCCCTCGGCCACCACCGGGTCAGCGCGGAGGCCTTCTTCAACAAAGGCTCGTGGTCGCTCAACGGGTTTGCCAGCAAGAGCATGGACATCCAGCGCTTCAACGCGAGCGCTTCGCTGAACTTCAAGGCCAGCTCCCTGTGGCGGCTCAACTACGGCTACTACCTGGACTCGTACCTAGGCGACTCGTTCCTCGACCAGACCATGATCGTGGCGTATAGGATCGGTTTCCGCGAAGTCGGACTGAGCTACTCCCAGCGAAGGCAGCGACTAGGGTTCGAGATCCTTGGGACGACTTTCAACTAGCCTCCTCGCGGCGCTACTCGCGGGGACGGGGCTCGCCCAGTCGTTCGGGCGGTTCAGCTATGCGTCGTTTCCCGCCGTGCCGGGGTTTCGTCTGTCGGCGGAGGGGTTCCGCAGCAGTAGCGAAGGCGCGGACACGCTGCGGTTCGCTTCGGAGCTGAAGGGGTTCAAGGCCACAGAGATCAGCGACCGCGCGGCGCTTTACGTCGGGCCAGAGGTCGAGGGGATGCCCTCGAAGGTTCGCGTCAACTTGCGCAGCCCTGGGTTCGAGCTCTACTTCCCGAAAGGGCTCTCCTTGCGCTGCACGGCGCTACAAAGCCCGTTCTTGAGCTGGAAGGAGGGGAGCGTGGGGCCAAACGTGCCTGCGCCCCGCTCGCCGTGGATCCTCGTCTCCTTCTTGGACAAGCAGCCGCCTCTGCTGCTCGCGTTCCTCGGCGCTCAGGTGCAGACGGAGGTGACGGGAACGTCCGGCGCTTGGACCGTGCAGACGAAGGAGCCGTTCAGCGGGTGGGTGCGGGTTTGCCTGCCGCTGGGCAACCGCTCGCGCGCAGGGACGGACGCGGCGTCGCTCGGCCAGATCGTGCAGGAGGTGGTCAAGAACGAGGCGTTCTGGGTCTCTCCCACGCCGACGCTCATCGACTTCGAGGTGAGGCCGGAGGAGAGCGCGGTCACGGCGGTGTGGACGTTCGACCGGGCCGGAGCGCTCGTGCCTGTGGCGGCCGTGATGGCGCGGATCGGCGGGTACCCGATCGAAGTGAAGTCAGGGATCAGGAACACGGAGGCGGACCTGACCGACGGGCCGGTCGAGTACACGACCGAGGCGAAGCTGGTGATCCGTTTCCCAATCGTGCGGGTGCCGGTGGGCCGGCCACTGGGGCTGGGGCCGGCGCTGACAGACATGATCGCCTCCGCGTCGCCCTTCGACGTGCCGAGCCTTTGCGACTTGGCGCTTTCCAGCATGCTCGGCTGCCGGGACGCGCTGATCAAGGACACCAGCGACACCGTGCTCGAGGAGTTCCTCGCCCACGGCGCTTCGGCGGTCGAGCCGTTCACCCAAGAGAAGCTCCCTTACCTGCTCACCGGGGGCTCGATGGACCTGGCCGCGGCGCACGCGCTGGTCACCCAGTGCCGGCTGGCCGCGACGGGACGGCTCTCAGAAGGGAACGAGATGCTTGGAAAGGTCCTGTGGAAGCGCGACTGGTACACATGGCTGCTCTGGTGCGACGACCAGGCCGTTTCGAGGCGCGCATCTGCGCTGACTGCGGTCACGGGGGCGTTCTGCCAGGACCCGTCGAAAAGGCTCGAGGCGGCGATGCTTCAGGCCGGGCTCGCCTCGGAAAGGGCGCTCGTGCTCTTCCGCGAGAGGCGGTTTTTCCCGCCCGTCCGCAAGGACCTGATCGAGCCGCTCTACAACCTGCGCACGAGCCTCTTTGGCGGTGCGAGGGGGCTCTACGTCGACTCTCTGATGAGCGAGGTACGGATCGTTTCCGATGAAGCGGTCACGGCGGAAGCGACGCCGGACGGCGTAACCCTGCGCTTCAAGGCGCTCGATCCGCGGCCTGGGCAGATGGCATTCGAGATCGCGCGGCCGGTTTCGGCGATAGCGGTCTCGAACATCAAGTCGCTGGTGGCGAAGCAGGCGCTGGGGCGGCTGGTGATCGACTATGAGCCGAACGCCGCGGGAGAGTGCGTGGTGCTGCTCAGGTCGCCCGGGTGGTCGAACCCGCTGCCCCCGCTGGTCGCGCCTCCCCGTTACTCGGAGGGCTGACGGCGGGGAGGTCCGCGTTGAAGTGCAGGCCCACGTTCTGCTTGCGCCCCAGCGCGCCAGCGACGACGAGCCGCGCAGCGACGAGGATGTTGCGCGTTTCGAGCGAATAGGCGGCGAACGGCGCTTCCGGGGCCTGGTCGTACTGGGACTGCAGACGGTCCAAGGTCTGCTTGGCCTCGGTCAGCCCTTTCGTCGTGCGGAAGACGCTCGCGAACTGCGACATGCATCGCTGGGCCTCGTGCCGGATCCTCACGGCCTCGTTCTCCACGATGCACCTAGGCTGCGCGGATTCGTGGAAGCTCTGGGGCGGCGTCGGCTCGGCCTTGACGGCGCTCGCAGCGGACATGCTAAAGACCATCGCCTCAAGGAGGCTGTTGCTGGCCAGGCGGTTCGCGCCGTGCACCCCTGTGCAAGAGACCTCGCCGCTGGCATAGAGGCCAGGGACGCTGGAACGGCCGTGCAGGTCCGTTGCGACGCCGCCGCACGAGTAGTGCTGCGCGGGCACGACAGGGATCCACTCCTTTTCGATCTCGATTCCGAGGCCGCGCAAGCGCTCCCAGATCGTGGGGAACTCGTGCTGAAGATCCTTGGGGTCGAGGTGCGTGACGTCTAGGTAGACGCACCAGGTGTTGAGCTTGGCCATCTCCGACTCGATCGCACGGGCGACGACGTCGCGCGGGGCGAGCTCCAGGCGCGGGTCGTAGTCGTACATGAAGCGTCGGCCGAGGTGGTTTCGCAGGATGCCTCCCGCCCCGCGCACAGCCTCGGTGATCAAGAACCCACGGAGCTGAGGGTGGTAGAGCGTGGTGGGATGGAACTGCATGAACTCCATGTTCTCGATCTTTGCGCCGGCGTCCGCGGCGAGGCCGATGCCGTCGGCGGTGGCGACGCGCGGGTTGGTGGTGTGCGTGTAGAGCTTTCCGCACCCGCCCGTCGCGAGCATGACGGCCTTGCCGATGAACGTGCGCAGGCCGAAGTCCACGATCTGTGCGGTGACGCCGATGCAGCGCCCGTTTTCAAGGATCAGGCTGGTCGCAAACGCGCCCTCGTGGACGACTATGCCGGGGTTCTTGCGCACGGCCTCGGTGACGGCGCGTTCGACCTCCCACCCTGTGCGGTCGGCGAAGTGGACGATGCGGTTGCGGCTATGCCCGCCTTCGCGACCGAGGTCGAGCGCCTCCTTTTCGTCGAGGTCGAATCGCGCGCCGAGGCTGCTGAGCCATTGGATCGCGGAAGGTGCCTCTTGGACGAGGAAGCGCACGGCCTTGGTGTCGCAGAGCCCGGCGCCGGCGACGAGGGTGTCCTGCTCGTGGAGCTCCCAGGAATCGGACTCACCGACTGCGGCGGCGATGCCGCCTTGGGCGTAGTTGGTGTTGCTCTCGTAGAGCTCGGCCTTGGTGAGCACGCAGACACGACCGGACTCTGACGCCCGAAGGGCGAAAGTGAGGCCGGCCAGCCCGCTGCCGACGACGACGTAGTCGAACCTTTCGGTCATCCGCTGCCCTAGGATACGCCCCTGCGGGGAGGGGGCGGCTAGAATGGGTTGATGGGCCTCTCCCGCAGGGACTTTTTGAAGCGGTCGGCTGCCGTGGCGAGCTCGGTCAGCCTTCCGAACCTCGTGATGGGGCTCCTGGGCCAGCGCAAGATGCCGACACGGCCGTTCGGCAAGACCGGGTGGGACGCTTCGATCTACACGGTCGGGACGGCGGAGATCCCGGAGACCCAAGAGGCCGTGGACGCCCTGAGGCGCCTGTTCGATGGCGGTGTGAACACGCTGGACACGGCGCCGAGCTACATGGGCACGCGGAGCGAGACGACGGTCGGCAGGGCGATCGCAGGGAGGCGCGAGAAGCTCTGGATCTCGACGAAGACGCTCCAGCGGACCGCGGACGGCGCTTACAGCGAGGTGAAGGAGAGCTTAGGGCGGCTTGGGTGCGAATACGTCAACCTGTTGCAGGTGCACGCGGTGAACGACATGGGGACGCTCGACGCCGTCTTGCGCAAGGGCGGAGCGGTGGAGGGGCTGGAGCGCGCCAGGAAGGACGGTCTGGTCCGCAACATCGGCATCACGGGACACACGCGGCCTGAAGTGATCCTGCGGGCCATGAAGGAGTATCCGTTCGTCTCGATCCTGGTGCCCGTAAGCGCGCTGGACAAGCACATCAACGACTTTGCGACCGAGGTGGTGCCGTATGCGCGGGAGCACGGTGTCGCGGTCGTTGGAATGAAGTCCGTGAAGGGGATCGAGAGGGCGCAGCCCGGCGCATTCGAGGCGCGGGAGTTCGTGCGCTATTCACTTTCAAAGCCGATCTCGACGCTGAACCTGGGGCTGCGCGCGCAAAAGGAGGCGGACGAGAACCTGAAGACCGTGCTCGAGTTCAAGCCTATGACGGAAGAGGAGATGGCAGCGCTCGAGGCGAGGGTCAAGCCGTTCGCGACAACGAGCGCCTTGTGGTGGAAGAACCAGTAGCCGCTAGGCGACGTTCTTTCGCCTGAGCACGGGGATCGCGAACTCGCGGGCGACGTTCTCGAGATCGGACGCCGCGCGACAGTTCGGATAGGCGACCATCATGGCCTGGCGCTTCTTCATCGACTCGACGAAGGCGCTGTCCTGGCGCACATAGCCTCCGAAGAGAAGGTCGACATCGAGATAGTTCTGTGCCGTGGTCTTGATGATCTCAAAGACGTTTCGTGCCTCGTGCTCGGTGGCGACGCGGTTGATGAGCACGCGGATCACGGCCTCGGGGTCCCGCTTGCTGAGGACCTTGATGAGGGCGTAGGCGTCGGTGATGCTGGTGGGCTCTGGGGTGGTGACGACGAGCGCCTCGTCCGAGCGGGTGAGGAAGGCGAAGACGCGGTTATCGAGCCCCGCGGCACAGTCGAAGAGCAAGATGTCGAAGCTCTCGGCCAGCGCGTCGATCTGCGCGAAGAAGGTGGCCATCCTCTTTGGGCCGGCGTGCATGAGCTGTGCGACGCCGCTGCCGCCGGTGACGATCGAGACCCCGGACGGGCCGTTGACCATGACGTCCTTGAGCGACATCTCGCCGGAGATGACGTGCTGGAGGCTGAACTCGGAGTTGATTCCGATCATCACGTCGATGTTGGCGAGCTGGAGGTCGGCGTCGAACAGCACGACCTTCTTGCCCTGCTTGGCAAGCGCGATCGCGAGATTGACGGAGATGCAGGTCTTTCCGACCCCGCCCTTGCCGCTTGCGACTGAAACGACTCTCATAGTTCTGACCTCAGGCGGCCCCCCGCATAAAGCGGTCGAGCGCGTTGAGCAGCGCGGCCTTGTCGACCTGGTGGTCGATCTTTGTCTTGTGCTTGGAGGCCTTCTTGATCGGCGCGGTCTCGAGATCGAGCGTGTAGCAGCGTATGATCGCGCTGCGCAGCGTGCTCGGCTTTGCGATCACGAAGTCGATCGGGCACCCGGCTCGCATCCTGATCTCGTCGGTGCTCTCGATGTCGATCGGGTCGGCGACGGCGACCTCGAGCTGGTTGTCGTAGAAGGCGACGGGAAGGATGAGCTTTGAGAGCGCCCAGCGCCCAGGGACGACCTTGAGAGCCTCTTGGTTGGGCTGGATCTCGTCGGCGTCGATGTAGGTGTAGCTGTACTGCTCGGCGAGGGCGCGCGCGAGGTCCTCTTCGCTTAGCCAGCCCATCGCGGCGAGGATCTCGCCCAGTCGCGAGTTGTTGTAGGCCTGGGAGCGAAGCGCCTGCTGGAGCTTGTCCTCGTTGAGGAGCCCCTTCTTGACAAGGATCTCGCCTAACCGCTGATACTCTCGAAACATGCCCAATTACCCTTGAAGCCGCGAACGCTCTAGGAAAGATTGTCGGCGGCCCCAGGCTCAAAACTCATAGGGGGTCGACTATACGGCAGGCTTGGTTTTCCCCACGAGCCTCTGGATAGCCTGCCGGATGTCGGAGGGCGAGGCAAGCACGAGCTCGACCTCGACTCCTTGGGCCTCTTCGAGGGCCTGGAAAAAGGCGTTGTCGAGGGGGTCGGAGACGGCGCAAAGGACTCGGTTCCCCCTCTTTGCCAGGGGCAGGACGAGGCGGGACAGGCAATAGCCTAGCCCGAGCAGCTCCACGGCCTCTTCTTTGGGGTAGGTGCGGCCCAGATCGACGACGGGGATGTGGTACTGCTCGGCCAGGCAGTCGACGACGTCGTTCTCGGTCACCCAGCCCCTGGCCACGACGATCTCGCCGAGGCGGAAGTAGGTGTCCCCCCGCTCGGACAGGGCCTGTTGAAGCTGCTCTTGCGAAATCAGACCTTTCGCAAGCAGGAGCTCGCCGATTCTCTGGTGGGAAGACATGGCCTACCCTTCCAAGTTCCATATCGGGGCGGCAATCTAGAGACTGGAGGCCGCTCGGGTAACCTGAGCCACCCGGGCGGTTAGCTCAGCGGTAGAGCACTTCGTTCACACCGAAGGGGTCGTAGGTTCAAGTCCTATACCGCCCACCACTTTGTTTTTCCGGCCGCGCTTCTCGTTTCGAGGCTTGTGCGCTGGTAGCCTTTGCGGCATGAAAAGAGCCCTTTTCTCCGCGGTGCTGGTGGCCGCGGTTTTCTGTAACGTTTATTCGCAGGGTGGAAGCCCCGCCAAGCCGGAGAAACCGACCCCTAACCCGTACTTCGAGATCGCAGACGCGGTGACGAAGCACACGGTCACGCTGCCGAGCGGGCCGCTGAGCTACACGGCGACCGCAGCGCAGATCCCGCTACGGAACAGCGACGGCGAAGTGGAGTGCCGGATGTTCTACGTGGCCTACACGAAGGACGGAGCGGACCCGGCCAAGCGGCCGGTGACGTTCGCCTTCAATGGCGGTCCTGGCAGCGCGACGCTATGGCTGCACATGGGGGCCTTGGGGCCGAAGCGGGCGCCAATGCCGGACGACGGCTCGCTCCCCGCGCCGCCTTACGCGCCGGTCGACAACGCCGACACTTGGCTGGACTTCACGGACGTCGTGTGCATCGACGCGCCAGGGACGGGGTACAGCCGGCTTTCGAGCCAGAGTGTGGCCTCGAAGTTCTTTGGAGTGCGGCCCGACATCGCCGCCTTTACGAACTTCGTGCGCGAATGGCTGAAAAAGCACAACCGATGGACCTCGCCAGTGTTCATCGCTGGGGAGAGCTATGGGGGGATCCGCGGTTCGGGGCTCTCGGCGAGCCTTGCGGACGAAGGGATCGGGGTGTGCGGGTTCGTCAGCATTTCTGGCACGAACAACTTCATGACGCTCGACGGTATGCGCGGAAACGACTCGACCTACCTCAGCTTCTTTCCGTCGATGGCGGCGTGCGCGTGGTACCACAAGAAGCTCGCGCCTCGGTTCAAGAGCGTCGAGAGCGTCGTGGACGAGGCAGAGAAGTGGGTCAACGACGAGTACGCCGATGCGCTACAGCGCGGCGACAGCCTGACGGCGACGCAAAAGGACCACATTGCACAGAAGATGTCCGAGTACCTCGGCCTGAGCAAGGAGTACTGCCTGGGTTCGAACCTCAAGGTCCCGGAGTTCGCCTTTTTCCGTCAACTGATGCGCGAGGAGGGGATGACGATCGGCCGGTACGACGGTCGGCTCGTCGCGAAGGAAGAAACGAGGATCGGCGAGGCGTACAGTGGAGACGCCAGCGACGAGTCGGTCACGCCGCCGTTCACGTCGGCGATCAACTCTTACCTAGCCAACGAGCTAGCGGTAAAGACGGACATGCCGTACCTCTCGTCCGGCAACGTGTACCCGTGGTCCGAGCCGCAGGGGAGCTATTCGGAGACGGCGAGCGACCTGCGGCGGTTGATCGCGCGCGACCCGCACTTCCACGTGCTGTACTGCTGCGGTTATTATGACCTAGCTTGTCCGCTCTATGGCACGATCTTCATGTTCAACCACATGGGGCTGGACGAGGCTTCTCGCAAGCAGGTCTCGTTCGCCTACTACCCGGCCGGACACATGATGTACATCGAAAAGGTGTCGCGCAAGAAGTTCCACGACGACGTCGCCAAGTTCGAGGCTGACGCGCTGGCGGGGCGTTGAGCCCAGCGGGTCGGCAGGCGTCCTTGGGGCGCCTGCCGACCCAGTAGAATAGCCCCGTGGCCCACCGCGACGAAGACGAGTGGCTCGACCAGCTGGGCAAGGAGATGGAGCGCCTCGCCGGCGAGATGTCAGGCGCAAGGCTGAAGCCCGCGCGCTCGAAGGGCTGGAGCCCCCGCGTGGACGTCGTGGAGACCGAGAGCCAGGTGGTGATCAAGGTGGAGCTGGCCGGTGTGAGCGCGGACAAGATCGCGCTCCACTACAGCGCGGGCCGGCACGCGCTGACGATCAAAGGGTGGCGTCACGACGAGGCGGTGTTCCCGAACGAGCGGATGGTGGCGCACAAGCTCGAGATCGACTACGGGGAGTTCTGGCGCGAGGTGGCGCTCCCGGAGTCGCCGGTGAGCGTCGAAGACGTGCGAGCGAGCTTTAAAGAGGGGATGCTGCTGTTGGCGATCCCGAAGAGCAGCGAGAAGCCCAAGACCGTGTCAGTGAGAAAAGTGATCACGATCCAAAGGATGTAATGCCGGACCTGGACCTGTTGAAAGAAGCGGAACCCCTAGCAGAAGAGGCGCGCGGGCCGACCCTTGAGGTCGGGCCCGAGGAAGACACGCGCATCGATATACCGAAGGTGCTGAACGTGCTGCCCCTCCGGGACTCCGTCGTGTACCCGATGCTGATCGCGCCGCTCAACGTGGGGCGCGCCTCCGGCGTGCAGCTGATCGACGAGAGCGCGACAGGGCCGGACCGAATCATCGGGGTTGTCGTGCAGCGCGACCCACAGACGGACGAGCCGGGGTTCGACGACATCTACGAGGTCGGGTGCGCGGTGATCATCCGGACGCTGATGAAGACGCCAGACCAAGTGCGTCTGATCGTGCAGGGTATCTCGCGGTTCAAGATCGTCGAGAAGCTGCAAGAGCGGCCCTACCTGCGAGCTCGGGTCGAACAGATCGAGGAGCAGCCGGTCGCGCCGGAGTCGGCTGAGGAGATCGAGGCCCTGAGGCGATCGATCGCGGCGCTCTTCGACCAGGCCGTGCGGCTCTCACCGATACTCCCGGACGAACTGCGCTCGTTGACGACCGCCGTGCAGGAGCCCGGCGTGATGTCGGACCTGGTGGCGGCGCACGTGCCGATGGCGGTGACCGACAAGCAGTCGCTGCTCGAGACCTCGGAGCTCAAGCCTCGCATGAAGAAGCTGCTCGAGGTGCTCGGCAAAGAGGTGCGCGTGCTGGAACTGACGAGCAAGGTGCAGAGCGAGGTCAGCGCCGAGCTGAGCAAGTCCCAGCGCGACTACTACCTGCGCGAGCAGCTCAAGGCGATCCAGAAGGAGCTGGGCGAGGACGAGGGCGGGGTCGAGGACCTGGACGAGCTGCGGATCAAGATCGATGCGGCGAAGCTGCCCCAGGAGGCGCTCAAGGAGGTCAACCGCGAGTTCGAGCGGCTCCGCAGGATCAACCCTGGCTCGCCGGAGTACTCGGTGGCGCGCACGTACGTAGAGACTGTGATCGCGCTGCCGTGGAGCGTTTCGACGGAGGACCAGTTGGACCTCAAGCGAGTGCGAAAGGTGCTGGACGAGGACCATTACGGACTGGAGAAGATCAAGCAGCGCATCGTCGAGTTCCTGGCGGTGCGCAAAGTGAAGACGTCGGGGCCTGTGCGGCAGCCGATCCTTTGCTTCTACGGGCCGCCCGGGGTGGGGAAGACTTCGCTCGGGCGCTCGATCGCGCGGGCGATGGGGCGAAAGTTCGTGCGGCTCTCGCTCGGCGGGATCCGCGACGAGGCGGAGATCCGCGGGCACCGGAGGACCTACATCGGCGCGCTGCCCGGCCAGATCCTGCAGAGCATGCGGCGCGCAGAGAGCAACAACCCCGTCTTCATGCTCGATGAGATCGACAAGCTAGGGAGCGACTTCCGTGGCGACCCGGCCTCCGCTATGCTTGAAGTGCTCGACCCGGAGCAGAACAACTCGTTCCGCGACCACTACGTGGACGCGCCGTTCGACCTCTCCAACGCTTTCTTTATCACCACCGCGAACCGGCTCGACACGATCCCGCCGCCGCTACGGGACCGCATGGAGATCATCGAGCTAGGCGGCTACACGGAGCATGAAAAGCTAGAGATCGCTAAGCGGCACCTGGTGCCCAAACAGATCAGCGAGCACGGGCTTTCGGACGCGAAGCTGGAGTTCACCAAAGAGGCGGTCATGCACGTGATCCAGCACTACACGCGGGAGGCGGGCGTGCGCAACCTCGACCGCGAGATCGGAAGCGTGGCACGGCGAGCGACGCTGCTCTTCGCGGAGGGCAGGACGAGGAGGCTGACGGTCACGAAGAAGTTCGTCGAAGGCGTCCTGGGCGCGCCGCGCTTCACGCACGACGCCGTCGAGGAAAGGAACCTCAAGCCCGGCGTGGCGATCGGCCTGGCATGGACCCCTGTGGGGGGCGAGGTGCTGTTCGTCGAGTCGACTTTGATGCCTGGAAAGAAGGGGCTCACGCTCACCGGCCAGCTCGGGGACGTGATGAAGGAGTCGGTCACCGCCGCGCTGAGCTACATCCGTTCGAACGCCAAAGAGCTCAAGGTCGACCCCGGCTTCTTCGACACGCACGACATCCACATCCACCTCCCTGCCGGCGCCGTGCCGAAGGACGGGCCGAGCGCGGGCGTGACGATGATGACCGCGCTCGTCTCGCTCCTGACCGACCGGCGCGTGAAGCCGAAGCTCGCCATGACCGGCGAGATCACGCTCACTGGCGACGTGCTGCCGGTCGGCGGGATCAAGGAGAAGGTGCTTGCTGCGCACCGCGCTGGGGTCCGGACCATCGTCGTTCCGCTGGAGAACAAGAAGGACTACGAGGAGGACGTTCCGGACGAGATCAAGCGGAAGCTGAAGGTCCACTACGTCTCGAACGCCGGGCAGGTCCTGCGGTTGGCCCTTGAGGCCAAGAAGCGCGCCTAGGGTATAGTCCCGCGCGGAGGCGACCTATGAAACGAGATTCAGTCGTTGTGAAGTCCGTCCGATGCCTCCCGCACCAAGCCTGACCGGCTGAGCGGGCGCACTCGGACGCCTGTTTTTCCAACTCTTTTTCGCGCATCGTCGCGACCCGTCAACGTGCCTGCTTGGTACTCGAGGCTGATTGAAGAAAAGACACTCACAACGACTGAACGCGGAGCGCCCCGGCTTTCGGGCGCCCGAACGGGGCTACTTCCGTTGCGCCAACTGCGGCGAGAGCGTCGCAACTGGCGGCGGCGGGACGGAGCACAGGAACCACTGCCCGTGGTGCCTGTGCAGCCTCCATTTGGACATTGAACCGGGCGACCGCGCCGCCGATTGCGGGGGCGTGATGGAGCCGGTGGCCGTTTGGGTCCGCAAGGGCGGCGAGTGGGCGATGATCCACCGCTGCCGTTCGTGCGGGTCCCTGAGCTCGAACCGGATCGCCGCGGACGACAACCCGGCGCTGCTGGTCTCGATGGCTGTGAAGCCGCTCGCGAGCCCGCCGTTCCCCCTGGACCGGCTGGTGCGCTGAGCTCGCCGCTCGGTCCCTCTCCAGAAATGGGGAGGGGTCGGGCCTATTCTTCAGGCGTGGCTTCGACGCGAATGCCGATGGTCGCGATGACCTCTGCGGCGTGCTTGCACTCGTTCTGCCCGGCCTTGTGGACGACGCACTTGCCGTAGTGGTCGATCTCCCAGGCCTCGATGTATGCCTCTTCGCTGGTGCAGGCGGTGGCGCGCATGAGCACGAGCATGACTTGGTCGTAGGAGTTGGTGTCGTTGTCGAAGACGGTGACGATCCAGCCCTCGCCCTTCGTGGGGGCCACTTCAATGGTGCGTTCCGGAAGGGCGACGCCTTTTCCGGACATCCTGGGCATCTGCTCAGTGAGCACGGAGGCCTCGAGGAGCTTCATTGCGTGCGCTCCCTTCGCACTTCTGTCCTGATGCCGATCGAGGAGATGATGCGCGCGACGTGCTTGCACTCTACTTGTGGCGCGAAGTGGACCTTGGCCTGGCCGAACGTGTGGGCCTCCCAAGTCTCGAGCGTGGCCTCTTGCAAGTCGCACTCGGTGGCGTGCATGAGGACAGCTATGACCTGGTCAAAGCTGTTCTTGTCGTTGTTATAGATAACAACGGCGTATTCCCCGGCCTCCTCGATGTCGCTGATGATCCCAGGCGCCACGAGGGGCTCGACTAAAGAACGTCCCGGCATGGACGAAAGCGAACCTCCAGGCCATATTCTACAAGATTCGTGCCTAGGGCGTCCTGGGCGGATTACTGTGTCTTTTTGCGCCTGCCTAGGGAGAGGCAGAGCAGGGAGGCGAGCGCGCCCGCGGCAAAGAGGGCCAGGCCCAGCTTGATCCCGGGAGGGGTGTAGGTGAACAGGACGGTGTGCACGCCTGCCGGGACTTCGACCTCGCGCCACCTCTCGCCCCTGATCTCGGCGGGGCTGCCGTCGACGGTCGCGGACCAGCCGGGCATGTTACGGTCGCGGAGCACGAGCTCTCCGGGCCCCGTCGCCGTGACGACGGTGGACGTGAGGCTGTCCTTCAAGACCCTTGCACTGGCTCCGAGCGCGGTTGCATTGTTGAAACCTACTCTCCCGCCGACGACTTGTCGTCGGACCACTGCCCCCATCGGATCGAGCTCAATGATCTGCGTCACTCCTGCGCTGGCGAGAAGTGCCTCGTCGTAGCCCGGCTTGATCAGCGCCATGTTGCCATTGGCTTCGGGAGCGGAGTCACCTCCGTTGATCTCATTGAGGACCAGGAACGTGGCTTTGTGGATGAGCGAGTCGTATCCGGCTACGTCGTACTGCCGCTGAATCGTGGCGGTGTTCGGCGGCTCGACGACGGGGAGCCCGATCAGTAGCTGCCAGTCCTTGTTGACGAACGCGGAACGGACGTTAGGGTCAGAGGGCTCCCTCCTCAGCGGTTCGCCAGAGGGGACAATGCGCGGGCCGGCTATGAGGATCGATGCAAGTACTAGGCTTAAAGCTGCATAGATCGGGCGCGCCTTTTCAAATGCGAGGGCACTGGCGACGACGAGAACGAGCCCGAAAAGCGCGACTGGCAGCACGAAAGCGAGGTCTCCCCTAACGGCTGATTCGAGGACGCCTTGCAAGTTCGGGTTCCACACCGCCTGCGACGGCGCTAACAGTGCGACGAGAGCGATCGTGAGCACGGTAGCCCCGAGCAAGAGGTACGTCGATCTGCGCACATCGAGCTTTTCGCCTTCGCGCGGCCATGCCCACCCTGCGACGACGCACGCCGCGAGCACGAAGAGGAACGATGCGCGCCCAGGGCTGCCTGTCGACGACCATCCAGGAAGAGTGAAATAGAGCAGCCTATCGAGAGGGGTCCCGAACGCGAGCGACAGGCCGAGGACGCCGACCGCTGCAACAGCCGCGACTTCGCGCCATCCCTTGCGAAAGAGGGCGAGCGCAAGTAGGAACACGACCGCGGGACCGAGGTAGATCGCCGACTCCGCGTAGTTCCCGCCGATCTTCGCGTAGGCCGGCCAAAAAGACCCGAGCTTGACGTCCGAGCCTTCGATCGGAGCCGCGCGCCCTGGCGTGCCAAGCGCGTCGGGGAAGACGACGCCTGCGGCCTCGATCGGCTGGACAGCGCCGCGAACGTAGAAGCCGTACCCTTCGGCGGTCGGAGTGTTCTGGCGGTGGCTCGACTTGCTGTATTCGAGGACAGGTAGGAGCTGCGGCGCGGCCAAGAGCGCGCCGAGCAAGCAGCCCATCACTGCTAGGGCGAGCCCGTGCCATCGCCTCGTGGACGCCGCCTGCCAGATTGCCATCAGGGCGACCGACATGAAACCGTAGGCGCAGAACTGCAAGTGCCCGCCTAGGACCATCATCGCCAGGCAGGCGCCGAGCAGCACCGTGGATCTCAGCTTTGCGCGCGACTGGTCGAACAGGTCGAGGCAGAACACGAGCGCCCACGGAATCCACGCGCAGGTCGTCGGGACGCTAGCGAGCCCGACCCACGCGAGCATGAAGGGAGACACAGAGAATATGGCTCCGGCGACGGTCGCGCCGAGCGGGGCGCCTCGCAAGCGCAGCACGAGCGCGCGCACTCCAAGACCTGCCCACCCAAGGTGGAACCAGGCCAGCAGAAAGATGGCTGGCGCGGTCGGAACGTGCATAGCGCCGAGCGCGATGTGAAGAGGATAGAAGCCCCCCGACTGCGAGTTGGCGAGGAGCGGCGTGCCCATGAACTGGTAGGGGTTCCAGAACGGCGGCTCGCCGCGCCCCCAAGACTCGAAGACCAGGTCGCGCCACCCGTAGAACTGTAGCGCTGCATCCATCTGCAGGACGTCGAAGGGGCGCGGCGTGGGCTTGGCCTCCATCATCGCGCGCAGGTCGTCCCACGGGCCGATCGTCGTGCCAGGCCTAAGCGCAGGCGCGAGGGCGATGAGCGGTACGAAGAGGATGAGGAGGACTTGCCAGCGCTTGCGGAAAAAGTCCATCAGCGCGGCGTGCCTCTAGGAACAGTAGATGACCTGTTGCTGGGCTTTCTCGTGCTCGGGGTTGAGGCGCAGGACCTCGTGAAAGTGGGCGCAGGCCTCTTCGTCCAAGCCTAGCATCATGAGAGTCATTGCGAGGTCGTAGCGCGCGTTGACGTGGGTAGGGTTGGCCTCGACGACCCTCTTGAGGGTCTGCACGGACTTGTCGAAATCGCCTTCGAAGCCCTCGATCAGGCCGATCTGCCACTGCGCGTCGGCGTGAGCGGGGTCTGTACTGAGAACGTCCTGCAGAACCTTTCTTGCCTCCCCATATGCGCCGCTGCACCGAAGGGCGAAGCCTTTTTCGTAGAGTTCAAGCGCGTTCATGGGCGGCTCTAGGAGCCAGGCCTATGATACCGAAAGGAGGGTTCGAGTCAAGCTTGTCCCGAGGCTGTTCCAGGTTCAAGCTTGCCCTTGCCGAGCCTTGTCCCGGACTCCCCGGGCTTCTTCTCCTGCTCGGCTTCGTGCGCTGCTTTCTGGTCTTCTTTGACCTTCTTCGGCGAAAGCTCGCGGCCTTCGAGCACTGCGAGGAACTCCTCGCGGTCGAGGGTCTCTCTTTCGGTCAGCGCTTCGACGATCGCATCCAGCTGCTGCCGGTGGGTGATGAGCAGGTCCTTTGCGCGCTTGTGCGCGCTCTCGACGATCCGCCGGACCTCTTCGTCGATGATCTGCGCGACTTCTTCGCTGTAGTCGCGGTCTTCGGCGTAGTAGTCTCGACCGAGGAACGGGTTGCGGCTGCGCACTCCGAGCTGCAGGGCTCCGAGGCGGTCGCTCATGCCGAACTCGCAGACCATGGCGCGGGCGATGCGTGTGACGCGCTGCAGGTCGTTCGAGGAGCCGGTCCAGACGGTGTCGTAGACGACCTCCTCGGCCACCCGCCCGCCAAGGAGCATGGCGATGTCGTCGAGCAGTTCTTGCTCGTTCTGGATGAAAGTCTCTTTCTCCGGCAGCGCCCAGGTGGAGCCCAGCGTCATCCCGCGGGGCAGGATCGTGACCTTATGCACCGGGTCGCAGTGCTCGAGCATCTCGCCGACGATCGCGTGGCCCGCCTCGTGGTAGGCGATGACCTTGCGCTCCTTCTCGTCCATGATGCGGCTCTTGCGCTCCGGGCCGGACATGACGCGGTCGAGCGCCTCCTCTATGTCGTCCATGTGGATGACGGAGTGGTTGCGGCGCGCCGCGAGCAGCGCAGACTCGTTGAGGCTGTTGGCAAGGTCTGCGCCTGTGAACCCTGGCGTGCGCTTTGCTACCGTAAAGAGGTTGACGTCTTCCGCCAGCGGCTTGCCCTTGGCGTGGATCTTAAGGATGGCCTCGCGGCCGGCGATGTCTGGCTGGTCGACGACGACGCGCCGGTCGAACCTGCCCGGGCGGAGCAGGGCGGGGTCGAGGACGTCGGGCCGGTTGGTGGCGGCGATCATGATGACGCCAGTGTTGGCGTCGAAGCCGTCCATCTCGACGAGGAGCTGGTTGAGCGTCTGTTCGCGCTCGTCGTGGCCGCCGCCCAGGCCCGCTCCGCGCTGCCGGCCCACGGCGTCGATCTCGTCGACGAAGATGAGGCAGGGGCGGTGCGCCTTGGCTGTCTCGAAAAGGTCGCGGACGCGGGCGGCCCCCACGCCGACGAACATCTCGACGAAGTCCGAACCGCTGATGTGGAAGAAGGGGACCCCCGCCTCACCGGCAATGGCGCGCGCCAGGTGGGTCTTGCCGACTCCCGGAGCGCCCGTCAGGAGGATGCCCTTGGGGATCTTTGCGCCGAGCGCGACGTACTTCTTGGTGTTTTTGAGGTAGTCGACGATCTCGGCGAGCTCCTGCTTGGCCTCGTCGATGCCGGCGACGTCGTCGAAAGTGACCTTCGGGTGCTGCTCTCCGACGCGACGGGCCTTGCTGCGCCCGAAGTTCATCGCCTGGCTGCCGCCCTGTTGCGCGGGCCGGACGATCACGTAGTAGAACAACACGAACAGGACGATGGGGAGGAAGATGAAGCCGATGAGCGGCAGCATGAGCGCGCCCATGCCGGGGCCGCCGATCTGCGTCGAGACGCCCTTGTCCTTCAAGAGGCCCATCAACGCGCTCGCCGACTGCGAGTCGGACGACATGACCTGGGCGACGTACTTGGTGCCGTCCATCAGGTCGCCGGAAACAGTGGTGCCCTGCCAGTCTGCGGTCTTGACGTTGCCGCTCTCGACCTCTTGCAACAGCTTGGAGTAGTTGAACTCCTTGGGCTTGTTGCCTAGCATGCCGAGCCCGCTGCCGTTTCCAAAGACGTTCAGTAGCAGAAAGACCGCGATGACGGCAAAGATTGCAAGGAACAGGCCTCGTGCGCTCTTGTTCAAATCGTCTCCAATTTATGTTGGCTTCCCATGTTGCCTACGCCCTGGCCCCTACGCCCGTTCCGCCATTATGACGGTTTTGGGCTCAAATGGGCCCAAAACGGAGCCGGACGCACCGCTCGGACCGCTCGGTCACCTTGGCCCTGTCCGCGATGCAACCGCCAGGGACCCAGACCGGCCCCAAGAGGTCGCAAACGACCGGCAGGCGCCTCCTGGCGGTCTCGGTCAACCGCATCTCTGAGAGGACCGCACCGACCTTCTTCGTGCCCTTGAACCCGATCGGCTGGATTGAGTCGCCAGGTTCATATGATCGGAAGTGGAGGGGGGCTTTGACAGTCCCGAGGTCTAGCAGCACGTCGAATTCGTCTTGGCCGGGAGCGGTCTCTCCCGGCGCGGCATTCTCGGCCACGAGCCTCCAGCCAAACTCGTCGCTGACGGTCTCGCCCGGAAGCGTGAGCGGGAAGCGGAACGGTGCGTCTGCGTGTAGGGATCGGGCCCAGACGGTGGCCTCGGTCCATTCCAGCACGACGTTTCCGCCCTCGGCCGTGACCGATCCCCTCGGATCGTTTGCTAGGCCGGCGATCGCGCGCTGCGTCTGTGCATGATCGAGCGCCGAACCCAAAGCGCCGGTCGCGAGGCGCAGTGCGCGCGCGAGCAGGACCCTCGGGAGCGTCAGCAGCGCGCCCTTGTCGAACGCCGCCTCGCACTCTTTGCTCAGAAAGGCAAGTTGGCCGTTGAGCTTCGACTCGGACTGCTCCAGCGCAGCGGCGGCCATGCCGTCGAGGAACCTGTCCTCTTCGTTGACTAGCGATGCCGTCTGCGCGATGCGCTCTTTGGCGGCGGCGTTGATCGCTTCGAGCTGGGGGAGCACGCACTTCCTCACCCGCACTCGCGCCAATGACTCGTCATCGTTAGCAGGGTCGTCGTGGTACCAGAGCCCTCGCTCGTCGCAGTACCGGCGCGTTTCGGCGCGAGAGAAGGGGAGCAACGGGCGGACGATGTGGCCGCGCTTGGGCTGGATGCCGGCGAGGCCGTGCAGTCCGGCTCCGCGCGCCAGATTGAGCAGGACGCTCTCGACGAGGTCGTCGCGCGTATGGGCCGTGGCGACGAGGCCCGCTCCCGTCCGGTGCCTGCACTGCTCGAAGAACTCGTAGCGCGCGTGCCGGCCGGCCTCTTCGATCCCCACGCCCGTCTCCTTGGCGATCTTGGGCACGTCGGCGCGCCCGGTTACGAACGGCACGTTCAGGTCCTTGCAGAACGCATCGCAAAGCGCGAGCTCGCTGTCCGCCTCCGGCCTCTGTCCGTGGTGCAGGTGCGCGGCGATGACGTCGACGCGGAGCGACTTGAGCAGATGGAGCAGGCACGTGGAGTCCGCTCCGCCGCTGTATCCGAGCAGCACCGTGGTGCCGTCCGGCACAAGTCCGGACTCGGCAAGGTGCGCGCGGAGCCGCTCGATCATTGCGTGAATGATACCGGCGCAATTCCCACTGGACCGAGCCTCCTGAGCGGCTCATGTGCCATCGTATCCATGGGCCAAGTGAACGAAGAAACGACCCTGCTCGAGCGGCTGCAAGCGCTGGCCAAATCGACCGATCCAGGACCGGTCGAGCTCGATGGCGTGCGCTCGGAGGACATCGCGGACGCGCTGGAGCGGATGGCTCCGGAAGAAGGGATCGTTGTCCTCGCAAAGGTCGACGACCACCTGGCGGCCGAGTCGTTGACCAAGGCGTCCACAGAGACGGCGCGGGCGCTCGTCGACGAGCTGCCGGACAGCCAGCTCGCGCGCTACCTCGACATCCTGCCGATGGACGACGCGAGCGACCTCCAGGAGGAGATCGGCGAGGAGCGCTACGCGCGCCTCCTGTCGATGATCCCGAAGGAGGACGCAGGCGAGATCAAGCGCCTGCTCGCCTACCCGGAGGACAGCGTCGCGCGCGTGATGACGGAGCACTTCTTCCGCGTCGCGCCCGACATGACGATGCACCAGATCCTTGAGGACCTGCGCAGGTCGCCAGAAGAGAAGTACGAGACGATCAACGACATCTATGTCCTGGACAGTGACGGCCACTTGCTGGGGGTGTTCAGTCTCCGCAAGGGCCTGCGCGCGGCGCAGGACATCCCGGTCTCAGAGCTGATGAACAAGGACGTAGTCGCGGCCTCGGTGCTGGAGTCGGACGAGGAGGCTGCGAGGCGGATGTCGCGGTACGGGCTCTACGCGCTTCCAGTTCTGGACCCGGCGGGCAGGATGGTCGGGCTGTTCACGGGCGACGACGCGCAGGAGATCTTGTCCGACGCCGAGACGGAGGACGTGCTGAAGCTCGCGGGCGTGAGCGGCACCGCGGAAGCCTATATGTCGCTCAACGTGTGGCAGTTGGCCCGGCGCAGGCTGCCCTGGCTGGCGGCGCTGTTCATAGCGGAGACTTTCACGGGCTCGGTCCTGCGCCACTACAACCAAGAGGACCTTAAGATCACCAGCCTCGTGTACTTCGTACCGCTGATCATCGGCGCAGGGGGCAACAGCGGCTCTCAAGTGACGACGACGCTGACGCGGGCCCTGGCGCTCGGCGACGTGATGCTAAAGGACTGGCTGCGAGTGCTGGGAAGGGAGGTCCTCATCGCGCTCATCGTCGGCGGCTCTCTCGGCGTGCTGGGGTTCTTGCGGGCGTACTTGGGCTGGCAATCGGGGCTCCCAGTAAGCATGATCGTGGCGCTTAGCCTGCCTGCCGTGGTGCTCTGGGCGGCCACCGTAGGCTCGTTGCTGCCCATCGCGGCCAAGCGGCTGGGGATCGACCCGGCCGTCATGTCGGCGCCCTTCATCACGACCTTCGTCGACGCCACCGGGCTGATCATCTACTTCGAGATCGCCCTTCGCATCCTTCACAAATAGGGCCGTTCGGCGGCCCGGCCCGAACAGGCGGCGGGCTGGGCCGTCTCTATATGTTGGTGCCGGGCCAAAAGGTGGCACATAAGAAACGGGCCGGAACGTACGTACAATATAGAGCAGGAACTCCCGCAGCCATGAACCACGCCATTCGACGAGCCTTTGTCCTATTCCTTTTACTGATCGCGAGCGTTGCGTTTGCGCAGCCGGTCGATGCCAGGCACGACTTCGACGACAAGACCAAGAAGGAGGTCCTTGCAGACATCCAAGAGGTCCTGACGTCGGTCGCTTTCGTCCCTGGAGTGGACTTCGCGAAGTGGCCCGAGATCATCGGCCAGTACCAGGACAGGATCGACAAGGCCTCGAGCCCGGACGAGTTCGCGTTCGTCGTGAACACGGCGATGCAGAAGCTCGGCACGAGCCACATGCTGCTCTTTTCGCCGATGGCGGCGGAACAGCGCGCGACGAACCGCATGGTGGGCATCGGGGTCCGGATCGAGATCGAAGAGAAGGGGATCAGGGTCGTGCGCGTGTACGACGGCGGTGCCGCTTCTACGGCCGGAGTCAAGGTCGGTGACCTGATCATCGAGGCGGACGGAAAGCCGGTCCACACCCCGGCGGACCTCGCCGGCGAGGAGGGCCAGGCGGTCAAGGTCAAGATCGACCGCAGCGGCGTGATCATTGAAAGGGACATGGTCCGCAAGACGTTCACGATTTCAGTGCCCGAGGAGATCGCTTTTCCTGAAAAGGACGTCGCATTGCTGACCGTACCTTCGTTCGACGCGACCTATAACCCAGAGCGCGTGCAAGAGCTGATGACCAAGGCGGAGGGCGCGAAGCACATGATCCTCGACCTGCGCGGCAACGGCGGCGGGCGCGTCATCAACTTGCTTCACATGTCCAGCTTCTTCTTAAAGAAGGAGCAGGCGCTGGGGACTTTCGTGGACCGCACGGCGCAGGAAAAGTACGAAGAGGCCACGGGGGACATGCATCCAGAGGTCCTAAAGATCGCGAGCTGGTACGAGACGAAGCTCCGGCCCTTGCGCAGGAACAAAGAGCCGTTCGCGGGCGACATCGTCGTGCTCGTAGACGGCGGAACGGGCAGCGCGTCAGAGATGATCGCGGCGGCCCTCAAGGAGCAGCGCGACGCCAAGATCGTGGGCGAGCAGTCGGCAGGGGCGGTCCTTGCCTCTACGATGAAAGTGCTCGCAGGCGGGTATATGCTGCAGTTCCCGCTGATGGACTACGTGACCATTAAAGGGCACAGGCTGGAAGGCAGCGGGCTGGTGCCGGACGTGGTCGCGCCCGACTCGAAGTTCGGTGAGGACGACCAGGGAGTGAAAGAGGCCCTGCGCATCTTCAGGGCGAAGGACGGCGGGAACTCTAGGTCGCTGGCCGCGGCGTGAGCTTTGTCGCCGACTCACCGCGCGGTACCGCCATTCGGTAGCGCGCCTCTACGTCGCTCGGCACGCTCAGGTACTCGAACTTGAGGTCGACCGAGCCCTCGTCTCCCGGCCCTGGCTTGCGCGCGCGCGTGCTGGAGTTCGTCACGCGGCCGTCGCTGTCGCGCACGATGAGCGTGATCTGGGCGTTGTCGCTGACGCTCTGTAGCATCGTCGAAGGCTCCTTGTTGACGGTGAGGGTTCCGAGCTTTTTGACCGTAGCCCCGTCGCCGAGGCGCTTGCGGTACGGGTTGAACCCGGTCATGAGCAGGCGCAGCGTGGGGTCGACGCGCGTGCCCAAGCCACCGACCGCGTCGATGACGTCGGTGAAGTTGAGCTTTCCGGAGTACCACTTGCGCGAGACCTTGTTGAAGAGCACGAGCGTCTGGCCGTCGTAGGTCCATACGGCTGCGTCGTCCTCTTGCCGCGCGAACTTGCCGCGCAGGTAGACCGTCGTCGCACCGCTATCCCTCGTTACGCGGTACCCGATCGAACTTAAGTTGGCGTAGGAGTCGAACATCTTGACCGCCACTCGCTCAGCCTCTGTGTCGGCGTACTTCGGCGGCCTCATTTCGCGGTCGAAGATGGGCACCTCATAGGCCCCCTTCGGAGCCACGAAGGCGACTCCATCGACGCTTGACCTGTAGGCGAAGTCCCATTCGAGCCGCTGAACTCCCGTTGTGACGTCTGCCCGCTTTAGCCGCGAAGTCGCAGCGTCTATGACGAGCACGATCTTGCGGTTCTGCTTCGTAAAGGCGAGCGTCTTGCCCGCCGGGCCGCTATTCATCGTCCAGGGCGCAAGAGCGACCATCGGCTCGAGCCAGACCTCCATGCCGACCGGGTCGGTGAACGCGAGAAGGACGTCGTCGAGGTTCTGGTCGAGCTGCGCCAAGCACTTGCCGAGCGGCTCTGCGTCCTTGCGCGACTGCGCGGTGAACTGCTCGAGGAACGGGTCGAAGTTCACGACCCGCCCCGGCTCGATCGACCAGTCGCGCAGGACCTGTCCCGTCGCTGGCAAAAGCGTCTTGAGCCGGAAGTTGGAAGGCCAAATGTAGCGCACGTCGAATGTCGAGTAAGTCGTGGGGCCGACGCCGGAGAGCTTCGACTTCGCTGTGAAGGACGCCGCGCCCAGGTTCTCGTGTACCCGTCCGACCTGTTCGAGCAGCATGTTCGGGGCGGGCGTGACCGCAAGATAGACGCAAAGCGCGAGCATCGGCTCTATTCTATGGCTTTCCGAGACCGGCAGGCGGGCGGTTTCGCCCAAGGAAGCCCGCCAAGGCGACGATCGTGACCAGGTAGGGAAGCGCCTTCCAAGCCTCAGGGGGCAAGTGGGCGCCCAGCACGCTCGTGCCCTGTAGCTGCAGCTCCACGGCAGAAAAGAGCCCGAAAAGCACGCAGGCCGCGAGCGCGGGCCACGGCCTCCATCCACCGAGGATCAGAGCAGCAAGGGCGATGTATCCGCGGCCCGAGGTCATGTTGTCGCTAAAGCTCTGCGCGTTGCTGAGGACGAGCGCGCCGGAAAGTCCGGCCAGCAGCCCGGTGGCCAAGAGCGCGAGGTAGCGGACGCGCGTCGGGTCTAGGCCCATCTGGCGCGACTTGTCAGGGTCGTTGCCGACCGCCAGGAGCCGCAGTCCGCCACTGGTGCGGGCTAGATAAAGGCCGAGCCAAACTGTGGCGACGAGGGCGAGGACCCAATAGAACTGGACGGGAAACGTAGGCGCCTTCCGCTGGCTAAGGTCGCTGAGGCTCTTTGAGAGATAGTTGGTCCCTCCGATCGCGAGCGCGTTGATCGCCATGCCGCTGATGATGTGATCCATGCCATACGCCTGGGTCAAGATCGCGTGTAACAGGCTCAGCGCCATCGCGGCGCCTGTGCCTGCTGCTAGGCCGAACATCGCGCTGCCGGTCGCGACTCCGACGATCGCGGTCACGCACGCTGCCGTGAGCATCTTGCCCTCCAGCGCGATGTTGATGACGCCTGAGCGCTCGCAGCACAGGCCACCGAGCGCAGCGAGCACCAGCGGGGCGCTGAGCGTGACCGTGTTTACGAGCAAGAGCCAGAAAAGAGTGTCAGTCATGCGACCGGACCCTCCTGTAACGGTAAGTGGCGAACACGATGATCAGCACGCCGAGCAGCACGCCGCTCAGCCCTTTGGGGACGCCGAGGCTCTGAAGGCTCGTCGAGCCCTTGTTGAGCGCTCCGAAGAGCAGCGCGCTCGGCACCGTGCCCCACGCGCTGCCGCCGGCAAGGAGCGCGACGCCGAGCGCGTCGAACCCTATCCCGGAGGAAAAGCCGTCGTAGAAGCTGTGCTCGTGCGCCAGCACCTGAACGGCTCCTGCCAGGCCGCTGAGCGCGCCGCTGACGCTCATAGCGCGCACGATCACCCTCTTGACGTCGACTCCCGCGGTAGCCGCTGCCTTTGGGTTTGCGCCGACGGCGCAGAGCTCGTACCCCGCGACGGTGCGACGGACCCACACCGCGATGACTGCCACTAGGATGAACGCGAAGAGAAGCGCGACGTTCAGGCGAAGCGGGGGCTGGTCCACCAGGGTCGGCAGCCACGTGCTCTTGTCGACCGTCGCCGTCGACGTGCCGAGTCCCTTCGGGTTCTTGAGCGGACCGGCGAGGAGTCCGATCGCGACGGCTGAGGCGACGTTGTTGAGCATGATCGTCGTGATGACCTCGTGCCCGTTCCTGTACGCTTTGATGAGCGCGGCCGGCAAGGCCCACGCTGCTCCCGCAGCGGTGCCGACGACGATGGCGAGCATGGCTCCCAACGGCCCTTGGACGTTGAGGGCGACTGCGGTCGCGCACATCGCGCCCATGAGGAGCTGTCCTTCCGCGCCGATGTTGAAGAGCCCTGCTCTGAGTGCGATATACACGGCGAGTCCTGTGATCAGCAGCGGCGTTGCCTGTTTGAGCGTCTCGTTCCACCCGCTCTTGGTCCCCATGCTTCCGTGCAGAAGCTCTTTGAGAGCGTCTCCCGGCATGACCCCGATGGCGAGAAGCATTGCCGCGACGAGCGCGAAGCTCACTAGCGCAAGAAGGATCTGCTTCCAGCCGAGCGCCCTCATGGTGCGCCCACCATGAGACGGCCGATCGCTTGCCTGTCTCGCTCCTGGCCCTCTTTCGGCTCGTGCACCTGGCCCGCGCGGATCACGAGGGTGCGGTCACAGTTCTCGAGCAGCTCGTCGAGGTCGAACGAGACGACGAGCGCGGCGGCGCCGTTCCGGCACTCGGCCCTCAAGGCGTCGAACACCTGCCTTGCGCCGTCGATGTCGAGCCCTCGCGTCGGCTGGAACGCCAGCACGAGCCTCGGGCCGAGCTCGAGCGCGCGCGCCGCGACGAACCTCTGCTGGTTGCCGCCGCTGAGGCTGCGCATCGATTTGTACAACCCTGAGTGCCTAGTCTTGAACCGATCGGTGACGTGAGCAGCCAGCGCCCGGCGCTCCAGCAGGTCGGTCCAGGCGCCATGGAGGAGGGGAGGAACCCTTTGCAAGCCCAGCGCGGCGTTGTTGGTCAGGCTCCAGTCCTCGATGACGCCTTCCTCGTGACGGTCCTGCGGAATGAGGCGCAGGCCAGACACGATCCGCTCGCGCGCTGACTGCGCGGCGACTTGTTGGCCGTTCATCAGGATCTCGCCGGATTCGACCGGCAGGGTGCCGACGAGCGCTTGGAAGAGCTCTCGCTGGCCGTTGCCATCGACCCCAGCCAGGCCAACGACCTCGCCGCTGCGCACGACAAAGCTTGCGCCCTTTAGCGCAGAGTCATTTCGTTCGCCCTTGACGACCAGGTCGCGGACCTCCAGGGCCGGGCCGCCCAGCGTGGCACGGGCGGGAGCGATGGCCTCAAGCGAGTGGCCCACGATCAGCTCTGCGAGCTCCGACGCGCTCGTCTCAACGACGCTCTTGTCGGCGACCTTCTTTCCGTTGCGGAGCACCGTGACCTGCCTGCAGTGCTGCATCACTTCTGCGATGCGGTGCGTCGCGACGATCACCGTCGCTCCTCGCGCTGCGAGCTGCTTGAGGCTCTCGTAAAGGGCGTCTGCGTCGGCCGGCGAGAGCATGGCGGTCGGTTCGTCGAGCACCATGATCTTTGCATCGCGCCAGAGCAGCTTGACGATCTCTAGTTTCTGCGCGCCCGATGGTGAGAGCCTGCCAGCCTCCATGTCCCAGTCGAACTGGAAGCCCATTTTCGACGCCAAGTCTTGGGCCCCCGCACGAAGAGCCGATGTCGGCAGCACGAACGAGCCCTCTGCGCCGAGGATCAAGTTCTGCAGGCAGGTCAGCTCGGGAATGACGCTGTAGTGCTGGCTGACCATGCCGATGCCGTGCGCGATCGCATCTGCACTGCTGCGCCACTTGTGCTGCATGCCGTCGATGAAGATGGCGCCTTCCGTGGGACGGAGCGCTCCGTAGAGGACGCGCATGAGAGTGGTCTTTCCCGCGCCGTTCTCACCGACGAGGGCGTGCACCGTTCCTGTTTGAACCTCGAGATCGACCTTGTCCAGCGCCGTGAAGTCGCCAAAGCGTTGGGTCACTCCCGCCAGGCGCACGGCCGGCGTCATTCTAGGTAGCCCATCTCCAGCATCGCCTCATAGAGGGCGGCGGTCGCTTCCTCGCTACGGCCCGACTTTTCGAGCCTCTCGAGCAGGCTGTCAACGAGATGAGTCCCTGGGACAGCCGCGTCGCAGGACTCGGCCGCGTCCATGCAGTACTCGAAGTCCTTGCGCTGGTTCTTGATCGAAAAGCCGGGCGACCAGTCCTTCTTGACGATCTTCGGCCCGTAGTTGTCCATCGCCCAGGAACCGGCTGCGCCCTTCGAGATCAGTTCCAGTGTCTGCGCGACGTCGAGCCCGGCCTTTTGCGCGAACGAGAGCGACTCGCAAAGTGCGAGCAGCGAGCCGCCGACCGCGATCTGGTTGGCCATCTTCGTCTTTTGGCCAGCTCCGTGTCCACCGATGTGTGCGACGGTCTTGCCATAGGCTTTTAGGATCGGCTCCGCTTCGACGAAGTCGGCCTTGTCGCCGCCGCAGAAGATCGTCAGCGTGCCGTTCTGCGCGCCGACGGAACCGCCGGTGACGGGCGCGTCCATAAAGCGCTGGCCGAAGACATGGAGCTCTTCTGCGATCAGCGCGGCCGCGTGCGGCGAGATCGTGCTGTGGTCGATGAAGAGCGAGCCCTTGGCGGCGCTCTGGCACATGTTGGAGACGACCCAATCGACGTCTTCAGCGCGGTTGACGCAGATGCACACGACGGGGCAGAGGGTGGCGAGCTCGGCGATGCTCTCCGCGACGCGCGCGCCCTTGTCGTGCAGCGCCTGCGACTTGCTCTTTGTGCGGTTCCACACGACGACCGGGTTGCCCGCCGTCATAAGGTGCCCGGCCATCGGCGCACCCATGGTCCCCAGCCCGACGAAACCGATTCTGCGCATCGTCGGGATTGTAGCCTCAGCGCGAAATCGAGCGTGTTATGATGTCTGCATGCCGCCCCTCGAGTGGGAAGACCCGAGCGCGCTTTCGCGCAACAAGCGGCCACCGTCGAGCAGCCTGCGCTTTGTCTCCGGGTCGTCGCGCATTTCGCTCAACGGGCTTTGGCGCTTTTCCTTCTCACCGACGGTCTCTGGCCGCGCGACAGGGTTCGAGGGCGCAGGGTTCGATGACTCGGGCTGGGACGAGATCGAGGTGCCCTCGCACTGGGAGCTGAAGGGATATGGGATCCCGGTCTATTCCAACGTCACCTACCCGCACCCTAAGGATCCGCCTCGCATCGGCGACGATAACCCGGTGGGCACGTACCGCCGGACCTTCTCTTGCGACCAGAAGGCGGGCAAAAGGTACTTCCTGCGGTTCGACGGCGTCGAGAGCTTCTTTTTCGTATGGCTGAACGGAGCCGAGGTCGGGTTCAGCAAGGACAGCAAGACGCCGGCGGAGTTCGAGGTCACTGCGCTCTTGCGCAAAGGAGAGAACGCCGTGGCGCTGCAGGTGTTCAAGTGGTGCGACGGGTCATATCTGGAGGACCAAGACTTCTGGCGGCTGGCGGGGGTCTTTCGCGACGTGTGGCTGGTCGAGCGGCCCCTGGCGTTCGTGCGCGACCTGTTCGTCAAGACCGACCACCTGGGGCACATGATCGTCGAAGCCGTGACGGAAGGAGCCTCGGACTCTCCGCTCGTCTGCACGCTGACCGACGATGAGGGTCAAGAGGTCTGGTCCGCCGTCGCCAGAGGCAGAAGAGGCACGGTCGGGGCCTTCTCGGCCGAAGCAGGGAGAATCCGGCCCTGGACCGCCGAGACCCCCTACCTCTACGAGCTCACGGTGCTCTTCGGCCAGGAGGCGCTCGCCACGAAGGTCGGGTTCCGCACCGTGGACTGGGACGGTGGCGTGTTCCGCATCAACGGCGTTCCGGTCAAGCTGCGAGGCGTCAACCGGCACGAGTTCAGCGACGTTCGCGGCCGAGCGGTGACGGAGGAGGAGATGCTGCGCGACGTCCGACTCTTCAAACTGAACAACGTCAACTGCGTGCGCACGTCGCACTACCCCAACTGCGAACGGTGGTACGAGCTTTGCGACGAGTACGGCATCTACGTCGTGGACGAAGCGAACATCGAGTCGCACGGCATGGGCTACGGCGAGGAGTCGCTCGGTCACCACCCTGATTGGAGAGCCGCGCACCTCGACCGGGTCCGCAACATGGTCGAGCGCGACAAGAACCACCCGTGCGTCGTCGTGTGGTCGCTCGGCAACGAAGCCGGGCCGGGAGAAAACTTCCGCGCGTGCGCCGATTGGATCCGCTCGCGCGACAACACGCGACCGATCCACTATGAGCGCTTCAACGATGTCGCCGACGTAGATTCGTGCATGTATCCAGAGGTCGGATGGCTGATCGAGCAAGGGCAGCAGGGATCGGCCAAGCCGTTCTTCATGTGCGAGTACGCGCACGCGATGGGCACCGCGATGGGGAACTTGCAGGAGTATTGGGACGCGATCGAGTCACACCCTCGCCTCATGGGCGGGTGCGTGTGGGAGTGGTGCGACCACGGTCTGCGCCAGGCTGCTCCGGAGCCCCCTCTTTGCGAGGGATCGTCTCGCGGAGAGGGGGTTGGGGGCGGAGAATGGCGCTGGGCCTACGGCGGCGATTTCGGCGACCAGCCCAACGACGGCAACTTCTGCTGCGACGGGATCGTGCTGCCCAACCGCCGCACGACGAGCAAGCTGCGGGAACTAAAGCAGGTCTACAGGCAGATCAAGGCGGAGCGGACGGACTTGGGCTTTCGCGTGCACAACTGGTTCGACTTCATCGCGCTCGATGGCGTCAAGGCGGCGTGGGAGGTCGCTGTCGATGGGCAAGCCGTGCACCAAGGGGAACGCGAGCTCGGTGGCGTCGCACCAGGAGATTCGATAGATGTCGAAGTTCCCAAGACACAGGGCGACGGTGAGAGGACAATTACCGTGCGCTACGTCACGACGCGAGACCTGCAATGGGCACAAGCGGGACATGATATCGGGTTCGATCAGTTCCTGACCGGCGGCGCGTGGCGCCATCGGGCGCGATCAAAACCATCGCCCAGCGTCGCGATCGACAAGGCGACGAATATGCCGGTGGTCGAAGGGACGCTAGGCCCACCTTCGACCGGTCTGTTCCGCGCGTTCCTCGACAACGACAAATGGATGCGCCAGGCGTTCTTGGACGCGGGGCTCGACCGCCTCGTGCGCCAAGCGCCTCAAGTCACGTCGGACGCCGGAAAAGTGCAAGTCTTGACCGCGTACCTCGCCGCTTCCGGGGTCGGCGTCCTAGAAAAGACCCTCTTTGCCGAGAAGGACTCAAGCCTGCGGCTGGAGGTCGAGTGGTCGCCGATCGGCGACCTGCCGACGATCCCGCGGCTGGGGCTCGACATCCTCCTAGATGGCACCCTCGAGAACATGTCGTGGTACGGGCTGGGGCCCCACGAGAGCTACCCAGACAGGAAGTCCTCGGTCCGGCTTGGTGTTTGGGGCGGTTCCGTAGCAGAGCAGTACGAGCCGCAGATACGGCCGCAGGACAACGGCAACAAAGAGGGCGTGCGCTGGGTCTCCTTCACGGACTCTAACGGTGACGGTCTGCGCTTTTGCTTCGACCTGCCGCTTTCCGTCAAGGCCTCGCGCTTCAGCCCCAGAGACTTGCTCAAGACCGCCCACATGCACGACCTGGTCCCAGACAAAGCGATCCACCTGAGCATCGACGCGTTTGTGCTCGGTCTCGGAGGAGCGAGCTGCGGGCCAAAGCCGCTCGAGAAGCACCGAAAGATCGAGTGGCCGCTGAGAACCGCGCTCACGATCGAGCGCGCCTAAGGTCAGTGCACCAGGGAGAGCGGTTGCAATGGTACGCGGTTGGCGACCGTGAGCTCTTCCTCTGGCCGAGTCACGACGTTGTATAGCGAGTCCCTCTCCACCGGCACCCGCCCCGCCTCGCGGATGATGAAGCACATGTTCTCGTAAGTGAGCGACTGCTTCTTGTTGCCGAAATCGCCCTCCTTGTACGTGATCTCGTACTCGTGAACGAGCCCGTCGCAATCGTCCGAGCCGTACCAGAGCGCCGTCTGGGTCACTTCAGGCGTGTTCATGATCCAAAAAGACTTGATGTGCTTGAAGTTGTCGAGCATCAGGCGGCTGACGGCGATGTTGCGCAGGTCGCAGTCGCCGGTGAGCGGCTTGACGTCGGGCAGATCCGTGTTCTCAGGGTGGAACGAGAGCGGCGTGAACGAGAGGAAGTTTCCGACCTCGTCCTGCAGCTCGCGAAGTTGCACGAGGTGCTCGACGCGCTCCTCCAGCGTCTCGATGTGTCCGTAGAGCATCGTCGCGTACTGCGGAAGCCCGAGCGACGCGGCTGCCCGCGCGACCGCCTTCCACTCTTCACCGCTCAGCTTCCTGCCGAAGAGCTCGCGGTGGACGCGGTCCGACAGGATCTCGATCCCGCCGCCAGGCAGACAGTCCAGGCCGGCGTCGATAAGGTCCCTGAGCGCCTGCGTGATCGAGACCTTTCCCTTTGCGGCGATCTGTTCGATCTCGACGGCTGTGAAAGCCTTCACCTGCGCGCCAGGCATCACCTCCTTGACCAACCGCACGAGGTCCATGTAGTACGCATAGGGGAGCCGAGGGTTGATGCCGCCCACCATGTGCACCTCGGTGATCCGCACGTTGCGGTGCCACTCGAGCCGCTGCCGTACCTCGTCGAGGGTCATTTCATACGGGTCCGGCCCGCCCTTTTTGGCGTAGAACGAGCAGAACTTGCAGAACTTGTTGCAGATGTTCGTGTAGTTGATGTGCTGGTTGCGCACGTAGTACGTCGTGTCGCCGTTCAGCCGCTCGCGCACCAGGTTCGCCATGGCGGCTACGCCTGTGAGGTCGGGGGACTTGTACAGCCGAAGGCCGTCCTCGGCGCTCAGCCTCTCCCCGTCGTCCACCTTGCGAAAGATGTCCAATAGGTCCGGTGCTACGATCCGTTCGGGGCTCAGTCCCATCTCGTTGGCCTGCCGAACTTTCACTCACGAGTGAAAGTTCGTTCCTAGTATGCCTCAGGGAAGGAGGAGCCGGGGCTTTATGGCTCAGGCAGCGCGGTAAAGCGTGCGCGAAATGTCGAGCACCAGCGTGACGGTGCCCGGCACGGCCGAGGGCACGACGTCGTGGGTTATGGCCCTGACTCTGATTCGGCGCGAGCGGGCGTCGGAGGCGTTGACCATGCCGCCGTCTTCGCCGAGCGCCCTGCCTGACGAAGCGGACTCCGCACCGATCGGGCAGAACATCAGCTCGGTCTGAACGGGCACCACGTGGCCCTCTTCGATCTGTAGGTGCAACCGGGCGGGGCTGTGCCGGACGATGATCGCGCCTCTCCAGCCGCCGAAGTGGCCGTCCTCGCTGATCGGGCGGTACATGGCTGGCAACTGGCAGTCCGTGAGGCGAGGGTCGCGCTCGGCCCTGAGTCCGATCCCAGGCTCGATCTGGACTGCGATGCACCCTTCCGAGAACGACGCGACCTTTCCGGAGCGGGCCAGGACCTGGCCAAGTCTGCGCTCGATGATCGCGATCTGCTCCCCGACCGCGAGCTCGGGCTTCTCCTCTTCCGCGCGCATGCACAGGATCACGTGCGGAAACTCCTCGCGGACGACGTCACAGAGGTATTCCGCGCTCTTGCCCGGAACCTTAATGACGGCGACGCACACTGTGCCCTCGTTCTCCATTTACGATCCAAGCAGGGAGCCCCACGCCCTGCGCCCAGGTGTTTGTTCCATCTTGGCAAGCTGCGGAGCACCGCAATCCTGTCAGGGAGAGGTCAAAGGCCCAGCGCGCCGCGAACCTGATCGGCCGTGTCGGCGCCGGGGTCGACAAGGTGGGCCTGCCAGCCGAGCCTCAGGGCGGCCTCGATGTTTTGTGGGGCGTCGTCGAAGTAGGCAATCTCGTGGCCGCTTGCCTGCGCTGCTCGCTCGAAAGAGCGGTAGATCCGCTCGTCCGGCTTATGGGCGCGTTCGATGTGCGAGCCGATCCGGACTTTAAGGAGGGGCCCGAAGCGGTATCGCTGACCGTCGAAGAACGCCTCCCAGTGCGAGGCGTTCGTGTTCGAGAGGCAGCCACAGACGGTTCCTCGCTCGACGAGCCGCCCGACGAGCTCTGAGACGCCCGGGTACTCGTCGCGCAGGATCGCCATGTGCACTGCGTGCGCATCGTCCGGCGTGGTGCCACCAAGGTACCGCGCCAGGGCAGAGACGTAGTCTCCGTGCGAGACCTCACCAAGCTGATACCTCTCGAACTCGGTGAACCCGCCGAGCGCTCCATACTCCCGCGCCGGCACGGACGGAAGGATCCCGGAAGCAACGATCGCACCCTGCCACGAGTGATGGATCTGGATGAGCACTCCGCCGAGGTCGAAGCAGACGACGCGCCAGGCGCGCATCAGTCCTTGAGCCCTTGGCTGATGAGATAGTCGCGGCTCCTGGCGACGTGTTCGAGCGGGTCGTTCGGCGGGGAGTCTTGCTCGATGATTGCGTACTCGACGCCGCATTCCTTCGCGGCCGGGATGATCGCCTTCCAATCGAGGATGCCGTATCCGACGTCCTCGAAGTCGCGCTTTTCACCGGGTGCCATGTCTTTGAAGTGCATGGTCTTGACGCGCCCCTTGAGCTTCTTCAGGTAGGCCACGGGGTCGCCACCGCCGTACTTCACCCAATAGGCGTCCATCTCGAAGTTCAAGAACTCGGGGTCTGCGTGCTCCGTCAGGATGTCGTATCCGGGCCGGTCGCCCTCTTTCTCGAACTCAAAGCTGTGGTTGTGATAGAGGAAGCGTAGTTTGCGCTGCTTCAAAGTCTTGCCGAGCTTGTTGAGCCGCTCCGCGGCCTTGGCCCAGCCCTCGCCGTAGACCTCCTTTCCGATCCAGGGGAGCACGACCGTGTCGGTGCCCATCGTCCGGCAGAGCGACACGACGTCGTCGGTCTTGTTTTCGAGGTCGTCGAGGCCGGTGTGCGGCGCGATGATGCGAAGGCCCAGCTCCTTGCACTTGCCTGCGAACTCCTCGGGGCTCTTGCCGTACGTGCCTGCCAGCTCTCCCGTCTTGAACCCGATGTCGGCTAGGCGCCGCAGCGTTGCCCAGGTGTCTTTCTGCAACAGGTCGCGGAGGGTGTAGAGCTGGACGGCGATCTTCATGGCGCGCGCACCCGAAAGATAGCACATGGCCCTTTGATTCCATCCTCCTTTGGGGGAGGGTTAGGGGGGGCCTCGGTCACTGCGTCCTTGGCCGATCGAGCCTGCCGACTTATTGGATATACTCTTGGTCACGACAGATGGCTGTCCGCAGGGGGCGCCACACGGCTGAGATTCCCGCAGAGCGCGGGATGTCCCCTAGAACCTGATCCGGGTAATTCCGGCGGAGGGAATGCGGGACGTGGCGCTTGCACCAGGCCTCTCCCCGCTCATTGGGGACGGTTTGAGTCGCAAGGAGCCACGTATGAAGAAAAACAGGGCGTTTACGCTCATCGAGCTTCTCGTCGTCATCGCGATCATCGCGATCATCGCCGCGATCCTTTTCCCCGTGTTCATGAAAGCCAAGCAGGCCGCCAAGAACACGAGCGAGCTCTTACAGGCGCGCCAGATCGGCATGGCGCTCAAGATGTACCTCGCAGACAACGACGACACGATGCCGCTCTTCTATGCCTACAACAGCGTGCCGCCGGCGGGGCAGACCGGGCACAAGGGGATCGAGGTCGAGCTGCAGCCGTATACCAAGAGCGAGCTGATCTTCAAGAGCCCGAACGACCAAGGCGGCCCGTACACGGACACCGACGTCCCGGGAGCAGACTCGTACTGGAAGGCGTACGGCAGCTCCTACCGGTTCACACAGTGCCTCTACACCGTCGCGCGCGGCGAGTCGACGCAGAACAACGTGCCAATGACCTTCGACCGGTACGTCACTGAGACGATGGTCGAATACCCCTCTGAGACGCGCGCGATGCGGCTCGAGATGTTCCCGTTCTTCTCGAAAGATATCGACACGGGCTGCGCGCGCTACGGGTATGACTGCGACCCTCCCGCCAACTACTTCCGTATGTGGAGCCCGACGGGCGGCTCGATCGTCTTCGTCGACGGGCACGCCAAGTTCATCGTCAACCCAGGGCAGTTCGATTTGACGAGGGTGGACGCTGAAGGGCACCAGTCGGGCGAAGCGAACCCGGACTCTTGGTCCGGCACTTGGTACGGCGTGTGTGATTGAGCGGGCGCCGGGGGGCGCGCGCGTGCGCGTGCGCGCCCGCACCCCCCGGGTCCCGGGTCCAGCTGTGACATAGCCGTTCGGGCTTCGTCCTATCATCAGAAGAGGCGTGTGGACGCCTCAAGATACAGAGAAGGAGCGAGACGAGAAAAACGGTGGGAAGACCTTTGGGGGGAGCGGCGCAGGACTCACCGAAAGGCGAGGGATGCGGGAAGAAAACTGCATCAAAAAACGGGAGAAAACGGGAGAAAACGGGAGGATCTATGGGTGCGAGGACTAACGCCAAGCCCGGAGAGCGGCGCATAATCGCCGCAACGAGATGCCAAGCGTCCTTGCGGTCTGCGGCAGCGTTCGCACTGGCTCCTATAACAAGAAGCTGCTCGATGTCGCGACCGGCCTGCTCCAGGCTAAGGGCGCTGCAGTCACAGGGTTCGACTTCCGCGCCGACCCCTTGCCCCTGTACGACGCCGACTCGGAAAAGAGCGACGGGTTTCCTGAGAGCGTGTTGATGCTCAAGGCTGCCGTGAAGGGCGCGGACGCCGTGGTGATTGCGGGGCCGGAGTACAACGCCGGCCCTACGCCGCTACTCAAGAACGCGATCGATTGGGTCTCACGGCGCAACCCCGAGAGGGGCGCGGCCAACGAGTGGGACGGAAAGGTCGTGACCGTCATCAGTGCTTCGCCAGGAGCCTTCGGGGGAGTCCGCGCGCAATACGTCTATCGGAACGCGCTCGGTTTTCTTGGAGCGTTCGTCTTGCCGGAGCTCGTGACGCTTCCGTCAGCGTCCGACGCGTTCGATCCGGACGGAAACCTGCTCAACGAACGCACGAAAGCAGCGCTTGAGAAGGCGATGGCGCGATTGCTAGAGGTATCGTCACGCTTGCGCGGGCTATGAAGAAGCTGTCTCTGGCGGAGCCGGTCACTGAGCTCCGGCACGTTCCGATCAAAGAGTGCGGCGAGCCATTGGTCGACTATCTTCTACTCTGCACACTGCTCGTGCGCTCCAAGCCCGTCTTCGATTACCGGTATGAGACCGTCGTGCGCGAGTCCGTCGCGAGAAAGCTCTGTGCCGCCGCAAAGGCGCTCCCAAAGGGGTACCGGCTCGCAGTGCTGGAAGGGTGGCGTCCGCACCACATCCAGCGGCGGATGTACCTGCGCACCTGGAACCGCGTCAAACAGGCGCACCCGGAATGGAGCGACGTGCAGCTCAAGCGCGTCGTCAACCGCTACACCGCACCGATGAACGACCGGGTTCCGCCGCCGCACTCGACTGGCGGCGCGGTCGACCTGTTCCTCCTCGATGACGAGCTCAACGAGCTCGACATGCGCTCTCCTTTCGAATCGTGGGACCGGCGCGCATACCACACCGATGCCCCAGGGCTCGATCGTGAGGTAGTCGAGCGCAGGCGCGTGCTCAACGCGGCGTTGACCGAGGGCGGCATGACCAACTATCCCTCGGAATACTGGCACTGGAGCTACGGCGATCAGGGGTGGGCGTACCGGACCCGCGCAAAACACGCGGTCTATGGCGTGATCGAGCCGCCCGGCTACAAACCCGACCCACGCGACCTCGGCGACGCGCCCGTCGAGCCGGCCGAAGGCCGGTAACATCGGCCTGTGGCCACGGCAACTTCCCGCGTTACGCAAGAGCAAGTGCGTGCGCAGTTTCCAGCGCTAGCCAGCGGGTTCGCTTTCTTCGAGAACGCCGGTGGGTCGCAGGTGCCCGCCCAAGTGATCGAGCGAATGCGCGCGCTGATGGTCGAGGGGTACGTGCAGACGACGGCCGGCTATCCGGCCTCTGACATCGTCGACGGCGTCGTGCACGAAGCCAAGAGTTTCGCCAACGTCCTCATGAACGGCGAAGGCGTGGGCCTGACCGTAATCGGTCCGTCGACGACGGACCTCTTGTACCGGCTGAGCAACTCGCTCGCGCACACGGTCCGGCAGGGCGACGAGATCGTCGTCCAGGTTACGAACCACGAAGCGAACATCGGCCCGTGGGTGCGGCTGGAGTCCGCCGGTGCTAAGGTGAAGTGGTGGGGGGTCGACCCGGAGACGGGCGGCTACGACTATCAAGAGCTTCGCTCTCATTTGTCTGAGCGGACGAAGATCGTCGCAGTCGCGCACACGTCAAACATTCTTGGCGACATCCTGGATGCGCGGCGAGTGACCGAGATGGCGCACGGAGCGGGCGCGCTCGTGGTCGTCGACGGGGTCGCCTTTGCGCCGCACACGGCGATCGACGTGCAGGCGATCGGAGCAGACTTCTACGCTTGTTCGCTCTACAAGGTCTACGGGCCGCACATCGCGCTGCTGTTCGGTACTGACGGCGCGTGGTCGCAAGTGCGCGGCCCGAACCACTTCTTCATCGAGGAGGGCGACCTGCCTTGGAAGTTCGAGCTCGGCTGCCAGCCGTACGAGGCGCTGGCTGGCTTTCTCGGCACGGGCGAGTACCTTTCTTTCGTAGCCGGCCGCGAAGCACCACTGTTCGACCGAGCGACCGTAGAGGCGGCGTTCCAGAGAATGAGAGACCTGGAGATGCCGGTCCAGGAAAGGATCGGGAACTACCTGCTCTCGAAGCCGCAAGTCCGGCTCGTGGGCCCGCGGAGTGCGGCGAGGGACGCGAGGCACCCGACTTTTAGCTTTCTGCATCGCACCAAGGCATCGGACGTCGTTGTCTCGGGGGTCAACGGGGCCGAGATCGGCATCCGGTACGGGCACATGTACGCTGCTAGGCTCTGCGAGGCGCTTCGCGCGCCGCTGGGCACAGGCTTCGTCCGCGTAAGTGCGGTTCACACCAACACGCTCGAAGAGGCCGACAGGCTGATCGAGGCCTTCGAAAGGGCGCTTTGAGCGAAAACTTGCCAGCCTAGCGCGAACAATTCCTGGCGAGGGTCGTCAAAGATTCAGTCGCGCAAGAGGTGCGGCCATGGTGAAAGGCTGCTAGGCAGGCAGGAAAGCCAGCGGCCGGGCACCGATACTTGCATAGGGCGGGCAAAAGGAAACGGTTTGGAACAGGACAAAACGCACGGGGCGCTTAACCAGGGCGGAGGCCAGACCGACCTGACGTTGCTGGGCCTGATCGAAGAGCTGAGCGGCTGTCACGACAACCGCGAGGTCCTTCGCGTCTCGAGCGCGTACATGCGCAAGGAGTTCCCGGGGTACTCGTTCTTCGGGCTGTTGCTCTCCGACGTGGACGGCATGCACTGGTCCTTCATGGCGATCGCCAACCCGGACGCGCCGGACAGCCAAGGGGTCTCGCTCGCCGAACTGCCGACAGACGAACCGATCGACCCGATCCTGCAAGAGCTCGGCACAGACATTTCAATCTCCGTAAGTAACGACGCGGCTTTCCGCGCGCTATTGACGGGCGAGGACGACGAGATGTTCCTCGTGCAGGGGCCCGAGCTCGGGCGCGTGGCCCAGAGCCTGGGGATCGAAGCAGCGACCCTCATCGGTACGCGGTGGGGCCGGCCACGCGGAGGCGTGGGGTGGATCGTGCTCGGATACACGGAGGCGGTTGGACTGACGGAAGGCGAACGCAGGCTCTTCTCGACCATCGTACGCATTACGAGCCGAATGGCGATCTACCCGGAGATGGTCCACGAGGTCGCTCGCACCGAGCGGATGGGGATGTCGCTGCGCCGCAACATCGTGCACGACCTAAAGACGCCGGTCACTGTGATCCGAGGGTATGCGCAGACGATGCTGATCCCTGGCGTCGTTGACGACCCACAGACCCAGCGGGAGCTTTTGACGGGCATCATCGAGCAGGCCGACCGGCTCCTGGACGACCTCAAAGACATCCTCATGCCGCTCGACGACGCATGGAGGCCGCAGCCGGAAGAGTTCGACCTCGCCGTCGTTCTACACCAGGCGGTGATCGCGGAACGTCACACAGAGCGCGCGCAGAACCACAGGATCCAGCTCGAAGGGACCGATCTGCGGTGCCCCGTCTATGTAGACCGCCGAAAGATCCGTCGCGTGCTCGAGAACCTGGTCAGCAACGCAGTGAAGTACTCGCCGGGCCCAGGCAAGACCGTGACGGTCTCATTGAAGGTCGAAGCCGGTCAGGTCAGCGTCGCGTTCCGGGATGAAGGGATCGGCATGAACGACGAACAGCTCTTGCGGATCATGACGGAGGAGGGACGTGCCGTGGATAGGACGCTCGGAATCGAGGGCGCGGGCTTTGGTCTGGACTCCTGCCGAAAAGTGCTCGAAGCGCACGGTGGAAGGTTGGACGCAGCGTCAGAGCCTGGCCGCGGTTCCAAGTTCACGGCAGTTTTCCCCCAGCGACTCAAGATCTGACCGTTGGCGCAATCCGCGCGGGCATCGAGGCTATAAGACCCGATCTCCCTTCTTGAACACGGCCCACACGAGTGGCGAAGCGACCAAGTAAGGAACCTCGCGCAGATCGTCGGTGTCCCAGACGACAAAGTCCGCCTGCGCGCCTTGCGCGATCCTTCCCGTGTCGTTGCGCTTGAGGGCGCCCGCTGCGCTGAGCGTGCACGCGACGAGCGCCTCCATCGGCGTCATTCCCATCTGGCTGCAGGCAAGAGACATGACGAACGGAAGGCTCGGCGTCGGAGAAGAGCCCGGATTGAAGTCCGTCGCCAGCACCACGGGCATTCCGAGGTCGAGCATCCGCCTTGCGTCCGGATACTTCTTGAGCCCGAGGCAATGGACTGACGCGGGAAGCAGGACCGGGACGACGCCGGCGGCCGCCAGTGCTTCGATCCCCTTGGCGTCGGTCTGTTCGAGGTGGTCGGCGGTGGAAGCGCACAGCTCAGCGGCGAGCTGCGCGCCGCCGGTTGAGAACTGGTCGACGTGCATCCGCAGTTCGAGCCCGTGCGCTTTGGCCGCGGCCGCTAGCCTGCGCGCGTCGTCGCCGTTGAACGCGCCTTCCTCCACGAAGATGTCGACCGCTTCGGCCAGTCGCGCGCCCGCGATCAGCGGGAGCATGTCGTCCAGGACTGCGTCCATGTACTGGTCTTTCGAGGTGCCCGCCGGCACGGCGTGCGCCCCGAGGAACGTCGTCACGACGTCCATCGGCGTCGCGTGCATGAGCCGCAGGGCGGTCTGCAGCATCCTGGTCTCGTCCTTGGTCGTGAGCCCATAGCCGGACTTGACCTCCGCAGTCGTCGTCCCGCACTTGAGCATCATTTCAATGTGCCACTTGGACTCTGCGAAGAGGTCGTCGTCGCTGGCGCTCTGTAGCTTGCTGACAGAGGAGAGGATGCCGCCCCCTGCATTTGCGATCTCTTGGTAGGTCGCGCCCTTGGCGCGCATCTCGAGCTCGTCGGCGCGGCTGCCGACGAACACGGCGTGCGTGTGCGCGTCGACGAGCCCGGGCGTGACGACCCGGCCCTTGACGTCGATGGTCTTGAAGTCGCTCGGCGGCTTCCCCTCGACCACGCCCACTGTGCGCGCGTCGAGGAAGAGCACGGACGCGTCTCTGACTACTGGCCCCGCGTTTGTGAGGACGGCGCCGCAGTTGGTCAGGGCAGTGAGCTCGGGCATCAGTTTCCTGCTACGCGTGCGTCGAGAGCCTTGCGACAAGGCCACAGGAGAAAGAGAGCAGGAACTGCCCGGCGGCGAGGCACGTGCAATCGTTGAGCTCCCTTTCCGGGTCGATCTCGACGATATCTATGGCCTTGACCTTGGCGCACCGCCCGACTTCGAAACAGGCCGCCGCAACCTCGTGCGGAGCGAGCCCGCCGGGACGCGCTCCGGGGCAGGCGGGCGCAAACGCGCGGTCGAGGACGTCTACATCGAGGTCGACGTAGATCGCATCGACCTTGAACGAAAGCCTCTCAAGGTGCTCTTCGACCAACTGAGGGAGGCCCTTCTTGCGCACGGCGTCGAGCGGGACTAGGGTCGATCCTGCGTCGCGCGCGTCTTGGACGTATTCCATCGAATTGGCAAACGGAGCGAGTCCGATCTGCACGACGTTGGTCCCGGGCAGTCCGTCATCGATCAGTGCTCGCACAGGGTTCCCGTTGTGGAGCCCGTCCTTTGTTTCTCGCATGTCGAGATGCGCGTCGATCGTGAGGAGCCCGACCCTTTCGAGCGGCAATCCAAGCCCGTGAAGGCCGGGACGCGTTGCGCCGTTGTCGCCGCCGAGCAGGACGACCGCCGGGTGCTCCGCTACAGCGGGCTTGACTGCATCGCGGACCGTGCTAAACGCCTCTTCTGGCGAAAGGTGGGCGATCGGCAGGTCTCCCAGGTCGCGAGCCTCGAGCTGGCGCGCATCGATCCCGCGTGAGAGGTCGAACGTGGACAGGCGGGCCATCGCCTTGCGGACGGCGGTTGGGGCCAGGTCACAGTATCCGGGCGTGATGGATCTGTTCAAGGGTACGCCCAGGACTGCAACAGATCCAACGGGGGCAGCAAGGTGATCGCCCGCGAGCCATGCGGAAGCGCGGGGCCATCGAGGGTCTTCGAAAGGTCCTTTCAAGACAAGGTGCATTGTACGCGCATCTTCTCGCCAACTGAGTGCGTGGCTACACGAATCAGCGCTGGATGAGAATGAGATTGGTGTGCAACGAAGCAGTGACCGCCGGGCTTGGTCGGAGCGACTAGACTTCGTTCATTGGGACACGCACACCGTGGTCGCGGGCGAAGGTGCGCGCTACGTCGTACCCCGCGTCGACGTGCCGGACGATCCCCATGCCTGGGTCGGTCGTCAGCACTCGCTGCAACCGCTCGCGCATCGCGACGGTTCCGTCCGCGACGACCACCATTCCCGCGTGCTGCGAGTACCCGATGCCGACGCCGCCGCCGTTGTGGATCGAGACCCACGAAGCGCCGGCCGCGGTGTTGAGCATCGCGTTCAGCAACGGCCAGTCGGCGACCGCGTCGGTGCCGTCCTTCATCGCTTCCGTCTCGCGGTTAGGAGACGCGACGCTCCCACAGTCGAGGTGGTCGCGCCCGATGACGATCGGCGCGCTGATCTTTCCGTCGCGCACGAGGTCGTTGATGGCCGTGCCGAACTCGGCCCGCTCACCATAGCCGAGCCAGCAGATCCGAGCGGGCAGGCCCTGGAACTTGATCCTCTTCTGCGCAAGCGCCATCCATCGCGACAGCACCTCGTCTTTCGGAAAGAGCGAAAGCGCAAGCTTGTCTGTCTTCGCGATGTCTGCCGGATCGCCGGAGAGCGCCGCCCATCGGAACGGCCCGCGCCCCTCGCAGAACATTGGCCGGATGTACTCGGGAACGAACCCTGGAATGTCGAAGGCGTCGGCGACGCCGGCTTGCACCGCGAAAGCCCGAATGTTGTTGCCGTAGTCGAACGTAACCGCGCCCTTCTTTTTGAGCTCGAGCATCGCTTGCACGTGCTCTCCTATGGCGTTTAGCGACTTCTCTGTATAGGTTCGAGGATCAGACTTACGCAGATCAAGAGCATCTTGGAGCGACATTCCGTTTGGGACATACCCGTTGAGCGGGTCGTGCGCGCTGGTCTGGTCTGTGAGGACGTCGGGGACGATCCCGCGCCGGACCAACTCGGGGAGGACGTCGGCGCAGTTGCCTACCAGCCCCACGCTCAGTGGCTCTTTCGACTTTTCAACAAGGGCGAGAGCCTCGTCGAGCGACCATGCGACCGCGTCGCAGTATCCGGAAGCGATCCGTCTTTCGATGCGTGCGGGGTCGACCTCGACTCCGATGAAGTGCGCGCCTGCCATCGTCGCGGCGAGGGGCTGTGCGCCGCCCATCCCGCCCATGCCTCCGCTGACCACGAGGCGCTTTTCCAGCGATCCGCCGAAGTGCCTTTTCGCGCACGCAGAAAAAGTCTCGAACGTCCCTTGCACGATCCCTTGACTGCCGATGTAGATCCACGAGCCTGCGGTCATTTGCCCGTACATCATCAGTCCGCGCCGTTCGAGCTCGTTGAAGTGCTCCCAGTCGGACCACTTACCCACAAGGTTGCTGTTGGCGATGAGCACGCGCGGCGCGCCCTCGTGCGTCTTGAACACGCCGACGGGCTTGCCAGACTGGACGATGAGCGTCTCGTCGTTCTCCAACGAACGGAGCGTGCGCACGATCGCGTGGAACGCGTCCCACGAGCGCGCCGCCTTTCCCGTGCCGCCGTAGACGATCAGGTCGTCCGGCTTTTCGGCGACTTCGGGATCGAGGTTATTCATCAGCATGCGCAGGGCGGCCTCTTGCTGCCAGCCTTTGCAACTGATCTCGGTCCCGCGCGGCGCGCGGACCGGCGTCTTTGTCGCCATGCCTTGATTATGGTCGCAGGCGCGCTAGCGTCTGTTGGAGGCCGCTTCGTTTGCGACTAGCCGCGCTCCGGCACCGACTGCGGCACCGAACGCGGCGGGGATCAAAACGACCGCCGAGGCCCACGGGCCGGGCTCAGAAGGAAACCTCGTGGGATAGCCCACCGCGCTGCTGACGACGTAGAACAGCGGCACGCAGAGCCCTACGACCAGCGCGGTCAACGGGCTGAGCTTTGGACGCAAAAACCCAAGGACCGCGGTGCTCAGCAGCACCATTGCGACGGCGGGCACGACCTCGTCTGTGAGCCAGGCCAGCCATCCCGCGACCGCACCCAGCGCGAGCGCCAACAGCACGAACGCGGCGTGCGACGCGAGGGGCCGACGAGCCTCGGCAAGGACCTTCATACTCCTCTTAACGGCCAGGGGAGAACCGACGCTCCCGGATTTCAAGCGCGAGCCTCTCCACGTCAGCGCCAAGCGGCCGGTCGGTTTCCAGACGGGCCACCAGCGACCTAACCGACTTGTACCACTTGTGAAGGGCGGGCCCCGGTTTGAGCGGCTTTCGATACTCCAGGCCCTCAGCCGCGGCCATGAGCTCCGTCGCGATCACCCGCTCGGCGTTGTCGACGATCCGCCGCAGCTTGAGCGCCGAGGTCATTCCCATCGAGACGTGGTCTTCCTTGCCGCCGCTCGTCGGCAGATTGTCGACAGAGGCAGGATGTGAGAGCACTTTGCACTCGTTTAGGAGCGCCACGACAGCTACGTGGGCGATCATATAGCCGCTGCCGGACCCGGGGTTGGCGGTGAGAAACGGCGGCAGGCCCTCGCTCATCTCTGGAGTGATCAAACGGTCGAGCCTTCTTTCTGAGATGCTCGCCAGGTCCGTGAGGGCAATCGCTGCGAAGTCGTACGCGTGCCCGAGATACGCGCCGTGGAAGTTCCCGCCACTCAGGACGTCTCCGTTCTCAAAGACGAGCGGGTTGTCGGTGGCCGATCCTGTCTCCTTTTCGACGACGGCGCACGCACACGCAAGCGCATCGCGAACCGCGCCGTGGACCTGAGGGATGCAGCGCAACGAATAGGCGTCCTGGACGCGCGGGTCGCCGACCACGTGGGACTGCCTGATCTCGCTGCCTTGCATCAGCTCGCGAAGGTGCGCCGCGACCTGGGTCTGTCCAGCGTGCGGCCGGGCTGCGTGGATGCGTTCGTCGAACGCGACAGGCGTGCCGAGCAGGGCTTCGAGCGTCATCACCCCTGCGACGTCTGCGAGCAGCGCAAGCCGGTGGGCGCGCGCTAGTGCCAGGCCGCCAACGGCGCACATGGTTTGCGTGCCGTTGACGAGCGAGAGCCCTTCCTTCGGTTCCAGCGAAAGCGGTGCAAGCCTCGCTGCTTTCAGAGCCTCAGAAGCCGCCATGCGCTTGCCTTTGTAGACCGCCTCGCCCTCGCCCGTCGCGCAGAGCGCAAGGTGGGCCAAGGGCGCAAGGTCGCCACTTGCCCCGACCGATCCCTGCTCGGGCACTACGGCGTGCACGCCGGCGTTCAGCATCGCGACGAGGTGGTCTGCAACGAGCGGCCGTGCGCCGCTCAGGCCGATCGCGAGCACGTTCGCGCGCAGCATCGTCATCGCGCGCACCTCCGCTTCGCTCAGTGGGGTTCCGAGGCCGCACGCGTGGCTGCGCACGAGGTTGACCTGCAGCTCGCGCAGGTGGTCCAGCGGCACGACGACGTCGCTCAACTTGCCGAATCCGGTGTTGACCCCATAGACCGTGCGCCCTTCAGCGATGATCCGCTCAATGACGGCGCGCGAGGCCGCCATTCGGGAGCTGGCGACGGCGGAGATCTCGACGGGCTCGCCGTCGTGCGCGACCCTCTCGACCTCTTCTAAAGAAACGACCGCACCGTCGAGCCGCACCATCGAGGGAGAGGTTACCTTTCGGGTTGGGACCGTGTCCGAGCGGCTGCAAGTCGGGCGACGAGCCAGGGCCCACTCAAGCACCGCCAAGCGGAACTGCGGCAAAGTGTTTTGGCTTCTATTTGTATGACTTCACAGAGCGAGCGCCCGATCCCGGAAGGCACGGACATCGGTCATGTGCACCTCAAGGTCGCAGACATCGAGCGTTCGCTGGCCTTCTACCGCGGTGTGCTCGGGTTCCAGTTGACGCAGCGCTACGGCACGGACGCGGCGTTCCTATCTGCCGGCGGCTATCACCACCACATCGGCCTGAACACATGGACGAGCAAGAACGGACTGCCCCCGCCGCACGGCACGACCGGGCTGTTTCACGCAGCGATCCGGTATCCGAGCCGCGCCGCGCTGGCCGACGCACTTCGGCGGCTTCAATCGGCGGGAATCGCGTTAGACGGCGCGAGCGACCACGGCGTGAGCGAGGCGCTTTACCTGCGCGACCCGGACCAGAACGGCATCGAGCTCTACTGGGACCGCCCTCGCGAGCAATGGCCGCACGACGTCGAAGGCAGGCTGCAAATGGTCACTGAGCGGCTCGATCTCGCGTCTCTGCTCTCAGAGCCGGAGCTATAACCGCGCAGGTAGCATCGAAGAGTGGTATTGACGATGCGCCGTCTCATCTTTGGCTCTCCATTGCTCTTGGTCGTAGCGCTTTCGCTCACGCAGCAAAAGCCGAACTGGCCACAGGCGAGCGTCCACGGCGCGGTGATCGTGTGGGGGAGCGACGCGGCGATGTCCGATGCCCGAACCGCGTTTTTGCAGACCTCCAAGGCAGGGGGAAAGATGCTCGTGCTCCCGGCGAAGGGCGAGGACTGGTCGGCTGTGTCGCAGGCGACCGTCGTGTCCTCGCTGAAGCCGGACGAGATCGTGGGCACGGCGGCCGTTTGGGTCGGAACTTCGCCGGTGAGCGCGGACGTCGCCAAGGCTCTTCTCGATGCGAAGGAGCACGGCGCGGTGATCGCGCTGGCGAAGAGGGCGTTGCAGGGCAACGGCCTCCTTAGGCTGCTCGGCTCCGTTTCGGTAGAGGGCTCGCAGCAAGACGGGGAGTCAAAGACCGCGGTCACAGTGCGCATCGCAGACGGTGCCGTGCTCATCGCCAACGGCAGGACGGTCTCAGCGCGAGGTCATGGTGAGTGCACGTTTACGATTCCGGGCGGCGGGGGCTATGGTGAGGATAGGGTCGAGGTCACCGGGTCGGCGCTTGCAGACCTCATCGCGCTCGAGCGTCGGGCGATCGAGCGAACCCTTCCGCCGTTTCCCAACAAGAACCCATCGACTCCCGAGGTCAAGAGCGGCACGCTCTTCATCGTGGGCGGCGGAGGACTGCCGCAAGGCCTCCTAGAACGGTTCATCGCGGCCTGCGGGGGACCGGAGGCGCCGATCGTGTACGTCCCTTGCGAATCGGCGGAACAGATCACGACGGAGCCTTCTTTCGTGGACGACCTGCGCCGTGCAGGGGCCAAAAACGTGACCTGGATCCATACGAAGGACCGGAACAAGGCGGACAAGGACGAAACGTTCCTCAAGCCGCTCAAGGACGCGAAAGGCGTCTGGTTCGGCGGTGGTCGCCAGTGGAACCTCGTCGACAGCTACATGGACACCAAGGCGCACGACCTGATGCGCCAGGTCCTTGCGCGCGGAGGCGCGATCGGCGGATCTTCGGCCGGCGCGTCGATCCAGGCCGAGCTGCTGGCGCGCGGCGACCCGCTCGGCAACACGGACATCATCGCGCCGGGCTATCTGCGCGGGCTGGGCTTTCTTCCGGGCGCGGCGGTGGACCAGCACTTCACACAGCGCGACAGGTTCAAGGACATGACGCAGCTCATGACCGCCTATCCGGAGTGGCTCGGCATAGGGCTCGATGAAGGGACCGCGATCGTGGTGGCCGGCACGAAGTCGGAGGTGGCCGGGAAGGGGAACGCCTTCTTCTACGACTACCGCACAAAGCCGGCTGGAGAGACAGACTATCTCAGGCTGAAGGCAGGCGACAAGTACGACCTGAAGGCGCGCAAGAAGATCGAAGGGTGAGCAAGCATCCGCCGTGCGCCTCCCCGGCTATACTCCGGCGAGGTACGCAGAATGGCGAAAAAGACGACCCGGAGAGACTTCCTCAAGGCATCGACCGCTGCGGTGGTCGGCGCGACCTTCGGACTCCCTTATATAGCAAGGGCAGGGCAGGGAACGAACAAGCCGCGGTTCGCCATCATCGGCGCTGGCGGCCGGGGCGGCTCGAACATTGAGTCGGCCGACAAGAACGGCATCGTCACGGCCATCGCGGACATCGACCTCGACACTCGCGTCAAGGCGCTCAGCACCCGCCCGCACGCAGCATCGTTCTCCGACTTCCGCGTCATGTTCGACACGATGCACAAGGAGTTCGACGGCGTCGTCATCAGCATTCCCGACCACAACCACGCGGCCGCCGCTGCGCTTGCGATGCGGCACGGAAAGCACGTTTACGTCGAAAAGCCACTGGCGCGCACCGTGCACGAGGCGCGCACGCTCGCAACGCTCGCGCGCGAGAACAAGGTGCACTCCCAGATGGGCAACCAAGGCACGGCGAGCACGAACCTGCGCAAGGTGGCGAAGCTGGTCAAACAGGGTGCGTTCGGTAGAGTGAAGGAGGTCCATTGCTGGACCAACCGCGCCGGCGGATGGTGGCCGCAGGGCGTCGACCGTCCGTTCCCGGAGCCTGATCCGCCGAAGAACGTCGATTGGGACGTGTGGGTCGGCCCAGCGCCGTTCCGGCACTTTGCCAAGGGTTACCACCCGTTTGCGTGGCGGGGCTGGTGGGACTTTGGGTGCGGCGCGCTAGGCGACATCGGATGCCATTGCATGAACCTGCCGTTCATGGCGCTCGACCTGCGCGACCCGATCGCCGTCAGCGCGAAGACCTCCGGCACGAACCACGACAGTTTTCCCTCGTGGTCGATTGTCACTTACGAGTTCGGTGAGCGCGAGGGCCGCGCTCCCCTCAACCTTTATTGGTACGACGGCGGCAAGGTCCCGCCGCAGGGCCTGGCGCCAGACGTGCAGCTCGACGTCAACGGGAGCCTCATCGTGTGCGAGCAGGCGACGCTCTACAGCCCCGCCGAGTACGGGATGACGACGCAGATCGTCGGCGGCGGTGAGCTGCCGAGCGTCGACGTCGAAGAGTCCCCAGGCCACTTCGTGGAGTTCGCCAACGCTTGCATGGGCGGCCCCGCGCCCAAGAGCAACATCCCAGACTATTCCGGCCCGCTG
>CAMLDW010000012.1 GCA_946479035.1 uncultured Chthonomonadaceae bacterium | reverse complement strand
GCGACCCCCGGGCGACGCCCCCAAGAAACCCCAATTAATCCCCATTTAAAGCGGGAATTCGAGCCGGTGCCCCGGAGCGGCACCCTCCCAGACCGGCAAGCACACCGCTGGTAACCTTCGAAGCACGCCCAGGAAAGCATGGACAGCTTCGGAACCAAGACCGCGCTCGAACTCGCTGGCAAAAAGTACGACGTCTGGTCGCTCGGGAGGCTCAAGGAGCAAGGGCGCGGCCCGAGCCGCCTTCCCTACTCCCTCAAGGTGCTGCTCGAGAACCTGCTCCGGCTCGAGGATGGGCTCAAGGTCACGAAGAGCGACATCGAGGCGCTGCTCGAATGGGACCCGAAGAAGCAGCCCGACACCGAGATCAGCTTCACCCCAGGACGGGTGCTGTTGCAGGACTTCACCGGCGTGCCGTGCGTGGTCGACCTGGCGAGCATGCGCGACGCGATGGCCCGGCTCGGCGGCGACCCGAAAAAGATCAACCCGCTACAGCCGGTCGAGCTGGTGATCGACCACTCCGTGCAGGTGGACGCCTATGGCAGCGACGCCGCGATGCAGATCAACCTCGACATGGAGTTCGAGCGCAACCAGGAGCGCTACCAGTTCCTCAAGTGGGGCCAGACCGCGTTCCAGAACTTCAAGGTCGTGCCGCCCAACACCGGAATCTGCCACCAGGTCAATCTGGAGTACCTGGCGCGCGTCGTCTTCCGCGAAGGCGGACAGGCCTATTTCGACACGCTCGTCGGCACCGACAGCCACACGACGATGATCAACGGGCTGGGCGTGCTCGGCTGGGGCGTCGGCGGGATCGAGGCAGAGGCGGCGATGCTCGGCCAGCCGGTCTCGATGCTCATCCCGCAGGTCGTCGGCTTTAGGATCACTGGAAAACTGCGCGAGGGCGCGACGGCGACGGACCTGGTGCTGACGGTCACCGAGATGCTGCGCAACCACGGCGTGGTCGGAAAGTTCGTGGAGTTCTACGGCCCCGGCATCGGCAACATGCCGCTGGCGGACCGCGCGACGATCGCGAACATGTCGCCGGAGTACGGCGCGACGTGCGGGCTCTTCCCGATCGACGCCGAGACGCTCGAGTACCTGCGCCGTAGCGGGCGCTCGGAAGAGCACGTGAAGGCGGTCGAGCAGTACGCGAAGCACCAGGGAGTGTTCCACACGGCTGAGATGCCGGAGGCGCAGTACTCGAGCGCGCTCGCGCTGGACCTGGGCGACGTCGTGCCGAGCGTCGCGGGGCCAAAGCGCCCGCAGGACCGCGTTCCGCTCGGCAAGGCGCGCGAATCGTACTTTGCGGCTTTTCCCGACTCGCGCCCCGGCAGCGACGGCGGCGGCACCGCGGTGATGGAGAAGGTCGCGACCGAGAGGCTCACGCACGGCAGCGTCGTGATCGCCGCGATCACCTCTTGCACGAACACGAGCAACCCGAGCGTGATGGTGGCCGCAGGGCTCGTCGCGCGCAAGGCGCGCGCGTTCGGGCTGAAGCCGAAGCCGTGGGTGAAGACCTCTCTCGCGCCCGGCTCGCGCGTCGTCACAAAGTATCTAAAAGCCAGCGGCCTGCTCGACGACCTCGACGCGATCGGCTACAACGTGGTCGGTTACGGCTGTACGACCTGTATCGGCAACTCCGGGCCCCTGCCGGAAGAGGTCGGCAACGAAGTGCGCGGAAAGGACCTGACCGTCGTGAGCGTGCTGAGCGGGAACCGGAACTTCGAGGGGCGCGTGAGCCCAGACGTGAAGGCGAACTATCTGATGTCACCGCCGCTCGTCGTCGCGTACGCGATCGCAGGGACGATCGACATAGACATCGCGAACGACCCGATCGGCGTCTCGTCAACCGGAAAAGAAGTGTTCTTGAAGGACCTGTGGCCGACGCAGGCAGAGATCGCAGACCTGATCGAGAAGAACGTCACCCGCGAGATGTTCACGAAGACGTACGCGAGCGTGTTCGACGGCGACGAGAAGTGGCGCTCGATCGCGGTGGGGGGCGGCGAGCGTTACGGGTGGGATGGCGACTCGACCTACGTCAAGGAGGCGCCGTACTTCGAAGGGATGAGCCGCGAGGCGCCGTCGGAGTTCTCGGACCTGGCAGGGCTGGTCTGCCTGGCGAAGCTCGGCGACTCGGTGACCACGGACCACATCTCGCCTGCCGGCTCGATCAAGCTCGACTCTCCGGCGGGCAGGTACCTCACCGACCACGGCGTACGGCCGCACCTCTTCAACTCGTACGGGTCGCGGCGCGGCAACCACGAAGTGATGCTGCGCGGCACCTTCGCGAACGTGCGCTTGAGGAACCAACTGGCGCCTGGCACGGAGGGCGGCTTCACCACTTGCCCGCCGGGCGGCGAGGTGACGACGATCTACGAGGCTTCGACGAAGTACGCCGCGCAGGGCAAGGGGCTCATCGTGCTCGCCGGCAAGGAGTACGGGACCGGCTCGAGCCGCGACTGGGCTGCCAAAGGCGCGCTTCTGCTGGGCGTGAAGGCCGTGATCGCCGAGTCGTTCGAGCGGATCCACCGCTCAAACCTCATCGGGATGGGCGTGCTGCCGTTCGAGTACGCCGGCGGAGAGAGCGCCGAAACGCTCGGTCTGAGCGGCCTAGAGGAGTTCGCGGTCGTCGGGCTGGGCGAAGCGCTCAAAACGAAGTTCACAGGAGGAAAGTCGCTGAAGGCGACCGCGACGAAGGACGGCGAGACGAAGAGCTTTACCGTCGTCGCGCGGCTCGACACGCCTATGGAGGTCGAGTACTACCGGCACGGCGGGATCCTGCAGTACGTCCTTCGCCAGCTCCTAGGTTGATCGCAAGGGAACCGCAATGCGGACGGACTCGTTGAGAAGCGGCGTGTGGCGCTGTTGGACCGACCCGCGCCTGCTCCTGCTCGACACATTCAACGTCTTGACCTCGCCTTACCGGATCGCCAACCGGATCTACCGCTGCGCGACGCGGCGGCGGTGGTTCGAGATCAGCCTGACCCGGCTCACCATCCCTGCCTTGACGCCTAGGGAGACGCTGGCGGCGCAGGGCGCAGGGCTGCCGCACATCGTGCTGATGGGCACCGGGTTTGGCGAGAGCAAGCTGATGGCGCGCGTGACGGACGAGCTCTCCCGCACCGCGCCGTGCGTGGTCTCGTGGGCGCTGCGCGACCCTGTGTGCATCGAGAACGTGAGGAAGGAGCGGCCCTCGCAGAGCGTCGTGGTGTTCCCGTTCGACTCGGTCGTCTCGTGCACGCGCTGGATCAAGCGCGTGCGGCCGGACGTCGTGGTCTTCGTCGAGCGGTTCCGGTTCCCTTCCCTCGCCGCCTGCGCCAAGCACTGCGGCGCGAAGGTGGCGGTGATGAACGGCCGCTCCCGCCCGCGCTCGGACAGGAAGCACGGGCTCATTTCGTGGTTCTACGGCTGGACGTTCCGGCAGTACGACGCGTTCGCGATGCAGAACGCTGAGTTCGCCGAATCGCTGCGCGGCCTGGCGAAGCCGGGAGCGACGGTCATCGACACAGGAAACGTCAAGTTCGAGGTCGACCCGAAGGTGATCGGCGAGGAGACGGTCCGCTCGCTCGAAGCGTGGCTGCGCCCGGCGCAGGGCGCGCCGCTCGTCGCGGCGGGCAGCAGCGAGAACAGGGCGGAGGACGAGTTCGTGCTCGACGCTTTCTGTCTGTTGCGAAAGAGCGCTCCTGCGCGGCTGCTGCTCGCGCCGCGGCGGATCGAGCGGGCGGATGACGTGTGCGAGGCGTGCCGGGCGAGGGGTCTTTCGTATTCGAGGCGCAGCGGCGGCCCGGGCGACGCGGACGTCTATGTGCTCGACACGATCGGCGAGCTCTTCGCGGCGTACCAGTTCTGCAAGGGGGCCTATGTGGGGGGCGCGCTCAACGGGAACGGGCACAACATCCTCGAGCCGGTGGTGTTCGGGCTGCCCGTCGCGTACGGCCCCGAGCGCGGTTTCTTCGGCGACATCCAGGCGCTGTGCGAGGAGATCGGGATCGGGCACCGACTGCGGACCAAGGAGCAGCTCGCCGAGTTTTGGGGCTCGTGCCTGAGCGACGAAGGGTTCTGCGAACGCTCTAGGACGCTGGCGCGCGATGCGGTGCGGACGAGCGGTGGCGCCGCAGCGGCGACGGCTAAGATGCTCGCGGCACTAGTTGGAGACGCGCGCGCGGCAGAGGGCGTCAAGCTTTCGGAACGTTGAGCGGCGCGAGCTTCGCGCACTCAGCCGCTGCTTCCTTCAGTCGCTCGGACCAGAAGCCTCTGTCGTCGAGAACCTTGTTGATGGTCGGGACGACGCGGTCCAGCGATGCGAAGTCGCAGAGCAGGCCCTGCGCCCCGAGCATCTCCATGAGCCCGGCCATCTTGTGCGTGTTGCTGGGCACGGCGACGAACGGAGTGCCGACGAGCGCGGCGAGGATGGTGGGATGGAAGCGCCCGCCGACGAGGATCTGTGCGAGCGACTGCACGGCGGTGAGCTGCTGGAAGCCCGCCACCTTGTGGCTCAGCGCGACCACCGCTGAACCGAGGTTTGGCAGGTTCTCCGCGTCCTTGCTGTCCGAGTGCGCGTACACGACTTGAAGGCCGCGCCGCTTGAGCGCAGCGACGACTTCCCTTTGGTGCTCGACGGGCCAGTGCTTGACGGAGGCCGAGCCTGTGAGGACGGCGAACGGACCATGGACGCCGACCGAGGCGAGGACCGCGCGGGCATCTTCCTCCGGTGCTGACGAGGTCAAGAACGCGCAGTCGGCCGCTTGGACCGGCCTGGCGCCGATCGCCTGCATCTCGCGGAAGGAAGCAGGCTCTCTTGCGGCGACGTGCTGCGCGGCACCGAAGAACTCGGCATAGAGCGGCTCGTCCTGGTCGCCGCGGCAGCGGAGCGAGCAGTTGACGATCCAAAACGGCTTCTTGTGCCTCCGCGCCATCGCCGTGACCGCGCAGACCCAGCGCAGCGCCTGCGGCTGCGGGTGGAGCGTGCCTTCGCCGTTGACGACGACGAGGTCCGCCCACTCGAAGTCATCGGACCAGGAGGAGGTGAGCGCCTGCAGCACCCGTTCGGGCGCAGCGCCGGTGACGAGGCGCGGCGCCATAGCGGTCGCGTACCATCGGAGGAAGGAACCGGGCGGGCGGCACGCTGAGCGCGGGACGCCGCGCAGCTCGGCTCCCGGAAAGCGCTCGCTGAGGATCCGCACGAGCGCGGTCGTGGTCGCTTGGCTGCCCCAGTTGGAGTCTCCGCGGTTGTCCATGAGGAGCAGGATCCGCCCAGTAGCCATGCGCGCAGATTCTACTTGACGGCCCGGAAGCACTTTGGCCAGGGAGCGGCGCTGGCACACGGGTATAAACGCGCCGTGCCGTTGCGCCGCGCCCTCCTGCTCGCCGTCGTATTGCTTGTTTCTGCCAGCGCTCCTTGCCAATCCACGACGTGGCGCGTTTCGGCGAGCGCGCTTTTCGGCCAGGACTGGCTGGGATCGGAGGACACGCGCCGCGGCTCGATGTACTCGCTCTCTTTCTCGCACCCCGAGCCGCGGTTCCACATCTGGAACTACAACGCGGAGTTCGACATCGAGGGGTACTACATGTTCACGAAGGGCGGCGCCAGGTTCCTTGCGGGGCCGAACTCGTCGCACCACTACGGCTTGCTCTTCATCGACCGCTACTACCAGCACATGTCGGGAGAGGTGCGGACGTTCCTTGAAGGCGGGTGGGGAGTGCAGTACACGAACCGGCTCACGCACGACATTGATTCTATGTGGAACTCGACGCCGATGCTCGGCGCCGGTTTTGTGGTGCCGGTCCAGGGTAAGGAACTGATGTTCACGGTGCGGTACTTCCACATCTCGAACGCAGGCACTCAGGGCGGCAACGAAGGGCTCAACTTCTTCCAGGTGCTCGTCGGCCTGCGCTATTAGTGCGGGTATCGTTCGCGCGTGCTGGCCCGGCTGCCGTTCCGTGGGACTTTGCTCAACACGCTGACCGTTCTCGTCGGCGCGTCGCTCGGTCTGTGGATCGGCGACCACATGCGGACGGACTTGCGCGCGGCGGCGATGGGCGGCATCGGGCTCGTGGTCGCGTGCATGGGGGTCAAGATGTTCTTTGAGACGAAGAACGCCCTGATCCCGACGATCGCGGTGGTCGCTGGGGGACTGCTGGGCAAGTGGATCGGTATCGACGTCGGGCTCGCGTCGCTGGCGGAGTGGGTGCGCGAGCGGCTCGGCGGCGGCGACACTTTCAACGAGGGGCTGATCACGGCGAGCGTGGTCTTTTGCGTCGGTCCGCTGACGCTTCTCGGCTGCATCAAGGACGGGCTCGAGCGCGACATCGAGCTGCTTGCGTTCAAGTCGACTCTGGACGGGGTCGGCGCGGTGTTCTTTGCTGCGACGCTGGGGGCGGGCGTGCTCGCCTCGGCCGGCGTCGTGCTGGTCGCGCAGGGCTTGATAACCGCTTTGGCCAAGCCGCTGAGGCCGCTGGCGGAACGGCCGCAGCTCGTCTCGGAGGCGACCGCCGCTGGCGGCGCGATCATGGTGGCGATCGCGATCGGCCTGCTCGGGCTGCGCAAGGACATGCGGACCGAGGTGTACCTGCCCGCGCTTGTGATCGCTCCGCTCATCGCGCCGCTGTTCCTGAAAAGGAACCGAGCGGCAGGCGCGTAGCCCCCTTTTGGCGCGACCGCGCCGGTTGCTGGCAAAATAGCCCAATGAAGCCCTTTCGCCTTTCTCCGGTCGCACTCTCCGTCCTCCTCGCCTCTACCGCGTACTGCCAGGACCGGCTCGCCGGAATGGTGGACGCGAGCAAGGCGAGGTCAAAGCGCACGGAGATCCAGGGCGCGATCAAGACCGCGAGCGCACAGGTGCGATGGACGGGCGACTCGAGGCTCGCTATGAAGGAGGGCGACTCGTGGTACGAGATCGACTGCAAGACCGGCGCGAGGACGAAGCTCGACAAGGAACCGGAGGCGCCAGCGGTGGTCCCGCCCCGCAGCGATGCGAACAGCAAGCGTCGGCGCCCCGACCGCGGCAGACAGTACACCGAGGAGTTCAGCCCGGACGGCACGAAGCGCGTCTTCTACCGCGACGGGAACATGTGGCTGAGCGACGCGGACGGCACGAACGAGAGCGCGATCACGACGGACGGGGACGCGCTCAAGCGCGTGAAGTTCGGCAGTGCGAGCTGGGTGTATGGCGAGGAGCTGGTCCAGCGGGACGCGATGGGGTGGTCGCCGGACGGGAGGAAGGTGTGGTTCTACCGGTTCGACGACGGCGAGGCGAAGGACTATTACGTGACGCTGAGCGAGACGGCGGTGCAGAACGCGCTCGAGGTCGACGCTTATCCGAAGGCCGGTGCGCCGAACCCGGTGTGCGACATCTATCTCTATGACTTTGCAACCAAGAAGCGCACGATGGTCGCCGTGCGCCCCGGAGCGTTCGACGAGAACGTCGGGCACTACGTGTACGGTATCAGTTGGTCGCCGGACAGCAAGGAGCTGCTGTTCCACCGCACCAACCGGTGGCAGAACACGTTGGAGTTTTGCGCCGCGAACCCGGAAACGGGGGCGGTGCGGGTGATCGTGCGCGAGGAGTGGCCCGCGTCGTGGACGGAGAACACGCCGCAGCGCGTCTACCTGGATTCAGACCCGAACATCGCATCAGCGCCAAAGTTCAGAGGCAAGATGCTGTGGAAGAGCGCGCGCAACGGATTTGACAACTTCTACATCGTTGACCTCAAGACCGGCACAACGATCGCAGTCACCAACAACCAGCAGGAGGCGATGAACATCGTGCGCCTCGACCTCGCGGGCGGATACCTCTACTACATGGCAGCCGGGCCGGACAACCCTTATATGATCCAGATGCACCGCGCGCGGCTCGACGGAAGCCGCGACGCGCTCGTCACGGACCCGAGCACGAACCACGGAGTCAACCTTTCGCCGGGCGGCTCGTACTTCGTCGACACGGAGCAGACGCTGGACACGGCTCCTCGCATTACATAGCGAGACATTTCGGGCAAGGCACTGAAGGTGTTGGCGGAGAGCGACGTGGCTGCGGCGGCAAAGGCCGGCTTCCGTCCGGCGCAGAGGATCGTCTTCACCGCGGCGGACGGAAAAACGCAGTGCTACGGCACGCTGCAGGTGCCGGCCGACTTCGAGCCGACTAAGAGGTACCCGGTGATCGTGGACATCTACGGCGGGCCGGAATCGGGCGGCTACTCGGAGCAGTTCAGGACAGGAGACCGCAAGACGGACTACGGGTTTATCGTGGCGAGCTTTGCGGGGCGCGGGACGACGGGCCGGGGCAAGGCGTTCATGGACGCAGCCTACATGAAGCTGGGCGTCGTCGAGATCGACGACGAGGCGGAGGGAGTGAAGGCGATCGCAAAGCTGCCGTACGTGGACGGGTCGCGGGTCGGCATCACTGGCACTTCTTACGGCGGGTACTCGTCGGCGATGTGCCTGCTGCGGTACCCCGACGTCTTCGCGGCGGCGGCCTCTTGCAGCAGCGTGACCGACTGGCGGAACTACGACACGATCTACACCGAGCGCTACATGCGCACGCCGCAGGCGAACCCGGACGGATACAAGGCCGGCGCGCACATGACGTACGCTTCAAACTTGAAGGGCTGGCTGCTGCTGTACTTCGGGACGGCGGACAACAACGTGCACCCATCGAACACGTTCCAGCTCGTTCAGGCCTTGCAGCGGGCCGGGAAGTACTTCGAGCTGCAGGTCGGGCCGGACGCAGGACACTCGGGGATGAACTTCGACAGGATGATCGAGTTCTTCTACGAACGCCTCGTGATCTCGGGGCCGCGCAAGTAGGCGCGCGTCAGATCTTTCTGAACTGGCGCAGCAACAGCGCGAGCGCGGCCTTTTCGCTGCGCTCGCGCACGGCTTCCCTTCCGCCTGCGAACTGGAACTTCTCTACCGCGACGCCCGCCGGGCCAGCCGCGCCGATGTAGACGAGCCCGACAGGCTTTTCTGCCGTGCCGCCGTCCGGCCCTGCGATGCCCGTGACGCTGAGCGCCCAGGTCGCGCCAAAGGACATGAGCGCGCCGAGGGCCATTTCGCGGGCGCACTCCTCGCTCACTGCGCCGTGCTCGCGCAATGTCTCTTCTCGCACTGCGAGGAGGGAGCGCTTTACCTCGTTGGCGTAGCTGACCACTCCGCCGAGGAAGACGTCAGAGGAGCCGGGCACGGAGGTGACCCGCTGACCGAGGCCGCCACCGGTGCAGCTCTCGGCCACCGCGAGCGTCTGCCCGCGCGAGCGCAACGACTCGAGCACGACGGACTCGAGCGTCTGCTCGTCTGCGCCGTACACCACGTCGCCGAGGCGCTTTCGCACTTCTTCCTCGATCGGCGCGATCTTTGCCGACGCTTCGTCTGGCCTTGATGCGCGCGAGGTGATCCGCACGTGGACTTCGCCGGTCTTCGCGTACGGCGCGACGGTCGGGTCGCTCGCCTCCATCAGGTCCAAGAGCTTCCACTCGACCATGCTCTCCCCCATTCCGACGATCTTGATCGTGCGCGAGAGGATCACGCCGTCGCTGACGGAGGCCAGGAGCTCGCTGACCGGGCCGTGCAGCATCGGGACGAACTCTAGGCGCGGCCCGGGCATCGCAATCACAGTCTTGCCGTCCTTCTTGCAGACTAGTCCCGGCGCAGTGCCGTTGGGGTTGTCGATCGCCTCGGCGCTGGCCGGCCTCATCGCCTGCTTCGACTGGTTCGGCACGAACGGGACGTTGCGCAGTCGCAGCTTTTCGCGGATAGCCTCTTCGAGCAGGTCGTCCTTGACCAGCGGCTCTTCGAGCGCGGCGGCGATGCCTTCGCGCGTGACGTCGTCCACGGTCGGGCCGAGCCCGCCGATTGTGATCACGATGTCGGACCGTGAGAGCGCGAGCCGCAGAGCATCGGCGAGCCTTTCGACGTTGTCGCCGACCGTCTGGCGGCGCAAATGAAGGACGCCGAACTGGGCGAGGGTCCTGCCCAGTTCGGCGCTGTTCGAGTCGACGATGTCACCGAGCAGGATCTCGGTGCCCACGGCGACGCTCTCGGCTGTCATGCCGAGATTGTGGCCTAGAGCCCGCCGCGCCCGTGACCACCGTGGCCGTGGCCGTTGTCGCCCTGGCCCGGCTGCTGCTGGCCGCCTGGCGGCGTGTAGGGTAGGAGCACTCCGCCCGCGCCGAGCATCCAGACCTGGTTGCCGCGGTTGCAGCCGAACGAGTTGCGCACGGCGTAGTAGCTCGGCGGCTCGTAGTAGCGGCAGTAGAAGTTGGGGATTCCAAAGCTGCGCGGCACACGCATCGCGATGAACGGAGTTGTGCCCATTCCAAAGTTAAACCCGTACTGGACCGATGGGCGCGTGATGACGTAGCGGACGTCAAACCCGAAGCTGCTCGACTGCCTCACGTCCTCGATGTAGAGGCCATAGCCCTGCACGCCGAGGTTGCCGAGGCTGATAAACACGATCTGTTCGTTGTTCCAGTCGACGAACGGCGGGGCCTGCATCCCGCGCTGGTAGTAAGGGCCAGCGATGTACGGCCACATCTGCTGCCATTGGTTATAGTTGGTGACCGCGAAGGAGCACGCGTCGTTGAAGTTCGCCTGGGAGCCGACGAAGATCGCGTCCCACTGCGGGGAGGACATGTTCTTCTTGGTCAAGTCGTCGAACTTAATCTGGGCAAAGCCCAAGGTGCCGAGCGCAGCTAGCGCCAAAGTAGCCGTAATCCTCATAGTCAAGCCTCTATCCATTTGACGTCTCAAACCACCCTCAGAATACGTGGTCCGGGGCGTTTTTCTTGCCTCCGCGGGCCGATTTCCACGGATTCGGCGCTGGTGGGGGCCGAGAGGTCCGCTGTAGACCCTGCTTCCGGCTGGTGCCGGAGGAGGGAATCGAACCCTCATGGGTGTTACCCCAACGGTTTTTGAGACCGTCGCGTCTACCGTTCCGCCACCCCGGCGCCGGGAGGCAAGATACCTTAGTGGACGCTCTCGACTTGGGCTCGCAAGAGGAGCTCTTCGACCACCGACTTGCGCGCGATCTCAGCGCCGTCCGTCGTCGCGGTCGCGGCGCCCGCCGCGATGCCGAGCTTGAACGCTTCGGCGAGCGGCATGCCCATACCAAAGGCGCAAAGTATCGCTCCGACCATCGAGTCGCCACTGCCGATCGTGCTCTTCGTTTCGACCTCGATCGGCCTTCCGATGAGCGTCGTCTTGCCGGAGGCGAGCACAGCGCCGTCCGCGCCGAGCGAAACGACGCAGACGCCTTCCGGCTCGAGGTACTGGAGCAGCTCTTCCGCCGCAAAAATCGCGTCCTCGATCTTTTCGATGCTGCGACCGAGCAGCCTTCCTGCCTCCTTGCCGTTCGGCTTGATGAAGTGAGGCTTGGCTTCCAGTCCGCGCCGCATCGCCTCGCCGTCCGCGTCGAGGGAAAGGCGCGAACCCGCTGCCTTGGCGATCCTACCGAGCACAAGGTACGCGTCCACCGGCACCCCTTGCGGCAAAGACCCGCCTAGCGCGACCCACCCCGACTTCTGGCACCACTCCTTCGCCCGCTCGACCAGCAGGTCCCACTCTTCATCGCTGACGCCTGGGCCCTTCGTGTTGAAGGTCGTCGGCGGCTCGCCGCTGCCGTCCTCGACGCTGAAGTTCGTGCGCGTATCGCCCGCGACCTCGACGAAGTCGTGCCCGACGCCTTGCAGGTCCAGGACCTTTCTTACGTACGCGCCAGGGCCTCCGCCGAGGAACCCTGTGGCGACTGACACTCCGCCGAGCTCGACCGCGACGCGCGAGAGGTTGACCCCCTTTCCGCCCGCGTCGGTCTCGGCGCGCACGACGCGGTTCGTGTCGTGAGGCTTGAGCCCGTCCACGAAGAGCGTCTGGTCGATGCACGGGTTGAGGGTGACGGAGAGGATCATTGCGACATCACGTCGACGAGGTGGAGCTTGTCGGGATCGATTGTTCTTTCGGTGCTGAGCACGTAGCTGAGCGGGTGCGTGACGAGGTTACCGCCGACCAAGCCCACCATCTCCCAACTAAACCCTGCGAGCAACCGGTCGGAGGCCATCTTGCCGAGCCGCAGCGCGAGCACGCGGTCGAACGCCGTCGGCCGCCCGCCGCGCTGCATGTGGCCGAGCACGGTGTAGCGCGCCTCGAACCCCGTGTGGTTGGCGATGTACTCTTGCACGTCGGCTGCGCGTGCGGCGCCCTCTGCCACGACGATGATCGAGCTGCGCTTGCCTCGCTTGCGCATGTTACGGAGGTTCTCGCAGACCTCTTCGAGCCTGTACGGAATCTCCGGGATCAGGCACGCTTCTGCGCCGCAGCTCAGCGCGACGTCGAGCGCGATAAAGCCGTTGTTGCGGCCCATCACCTCGATGACGAATACGCGTTCGTGCGAGTAGGCCGTGTCGCGGATCTTGTCGATCGCTTCGACGCCGGTGTTGACCGCGGTGTCAAAGCCGATCGAGAAGTCGGTACCGGATATGTCGTTGTCGATCGAAGCCGGGATGCCGACGATGGGGACGCGGAACTCTTCGCTGAACCGGTGCGCGCCCGAGAGGCTGCCGTCGCCGCCGATCACGATCATGCCTTCGACGCCGTTCTCTTGGATGACCTCGTACGCCTGTTTGCGCCCTTCGACGGTGCGGAACTCGGGAGAGCGCGCGGTGCGCAGGATCGTTCCGCCCTGGCTGACGATCCCGCCGACGCTGAGCGAGTCGAGTGGCACGGCCTCGTTCCCGATCAGTCCGCGAAAGCCGTGCGCGAACCCGAGGATCGTGGCTCCCTTGGCGAGTGCGGCGCGCACGACGGCCCTGACGGCTGCGTTCATCCCGGGCGCGTCGCCGCCGCTCGTGATCACCGCAATCTTCTTGATCTCTTTTAGGTTAGCCATCTAACGAAAAAGGGCCCCAAATGAAGGGCCCCGCAATGATGCCTCCGGACAGTTGTTGGTCCGCGCCGTTGCGGACTGTCCGTGATTAATATGACGACTGAGAAGAGTGCGCTGTTCGATCTCAGTGCACGGCGTTCGTGGCGTAGTCTGCGCTCTTCTGTACCCAGTCCACGAACTGGTCGTAGTTGTCCAGGACCTCCTTGGGCATCCGGACGTACTCCTTCATCGGCTCCGAAGCGGGGTTTGCCCTGAGGAGCTCGGCGCCGGTGATAGCGAGCGCCTTCTTCCGGTCCCTGGGCGAGAGCTTGAGTCCGATATCTTCGCCCACGAGGTAGGCGAACATTTTTTCTCCCGAGTAGATGGCCATCCCGTCGAACATTCTCCGGGCACGCACATCGAGGCCTTCGGCGGCCTTCATCATCTGCTCGTATCTAATCGGCCGGTACACCATAAGTTTCCCTCAATCGATCAGGCCTGGCCGTCCTAAGACCCGGCCGACAAAGAACAAAGACGGCTCGATCTTACCCTAAAAACGGGGGTCGGCGGCGGGCGGTCCGGGCCGAATTAGGCGCGGGTATCGTGCTGGCATGGCGCGCAAACGCCTGGTGATCATCGACGGTTACAGCCTGCTTTTCCGGGCCTTCTACGGCACCCGGTACCTGAGCACCGCTGGCGGAAGGCCCACCAACGCCCTCTTTGGTTTCACCAACATGCTTTTTGCGCTGTTTACGGAGATCAAGCCGGACGCCGTCGTGGTCGCCCTGGACGCACCTGGCAAGACCTTCCGGCACGCAGAGTTCGCCGAGTACAAGGGGACGCGGCGCGAGACGCCGCCTGAGCTGGTCGAGCAGCTCGACGGCTCGCGCGAGCTCATATCCGCGTTCAAGATCCCTGTCCTAGAAGTCACGGGGTACGAGGCGGACGACGTCGTAGGCACGGTCTCGAAGATCGCGGAGGAGAACGGCTATGACACGACGATCGTGACCGGGGACCTCGACACGCTGCAGCTCGTCGACAGTGCGGTGCACGTGATGACTCCGCAGAACTTTGGCCAGCCGCCCAAGACGTACGGCCCGGACGAGGTCGTCGAGCGCTACGGCTTTGGCCCCGAGCACGTCGTCGACTACAAGGCGATGGCCGGCGACAGCAGCGACAACATCCCCGGCGTGAGGGGGATCGGCGAGAAGACCGCGACGGAGCTCATCAAGAAGTTCGGCACTGTCGAAGAGATCATCAAGCACATCGAGGACGTCGAGCCCAAACACCGGAAGAAGCTAGAGCCGGGGATCGAATCGATGAAGCTCTCGAAGTGGCTCGCGACAATCGACCGCGGTGCGCCGGTCAAGTACGACTTCAAGCCGTACAAGATCACGAACGACGACCTCGAGCACATCAAGCAGCAGCTGTCCGTGCTCGAGTTCCGCTCGCAGGTCAAGCGGATCGACTCCGTCTTGGCACCGTACATCGAGGGCGGCAAGGCGACAAAGGCGGGCGAGCCGGCGGCGGAGGTCGTCTCGGAGACCGTCGAGGCGAAGCTGACCGGCGACGCCGCGAGCTTCGACGAGCTCGTCAAGTGGACCAAGGCGAGGCCGTTCAGCGTCGCGCTCGCGACAGGGCCGATGCAGCCATCCATGTTCGAAGACCGAGCCGAGGACGCGTACGTCGCGGTCGGCAACGAGGCGAAGAAAACGAGCGCGGCAGACGCCAAGCGGCTCTTCTTGAGCGACCCGGGCCGCGCGATGGGCCACGACGTCAAGCAGTTCTATCGCCAGCCGGGCGCGCCGCTCGCGCCGCCGCTCTTCGACTCGATGCTCGCCGGTTACGTGCTGCAGTCGGACCGCGGGAGCTACGACCTCGGCGACCTCGCGCAGGGGTACCTCGACGTGCCAAAGCCGGAAAAGCCCGAGCAGCTTGCGGTCGCGGTCGGACTCCTTGCCAAAGCGATGCGCGAACGGTTGAAGGCGGAAGGCCAGGAAAAAGTGTTGGACGAGATCGAGCTACCGCTCGTGCCCGTGCTGGCAGAGATGGAGACGCACGGGATCAAGCTCGACAAGGAGTACCTCAACGAATACTCGCAGCAACTGCAGAAGAAGATCGAGCAGGTGCAGGCGCACATCTACAAGCTGGCCGGCGAGGAGTTCAACATCGGATCGCCGAAGCAGCTCGGCGCTGTCCTGTTTGAAAAGCTCAAACTCCCGGCCGGGAAGAAAACGAAGACGGGCTGGGGCACGGGCGCCGACATCCTTGAAGACCTCGCGGCGGAGCACGACATCGCGAACGAGATCATCAACTACCGCGAGCTGGCAAAGCTCAAGGGCACCTATGCCGACGCTCTCCCCAAGATGGTGAAGGAGGACGGGCGCATCCACACGTCGTTCAATCAGGCCGTCGCCGCGACCGGGAGGCTCAGCAGCAACGACCCGAACCTGCAGAACATCCCGGTCCGCACCGAGCTCGGGCGCCAGATCCGCAAGGCGTTCGTCGCGGAGAAGGGGACGGTGCTCGCGAGCTTCGACTATTCACAGATCGAGCTGCGCGTGCTCGCGCACATGTGCAAGGACAAGGCGCTAGTCGGCGCGTTCAAGCGGCACGAAGACGTGCACCGCGCCACTGCGGCGCTGATGTTCCATGTCGAGCCGAAGGCGGTGACGCGCGAACAGCGCAACCAGGCCAAGCTGCTCAACTTCGCAGTGCTCTATGGCGTGACGGACTACGGGCTCGCGCGGCAGCTCGGCAAGGGGTTCTCAGTCGCGGACGCGCGCGAACTGATCGAGCAGTACAACAAGAGGTTCGTCGCGGTCAAGGAGTTCACCGAGTCGATCGTGCAGGGCGCAAGAAAGACCGGCTTCACGACCACCATGAGCGGAAGGCGGCGATACTTCCCCGAGATCCACGCCGCGAACCGAAACGTGCGGATGTACTCCGAGCGCCAAGCGATGAACGCGCCACTGCAGGGCACGGCGGCCGACATGATCAAGATCGCCATGGTCAAAGTGCGAGAGAATCTGGGCAAGTCCGCGAACAAGATGCTGCTGCAGGTCCACGACGAGCTCGTGTTCGAGGTGCCGACGAAGGAGAAGGGGTTCTACGAGCCGGTACGCGAGATCATGCAGGACGCATATCCCCTCGACGTGCCGATCGAGGTCGACGGCAAAAAAGGGCCGAACTGGCTCGACATGAAAGAGCTCTAGTCGGACCGGATCGGCACGACCTTGACCTCAGCGAGCTTGACGTCCTCGCCAGAAAAGGGAACGATGCGCAGGTACCGCGACCTCACGCTCTTTGAGAGGTAGCTCAGGCTCGTCTTTCCGCCTGCTGTCTTGACGAGGTTGGGGCTCGCAGGGCCGTTCGACTCCTCGGACCAGACCAATCCATCGTTCGGGCTCTGCGCGGTCTTGTACGTGACGATGCGGAACTGCTTCCACGGTGCGCCGTCAAACACGAGCGTCACTTCGCCGATCTGGCGGTCGCGGCCCATGTCGACCTCGATCCAATAGCCATCGCCTTCCTTTCCGAACGCGACGGACGTCTCCTCCTTGCCGTCGGTCAGCGCCGAAAGCTGTGCCGGAAAGCGCCCCTTCGAGTCGGTGGCGACCCTGTTCAGCGCGAGGTCCTCCGATCGGTCGAGGAGCCCGGAGGAGACCTGCACGCGCAGCTCGACGAACGCCGCCGCTTGGTTTCCGCGCGCGTACTCGTCCCAAAGCTGCCAAACGGGGATCCACGTCGAGCTCGACGTGTCGTTCGCGCGCACGACTGCGAGCAGCCATCCGTTTGAGCCGTCCTTCTTGAGGTCGCCGAACGGGTTGGACTTGCCGAACGCGCCGCCCGGCCTGCCCTGCATAAAGACCGCGCCGTCCGGCCCGACGTCTTCGGCGAACACGGCCTGGCTGCCGAACGCGCCGCCGACGAGCTGGTAGACCTCCAACTTCGCGCCGGTCGGCGTGAGCCCGTCCGGCGTGAAGACGCGGAACAGCACATGGCTCGGCACCATGTCCCACGGGAGCTCCCGCGCAGCGCCGCGCTTGCCGACCAGCGCGTTGAGGATCGTCACCTCTGAGCGGCTCAGCATCTTGCGCTCTGCCATCACGAGGTCGCCGAGGATGAGCGAGGTCGAGCCGCTGTCCGGTATCGGCAGCCCTTGCGGCACGATCACGTCGTCACGCGTGTCGGGCAGGAGGCCCGCTTGACCCTTGTCGCTGACGAATGTCGCGGCCGTCAGTCCGTTGACTACGGGCGCTTCGCCTGCGTACGGTCTAATCAGACTGTCTGGGAGGCAGGCTGCAGCTTGTAGGATCGCTCGGCGCAGGCCCCCGCTCGCGGTGACTCTCAGGTCCGCGGCCTTCGGGTCGCTAACGATGCGCAGCCTCTCTGTGCATCCCATCGGCCAAGCGCCGAACTTGCTGAACGGGAAAACGCGCTCGTTGAGGTCCGTGACCTCGCTTTGTGCCACCTCAATGCTCGTGTCTTCGACGTAGAGCGCGATTCCGCCTGGATAGACCGTGAGGCCGTTGTCGCTCGGGTTGCGCTCGCTTTCTTCGGGCACGACGCGCACGGTGAGCGGTTGCATGGCCGGACTTGCGGAAGCCGCGCGCCACGGAGCTTTGAACTCGATGCCCTTGGTCTCACCTACAGCAATGACAGCAGAGAGCTTTGTGCTCACGATCTCCTTGCCAAGCGATTCGACCGTCAAAGTCTGCGACCTCGAGTCGACGTCCCCCGCGTTGCGCACGACCGCCCTCCATTGCACCGTCTGGCCGTCGGACGGCGGGCTCGTGAGATCGACGCCGACCGGTTCGCAAGAGACGACGCGCAGGTCGGGCGCAGCGTCCGTCGCGCCTGGGGCGAACTCCACGAAGAGCTTGGGGCCGTACCCCAGCGAGTCCGCGCTGAAAAGGATCGTGACGCCTTCGAACTCGAGGCGGAGGCCGAAGTTGTGCTGCGGGTCGTCGACCATCGCCTGGACGGCTTTCGTGATTCCAGAGATCGAGTAGTTGTCGCCCTCGACTTTCCCTTCTGCGCCGGAGATCGCTTCTGAATCGCCACGGCCGCTTGCGCCGCCCCTGTCCCACCCGATGCCGTCCTTTCCTGCGAGCGCGTCGTTCCACGTCGCTGCGGCGAGCGCAATCGGCGGTTTGGCGACTCCAAACTGGTCCGCGCGCCATCCGCCTTCGCCCCACGGCTTGAGTACGCGACCGATCGACGTCAGTTTCGGGACGCCCGGCTGTCCGAGCACGAACTCGATCCGCGCCGAGAGCACTCTCTTGCCTGCACCGACAGAAAGCCCGAGCTCAGGGAACCGGATCAGGACCGCTTTTTCCGGCCCTGCTTTCAAAAGCGGTTCGCGGCCGGTGTTCGATTTCGGGGCCTTGTGGTCGATGTAACAGTCGGCCGCAAGCGTAAGCGTCGCCGTCTCTTGGGCGGGGACGAGCGCGAACGCGAGCAGCGCGGTGAGCATGGCCCAGTTTAGCCCGGGCTTCGCACGGCGACGTAGTGCACTCGGTCGCTGGTCTTGCGCGGCGGGTCGAGCGTGTAGCTCTCGTAGGACCGGGCGACGTCGAAGCCCGCCTCGTCCAAGTAGGCACGGATCTCGTCGTCCGAGTAGGCGCGCTGCGTGTGCGTCTCGTTGAACGCGGCTCCGTCGTGCCAAAAGTCCATGTGGACGCGGATCAGGCGCTCGGCCGGATCGTAGTCGCCGCGCCACCTGTACCGCAGCTTGCTCGACTTTCGCATGTCCTCTTGGTCGAACATCTTCTTCTCGAACGCGTACGCGGTGTTGAGGTCGAACACGAACGAGCCGCCCGTGCTGACGTGGGCCGCCAGCCGGCGGAGCGCGGCGCGCAAGCGCTCGGGCTCGGTGATGTAATTGAGGCTGTCGAAGAACGAGTACGCCGCGTCGAACTCTTTTCCCAGGTCGAGCGTGGCCGCGTCCGCGACGTGGTAGTCGATCTCTAGCCCGCTTTCCTTGGCCTTGCGCACGGCCTCCGCGATCATCGCCGCGCTGGCGTCGAAGCCGGTCACTTGGAACCCTTCCTTTGCGAGGATCTCTGCCAGGCTGCCGGTGCCGCAACAGACGTCCAGCAGAGTCACGGGCGCGGCTCCAAGCTGCGCGAGCAAGAGGCGGTAGTAGCCCGACCACATGCCGTACGGCACCTGCCTCATCAGCAGGTCGTAGAACGGAGCGATCGGGCCGAAGCTGGCCATGCTTCAATTGTGCGCGATGCCGACTATGGCACCTCGACGATCGCGACCGCGGCCGCGTAGCCCCGCTCGTGGCTGATCGAGACGTGGATCTTTGCGCCGGGCTCCATGTGCACGCTGGGCGAGAGCTCGACGACCGGCTCGCCGCGGTGGCCGTTCGTCACTTCGACGTCGTGCCAGTTGCCCAGTTGCGGCAGCGCCTTTGAGAGCGCCTCCTTGACCGCCCAGCGCCCCGCCACGCGGTCGACTGTAAGGTCCGTCTCCCGCTCTCTCGCCGTCAGGATCCGCTCGACGAAGCGAGGGTTCTTCATCGCCTGCTTGATCCTTGCGACGGCCACAACGTCCACTCCGACCGCTAGGATCATGGGCCCGCGTTCGCCTCCTGCAACAGCTCGGCCAGGTCGACCAGCCGGACCGGAGAGTCGGTCTCCTGCTTCAGCCCTGCGTCCAGCATGATCCTGCAGAACGGACAGGCGACCGCCACCTGCTTTGCGCCCGTCGCCAGCAGCTCTTTGGCCCGCCTGCTGCTCGGGCGCTTGTCCGGCTCTTCGTCCATCCACATCCTTCCGCCGCCAGCGCCGCAGCAGAGCGTCTTGCGGCCGTGGTGCTCCGGCTCCGCGAGGCGCCTGGGGCCGTCGCTCTCCCGCTCGAGCGCGTGCACGATCACGGACTTGTCGGTGTCCATGTGGGTGGCGTCGCCAACGAGGGAGCGCGGCGCGTCGCTCGCGCCGTTCACGCGCGCGAGGTAGCAGGGGTCGTGGTACACGGTCTCGCCGTCGCCGGGGTCCGCCGCTCGGAGCCGCCCGGACCCAACCATTTGGCTGAGCAGCTCGGTGTGGTGGAAGACCTCGGCGCGCGCCATGAAGTCCGGGTACTCGTTGCGCAGCGTGTTCATGCAGTGCGGGCAGGCGGTGACGATCTTTTTGACGCCGTACTTCTCGAGCACGGTCTGGTTCTTTCCCACCTGTTCCTGGAAAAGGAACTCGTCCCCTACTCGCCGCGCGGGGTCGCCCGTGCAAGACTCCTCGTTGCCCAGGCACGCGAAGCTTACGCCCGCCTTCTTGAGCAGCCTTGCCACCGCCCGCGTGGTCTTGACGGCGCCCGGGTCGGTCGCGCCGGCACACCCGACCCAGAACAAGTATTCGAACGGCGCGCCGTCGCGGCACAAAGGCACTTCGAGCCCCTTCATCCACGCTTCGCGGCCGCCCTGCGGCTGGCCCCACGCGTGGCCGGTGCTCCCGACCTGGCGCAGCATGACCGCGCCCGTTCCGCTCAGACGCCCTTCGGCGACCAGGTTGCGACGGGCGTCCACGATCATCCCGACGTGGGAGATCCCCACGGGGCACGCCTCGACGCACGCGTTGCAGGTGGTGCAAGCCCACAGCGCCTCCTCGGTCACAGCCGCGGGCACGTTCCCGCCAGTCCTGACCGTTTGGTGAATGTCCGCGATCACGCGCTTGGGATCGAGCGACTTGCCTGCTCCGTTCGCCGGGCAGACCTCGGTGCAGCGACCGCAGGACATGCACGCGTCGAGCGACATCAGGTGCCAGCGGCTGAACTCGGCAGCGACGTCTACGCCGATCTTGCCGCTCTTCTCGACCTCCTCCATCGTGATCGGCGCAAGGCGCCCCATCGGCGAATCGGGCTTGCCAGCGAGGGTCAGCGCCGCGACAAAGATGTGTTTGACCCGCATGTGCGGCAGGCTCACGAAGAACGCCCAAACCCACGTCACGTGGAACCACCAGATCGCCATGTAGGCGGCGTGCGGCAGCCCGAGCATCGGCTGCGCGAGCGCGTACCCGACCGGCGATGCCGTGTCCCAGGGGTGGGGGTCGGCAGCGATCCGCGCAGCCTCAAGCAGGTAGCCCGTGACGCCCAGCACCAGCAGCACGGCGAGCGCCCACCAGTCCGAGGGCCGGTGGCTGATCGGGCTCGCGGGGTCGCGCACGGCCTTGGCCCGCCGCAGGATCGCCCAAACGACCCCGGCGACGTAGAAGAGCCCGAGCAGGTCGAAGGTCGTCTCGTACGTCAGGTAGTAGAGCCCGTGATGAAAGTTGGGGAGTCCGACCCAGGGCGCATAGGTGGCGACCGCCAGCAGCGTCGTCGCCAGGAAGAGCGCCATGAACCCCCAGCCGAGCAATAGGTGCATGGGCGCGCCCGAGCGGGGCCTGCTTCCCTGCACCTTCTTCTGGCCGACGACGTACTGGACGACGTTCTTGATCCAGTCCGACCTCCAACCGACCGGCCTTCCCTTCTTCCATTGGCGGGAGCGGCCGTAGAACGCCCAGCCCATGACGGCGAGGGAGGCGAAGGTGCCGACGTAAAAGAGCGCCTTCCAGGCCGGCCCCGGCATGAAGAGGAACTCTGTGCGGGTCGGCTCCACTGGCGGGGAGTTTACGCCAAGCTTCAGGCTAGCTTAATCGGGCCGGTGGGCGCGGCCTGCAACAGGACGGCGTCGCGCAAGGTCTTTACGGCCAGCCGAGGCTCCGTGGCGAGGTAGATGCAGAGGTCTCGGTGGGCGCAGGCGTCGATCCCACGCTCACCGCTCCCGATCCCTTCGAAGGAGAACACTACCCAGGTCTGCGGCTCGAGCGCCTGCCCGGCGATTGCAACAAGGTCGTTCGAGTCGAGGCCGTTGCACTGGACACACTTGAGCTGGGACTTGTTGAAGGGGCCCTTGTTAACCCCGTGCTCGCCCGTGCGCACGACCTGGTAGACGGCGCGCACGGCCTCCGAGACGTCGACGCCGTCGCTCAGTGCCCTTCCCCACGGGAACCCGAACGAGTGCGCAGCCTGCTCGGGAAAGAGGTCTTCGATCAGCCCTTTGGCCTCGCTGACGTCCTCAGCCACCATTTGGGTCGACCACCCAGGGAGAGACCCGTCTTCGAGCACCGCCCCGTGCAGGGCGCCGTTGCCGATCTCGTGCCCGCAGGCGAGCGCGCCGGCCCACTCAGGAAGGTTCTCGAGGAGCAGGGCGGGCTCGCAGTAGAAGGTGCCCTTGAGCCCGGCCTCTTCGAGCTGGGGAAAGGCGGTCTCCAGGTGGCACGGCAGCGCGCCATCGTAGGTGAGCGATACGAGTCCTTGGCTAGGCAGCGGGCTCACGGGCTTGGCTCCTGGAACCCAGTGTACGACGGATTCTGGCCGTTTGGTGCCTGTTTCTACCTGCCGCCCATGCCCATGGAGCCGTGGGGGGTATTTGCCGTAGAGCAAGGCGCTTGCTTCGACCCCGCCGGATGGCTCTCGAGTCTGCGAGACCTGCCTCGTGGCGACGGCGGCATCAAAGATCCTCTCATGCAGGCTCCGTAGGACACGGAGGAGTGAACTTCGCGACTCCCGTGCTCTAGCACGTCCGCGCCTGTTCGTCTGCGAATGCCCTTAGAGCGACCGAGAAAGCAGCGACGTTGAAACCGAGTGAGAGCGCCTGTTACCCGGGCCCAGGCAGACTCACTTTGGGCTCAACGGCGAGCGGATAGAATAGCACCATGGGCCAGCCAAACGGACGCGTGTTCAACTTCTCCGCCGGGCCGGGCGTACTCCCCGTGCCCGTACTGGAGCAGGCCAGGGACGAGATGCTCAACTGGCAGGGCGCGGGCATGTCCGTGATGGAAATGAGCCACCGGGGAAAGCACTTCATCAAGATCGCCGAGGAGGCGGAGCAGTCGCTTCGCAAGCTCGCGTCCGTCCCCGAGGACTACAAGATCCTTTTCTTGCAAGGCGGCGCGAGCCTGCAGTTCACGATGGTCCCGATGAACTTCTTGCGGCCCGCGGGCGTGGCGGACTACGCTGTGACCGGCGAATGGGGCAAAAAGGCGGTCAAGCCGGGCGTGCCCGGAAAGATCAACGTCGTGTTCGACGGCAAGGCGACGAACTACGACCGCGCGCCGGACACCTGCTCGCTCGAGCTCACCCCGGGCGCCGACTACTTCCACTTCACGTCGAACGAAACGATCCAGGGGGTGGACTACCTCAAGGATCCTGCGATCAAGGGAGCGACGGTGGTCTGCGACATGTCGTCGAACTTCGTCTCAAGGCCCTTCGACGTAGCGAAGTACGACCTCATCTACGCGGGCGCGCAGAAGAACGCCGGCCCAGCGGGCGCGACGATCGTGATCGTGAAGGACTCGCTGCTGGAGCGGGTGCCGAGCGGGCTGCCGCCGATGCTCGACTACAAAGCACAGGCCGAGAACGGCTGGATGCTCAACACGCCCCCGTGCTGGTCGGTGTACATCTGTGGGTTGGTGTTCCAGCACTGGCTCAAGAACGGCGGCCTCGAGGCCGCCAAAGAGAGGAACGAGGCGAAGGCCGCAAAGCTGTACGCGGCGATCGACGGCTCGGGCGGGTTCTATGTCGGGCACGCAGTGAAAGAGAACCGCTCGCGCATGAACATCCCGTTCCGGCTCGCGAACGACTCACTGACGGACGCCTTCGTCTCCGAGGCCACGAAGAACGGGCTCGTCGAGCTTAAGGGGCACCGCTCGGTCGGCGGGTGCCGCGCGAGCCTCTACAACGCCTTTCCGCCGGAGGGGGTCGACGCCCTGACGCAGTTCATGGCTGATTTCGCGAAGGTGAAAGCGTGATGCTCGCTGCCGCGCTCGTGCTTGCCAGCCCTCAGGACGTCGATCCGCTCTTGCTCGACGTAAACGGGAGGGGGAGGATCACGGTCGACCAGGGGCTCTACAGAACGAGCGACGGCTCTCTCGCGCAGATCGAGGACGTCGTCAAGGCTGCCGAGGGGGTGCGGTTCGTGTTCGTGGGCGAATCGCACGACCAGCTCGAGCACCACAAGGAGCAGTCCGCGGTCATCGAAGGGCTAGCAGAGGCGGGGCGGGACGTTGCGGTCGGGTTTGAGATGTTCACCCGCGACAACCAGCGCAACCTCGCGCCGTGGACGGTGGGGATGTGGACTCGGGACGAGTTCATCGTCGAGTCGAACTGGAAGACTCAGTGGGGGCTGGACTTCGCGCTTTACGAGCCGATCTTCGACGTCATCAAGCAGCGCAGGATCCCGATGGTCGCGCTGAACGTGCCGCGCGACTGGGTTCGTCTGGTCGGAAAGCAGGGGACCGGCGCACTGACCCCCGAGCAGCGCCAGTGGGTGCCCGACCCGTTCCTGGGCAACGAAAAGCACCGCGCCGTCTTTACCGCCATGATCGGCGGCCACCCGATGGCTGGCGACCAGGGCGAGAACATGTACGCCGCCCAGGTGACGTGGGACGAAGGGATGGCCACTAGCGCGCTCGACTACATGAAGACCCGCCTTTCGAGCAAGGCGGTGATGGTCGTGGTGGCCGGCTCGGGGCACATGATGTACGGCCAGGGGATCAACTACCGGATCGGCAAGAAGACTGGCGAGCGGTGCCTCAACATCGCCTGCATCACCACCGACGGGCCGCGGGAGGTGAGCAAGGGGATAGCCGACTTCGTGCTCGCGACCAGGCCGGCCCCGAGCGGCCAGAAGCCCTGACGCCCCCGGGGGGCCATTTTTCGGCCATTTATTTCGCTTCCCCCGGCAGGTTTCAGGGCTCGGCCTCGGCCCTTCCTGGGGGCCCGAAGCAGCCTTCCGCCCTGATGAACCGGGCCCCGTTTGGTATCATTCTAGGTTGGAGGCACGACTGCTTGATCCAAATCGAAGTCCATCCGAACGAGTCCATTGACGCTGCCATCAAGCGCTTCAACATGAAGCTGCAGCAAAGCGGGCTGCTAAGAGAGGTCAAGGAGCACGCCCACTACGAGAAGCCGAGCGAGAAACGGCGCAGGCAGCGCCGTCGCCGGCTCACCCGCCAGTAAGCCGTCCGCACCAGAGGCTCGCTTCCTGAACAAGGAACGTGGGTCGCTCATGGCTGAATTCACACCCCGCCCTTTCTGGCTTTTTGACCGGCCTGACTCCAAGCAGTACCGCTGGTACCTTGGACGAGGGTTCGCCCGCCTCTTCGGCTCGGTGCTGATGGGGTTGCTCCTCGGGATGCACCTCGCTTGGCCCGACGACGGGTGGCGCGTTTTCGGGGCTGTGCTCGTGAGCCTGGTGGCGAGCCTGCTGCTCCGGTTCCACATGAAGCAAGCGGCGGTGCGCGGCACGGCCCCGCGCGTGGCGGAGAGGCTGATTTGGACGACGGCCCTTTTCGGCGTGTTCGGCGTGCAGGTCGTCAATCTGTTGGTCAAAGGCGAAGGTTCGCCCCAGAGCTTCTTGCTCTTGGCACCCCTGGCAGCGGAGGCGATGCTGGCCTCTTCCCTGCTCGGAGCGAGCGCGGGCCTGGTCGGACTGACCCTTACCGTCGTGCTGTTGGCTCTGTTCGGCGCGGTGCCTGTGGAGATGCTGGCGCCGTGCTGGCTCGCGGGGGCGGTCGGGTGCCACGCGGTCAGCAGGCTCAAGCGGCGAAGCGACCTCTTCCGTGCGCTATCTGTCCAGGCCGGGGCGCACGTTTTGCTGGCCATCGTGACGGCGGTCGTGCTGAGGACTGTGCTCGCCTCTGCGCTCCTTGGGGTCGCATGGTCCGCGCTGGCGGCGGTCGCCGCGATGAGCCTTTTCTGGTTCGGCGTCGCGCTGTTTGAAAAGGCGTTCGGCATCGTCAGCGACTGGTCGCTGCTCGACCTGTGCAGCCCGGAGAGCCCGCTGATCCACGAGCTCAACCTTCGCGCGCCCGGCACATACGCGCACTCCGTCGGCGTGGCGAACCTCGCCGAGACAGCGGCGCGCGAGATCGGCGCCAACGCCGTGCTTTGCCGGGCGATGTCGTACTATCACGACATCGGCAAGCTCGCGCGCCCCGGGTATTTCATCGAGAACCAGATGGGGGAAAACGTGCACGACGACATGCCGCCTAGCCTGAGCGCGAAGGTCATAGCGGCTCACGTGAAGGACGGCGTGGAGATGGCGCAGAACGCAAAGCTGCCACGGGCGATCATTGACGCGATCAAGCAGCACCACGGAACCGCGCTGATCAGTTACTTCTACCATCGCTCGCTCAAGGAAGGGGGCCAGAACGGTCTGGACCCCGAACTGAAGTACCGCTACGACGGACCGAAGCCGCAGTCTCGGGAGGCAGCGATCCTCCATCTCGCCGACATGGTCGAAGCGGCGAGCCGCACCGTTCGCCGGCGCGACCAGCTCGAGCAGGCCGTGCACGGACTGGTCGAGGCGACTCGCGCGGACGGACAGCTCGACGAGTGCGACTTGACCTTCCGAGAGCTTCAGGCCGTTCGCGACTCGTTCGTCCGCACGCTTAACGCGATCCGGCACGAGCGCGTCGCGTATCCTGGACACGGGGGGCCCGATGCACAAGATAGCGATTCGAAACGGATCGAGCGTGCGATTGAAGCTTGACGGCGTCCGCAATGGCCTGCGGAGGGCGCTCGAGCGCCACGGCGTCGCGCCAGGCGAGGTCTCCGTTCTGGTGACGAGCGACGAGGAGATGCGGCGCATCAATCGCGAGTTCAGAAAGGTCGATGCCTCGACGGACGTGCTCAGCTTTCCCGCACCGGCCTCCGCGACGGGCCACGTCGGCGACGTTGCGATCTCGATCGACTTTGCACGACGCCAGGCGAAGATGCGGAACGTCCCTATCGAAGACGAGGTCGCGATGCTGGCCATCCACGCTGGGCTCCACTTGGCAGGGTTCGACGACAGGTCGGCGGCCCAGCGCAAGCGGATGGTCGCAGCGATGAACGAGATCGCGGTGGAGTGCGGGATCGCGGCAGACGCGGCATGGTCCTCGCTGCCGCCCAGGGAGGAGACGTAGTGGCCGCAAGGGACCTCACCGGGCCGTTCCGAATCGCATTCAACGGCATCGTGCACACGTTCCGCACCCAGCGGCACATGCGCGTGCACCTCTATGTGACGCTCGTGGTCGTTCTGGGCGCTCTGATGCTCAACATGCGGATCAGGGAGATCCTGGTGCTGCTCTTCATGGTCACGTTCGTGCTCGTCGCGGAGATGTTCAACAGCGCGATCGAGGCCGTGGTGGACCTTGTCTCGCCCAACTACCACCCGCTCGCGAAGTTCGCGAAGGACATTTCCGCCGGCGCCGTGCTGGTCACGACGATCATGGCGATCGTGGTCGGTGCGATGATCGCGCTCGGCGACGACCAGTGGGAGCGCATCCGCATCAACCTGACGACGCACGAGTGGGGGATCCCGGTGATGGTGCGGTTCTTGGCGGGGGCGACCATCGTCGTGCTGGTCGTGATCATCGGCAAGGGGCTGGGCAAGCACGGACAGGTTCTGCGCGGCGGTCTGGTGAGCGGGCACGCCGCGATCGGGTTCTTCCTCGCCACTTCGATGTTCTTCCTGACCGACAACGCTCTCGTGCCCACGATCGGCATCCTGCTGGCCTGCCTGGTCGCTCAGAGCCGGTGGGAGGCCAAGATCCACACGGTGTTCGAGCTGACGCTGGGCGCGACAGTGGGAGCCGTTCTGGGCATCCTTCTATTTGGCATAATGCCCAAGTAGGCGCACTCGATGAGCAGCGACCCCTATCCCAGTAGCACCCGGCGCGCGCACAGCAGGCTGCGCTCAGGGACGGCTTCGACGGGCATCTTCCTGTTCGTGCAGGCCGCTCTCTTGATCGCCGCTTCAAACACTCAGCCCGCGGTGGTCACAGAGTTCTTCATTGTGCTCGTGGTGCTCGTGCTGTTCAACGGGCTGTTCGTCGCTGGCGAGACCGCGATCGACCTGCTCAAACCATCGCACGGAAAGGCGCTCGAGGCTGAGAACGGGAAGCGCATCGCGACCTTTGACGACCTCATACGCCGAAAGGCGAACTTCGTCGCAGCGTGCTCGCTCGGCTCGATGACGATGCGCGCATGGATCGTCGCGATGACGGTGATACCTTCGGTCACGACCGCCGACTGGCTGCGAACGAACTGGCAGGTGTTCGATCGGTGGTCGGCGTCCGGCGACCTGGGCCAGGGGTGCGTCCTGTTGATCGCGGTGCTCCTTCTCGCCATCCCGGCCGTCGCGCTGAACGTCGTGGTGGGAGAGCTGATCCCAAAGAGCTACGCGGCGGAGCACCCGCTCATGACCGCGCTGCGGCTGTACGGGCTCGTCAAGGTCGTGAACAGCGTGTTCTCACTGCCGATCGCGGTCTTTGTGTCCCTCGCCAGCCTGGTCACCCAGCGTTTCGGAGCGAGGGCGACATTCGCAGTGGCGAACAGGACCGAGGAGGAGATCAAGGAGCTTCTCGAGGAGGCCGAAGAGAGCGGCGAGATCGAAGAAGAGGAGAAGGAGATGGTCGCTTCGGTGTTCGAGTTCGGCGACACGGTCGCACGCGAAATCATGACGCCGCGAATGGAGATGGAGGCGGTGCCGATCGATTCGAGCCTCACTGCCGTCGCGCGGCTGGTCGAAGAGACGGGCCATTCGCGAATCCCGGTGTACGAGGGCACAGACGACACCATCCTCGGGATCGTGCACGCGAAGGACGTACTGAGCGCATTGGCGAGCGGCGAGCCGGGGATCAGGCTGCGCGACCTAGTGCGGACCGCGCTCTTCGTGCCCGAGAGCAAGTCGCTGCACGACCTTTTGCAAGAGATGCGGCAGAACAAGGCCCAGATGGCCGTCGTGCTCGACGAGCACAGCGGCACTGCCGGGATCGTGACGATCGAAGACATCGTGGAAGAGGTGATGGGGGAGATCGTCGACGAGTACGACCCGGACCTGCCACAGATCAGCTATATGGACGACCACATCGTCTCGGACGGTCGGATGGACCTCGACGAGGTGAACGAGGCGATCGGCGCCGAGCTCCATAGCGACGAGTTCGACACGATCGGCGGCTATGTGTTCGGGCTGTTCGGACGGCAGCCCAAGGCGGGCGAGTCCGTCGTCGCCGAAGGCCACCGCTTTACCGTGCGGGAGACGGACAGCAAGCGAATCCTGAAACTGGACATCGAGCGCTTACCCGCCGTCGAGGAGCCGGACGCAGAGAGCGTCAGCTAGCTTTGGTTGGTGAACCAGCCGTCCGCGACTACTTCGAGCCTGTGCAGCTCGTGCTCTAGCCTGAGCCTGGCGTGCTCTACCTCGCCGTCGCTTGCGTCTTCCGAGACGAAGATCGGATCGCCGAACACCATGACGCAGCGAGAGAACGGCAACGGTACAAGGTAGCGGTCCCAGGTCGGAGCGTGCAGCCTCCATTTGGCTGAGACGCCGACCGGCACGAGCGCCGCGCCTGACTTCTTCGCCATGAGCAAGAGCCCTCCTTGCACGACGCCGCTCGGCCCACGCGGCCCGTCAGGGGTAAGCGCCATCGTCGCGCCCTTCTTGAGCGCACGGATCGACTCCGCTGCGGCCCTCAAGCCGCCGCGCCCCGTGGAACCACGAATGATGTTGAAGCCGAACTTTGAGAAGATGATGTTTTGCATCTCGCCGTCGCGCGAGTTGCTGATGATCGTCCACACCCCTTTCTTGCGAAAGAACACGGCCGCGACCAGCGTGCGCCCGTGCCAGCCCGCGAAGACGACGCCGCTCTCGCACTCTTCGTACCTCTCGTATCCGATCACCTTGATACGAAGCGTCAGTCCGAGCGTCCTCGCGATGAAGTAGAGGACCGGCCCTAAGATGTGTGGCCTCCTCGAACGCCAGCGCCGCTTCACTTGATCAACCCCCTGGCACGCGCCAGCTCGGCCGCAGCGTGGAAGGTGTACTTTTGCTCGAGCTCCGCCAAGAGCGCGCCACGCTCGTGCCCGTCGGCCTGCATCGCCAGCTCCAGGAGCGCGTGTGGGCGCTCGGGCTCAGTGTCCGGTTCGCGGACGATGCTTTCGAGCATTGCCTTCCTGACTGCGCCGCTTTCGTTGAGCGCGAAGCGCATTCGCTCCAGCGGCGACATGACGCCGACCCTGCTGATCGACACAAGCCGCTCGAGAGCACGGTGCGTCTCGATCTCTGACCGTGCAAGCTCGACGAGCGCCGATGCTTCTTGGTCCGACTCGCCCATGACGTGGAGCGCGTCGGCCTTCTCCCACATCGCCTGTGGGTCGTCGCCGTGGGACTTCAGGTGCTCTTCCGCCGCGAGCAGCGCGGCCGCCGGACTGCGTCCGCTCATCTCTTGCATCCGTTCCCTTCCCGCTTCGGCGCTTGCGGCTACCTGCGCACTAAAGACGAAGGCGAGCGCCAGGCCACCGACGAACCCGCCGATGTGCGCGACGTAGGACGTGCCGCCGCCACCACCGTGAAGGCCCCCGAAAGCGCCGACTGCCTGAAGCACCACCCAAAAGAGGGCGACGTAGCCGACCGAGATGCGAAGACTGGGAGCCAGGTGCACCTGTCGGCGAACGTACCGCACGCAGCAATAGCCGACGCAGCCGGCGATCGCAGAGCTGGCACCGATGAGCGGTGCCCCGACTCCGCTCGATGCGGCGACTGCCCAGTGCGCGAGGACGCCCACGAGTCCACTGACGAAGTAGACGACGAGGAAGCGCCAGGGGCCGAGGTCGGTCTCGACGAGCGGGCCGACCGCCGCCAAGAAGACCAGGTTTCCGAGCAGGTGGAAAACATTGTCGGGGTCGTGGAGGAAGAGGCACGTCAAGGCGCTGAGCACGCCGGGGTGAAGCGGGTCGAAGGCGAACTCTGTGGCGACAGGGCTGAACGGCGCCCAGAACGCGACGGCAAGGTTCGCTGCAATGAGAGCGAGGGTGACGGCGGGGACTCTGGACTTCAGGGGCCTCACGCCTCCTGGAGGATCTCTTCCGGTATGTCCGCGTTGATCTGCGTCTCCCTCACGTCGTCGAGATCATCGAGCGCGTCGATGATTTTGAGGAGCTGGCGCATCTCTTCCTTCGTCGGATTAGCGAGGTTGGTCGGTATCCGCGTCAGCGAGACGTCCTGGGTGGGGATCCCTCGCTTGTTGAGGGCGTCGGCGCACTTGTGCAGCTTTTCGACCGCGGTCTGCACGACGAAGTTGCCTTCAGAATCGGTAGTTACGTCGTCTGCACCCGCGTCGAGCGCGGCGAGGGTGAGGGTTTCTTCGTCCACGGCGTCCTTTTGGACGACGATCTGCCCGAGGGACCTGAACTGCCAGGAGACGGAGCCGTTCTCTGTGAGGTTGCCTCCGTTGCGGCTCAGCGCGTGCCGGATCTCGCCGACGGTCCTGTTCCGGTTTTCGGAATAGACGTCGATCATGATGGCGACGCCGCCCGGGCCGATCCCTTCGTAGGTGATCTCTTCGAAGTGCCCGCCCTCGATCTCGCCGGTCCCCTTCTTGATGGCGCGCTCGATGTTGTCCTTCGGCAGCGATTCCGACTTGGCCTTGTCGATCGCAGCGCGCAGGCGGACGTTTGCGCTGGGGTCTCCGCCGCCCGCCTTGGCGGCGACGATGATCTCTCGGGCGAGCTTCGTGAACATCTTGCCCTTGATCGCGTCCTGCTTGCCTTTGCGGATGCGGATGTTAGCCCATTTGCTGTGCCCGGCCATCGCGCGTATTTTGGCAGAACGAAGGGGGGTTGGGCAGGTTCAAACGGTCTGGAGGACCCGTGGGCGGAACAGCCAAGTAAATACGCCTGCCACGAGCGCCAGGCCCACGCCCAGCGTCACGAGCCTCATGTTGCCCTCGAAGACGGACCAGCTATAGACGGTGCCTGTGAAGAAGCAGGCGACGAGTGCCCACCCGAAGACCAGGCGGGACCGGATCTTCGGCCTCGGGTCGATCCTGCGCGCAAGGTCGAGAAGGAACGGGCCTTGGCACTTCGCGCAGGCGATCGTGCCCGGCTCGTTCCTCTGCCCGCAGCGAGGGCAAGCGACGGGGCGGAACGCCGCCGGGTCCGTCACCCTTCGCCGCCACTCTCTGGCTCGCGACTCCTCAGCACGGAACACGTCGCGCATCGACTGGTTCTTGATCGGGTCGACCATCGTTGAGAGCCTTTCGAGAGTGCGTTCAGAGATGGCGATAGCGTGGCCGTGCAGTCCAAGCTCGTAAACGAGGTCCGCCATGGCGAAGTACGATGCGACGTTCTCCGGCCTCTGCACGAGCTCCTGGTGCACTCGGTCGAGCTTGTCGATGTCGATCCCGCGCAGTTCCGCTGCTGTAACCTGTTCGACGGCGTAGGGCAAGAAGACCATGAGAGTGATCATCACGGCAAGCACTGCGCCCGCCACGAAGTTGCTCTTGGACATGACCGTGACGAGCGCGATCACCATGACGCCGAAGATCGCGGCGAGGCCCGGGCCGACGTCGAGCTGGTTGTCGAACATCCACTTTAGGATGACGAGGATCGCCGCCACGCAGACCGGCGCAAGCGCCAGCGCGATCAGCAGCCCAGGAAGCGCGATGGTGGTGTCCGGCATGTCGCCCCTCTTTGGTCCGCTCGGCGAGAGTACCCCTCAGTTGCCGCGCTCTACTGTGAAGCGCGCGAGCTCGACGAGCCCCTGCACGTCGCCGGGCAGCGCCTCGATGAGGGCCAGCGCCTCTACGGCGTGGCGCTTAGCCTCCTGCGCAGCCTTCTCGGTCCCCATGAGCGAAGGGTAGGTCTGCTTGCCGCGCGCGCTGTCGCTCCCGACGGACTTGCCGAGCGCCTTTCGGGTCGCGGTCACGTCGAGGAGGTCGTCCGCGATCTGGAACGCGAGGCCCACGTGCCGCCCATAGCCTTGGAGGGCGGCGCAGTGCTGGTCGTCTCCACCCCCGAGCAGGCTGCCCATCACGCAGCACGCCGTGATCAGCTCGCCGGTCTTGCGCTGGTGGATCGTCGCCAGCCTCGCGGCATCGGGAGGCGCTCCTTCGCCTTCGATGTCCATCACTTCCCCTCCGACGAGCCCCTGGCTCCCCGTCGCGCGCGCAAGGCACGAAGTCACGCGCCGCACCGTTTCGCTCGGTGCGTCGATCTCCGACGCGACCTGGAATGCGAGCGAGAAGAGGGCGTCGCCAGCGAGGATCGCCATCGCCTCGCCAAAGACCTTGTGGCACGTCGGGACGCCGCGGCGCAGGTCGTCGTCGTCGATCGCGGGGAGGTCGTCGTGAATGAGAGAGAAGCAGTGCACCAGTTCCGCGGCGCAGCCGGCGTCGAGCGCGTCGATCGCGGAGCCTCCTACCGCCTCGGCGCTCGCCATGCAGAGCGCCGGGCGGATCCTCTTTCCTGGCGCAAGCGCGGAGTAGCGCATCGCCTCGTGCAGGCGTCGCGGCTCGAGGGACTCGGCCGGGAGAACCGCGTCCATCCGACCCTCGGCCAAAGCTTGGTAGGCCTTTAGTCGGGAATCGATAGGCACGGAAACGAGTCTACCAGTCGCACATTCGAACGCTTGTGTATGCTCACCTTCCACCATGGCGAACGTCAGGCCCTTCAAAGGGCTTCGATACGCCGCGTCCGCGGGAAGCCTCTGTGACCTCGTCGCGCCTCCTTATGACGTCATCTCTCCGGAACAGAGGGACGCGCTCGCGCGGCGCAGCGAGCACAACGTGGTGCACCTGACCCTTCCCGAGCAAGAGGCGGACGACCGCAGCAAGTTCGTTAGATACGCGCGCAGTGCCGCGCGCCTGGAGGAGTGGCGTCGCGAAGGGACCCTCGCGTTGGAGCCCGCGCCGTCCTACTACCGCTACACCCAGACCTTCCAGGTCCCAGGCACGGGTGCTACATGTTCACGCACGGAGCTGATCACGACGATCAAGGTGGAGCCGTACTCGAACGGTGTCGTGCTTCCCCACGAGCAGACGTTCCCCAAGCACAAAGAAGACAGGCTCCGCATCCTCGAAGCGACACGAGCGCACCTCGAGTGCATCTTCGGCCTTTTCGAGGACGACGACAGGTCCGTGCACGCGCTGATCGCGCGCGCGCCAGCCACGAGCGTCGCTGACTTTGTGACAGAAGAGGACGGCATCCGGCACGCCCTCGATCGGATCGACGACCCCGGCGCCTGCACAACGATCACGAAAGCGATCGGCCCTAAGAAGGTTTGGATCGCGGACGGACACCACCGCTATGAGACGGCGCTCGCTTTCCGCGAGCAGCTGGGCCCGCGCGAAGGGACGGTCGCCGAGGACTTCATGATGATGGCGCTGAGCAGCATGAACGACCCTGGGCTCGTGCTGCTCCCTACTCACCGTATCCTCAAGCAGATGCCTGTGACTGCGGAGGAGCTCAAGCAGCGGCTCTCAGAGTGGTTCGAAGTCTCTTGCGCGCCCAACCCTTCTCTCGTACAGGCGATCGCTTCGAGCGGAGGCCGCGCGTTCGGCATCGCGCTACCTGGCGGGACGGGGCTCGTCGCAAAGTTCGTCGACGTCGAAATGTTTGCGCGCCAGATCGAAGGGCGCGGCGGGATGGAACTCAAGCGCCTCGACGTCAGCATCCTGCACGGATTCATCTTTGCAAGGTTGCTCGGTCTGACAGGGCACGACTTCTTCGGATATACGCGCGATGAAGCGGAGGCGCTGGATGCGGTAGAGCACGGCTCTCCGGCTGCGTTCCTGATGAACCCGCCGTCCGTGCAGGACATGAGGGAAGTCGCAACAGCAGGCGACTTCATGCCGCAAAAGAGCACTTACTACTATCCAAAGCTCCTGAGCGGGCTCGTGGTCTGGTCGCTCAAAGACTTCGAACCATGAAGGTCATCCTCCTCGGCACTGGGGCCGCCGACGGCATTCCTGCGTTCTACAGCGAGACGCGGGTGAGCATGCACGCGCGCGAGCACAGGGGGAAGGACGTGCGCTCGCGCTGCGCGGCGATCGTGGACGACGCGCTCAAGATCGACCTTGGCCCCGACACCTGGTACCAGTTGATGCGCGAGGGGCTCGACGCGCGCGACTGGATCGCGGTGATGATCACGCACAGCGACGACGACCACTTTTCGATCGATGAGCTGCAGTACGCGGTCCATCCCTTCAACGACATGGAGTTCTTCGGCTTCCCGATCTACGGGAACCAGCCTGTGTGCCGCAGGATCATCGAGCGCTACCCGGCGTGGCCGTTCGAAGTCACCGTGACCAAGAGCTTCCAGACGGTCGAGATCGCGGAGTACAAGGTGACGCCGATCGAGGCGAACCACAAGCGCGACGAGGACTCGCACAACTTCCTGGTGGACGACGGCCAGTCCGTCTTCCTCTACGCGACCGACACAGGGTACTGGTTCGACACGACGTGGGACTATTTGAAGGGGATCAAGATCGACTGCATGGTGCTCGAATGCAGCGAAGGGTTCCGCCCCACGCCGTACAACGGGCACCTCGACGCCAACGAGTTCCTCGCAGTAGTCGACCGCCTGCGCCGCATGGGGACGCTGCACCGCGAGAGCCGCATCGTCACCACGCACCACAGCCACAACGGCGAAGGGACCCACGACGAGCTTTGCGCCTTTTTTACGCAGCACGGGATCGAAGTGGGGTACGACGGGATGAGGCTCGAGTTTTAGGGGTCCTTTCGCGGCCTCGCTATCGTCCTCACAAATGGCCATTGGAATGGCGGGCGAAAGGCTAGGGACGGCCGACTATGCTCAGGTCCGTCCGCTGTGTTTGAAACCCTATACGAGCCCCCCGTGTCTAATCCTTAGGTGGGAATCGTCGGAAAGTGGTTCGGATTCGGCAAGAGCGAGCACTACGATGAAGGCATCCGTCTTTATCAGGCCGGCGAGTACCTCGCCGCGGTCGAGCAGTTCAAGGTCTGCCTTTCCAGCGATCCGGACCAGTCCACGCGAGAGCGCGCGCGCAGCTTCATGGCTGGAGCGCTAGGAAAGCTCGCACGAGCCAGCGTCGCGAAAGAGGAGTGGACCGAAGCGCTCCGCTTCTTGGACGACGCAGTCGCGCTGCGCCCCGGGTTCGCCGACCTGCGCATCCTTCGTGCGCAGATCTTCCACGCCCTGAAGCGAGAAGAAGACAGGATGTTCGAGATCCGTTTTGCGCTCGACCTCAATCCCAAGTACGGCTATGCGATCTTGCACGACGGGATCTGCAAAATGGAGCACGGCGAGCAGGAGGCCGGCTATGCGCGGATCAAGGAGTGCATCGTCGCCGACCCTCGGCTCGACTCCGTCCTTTTCCGAGAAGCGGTCGCGCTTCATCAAAATGGAAGGGACTCCGAAGCGATTGCGATCTTCAAAGAGGTCGTCCCGGCCATGAAGCAAGACCCCGAGGAGGTCGTGCGCTCAGCGGACCAGTTCGCGCACGAAGCGCGGTGGCACGACGCGGCGGAGGGATACCGACGCGCGCTGGAGCTCGCACCGCGCTTTGCCGACGTGAGGTGCAAGCACGGGCAAGCGCTCTTACAGCTGGACGAGGTCGAGCAAGCCATCGCGGAGTTCCGCGAAGCGGTGACGATCAATCCGCGCTATGCCGACGGGTATGCGATGCTCGGGGTCGCCTTGCGCAGGGCCGGCCGGAACGAGGAGGCTCTCGGTGCCTTCCGCGCCGCGCTCGCCGTGGACCCCGCGCATGTCGTGGCCGGACTGGAGATCGAGAGGAGGGTCTGATTTCGGTGATCGCATTTGCCCTCGCGCTCGTGGCCTCTCAAGAGCCGCCGCGCGACTCGTTTCTGGAGACGGAACTGATCGCTTTGGGGATGATCGACCAGGAAGTCCGAGACCGTATGACGGTAGTCACGGCAGCCGGAAAGCCGGTGTCAATTGAACTCATCAGAGAGATGACGAGGGTCGATGTCGCGAATACGAACAGGCTCAAGCAGATCGTGAAGGAGCACGGTTGGCCGACGTCTGCCCTCGTCGGTCGCGAAGCGTCGACGGCGGCGTTCCTGATCGTCCAGCACGCAACGCATGACCCGCCATTCATGAAGCGGTGCCTAGCGCTTATGGAGCCGCACTTGGAGAGCGGCACAGTCAGAAAGCAGGACTATGCGCTGCTATGGGATCGCACGGCGCTCCTTTCCGGCAAGAAGCAGCGGTATGGCTCGCAGGTCGAGCCAAGGGGCGGCAAATGGGTCGTCAAGCCTTGCGAGGACCCGCGAAACCTCGACGCGCGCAGAAAAGCCATGGGGCTGCCGCCGATGAGCGAGTACCTAAAGAGGATCGAAGAGGTCTACGGCAAGGCCAACGGCGCCCGGACCTAGACTGACACCGGGCGGCGCACCCACTTCGTGCCGTCGGGCGAGTCGCGCAGCTCGATCCCGGCGGCAGCGAGCCTTTCGCGGATCGAATCGGCCGTCTGGAAGTCGCGGCCCTGCTTGGCAGCGTCGCGCTCCTCGATCCAGTCGCTGACCGCCTTCCCATCGACCTTCGGCTCCTCTTCCGCCGCACCCTTGCCCCCACAAAGCTCGTGGTCGTTGCACACGATCCCCAGCAGCGCGTTCACCTTCATCAGGAACCACAGCCCTGCTTCTGCCTCGGTCCGCGAAAGCGCGCTAGAGCGGTTGATGAGCTTCGCGCCCTCGAGAGCCTTAGCGATCGCGACTGAGGTGTTGAGGTCGTCGCACATGGCACTCAGCGCCTCGTCGTAGATCCGCTCAAGGTCGGGTGAAGGGCTTCCCTCTTCTTCCAAAGAGCCGAGCGTCGCCTCGACGCGCTTGAGCGCCTCGCGGAACCTCTCGACGTTGCCCTGCGAGTCGCGCAAGAGCTGCAGCGTAAAGTTGAACGGCTTACCGTAGGGCACGCTGATCAGCGCATATCGGAGCGCGAGCGGGTCGAACCCCTCTTCGATCAGGTCGCGCACGGTGTAGAAGTTCCCCGAGCGCTTGGCCATCTTTTCGCCCTCGACCTGCAGGTGGCGAACGTGCATCCAGTGGTCGCAGAACGTCTTTCCGGTGACAGACTCGCTCTGTGCGATCTCGCACTCGTGGTGCGGGAACACGTTGTCTTCGCCGCCGCTGTGCAGGTCGATCGTGTCGCCGAGGTACGCGCGCGACATCGCGGAGCACTCGATGTGCCACCCGGGAAAGCCCCACCCCCACGGCGAGTACCACTGCATGAGGTGCTTGTCGTCCTTTTTCCAGAGGGCGAAGTCCGCCTGCTGGCGCTTGTTCTCGTCCTGCACGACGTTGCGCACCGCGTCCTTCAGGTTTTCGCGCGTGTTGCCGCTGAGCTTTCCGTAGTCGGACTTGGAGCTGACGTCGAAGTAGACGCCCGTGGGAGTCTCGTATGCGTGCCCGTTTGCGACGAGCGCCTCGGTCATAAGGATCTGCTCGCGCACGTGCTGAGTCGCCTTTGGACGCACGTCAGGGTCGGTGAGGTTGAGCCGCCGCCAGTCCTGGACGTATGCCTGCCCGTAGTACTCGGCCAGGTCCCATACGTTGGCGAACTGCTCTCCCTCCTTGCTGTGGAGCGCCTTCTCCATCCGGTCCTCGCCGCCGGCGTCCGCGATGTCGTCCTGAGTCATGTGGCCGACGTCCGTGGTGTTCACGACCCACGTGACGCGCCAGCCGAGCGCCTTGGCAGTGCGTACGACCAGGTCCGCACAAAGGAAGGAGCGGAAGTTGCCGATGTGCGCGTAGCTGTAGACCGTCGGGCCGCACGTGTAGAACCTGAGGTGCCCGGGTTCGAGCGTGGTCAACGGCTTCACCTTCCCCGACATCGTGTCGCGGAGCCGGAACTCGCGCTGGCTCATGGGGCGATTCTACCGTTGGCCGGACGGCCCTCCCGGGGCCGCCTGAAAGGTAAAATGCCCCCCGAAATGGCGCGCTTCAAAGAGGGCGATCGGGTCAAGGTGGTCAAGCGCAAGACCAGCCCAGAGGAGTCGGCCGCGACCTCGTACTACGAGCACATGGCCGGGCTAACCGGCACGGTCGAGAACTACTACAGCGACCAAGAGATCGCCGTCAAGGTCGACCTGGACGCGCTGCCGGACGTGGCCAAGCGAGTCCACAAGGACGCCACAAAGCGGATGCGCGAAAAGTTCGAGGACTCGATCAGCAACGAGCAAAAGGGGCAGCTCACCAACGAGGAGCTGAAGTTCACGCCCCACTATGTGCTGCTCGTGCGGGCCCAAGACATTGAAAAGGCCTGAGGCGGAGCAAAACGAAAATGGATCCGGGTGACCACCCGATCGTCTTCTTCGACGGCTTTTGCGGGCTTTGCAACCGCTCCGTCGACCTCATCCTCCGAAAGGACACGAGCCACCTCTACAGGTTTGCGCCGCTTCAGGGCGAGACGGCGGGAAAGCAGTTCAGCGGCAGGTCCGACGACGAGCTCTTGCGAACGTTCTGGCTCAAAGACGAAGAAGGGCTGCACAGCAAGTCGACGGCGTGGCTTCGGATCGCCCCTAAGCTCGGCGGGCTGTATAAACTGACCGGGATCCTGTGGATCGTCCCACGCCCGGTCCGCGACTGGGTCTACGGCCTTGTGGCGAAGCACCGCTATGGGGTTTTTGGAAAAAGAGAGGCCTGTCGCATCCCGACGGCCGAGGAAAGGCCCTACTTTCTGCCCTAGTGGTCCACAATAGGGCCCGGAGTCGGCCGGGCGGCGGCCCTGACGCATGTCGGGGAGGAAAGTCCGGACTTCATAGGGCACGGCGCCTCGGGAAACCGGGGGCCCCGGCTTGCCGGGGACGGAAAGTGCAACAGAAAGCAGACCGCCCGCAAGGGCAAGGGTGAAACGGTGCGGTAAGAGCGCACCAGCGCTCCGAGCAATCGGGGCGGCTAGGCAAACCCCGCCGGAAGCAAGGCCGAATAGGGAGGGTGTGACCCGGCCCGGCGACCCTCCGGGTAGGCCGCGTAGACAGATCGCCGCACAAAGACAGAATCCGGCTTACAGGCCGGCTCCGAACCTAAGCAGCCTCTTCATAGCCGCTCTCAAGCTCATACGGCTGCTTGTTGAAGATCGCGTTCATCTCTTCGCGCTCTTTCTTGACCTGTTCGCGATACGCCTCGGCCTCAAAGTTGTCGCCCTTCGTCCGACCCTTGCGCGCCTGGACCGGCGCGGCCGCTTGCACGGGCGGGGCGACCGGCTCTTCCTTTGCCGGCGCGAACGTCATCGGCCTTGCGCCGCCCGTGTCGGCCAACGGGCGACGAAACGTGCTTTCGAGCTCTCGCTCGTCGGTCTCGCCGCGCTCGACCTTCGATTGCGCTTGGTTCGCCATCGGACGGTATCCGGCCTTGGTCGCCGCCACTTCGATGTCGGCCAAAGGCGCCTTTTCAGAAATGAGTCTGCGGATCTCGTCGGTCATCGGCAGGAACTCGAAGACGTCGACCGTCCCTGCGTAGCCGGTGCCTTCGCACTCGCCGCAACCGACCGACCGCCACTTCTCGCCGTCCTGCTTCTTGCAAGCCTGGCAGAGCGTGCGGACCTGGCGCTGGGCGAGGATGCCGTTCAACGCCGAAGAAGCGAGGTAAGGATCGATGCCAAGCTCCGTCAGCCGCGCGATCGCGCCGAGCGCGTTCTTCGACTCGAGGCCCGCGATGATTAGGTGGCCCGAGAGCGCGGCGCGGACCGCTGTCGTTGCGACCTTGTCGTCAGAGAGGAGGTCGACCATGACGACGTCGGACGCCTGTTTGAGGATCGTCGTCAGGTGCTCGGCTCTAGAGCGGTCGTTCCTGTGCACGAACTTGCTGTGGCTGACTCCCGCGATCGATGCGCCCGTCACTTCTTCGCACGTCATGATGTCGCGCGCAGGCGAGGCGAGGTCCGCGACCAAAGAATAGAGCGAGCGCGAGCGCTCCATAGGAGTCGGCGCGACGACAAGCAGCATTCCTGCGCTGCTTTCCAGAGCGTCGCGCACCAGCGCGAGCTCGCTCTTTGCAAGGCCGAGGTCTTCGAGCTTTCCGACCGTCGCGCAAGCGACCCTCGCACGGAGCAAGACCCTCGTGCCGTAGACCGTGGGCGTGAAAGACGCATCGAACTCTACGGCACGGCTCGACATCTCGTAGCGGACCGTCCCTGTCTGCGGGACGCCGCTCGGGAGGATGTCGAGGGAGGCCATGAGCCGCAGCCGCGCTTCGACGAGCGGCGCGAGGCTCTTGGGAATGTCGCCAATGGAGCGCAGACGGCCGTCGACGCGGTATCGGACGCCCATTCCTTCACTGTTGGACTCCACTAGGATCTCAGAGGCATTGCGGCGCACCGAGTCAGCGAAAACTTGATCGACGAGCCCGGCGACCGGCGCCGTGTCGTCGGAGCAGACGACCTCGTGCTCGAATGTCAGGCGCGCGGGAGCAGGCTCCGGCTCCGCCGCCGGTTGTGCTGCCGTCGGGAGCTCGACGACCGGCTGCTCTGGCGGAAGAGCGGACTTTTCAAACTTGATGGCGTCCTGCGCAAGAAGCTCGTCGATGTCGACGACTTCCAGCGGTCCAGGTGGCACTGCGGCGACGGGAGGCTCGGGCGCTGGCGGCGCCTCGACGACCACTGGCGCTGCTCCGGCGGCGGCCGCTGCGGCCGCTGCCTTCTTCGACTCCTTGGTGGGCTGCTTTGCGCGCTCTTCATTCAGGAGCGTCTCGATCAGGCCCTTGATCCTTTCCGGGTCTGCCTCCACGCTCTCGATCCGGAGCCCTGTCAGGGCGCGCACGCGCTCCATCGCCAGGTGGTCGTTCGGCTTTTCCATCGCGAGCAACAGGAGGTCGCCCAGCCGGACGATCGGCACGAGCATGTGCTCTCGCATGACTGAGGGCGAAAGGAGCCTGATGATCCGCGTTTCTGGGAGCGCCGTACCGAGGAACCACGGGGAGGCGGCGCCTTGCGCAACAAGCAGCTGTAAGGTCGAAGAGTCAGTCACGTGCCCGAGCTCGAACATGTTCTGCCCGAGCGACTTGCCGTTCTCGCTGGAGAGGCTCAACGCCCCTTGCACCTGCGCCTCGTCAACGAGGCCCATGTTCACCAGCATCTTGCCGATCCTTTCGCCTTTATCCCACATGGCTCTCTCTAAGAGGCATTCCTTGACTGGGACCGGTCTAACCAAGTGATAGGCACATTGGGCAAGAACCCGGTAAGAAACAAGCAAATGAAGCGGCCCCGGTCTAAAGACCGGGGCCGCCGCTCGCTTGACCGCTACTTATGCTAGTGGCCGGAGCCCGTAAGGAACTTCGGCTTGGTGTACGGCTTCTTCGGGTGCTTCTGCAGCGCGTCGAGGAGGTACTTGACCGCCGCCTCGATCTCCGGGTCGCGCCCCTGAGAAACGAGGTCCGGCGTGTCGTCCACCGTGATGTCCGGATCGATGCCCTTGTTCTCGGCGATGATCTGGCCCGAGTCGAGGTCGTAGAGCGCGAACCCCGGTGCTGTCACGCCTCCGCCGTCGACGAGCGGGTGGAACCCGTTGATCCCGACGAGCCCGCCCCAGGTGCGCGTGCCGATCAGCGGCCCCACGCCAAGGTGGCGGAAGAGCCACGGGAAGTGGTCGCCGCCCGAGCCGGCGTAGCGGTTGATCAGCATCGCCTTCGGCCCGTCCCACGTCTGCGGCGGGTAGGTGACGTCCGCCGCGTGCCGTGCCTGGATGCCGGTCACGATCGGCCTCGTCAGCCGTTCGCCGAAGAATGTCGGGATGAAACCGCCGTGGTTGTACCGCTCGTCGACGATGAACGCATCCTTGTTGCTCAGGGCGTAGTAGCCCTTCACAAACTCTGTGATGCCGCTCATTTGAGTGTCGGGAACGTGGACGTATCCGATCCTTCCACCGGAGAGCTCATCCACTCGCTTGCGGTTCGCGTTCACCCACTCGATGTAGCGGAGCTCGGTCTCGCTGCCGATCGGCCGCACCTTGTACTCGCGCGCATCGGTACCGCTCGCGCTGCTCGCGACCTTGATCGTCACTTCTTTGCCGACCTTGCCGACGAGCAGGCTGTTCGGGTCCATGTCCGTCGTCACCTTCGTGCCGTTGATCTCGAGCAGATAGTCGCCGTCCTTCACGTTGACGCCCGGCGCACCGAGCGGGCCGCGCCTTGCTGGCTCATAGTTCAGGCCGTGGTAGACCTTCTTGATCACCACGCTGTTGCCGACCGTGCCAAAGTCGACGCCGAGCGAACCGGTGCCCGGGTTCGGCGCAGCCAGTCCAAAGTCGCCGCCTGTGACGTACGAGTGGCCGGTGCCTAGTTCGCCGATCATCATTCCCATGATGTAGTTCACGTCGGTCCGGTCGCCGGCCTCATTGGCCATCGGGATGTACTTGTCGCCGATCGACTTCCAGTCGAGGCCCTGCATGCCCTTGTCATAGAAGTTGTCGCGCTCGTAGCGCCACGCCTCCGCCAGGATCTGGCGCCACTCCTTGACGGGGTCGATCGTCACCGTGACGTCGGCCAGGCTCACGCGCCCAGTGCCGGGCTGGACGTTCGGTCGAACGGCCGAGATCGCCCAGTTCGGCCCAAAGTTGTACGCCATCTTCGTGCGGTCGGGGTTGAACGAGAACGCCGTCGCTCCCGCGACGATGTTCTGCACCTGCTTGCTGCCGAGGTCGAACTTCACCAGCGCGCCGTCTGCGAAAGTAAACACGCCGTTGTTCGCACCGACGAGGAACGGATATGCGCTCGGAGAGAGAGGAAGCGCGATCGCCCGCGCACCGAGCCCTTCGACGTCAATGGAGCTTGCCTCCGGTTTCGCCGCCTCGGCGCCGCCCCCCTGCGCGCCCGCAGTCTTCACAGGCTCTTCGTCGTCCTCGGAGTCGAGCGGGTTGCCCATGTCGGCCTTGAGAGGAAGCACGTAGACGCGCTGCGTGTTCTCCTGTTGCAGGTCGACCTCGAACGTGCCGGGCGCAAACCCGAACGTGCGCGCCGAGACGATGTAAAGGTACTTGCCGCTCATGTCGAACGCGACGGCAGTGTCGCTGTAGAAGCCGTCCGTGACTTGGTAGTGCTTGTCGTTCGCGACGTCGTAGAGATAGACCGCGCCGAAGAGGTTCGGCTGGGTCTTGATGTAGGCGATCCACTTTCCGTCAGGCGACATGTCCGCGCCGAGGTTGCCTTGGGGGTCCTTGTAGACGAAGGTCCGCTTTCCGCTTGCGAGGTCGATGAGGTACGACTCGTTGTCCAGCGTCGTGTACCCGATCATCTTTCCGTCGGGAGAGTACTGGAACGCCGTGATGTTGGACGCGTCGGGCGTCGGCACCTCCTTCCAGTCGCCGCCCATCTGCGGCACTCGGTAGAGCTTTCGCTCTCCGCCCTTGTCGCTAAAGAACGCGATCTCCTGTCCGTCGGGCGACCACGCCGGCGCCTCTTCGCGAGCGTCTGGCGTGTTCGTCAGGTTGCGCGTCTCGCCGTTCTCCGCCGGGACGCTGAAAAGGTCGCCGCGGGCCGTGACCGCGAGCCGCTTGCCGCTCGGCGAAAGCGATATGCCGTCGATCCACGCCGAGACGTTCCTGTTGTAGGGCCGGCGCTTGAGCTGGTCGCTGACGACCTGAGCCTTGACCTCCGTCACTGCGTTGTTCGCCAGGCTCAGAGCATACATGTGGCCGCTCCGCTCGAAGACGATCGTCTTGCCGTCTGTGCCGGGCCAACGGACGTCCGCGTCCGTGAACTTCGTGATCTGGGTCTTCGACTTCGAGCGCGGGTCGTACTTGTAGAGGTTCAGCGTGCCCTGGTTCGCGTCGCTGGCGTAGTACACCGAGTCGCCGATCCACATCGGATAGTAGTTCTGCTCCCGGCCCGTCGCCATCTCCGAGTACTGCTTGGTCGTGAAGTCCCAGAAGCTCACCTTGCCCTGGGTACCGCCGCGGTAGCGCCGCCAGTTGAAGTTCTGCGACGTGACGCGGTTGTACGCCATCGTCCGCCCGTCCGGCGAGAACGTAACGTCGTACGCTTCGTGGATGTTGGAGTACTGAGGGATGCCGCCTTGCGGGTTCACGAACCAAAGCCCAGTCACGTCAGGGCGCACCTGCTCGCGCTGGGAAACGAACGCGATCTTCCCGTCTGGCGTCCAGTCACAGACGAGGTCCGTCCCGGCGTTGTACGTCAGCCGCTTGGGCTCGCCGCCCTCGCTCGGTATCAGATAGACGTCGGTGTCGCCGTCGTACTGGCCGGAAAAAGCGATCCACTTCCCGTCCGGCGAGAACTTGGCGCGGTACTCGAGCCCTGGATGGCTCGTCAAGCGCCGGGCCACGCCGCCGCTCGTGCCCACGAGCCAAAGGTCCGACGCGTACGTGAAGACGATCCTGTCGCCATAGACGTCTGGATATCGCATCAGGCTGACGTCCATCGTCGGCGATTGAAGAATGCTCAGAGCTAGGAAGGTAGCTAACATATCGGCGGCCCCGTGCGCCGCGATGGGCGCACACAGTCGGATTAGAGTACCGAAACGACCTTTATTTCGTTTCGTAATAATGGGCCATTAGTTCTTTTCGACCGCCACGGTCACGGACGCCGTTCTGCCGTTGAAGCAGGCCCTGACTAGGCAGGTCCCCTCTGAGACGCCGTGCAACACCCCACCCTGGTCGATCCATGCCGCCCCTTGAGCGCTCCAAAGCACCTGCGAGGCGGGCAGGTCCGCCCCTGTCCCCTCGACCAGCCGGTACTTCGCCGCCGTTCCGGCCTTGACCTTCGAGGGGCCGGCTATGACTGGGCCCGGCTCGCCGTCTGGCGCAGCCGGGACCGCCTCGCCCGCCCGCATCACGAGGAGTGCGCTTGCGACGGCCCGCTCCGACCCTTCGCTCGGCCGGTTGACCGTCAGACCTTCGATGTTGAGCGTCGTGCTGCCCCCGCCGTCGAGGTTGATCGCCTCGACGCACCCGAACCGGAGCATCACCTGCGCCATCTCGTCGATCGTCGCGCCAGCGCTCATCGTTTGGCGGCCGTCCACGGTCACGATCCATAGGTCGCCGGCGGCGGTCCGCCCGATCGCTGAGCGCGGATGGCGGTCCTTGCCGAACCCGCTCGTGAACCCCTCTGCTGCAAACGGATCGAACGCCTTTCCGTCCTTTACCAGGAAAGGTCCGCCTGCGACTGCGTCGCTCGCCCTTTGCCAGTCGACGCCGGTACACGAGACCTGCAGGTCGAGCGTGTCCCCGGCGTTCAAGAACTGCAGCTTCTCCGCTTGCGCGCCTCGGAACGTCAAGACCATTTCTCCGTCGTTCACGGGCACGGACTTCGCGCTGTCGACCCGCCGCGCCACGACCGGCTTCCACGATCCGACGGGGGTGATCTTGTCGGGGAGCGCCAGGACGATGTGTGTCGCGGGCTCTTTCGACAGCGCAAGCCCCGCGCGCGGAGTGTTGAGAACGATCGTGTCGTCCGCGCACTCTTGGTTCAGGCCGACGATCGGATAGCTCTGCCCTTCGAACGAAAAGCTCGCGCTGAAAGAGAGGTACGCGACCTGCGCGAACCCCTTCCCCCAGCAGAACGCCGCGCGGCCCGGTTGTGGCACGCTGACCAGCTCGCCGCCGATCACCATTGCGCCGAGCGGGTCGCCGGTGAAAGGAAAGAAGTCTGCGTTCACCGCGACGAGCGACCTCGTCCTGAGCGCCGTCTGTGTCACCGTCTCGCGCCCTTGCGTGTCGCTGCCGTCTTCGTACACCCGCCCCCCCGCCAGCTCACCGACCAAGCTCAGCCCTTCCGCGCTCGGCGAAATGCGAACGGCGTTGATTAGGAGCGGTGTCACGGGATCGACCTCCATCCGGTAGGTCACGCCCGGCGCGATCAGCTTTTCCCACGCTTGTGCTTCGCCCGCTTCGGGCTTGGCCTGCAGGGCGATGAGGAGTGCGGTCAGCAGCATGGGGGTTCGACGACCGTGAGCGTACCTGCGTCGGCATCGAGCCTTGCGCGGACGCCGAGCGGCACGCTGAGCATCGTCTTCATGTGCCCTATCGGGTATCCGACGATCGTCGGCACGCCGAGCGGCTTGACTCGGTCCTCCACGATCCTCCTCCACTTCCATGCGCCGATCCTCTCGTCTGCCTTCTCGTCCGTGTTCGTCATCTCACCGATGACGATTCCTGCCGCCCTTTGCAGGAGCCCGCAGTTGATGAAGTGCGTCAGGATCGCGTCGACCCTGTGCGGGTTCTCGTCGACGTCCTCGAGCAGGAGGATTCTGCCTTCAGTCTCCAGCGGATCCGCAGTCCCGAGGCTGTCCGCAAGCAGGCACATGCACCCGCCGGTCAAGGCGCCTTCTGCGGCGCCCCCGACGAGAGTCTCGCCCTTCTTGGCTCCTTCTGGAACGGACGCGTCTCCCCGCAGCAGGTTCTTGAACGAGTGCACCACCCAGTTCTCCCTTTCGACCGAGAGCGTGATCATCATCGGCGTGTGCATCGTCACGAGCCCGCGCCTGTTCAGCGCAAGGTGCAGCGTCGTGACGTCGCTAAAGCCGCATAGCATCTTGCCGCTCGCCGCCATCGAGTCCAGGTTGACGTGAGGCAACAGGCGAGCGCACCCATAGCCGCCGCGCGAGCACATCACGCACGCGACCGCGGGGTCGGCGAACGCATCCATGAGGTCGGCTGCGCGGTCCGCGTCCGAACCGGCCAAGTAACCGTCGGCGTCGAAGACGTGCTTTCCCAGGGTGACTCGATACCCCTCGGACTCCAAGAGCGCGACGCCGTCTGCGATCTTCTCCGGCGTCAGCGGCGAGGCGGGAGAGACGACCCGCACCTCGTCGCCCGGACGCAGCGCCCTCGGCTTGCGCAACTACGACTCCGCTGGCGCGATCACCACACGGCGGTTGGGCTCTTCGCCCTCGCTGTACGTCGCAACGCCCGGGAACTCCGCGAGCGCCTTGTGTACGACGCGCCTCTCGAATGCGGGCAGCGCGTCCAGCACGGCCTCTTCGCCGCGCTTGGCGACCTCTTCGGCGATCTGCAGAGCGAGCTTCGTCAGCACGTCCTGCCGCTTCTTGCGATAGTCGTTGCCCTCGATGACGACGCGCACGCCGTTGTGAAGCTTGCGCGTCGAGATCACGTTCATCAGGTACTGCAGTGCGTTGATGACCTCGCCGCGCCGCCCGACCAAGAAGCTCACGTCGCGCCCGTCGAGCGAGACGTTCACGTAACGGCCAGCGACCTCTTGCACCTTGACCTGGGCGTCCAGGTCGCCGAGCTTGAGCAGGTCGCCCAAGAGCCCCGCCAACCGGTCGGCGTCCTCTCTCGTCGCGACGACCTCGGCCGCTGGCTCGCCCTCCTCGGCTTCAACCGCAGCGGGCGCGCCTTCTTGGGCAGGGGCCGGCTTTTCCGCCCTCTTGGGCCTCGGCCTCGGCGCCCTCTTCTCTTCGACGGGCTCCGCCGCTGGCTTTTCAGCCGCGACTGGGGCCGGCTCCGAGATCGGTGCGACGACGGCCACAGACCTCGCCTTTTCTTTGGCGGCGGCCTTGATCCGCACTTTGCCTTTCCCGAACAGGCCTTGCGTCTGTTCGAGCACGGTCACTTCGATGTCGGCGGCTTCGACGCCGAGCTTCTTCGCAGCCTCTGCGACGGCCTGTTCGACCGTCGCTGCAGTGATTTCCAACGTATTCATGTCAATGTCCAACCAAACCGTTATCTCTTTCTCTTTTTCTTAGCGCTCGCCTTGCCCGTCTTGCCGAAAAAGCCCGGGTCGACGCTCGCCTTGCCGTTTAGGTCCTTGCTCGTCGTCGGGACCACGCCGCCTGCGGCGGTCTGCACGGGCTGTAGCGGCGCGACGGGCATGCGGTACACGTACAGCGACTGCGCAGTCGCAAAGATGTTGGTGAAGATCCAATAGGTCGCGAACGCCGAAGGCAGCGGGTAGAAGAACATCATGACCGCGAACAGCACCGCCATCGAGACGCCGATCATCCTCTGCTGGCGCACGTTCGAGGGGTCGCTCACCGGCGTCAACAGGGTCGTGACCACCATCGAGACACCGTAAACGACGATCATCAAGAAGTCGCGCTCGCCGAGGTTGGGCGCGAGGTGCAGGCCGAACAGCGAGGTCGCGCCGGGGTGGATCCAGAGGAAGTACCCCTTCGTAAACTCGAACTTGTAGAGCAGCATGCAGCGGTAGATGATCAAGAAGAGCGGCAGCTGGACCAACAACGGCAGGCACCCGGCCATCGGGTTGAAGCCGTACCGCTTGTAGAGCTCCATGGTCTCCAGCGACATCGCCTGCTGGTCGCTGATCTTGCCCGTTTTCTTGTCCTTGAACTTCTCTTGGATCTCCTTGACGTAGGGGGCGAGCTGCGCCATGCGGCGGCCCCAGATGAACTGTTTCTGCGCCAGAGGGAACACAGCCAACCGCACGAGCACGGCCAACAGCAGCGCCGCGAACCAGTAGCTGAAATAAGGGTTCGCGCCGGTGAGGTGCACGAGCCAGTCCATCAGCTCATAGCCCGAGAAATATCCGAGCACCTTCGCCGTCTTGTTGCTCGCGCCGAGGTCCGCAGTGACCAGCTTGTAAAGCTGGCCGCTCGTCACTGTGCCGCCTACGATCTTGTCCTGGAAAGGCGCGACCGTGACCGCCTGCTGCCAAAGCGGCGTGTTCCCGAACTTTTCGAACTTGCCCCGCAGGTCGTTGTACGCCGCCTCGAGCTTGCCGTTGTTGTCGTTCTTGACGCCGTTGACGTAGATCGTCGCATCCTTGATGATGTCGACGCGGTAGATGTTCTCGTCGTACTGTTGCGGCTTGATCCGTCCGCTCTCTAGCTCCGCCTTCTGCTTGCCGTCGTAGAGCGCCACCTCTTTTGCGATCTCTGTGTCGTTCCCGTCCGCGTTCAGCTTCAGGATGCTCGCGTAGATCTCGTCCGAGTTGCGCGGGTCTGGCTTGGTCTTGTTGCCGAAAAAGATCGTGTAGCCCAGGAAGAACACAGCGCCCCACAGGAGGAACGTCAGGATCGGGTTCGACGCGGGCTTCTGCTGGCTCATCGGTGGGTGTTCCCTTGCGCTAAGGTACGGGGTCGTAGCCACCGGGGTTGAACGGGTGGCACCTTAAAACCCGCCTCGCGCCCAGCCACGAGCCCTTCATGAGCCCGTACTTCTCGATCGCTTCCAGCGTGTACTGCGAACAGCTCGGCGTAAATCGGCATACCTTCGGCTTCCATCTCGTCGCTCTCTGGTAAAGCCGGATCAATCGGACCCCGATCCATCTGCCCATCGCGCCCGCACCTCCGCAACCAGAAACCTCAGTTCTTCCTGCATCTCTGCAAGGCTCTTCGACCCTGCGGCGGGCTTTACCGTCACCGCAACGTCGACTCCCTGCAGGAGCCCTTCGTCCAGCCCGCGCAGCGCCTCCGCCGCCCGCCTCTTCTGGCGGTTCCGCCTGGCGTGGCTCCCGATCTCCCGGGAGGTCGCGATCCCTACCAGCCCTGTGCCGGGCAGCGCGTGGATCCGGAAGAGTTCCCCGTTCGTCCGCTGGCCCGTCGAGTAGATCGCTTCGAACCGGGCTCGGCTCGGGCCCTTTAGGCGGCCAATCGCTTGCGCCCCTTTGCGCGGCGTCGCTTGAGGACCGTGCGACCGTCCGTGGTGCGCATCCTGACGCGGAAGCCGTGCGTCTTCGATCGCTTCCGGTTGTTGGGTTGGAACGTACGCTTCATGTCCGACTAGTCCACCTGCAAGAATGGGCTCGAAGGATACCCGCCCGCGCACTCAGTCCAGGTAGGGCCTGGGGTCGGTCAGTTTGCCGGTCAGGGCGGTCGCCGCTGCCGTGAGCGGTGAGACCAGGTGGGTCCGCGAGCCGGGCCCCTGCCGCCCCTCATAGGGCCGGTTCGAGGTCGAAGCCGACCTCTGCTGGGGCCGCAGGATGTCCCCGTTCATCCCCAGGCACATCGAGCACCCGCTGTGGTGCCACTCGAACCCCGCCTCCTTAAAGGTCCTGGCCAGGCCCTCGGTCTGGGCCTGCTCCCGCACAGCGGCCGATCCTGGCACCACCATCGCCCGGACCCCATCGGCCACCTTGCGGCCCTTGACGAGCGAGGCCGCGAGCCGCAGGTCTTCGATGCGAGAGTTCGTGCACGAGCCGATGAACACCGTGTCGATCTTCAGGTCCTGCATGCGCGTGCCCGGAGTCAGGCCCATATAAGACTGCGCGCGCTCCTCCGTCGTGTCCTTCGGCTCCGGAACAGAGCCCGTGATGTCGGTCGTAAGGCCGGGGTTCGTGCCCCAGGAGACCTGCGGAACGAGCCCAGAGGCGTCGATCCTTTCTTCCCGGTCGTACTTCGCACCGGCGTCCGTCGCTAGGGACCGCGCGTACTCCACCAGTTCGTCGAACGCCCCGCCCTTCGGCGCGAACGGCCTGTCCTCCTCCTGGATGTATGAGAACGTCGTGTCGTCCGGCGCGACCATCCCTGCGCGCGCGCCCATCTCGATCGACATGTTGCACACCGTCATGCGTCCGCTCATGTCGAGCGAGCGCACCGCCTCGCCCCTGTACTCCGCGACATAGCCGGTCCCGCCGTTCGCGCTGAGCTTCCTGATGACCGCGAGGATCAGGTCCTTCGCCACGACTCCCTTCGGGAACCGGCCGGTGCACTCGATCCCCAGGCTCTTCGGCTTCTTCGGCGTGCGGAGCGTCTGCGTGGCGAGCACGTGCTCCACCTCGGTCGTGCCGATGCCGAACGCGAGCGCGCCGAACGCGCCGTGGGTGGACGTGTGGCTGTCGCCGCACACGATCGTCAGCCCCGGCAGCGTGAGCCCCAGCTGCGGGCCGATCACGTGCACGATCCCTTGGCGCGGGTCGTGGTACCCAAAGAGCGGCACGCCAAACTCCTTTGTGTTCCTAGCGAGGGCGGCGAGCTGCTGCCCGGGCACCGAGCGCTCGTCGATCTCCCGCCCGTCCGTCGGCACGTTGTGGTCGACGGTCGCAAACGTCAGGTCCGGCCTTCGCACCCTCCTGCCCCTTTCTCGCAGCCCGTCGAACGCCTGCGGCGAAGTCACTTCGTGGATGAGGTGCCTGTCTATGTAGAGCAGGCACCCGCCGCCCGGCAGGTCGCCGACCACGTGCCGGTCCCACACCTTGTCAAAGAGCGTCCTCGCCATTCCCTGCCTATTCTACGCCTTCGTCCCGGCAGCGCTGTGCGCGCTCGGAATACACTGGGGCCATGGCGCGCACCTTCCTCTGCATCTTCGCCGCCATCGTCGCAGGCACAGGGCTAGCGATCGTGCTGGCGCTCGGCACCGCTTCGTTCAGCGCCGCCACCTTCAAGGCAGAGACCACGATCGACAAGCCGATCTACACCCGCGTCCAGGCAATGGCGCCGACGATCAAGCTCGCCGCAGGTACGGGCTTCGTCGTGGGCGCGAGCGTGATCGTCTGGCTCTTCGTCTCGACCCGCCCGACCAAAAAGGGGTCTGACGAGCCCGGCCCGCCTCACCGATCTGAGGTATAAAATGCCGCTGCGTGGGGAGTTGCCCGAGCGGTCAATGGGAACAGACTGTAAATCTGTCGGCAGATGCCTACGTAGGTTCGAATCCTGCACTCCCCACCATCTTGCGCGCAGGCCCTTGTAGCTCAGTGGCAGAGCACTTCTTTGGTAAAGAAGAGGTCACGAGTCCGATTCTCGTCAAGGGCTCCAGTTCCTACACGATCTTCGTCAAGAGCTTCCTGCTCGGCTCGTCCAGGGCCTGCGTGTCCATGATCTCGAACCTGTTTCCGTCGACGTCGATCAGCACGAGCTTTGTCGGGCCGTGCCACTGCGCGTTCTCCTGCAGGCTCTGCGTCACGAACTCGCGCCTGCCGCGGTTCGTCCTCACGGTCCAATACGTCGAGCCGAACTCCGTGTGCGCGTGCTCGATGCTCTGCACCTGTGAGGTCAGGTAGCGCCTGTGCAGCTCGTCCTCGAGGATCTTGCGGTTCTCGCCCTCGACGTCCGAAAGCCCGCCGTGCAGCATAAGGACCTCGCGGTCCTTGCCGTCGAGCAGCGAGAGGTACTTGCCTGGGTGCGTGACCGGCGAGGCCCACATCGGCCGCACTTGCAGCCAGCACCGGTCTGCCGTCTCCATCCTCAGCCTTCCTTCTGGATGGTAGTAGAGCCTAAACTCCATCGAGCTCCTTGGCCATGAGCCACATGCCTGGCCTCTCTTCAAAGCCGAGCTTCCTGTTCACCGCGCGCATCGCGGGGTTCTCCGTGTTGTTCTCCGTCCGGGCCATCGCTGCACCAAGCGACTTCGCGTAAACCAGCGCCTTCGCCTTCAGTGCAGTCGCAACGCCCTTGCCTCTGTGCTCACGCAGCACTCCTGTGAATTCGATGTACATCTGGCCGTTGAACTCGCCTGAACCTTTGTTCACGGTCGACACGCCGACGATCCTGCCGTCCTTCAATGCCACGAAGGCGCCGTTCCGGTCGAACCACTGCGGGTCCATCGCCATCCTGCGGTACTCGTCGTACTCCGTCCATCCGAAGTACTCCATGAAAGGGGTATCGAGGTCGGACGTGTGCGCAGCCTCGTAGTACGCGCGGTCGGTCTCCTCGTTTTCCGGAAGGCTGCCCAATGGCACGATCCCGTACCCGTCTTTCGCCAGCTTCTCGAGCAAGCTGGCAAACTTCGCTCCATCGAACCTGCCCGGGTCTATGAAGGACTGGTAGTACATCGTCTTCGCTCTGTACCCGAGCGCCCCGAGCGCTGCGCGCGACCCAGGAAACCGTTCGTGGACAAGCGCGATGACGCAGGCCGCGCCGTGCTCGCGCGCAAACCTCTCCAGCAGCGAGAACAGCTCCCGACCGATCCCGCGGCGCTGGAACTCCGGCCACACGATCACCTCCGCCGGAAACGAGCCACGAGGGTTCGGCGCGACCTGGCACACGCGACCGTACGCCGCGGTCTTGCCGCCTTCCTCGACGACCAGTCGCAACATCGGCTTCTCCTCGGGGAACCGCGCAACGCTGTTCTGCACGTCCTGCTCGTTCCAGGGGAACTCGTCGTGCCAAGTGAACATCTTCGCCAAGGCACTTGCATCTCGCGCCGCTTCGAACTCTCGCACTGTCAGCGTCATCCGATCACCCCAACGCCCACGATCTTGTTGATCTCGCTCTGCGTCTCGACGAGCCGGTAGAACGTGCCCTTGTTCGCCATCAGCTCCTCGTGCGTCCCGATCTCGCTGACCTCGCCGCGCTCCAGCACGATCAGACGGTCCGCGTTGCGCAGGGTCGAGAGCCTGTGCGCGATCGCGAACGTCGTCCGCCCCTTCGTCAGGTGCAGGATCGCTTCCTGGATCTGTTTCTCCGTCTCCACGTCCACGCTGCTCGTCGCCTCGTCCAAGATCAGGATGCGCGGGTCGTGAAGGATCGCGCGCGCGATGCTGATGCGCTGCCTCTCGCCCCCGCTCAGCTTCGCGCCGCGCTCGCCGACGATCGTGTCGTACCCGTCCGGGCGCGCAACGATGAAGTCGTGCGCGTTCGCCGCCTTCGCCGCTGCCATCACTTCCTCGAACGGCGCGCCCGGCTTCCCGTACGAGATGTTCTCAGTGATCGTCCCGTGGAAGAGGAACGGCTCCTGCAGCACGATCCCGATCTGGCTGCGGTAGCTGTGCAGGTCGAGCCCCTTGTAGTCCCGCCCGTCGATCAGTATCCGACCGGAGTCCGGCTCGTAGAACCGCGCGATCAGGTTGATCGTCGTCGACTTGCCCGCGCCGGAGTGCCCGACCAGCCCGATCATCTCGCCCGGCTTCGCCGTGAAAGAGACGCCCTTCAGCACCGGGTTCGACTTGTCGTACCCGAACCGGACGTTGTCGAACTGCACCTCGCCTTCGATCGTGAGCACCTCACCTTTGCCGCCGCCCGCGTCGCGCGGCATGTCCATCATCTCGAATATGCGCTCCGCGCTCGCCATCGCGCGGCTGAACCAGTTGTTCACCTGTGCGAACCACATCAGCGGGCCGTACACCATCAGCAGGTACGAGTTAGCCATCACGAACTCGCCCAGGGTCAGCCGCTTGGTCATTACGAAGTAACCGCCGAGCCCCCAATTGATCAGCATTCCGAGCGAGACGCAGAGCGACATCGCGCCGAGGATCGTGTACCACCGCTGGTCCGCCGCGACCGCCGCGCG
>CAMLDW010000011.1 GCA_946479035.1 uncultured Chthonomonadaceae bacterium | reverse complement strand
GCCGCGCCGCAGTAGCCCATGCCGGAGCGCAGGCCGCCGACGATCTGCTCGATCGTGCTCTCGAGCGGGCCTTTGAACGGCACGCGCCCCTCGACGCCTTCCGGCACGAGCGTCGCGTCGGGCGACTTCACCTGGAAGTACCTGTCGCTCGAGCCCTGCTTCATCGCGCCGATCGAGCCCATGCCGCGATAGACCTTGTACGCGCGGTTGCGATAGATCTCCGTCTCGCCGGGCGACTCTTCGCACCCCGCGAACATGTTGCCCATCATCACGGTGGAAGCGCCGGCCGCCAAGGACTTCACGACGTCGCCCGAAGAGCGGATGCCGCCGTCGGCGATGGTGGGGATCCCCAGCCTGTTCGCCTCTTCGCAACAGTCGAAAACGGCGGTGAACTGCGGCACTCCGACGCCCGCGACGATGCGCGTGGTGCAGATGGAGCCCGCGCCGATGCCGAGCCGCAGGCCGTCCGCGCCGACCGCGTGCAGGTCCTTGACGCCCTGCTTGGTGGCGACGTTGCCGGAGATGACGCGCAGGTCCGGCAGCTTCTTCTTGAGCATGCGCGTGCACTCGATGACGCCCTTGCTCTGGCCGTGCGCGGCGTCGATGACGATGAAGTCGACTCCCGCGTCCATGAGCGCCTTCGCGCGCTCATAAGGCTCGCGAAGCGGGCCGATCGCCGCGCCGACGATGAGGCGGCCTTTGGTGTCCTTGGTCGCCTGCGGATGCCGCTTGACCTTTTCGATGTCCTTGATCGTGATGAGGCCCTTGAGCTTGCCGTCTTTGTCGATGATCGGGAGCTTTTCGATGCGGTGCTCGGCGAGGAGCTCTTGCGCCTGGTCGAGCGTGGTGCCGGGCGGCGCGGTGATGAGGCTCTTGCTCGTCATGCGCTCGGTGATCTTGCGGTCGTAGTTGGTCTCGAAGCGGATGTCGCGGTTGGTGAGGATGCCGACGAGCCTGTCTTCTTTGTCCACGATCGGCACGCCGCTGATGTGGAAGTGCGACATGAGCTCCATCGCCTCGCGGATCGTCTTATCGGGCTCGAGCTTGATCGGGTCGGTGATGATGCCGTGCTCGGACCGTTTGACGCGGTCGACCTGGTCGGCCTGGACGTCGATAGGCATGTTTCGGTGGAGGACGCCGACTCCGCCCTCGCGCGCCATGGCGATGGCGAATCGCGCCTCGGTGACGGTGTCCATGGGGGACGAGACGATGGGGATGTTGAGGCGCAGCCCTGGGAGGATCTCGGTGCTGGTGTCGACTTCGCTGGGGAGTATTTCCGTCCTTCGGGGCACTAGAAGGACGTCGTCGAAGCTGAGCCCCAGTCGGAAGTCACCGGACATTTGGTGCGGTTGATTATGGCGCACTTCGTGGCAGGTTGCGTGGGCCGGGCTTGGCGCTGGGAGCCTGTCCCGCCTCGTTCGACTGGGCTCAGGATGACGGGGGAGGGAATCAGCGGATGCCCTCACCCTGCCCTCTCCCGCACGAGCGGGAGAGGGAATTGGATCGTGGCGTAACATCGCGGGCGTGGGCGCGTCAGTCCACCGGGAGGGCGAGGAGACGGATGTTCGGGCCCGGGATGGTTCTTGCGCTTTGTCACGCCTTGCAGCTCGTCGGGGCTGCGGAGAAGCCTGACTTTCCGCTCTACACCTTTCGCGCCGTTTCGGCGCTGCTGGAAGGCCGCCCTGCTCCCGTTCTGGCGGCCCGGACTCCTTCGTGCGGCGTGTTCGTGACGATCGAGGTGGAGGGGAAGGTGGTCGGCTGCCGGGGGACGCTCTCGGCGACCAAGGCGACGCTGGAAGAAGAGGTGCTGAGCGCGGCGACGTCCGCGGCTCTTCACGACGCGCGGTATGGTCCGGTGCGCCTCGACGGGCGTCGATTTGCCGTAACGCTGACGCTAGTTTCCCGCTTGGACCCGATATCTTCTGTCGCGGGGCTGGAGCCGAGCGACGGGTTGGTGCTGCGGTCCGGCGAAAAGGTGGGCGTGGTTCTGCCCTGGGAGGGGAAGGACCCGCGCACCCGGCTCTCATGGGCCTATACGAAGGCGGGGGTCGCACAAGGGGCGTCTGTCAGGCTTGAGCGGATGACCGCGCAGCGGTTCCGCTATCCGGAGACTACTCATTGAAGGCTTTATTTGCGTTTCTTTCGTTTTTTGTTTGCACGCTTGCGCTGGGTGCGGGTGAGTCGATCGAGATCTTCGTCGGCCGCAACGTCGCGCCTGGGCCGAAGATCCGACTTTCGATCAACACGAAGAACGTGCGCGTCGTGCCGCTGCAGTTCTTTCGTCTTTCCAGCACTTCATTGCGGTATGGGAGCGAGGCGCCGGAGAGGGAGCCGGTGGCGCAGGGCGCGGCTTTCCGCGTGATCGACGTGGACGTGACGGGTGGAAGGAAGGCGAACACGCCGCCGCAGGACAGCTATTACCAGCGGCAGATCAACCTGCCGGAGCTCGCGCCGGGCTATTACAAGATCGTCGCCGCCTCGGGCAAGGCGCGCAAGTGGGCGGTCGTGAACGTGACGAACCTCGCGGTGGTGGTGAAGCGCTCCGCGACGAAGACGCTGACGTGGGTGACGGACGCGGCGACGGGGCGCACGGTGCCGGGGGCGTCGGTCGGCCTTTACGTCGGCGGCAAGTTGGCCGTTTCAGGAAAGACGGACAAGGACGGACTTTGCCTGCTCGCGCCTTCGGCGATGCGCGTGGTGGCGCTGGTGCAGCGCGGTGGCGACATGGCGGCGGTGGTGGGCGAAGCTACCTCACGCGAGGGCCAGTTCGTCGCGCACGTGCAGCTCGACCGGCCGATCTACCGCCCGGGGCAGAGCGTGGAGTTCAAGGCGATCCTACGCCGGGCAAAGGGGATCGCGTGGACCCCTGTCGCGGACGCGGACGCAACTGTGGAGGTGAGCGACTCGAACGACACGCTAATCGAGCGGCTTCCCTTGAAGACCAATGCGAACGGGACGCTGGCGGGCTCGTTCTCCATTCCAGCCGAAGGCTCGCTGGGGCGGTACACGGTGCTCGTGCGGTGCGGGAAGGAGTCGGAGTATTCGATGTTCGAGGTGGCGGAGTACCGCAAGCCGGACTTCAAGGTCACTTTGACGCCATCACAGAAGCGGTACTTGGCGGGCGAGAAGCTGCGCGTTGGCGTGGCGGTGGAAACCTACTTTGGTTCACACGTGCCGAACGCGACGGTCTCTTACCTTGTGCGGGCACACGCGATCGGTTGGTACGGCTCCGGCGACGGCGGTTTCTTCAACGACGGGAACATGTACGCGCGGGACGTCTATTATGCGGACCGCGTGGTCGGGCAAGGGCGGTTGACGACGGACAAGAACGGCGTTGCAGAGATCGCGCTCGACACCGCGACCCCCGCGCCGGACCTGAACTACACGGTGCAGGTGACGGTGACCGACTCGATGCGCAGGCAGGTGGGGGAGGCGACGACCGTGCCGGTGTTCGGCGCGAACGTGCGCGTCGGCGTGATGCCGAAGGTCTCGTACGTGCCGCTCGGGCGCCTGTTCCCGCTCGAAGTGAGGCTGAGCGACTTGGACGGCAAGCCGGTCGCGGGGCAGGTGAAGGTGACGATCTCTCACGACGTGTACGACGCGAAGGAGAAGCGGAACGTGGAGAGGGTGCTCGACACGGCGACGGTCACTGTGCCGGCGAGCGGCGTGGCGGTCGTGCAACTGCCGGCGAGCGTGACGGACCTGAGGATCAAGGCGGAGGTGAAGGACCTGACCGGGCGCACGGGCCGTGCAGAGACATCGGTCTATGTGACGGAGCCGAACCAGCCGCTCTTTCAAGAGCCGAAGAACCCAAAGCTGCAGCTCTCGATGGACAAGCGCGATTTTGCGCCGGGAGATACCGCGAAGGCGTACCTGGAGACCGACCTGCCCAAGCGGCCGGTGCTCGTGACCGTCGAGGGGTACGACGTATTCTCTTACAGGGTCGTCTACGGGTCGCAGTCGCTCACGTGGAAGCTCACGGGCGAGATGTGCCCTAACGTGGAGGTCGACTGCACGCAGTGGTCTGCGAACGGCAAGCTCTCGGGCAACTCGCAGATCGCTGTGACGGACCCGACGCGGCGGTTGCAGGTGACCGTGCGGGCGGACAAGGCGGAGTACTCGCCGGGCGACACCGCGCGTTACACGGTGACGACGCTCGATTCTGGCGGGCGGCCTGTAAGCGCGGAAGTCGCGCTCGGTGTGGTGGACGAGGCTCTTTACGCGATCCGCGAGGACTCGACCGAGCCGCTCGTTACGACTTTCTGGGGGATGAGGCAGAACTACGTGCAGACGGCGGAGAGCTCGCCGGAGGAGTACGGAGGCGGCGCATTTCAGGCGGCAAACCCTGCTGGTGCAGGGCTGTTCAGCGGTGGCGCGTCGGTGCGGAACCGGTTTGTGGACACCGCGTATTGGAACGCGTTTGTGACGACGGGCGCGGACGGGACGGGTTCGGTCTCGTTCGAGGTGCCTGGAAACCTGACGGCATGGCGCGCGACGGCGCGCGCAGTGAACACGTCGACGCAGGTCGGCGAAGCGAAGAACAGCGTGCGCGCGACGCGTCCGCTGACCCTGCGGCTCGCAACGCCGAGACAGATGGCGATCGGCGACGAGATCGACCTGATCGCAACGGTGACGAACAGGACGAAGGGCGACCAGAGCGTCAGCATTAAGGTGACTGTGGGGGGAAAGAGCCAGGAAGCGCACATCGTCGCTCCTGCCGGCGGAGATGCGAGCATGAAAGTGCCGATCCTGGCGGAGAACTACGGCTCGATCAAAGTGCGCGGCGACCTGACGGACGACAAGGGGGTGCTGCAGGACGCACTCGAGGTGACTGTGCCCGTCGTGCCGATCGGTGCGAAGTTCCGGTATGTGACCGCAGGGGCCTTGGATCGCAGCGAGCTGTCGCTCGAGCTGCCAGCGGACGTGATGAAGGACACGGGCTCAGCGACGCTGACGCTCTTCGCCGGGAACGGCGGCGCGGTCTCGTCTTTAGAAGACTGGATCTCGCGCGAGGTCCGGTACAGCCCGGTGGTCGCGGCGGCGCAACTGCGCGTGGCGATCGCTCAGGGCAAGACGTGGCAGTCCAGCGGTTTTCGGGAGCCTCTCGCGATGCTCGGGCGCACGCGCCAGGGCACCGGGTGGGGCTGGTTCGACGACTCCATCGTCGACCCGGTGGTGACGGCGCGCGTCGTCGAGGCGCTCGCGGACGCCCAAGGCATCGAAGAAGCGAAGAAGATGGTGGATGAGGGGCGCGCTGCTGCGGAGTACCAGTACGAGCACAGCGGGTTCATGGAAGACCGCGCGATGCTGATCGGCGCTCTCTCGCGCATCGGCACGAAGCGGCTCGCGGAGTGGGCGAAGGAGGTCGACGCGAAGTCCGACGACCTCTCGCCGACGGCGCGGATGACTTTGGCTGAGGCGCTGTGGACCTCTGGGAACAAGGAGAGGGCTGCGGAGCAGATGAAGACTCTTTTGCCGCTCGTCTCGCGCGGCGCGTCTGAGTCCTATCTTCCGGTCGGAAGGGGAGAGGGATGGGCGGGGGGCCAGATCGAGGCGAACGCGCGGCTCCTGCACATGATGCTTGCGAGCGACACCGACGCACCGCTCGCTTCGCAGATCGCGAACTGGCTCGCGAACGCGGCGAGCTGTTGGGCCTCGGCGACAGACCGAGAGTCCGCGGCTTGGGCGCTGCGCGAATACGAGACGAAGCACCCAGGCGCGAAGAGGCTCGAGGAATTGAGCGTGACCGTCGACGGGAAGCCAGTGGCGGTGAAGGTGTATCCGAACAGGGACTGGGCGAGCGTGACGGTGCCGGTCACTGGAGGAAAGGTCTCGATGCACGTCGAGGCGCGCACGGACGGCGGTGCGCCGCGCTACGTGCTGGAAGCGAACGTCTACCGTCCGGTCGACATGGAGAGCCCTGAGGGGCTGCGGACGTTCTTGCGGTGGGAGGTGCAGAACGCGGCGGGATCGTGGGAGGAGCTGGGCCGCGACGTCAAGCCGAACGAGCCGGTGCGGTGCACGGCGGTCGTTTGGGGCGACGCGCTCGCCGACACGGTCAAGGTCGCGATGCCGATCCCCGCGGGGTTCGAATACGTGGACCGCGACTCGTTTGCGAACGGGCGCGCGGAGGTGCGCGACGGCGCGGTGGTGTACTACACGACGCTGCACGACGCGCTTCCCGCGGTGTTCCGTTTCTATCTGCGAGCGGAGACGGACGGAAGGCTGATCGTCCCGCCGGTGCAGGCGGAGCTATTGCGCCGCCCGGACGAGCGCGGGCACACGGCGCCTAAGCAGATCGTGGTCAAAGGGCAATGACGGCCGCGTTCATGCTCGCGCTGTTGCTGCCCTCGCCGGTGCCGGGCGACTCGGTCGAGCCGTTCGCGATGCCCGCTCTCGACGGGCCGGTGTACGAGTGGAACCCCGGACGCGTGACGGTGCTGTGCGCTTTCGCATACTGGTGCGACACGTGGAAGACGCAGAGCGACCGGCTGACGACGGCGCGCTCGCGCTGCAAGGGGCAGGAGGTGGACTTCGTCGCGGTCTCTGTGGACGGACACTGGACCGACGTCGACAAGAAGGGAGACTGGTCGCAAAAGCTCACGGACGTCGGCGGAAAGTGGTCTGTGCGGCATGGTATCGACCGCGTTCCTTACACGCTGGTGCTCGACCGAGCAGGGGTCGTCGTGTGGGCAGGGTATGGGATTTCGCTCAGCGACGACATCGTGCGCGCCGTGCAGGGAGCGCTGGAGGAAACGCCTTCGCACAAGGGTGTGCTTTATCTGACGTTCGACGACTTTCCTGCGCCGACCGGGAACACGGAGCTCTTGGACGCGCTGAGGGGGGCCGATGTAGCGGCGACGTTCTTCGTGGTCGGTGAGAGCGCCGTGGGCCAAGAGCCTTTGCTGCGCCGCACTCTTATGGACGGACACGAGCTTGCCGTCCACTGTTGGAAGCACGAAGAAAAGGGCTCGGACCCCGAGCGGTGCCGGGACTGGCTGGCGCAGACGTTGGGCGCAACGCCGGAGTGGCTGCGGCGAGTCGGGTCGAACAAAGTGACGGATTTTGCGGGGCACGCCTTTGCGGCGCCGCTCGTGGATCCCTACGACTACCAGCGCCCTGGCTTGAACGAACTTCGCCGCCGCGTGATGTCGCGGTTGAAGCCGGGCGCTGTGATCCAGCTACACGCCGGCGTGCCAGAGACGGTCGAGCTTGTTCCGGTTCTCGCGGAAGGCGCGCGGCGGCTCGGATACTCGTTTGAGAAGCTCCCGGTCGCAGAAGGTAAAACTCCGCGCTAGCGAGCGATGGCTTATTTCGTTGCCGGACCCGACGGTGAGGAGCACGGCCCGGTCGAGCTTTCGACAATTATCGAGTGGGTGCGGGCGGGCACTCTGCCGCCCAACGCGCCCGTGCGGGACCTGGCCAGCGGCCAGACGTGGAGGGCCGGCGAGGTCCCGGAGCTGAAGGCACACTACGTGGGGCACGACTATTCGCAGCCGCCGTCGTCCGCCACCTCGTCCGGGGCTTCGGCTGGCAGCGCGATGATCCCGACGGGAAACCCGGACGCGCTTTGGGGCTACTATTTGGGGTTCGCGTCGCTGCTCTGTTGCATCGGGCTTCCCGCGACCCCGTTTGCGATCGTCAAGTCGGTGCGCGGGCTCAATAGGCACAAGGAAAACCCTGCGGTGCATGGAAAGACGCACGCGATCGTGGGGATCGTGCTGGCGTGCGTCGGCGGCGTGGGGAACCTGGCTCTCGTCATCGCGTTCTTCGTGGGGCTCGCAAGTTCGGCAAGGCCGATCAGGTAAACAGAGCGGGATGGAAACGAGGAGCCTCGGGCGCACGGGCGTCCAAGTGAGCAACCCTTGTCTGGGCACGATGACGTTCGGTTGGGAGCCCGGAGACTGGGGATCGACCGAGCAGGAGGCGGTGAAGATCGCGAACAAGGCGCTCGAGCTCGGGATCAACTTCTTCGACACTGCAGACGTGTACGCGCGCGGCACGAGCGAGAAGATCCTGGGCAAGTGGATGAAAGGGAAGCGCGCTTCTCTCGTCATCGCGACGAAGTGCCACGGAAAGATGAGCGACACGGACCCGAACGCGTGGGGGAACACGCGGCGGCACATCATCGAAGCTTGCGAGGCGTCGCTCAAGCGGCTCGGCACCGACTGGATCGACCTCTATCAGCTGCACCGGCCGCAGCCTTCGGTGCCGATCGACGAGGCGTTGCGCGCGCTGGAGGACCTGGTGCGCGCGGGGAAGATACGTTACGCGGGATGTTCGACTTTCGCGGGGTGGCAGGCGGCGGAGGCGCACTACGTCGCTCGTTCGCTCGGGGTCAGTGGTTTCGTGAGCGAGCAGCCGCCCTACAACCTGCTGGACCGGCGCATCGAGCGCGGCCTGTTGCCGTTCTGCCTCACGTACGGTTGGGCGGTGATCCCCTGGTCGCCGCTGGCGGGCGGACAGTTGAGCGGAAAGTACCTGGAGGGCAAGCCAAGGAAGGGGCGTTATTCGAAGTCGGACCCGATGGGGCGCGTCACCCCGGCGACGATCACCGTCGTGAAGAAGCTGAAGAAGATAGCGGACTCGTGCGAGCTTTCAATGACGGCGATGGCGCTCGCGTGGGTCGCAGGCCAGCCGGGCGTCACTTCGCCGATCATCGGCGCAAGATCGACCAAGCAGCTCGAGGAGGGCGTGAGGGCGTGCCAGACGAAGCTCGACGCGGACGTGTTCGAGAGGATCGACAAGGTCGTTGAGCCTGGGACGAACGTGTTGAGGTACTACGAAGCTAACTTTGGGCCGAACATAGTGCCAAACTGCTGAGGCCTGTTCCGTCCTTCTCTCAGGAGCCGAATCTATGAACGTCAAAGCGTACGTTGCCGAGTTTGTGGGGACCTTTGCGCTGGTGTGGGTAGGGATCTACGCTATCCACCACCTTTCAGGGGTGCCGGGTGGGCTCGTGGGGATCGCACTTGCGCAAGGGCTTGCGATCGGGATCCTCGCTTCCGCAACGATGGCGGTCAGCGGCGGGCACTTAAACCCCGCGATCACGCTCGCGATGCTGATGACGCGCAAGATCAAAGGGATGGACGCGCTGTGCTACATCATCGTGCAGATCGCGGCTGGTTTCGCTGCGGCGGGGATGGTGCGCATGGTGCACCTCTACGACGGGCCGAACATGATCTCGAGCGCGCAGACTCTGTTGGCCGGCACTCCGCAAGTGAGCGCGATCCTATCGCCCGACGTGATCGACGAGCGGGCGGCAGCGCTCTCGGGCTGGGTGCTGGAGGCGATCGCGACGTTCTACTTGGCGTTTGCCGTCTTGGGCACCATGGCCGACAAGCGCGCTCCAAAGACCGGCGGGCTCTTCGTCGGGCTGGCCGTGACGATGGGGATCCTTGCGATCGGGCCGTTCACTGGCGGTGCGCTGAACCCAGCGCGCTGGCTCGGGCCCGCGATGCTTGCTGACGTGGCGACGAACGGGACGATGTCGTTGTACTGGCAGATGTTCGTCTACTTGGTCGGCCCTGTGACCGGCGCGGTCGTCGCGGGGTGGGTGTACCAGTTCGTGATCGTGGGGCGCGACCAGGCTGCGAGCGGTTAGCGGAGGTTACTGGCCCCCTTTTTCGGGCGAGGGGGTCGTTTTTTGAAGCGTGAACCCGTTAGCCAGGCGCTCAGTTCGGGTTTAGCTTGGACTCTGCCTTGGCTGGCTCTGTGAGCGCCTCGTTGCGCTTGAAGAGGATGTTGCCCTCGCTGTCCAAATCGGCGAGCACCGTGTCGCCCGGGCTGAAGCGCGAGAGCAGGAGCTCTTCGCTGAGCGGGTCTTCGATAAACCTTTGCACTGCGCGGCGGAGCGGGCGGGCGCCGAGGTTCGGGTCGTACCCCTTATCGACGAGGAGGTTCTTGACCTTGTCGCTCAGTAGGATCGTGATTTCGAGCTCCTTGGCCTGCTCGTTGACGCGCTTGAGATAGAGCTCTGCGATCTCCAGGATCTCGTCTCGCGTGAGGTGCTGGAACACAATGACCTCGTCCACTCGGTTGAGGAACTCTGGCCGGAAGGTCTTCTTCATCTCTTCCAGCATGCGGTTCTTCATCGTCTCGTAGACCTTGGGGTCGTTCGGGTCGTCCTTGACGTCGCGGAAGCCGAGCCCTTTCTCGAGCGCGATGGGACGCACGCCGACGTTCGAGGTCATGACGATGATCGTGTTGCGGAAGTCGACGGTCCGGCCCTGGCTGTCGGTGAGCTGGCCGTCCTCCATCACCTGCAGGAGCAGGTTGAAGACCTCGGGGTGCGCCTTCTCGATCTCATCGAGCAGCACGACTGCGTACGGGTTGCGGCGGACCTGCTCGGTGAGCTGGCCTCCCTCGTCGTAGCCGACGTAGCCCGGAGGCGCGCCGACCAGCCTGCTGACGGCGAACCGCTCCATGTACTCGGACATATCGATGCGGATGAGGCTCGAGTCCTTGTCGTAGAGGTAGCTGGCGAGGGTCTTGGCGAGCTCGGTCTTTCCGACGCCTGTGGGGCCGAGGAAGATGAAACTGGCGATCGGGCGCTTGGGGTCCTTGAGCCCGCTGCGGGACCTGCGGATGGCGCGCGCGACGGCGGAGACGGGCTCCTTCTGTCCGATGATGCGCTTGTGGAGGTCGTCCTCCATTCGGAGGAGCTTTTGGCTCTCTGCCTCGACCAGGCGCGTGACAGGGATGCCGGTCCAGCTCTGGACGATCGCGGCGATCTCCTCCTCGCCGACGATGGCGTCGGGCTTGGTCTCTGCCTGCCAGGCCTCCTCGCGCTCAGCGATGCTGTTCTCGAGGTTTTCGATCTCCTTTTCGATCTTCTTGGCGTCTTTGCTGTCGGGCGCGTGGCGGTTGATGTGGTCGAACTCGCTTCGCAGCTTTCCGAGCTTGGTCTTGTCCTGCCGGACCTCGAGGGGCGGGAGGCTCTGTTGCAGCCGCACGCGGCTGGCGGCCTCGTCCACGAGGTCGATCGCCTTGTCGGGCAGGGTTCGGTCGGTGATGTAGCGCTGTGAAAGCTGGACGGCGGCGACGAGCGCGGTGTCGGTGATCTCGACGTTATGGTGCGCCTCGTAGCGCTCGCGCAGCCCCTTAAGGATGTCGATCGCCTCTTCGACGTTCGGCTCGCGGACCTTGACGGCCTGGAACCTGCGCTCGAGGGCTGCGTCACGCTCGATGTATTTGCGGAACTCGTCCTGTGTGGTGGCGCCGACGCACTGGAGCTCGCCGCGCGCGAGCGCGGGCTTCATGATGTTGCTGGCGTCGATCGCGCCCTCTGCGGCGCCTGCACCGACGAGGGTGTGGAGCTCGTCGATGAAAAGGATTACCTGGCCGTCGGCCTTGCGGACCTCTTCCATGACCTTCTTCATGCGCTCTTCGAACTCGCCGCGGTACTTGGTACCTGCGACGAGGCCAGCGAGGTCTAGCGCGACGATGCGCTTGTCTTTGAGCAGGTCGGGGATGTCTCCACTGACGATGCGAAGGGCGAGGCCTTCGGCGATGGCGGTCTTTCCGACGCCGGGCTCACCGATGAGGCACGGGTTGTTCTTCGTGCGGCGTGTGAGGATCTGCATGACGCGCTCGATCTCGGACTGCCGGCCGACGACCGGGTCGAGCTTGCCTTCGCGCGCCAGTTCAGTCAGGTCGCGCCCGAACTCGTCGAGGGTCTGGGTCTTGATCGCGGTGGTACTGCCGCCGCCCTGTCGCGACGAGCCGCGGGACTGCACGTCGTTGTCCTGCAGCGCCATCACTTCGCGTCGCCCGCGGTCGAGCTCGACGCCGAGCTTTGCGAGCACTCGGCCGGCAAGGCCGTCGCCCTCTCGGATGAGGCCGAGCAGCAGGTGCTCCGTGCCGATATAGTTGTTATTGAGGTTGCGGGCCTCGTCGTAGGCGAGGTCGATGACGCGCTTTGCGCGCGGCGTGAGCGACATGTCCTGGCTGGGGCGCGCGTCCCCGCGCGGAAGCTGCTTTTCGACTTCGGCCCGGATGCGGCTGAGGCTGACACCGAGGCGCTCAAGCACGCGAGCGGCGACGCTGTCGCTCTCCCTCACGAGCCCGAGGAGAAGGTGCTCGGTCGAGACGTAGCCCTCGCCAAACTTCTGCGCCTCTTCTTGCGCGTAGAAGACGACCTTACGGGCCCTTTCTGTAAACCTCTGCCACATACTGTTGTCCTATTCCTCAGTTCGGGAGACTGGCCGGCCTGTCCGCCTGTTCCTCTGCCGCGGCCTTTGGGCCCCGGATCGTACTTATTAGACGTGCATCTTGAGCCTGGTGCATCCCAGTGCCTAGAATCCCCGGGAGCCTGGCACCGTTCCAGATTGTCGGCTCACCCAGCCATTGGACTCAGACCGGAGATGTCTTTACGAGCCCAACGCCGACTAGGCAAGTTTACCGGCTGGTCTAGGTACCCGACCGACAGATGGGCGGGCAACCCTGGCGCGAAGGGTGACGCTACAATGTGCTTATGCAAGCGGCATGGAAGGTCGGGCTCCTGGTCGTGGTGTTCGTAGGTCTGTTGGTCGCGACCTACGCTGTGCTTGAGAAGAGCTTTTTCGCAAAGCCGACGGACGACTATTACGTCGTGTTCGACAACGCTGGCGGGCTGGAGCCAGGAGCGCGTGTGCTCTTTGCAGGGGTCCAGATCGGCGCTGTGACGAAGGTGGAGCTGATCACAGCCGGGCAAGCGCAAGCGACGATCGCGGTGGAAAAGAACTACCAGATCCCTGTGGGCTCGCGCGCCGTGCTGCCGACCTCGTTCATCTCGATCGGTGACCGACAGGTGGAGATCATGCCTCCGCCGAACGCGGAGAAGGTGGCGATGCTCAAGCCAGGCGACAAGATCCCTGGGTCGCTCGCCTCGCCCTTGGCGAACCTGATCCCTAACAGCGAAAAGACAGTCGAGGAGCTGAACAAGACGCTCGTGGCGTTTCGGGAGCTCGTGCAGGACCCGGAGCTAAAGAAGAGCCTGACGAGCCTGATGGGGAGCTCGGAGAAGACCGCGGCGAGCTTCGGCGGCTTGGCGGACCGCATGGACGCCCTGCTGGCGCGGAACACCGACCAGTTCGAGACGATGCTGGCGACGACGGCGACGAGCCTGGAGAACCTGCAGGCCGTCTCCTACCAAGTACGGAAGCTTGTGGAGAGCGGCGACATCCAGGACCGGACGGTCAAGCTGCTCGACAACCTGAACGCGGCGGTGGAGTCGGGTCAGAAGCTGGTCGCAGAAATGAGCTCGCTGGCCGGCGACCCAGAGATGCGCAGCAACATGAAGGAGACCCTGGCGAACGTAAAGACGATGAGCGAGTCGGGCACGCGGATCGCCAGCAACGCGGAGACGATCACCCAGAACGGTGTGACGGTCTCGGACGAGGCGGTGAAGCTAGCGCGGAAGGCGAACGAGCTGGCGGAGAAGGTGGACTCGCTGATCGAGACGTTCAAGACGACGCTCGAGCGATTCAAGTCGGGCGGCACGGGCCTGGTCAACGACACCCACTTCACGGCCGACCTGGTGCGGGAGACGGACCCTGGGCGGCTCCGCACGGACCTGAACGTGATCTTTCCGTTCGGTCAGGAGAGGCTTCAAGTAGGGCTCTACGACGCGGCAGAGTCGAACAAACTGAACCTGCAGTTCGGGCGCGACGTGAGCAAGTCGATGGCTCTTAGGTACGGTGTCTATGCCTCAAAACCGGCGGTTGGGGTAGATTATGCCCTTGCGCCGAGGCTGAACCTGCGCAGCGACCTCTTCGGGCTCAACGAGCCGCAGTTGGACTTCAGGTTGGCCTACCAGTACGGCCAGGACTTAAGCGCCTGGCTCGGGATCGAGCGGATCTTCCAACGACCCATGGCTGCGTTCGGCATCGGCATCAAGAAGTAGAGGTGTAGCCATGACAGTGATCCTGAAACAGACGGTGCCCAACGTGGGCAAAGAGGGCCAGGTGGTCCGGGTGAAGGCGGGGTTCGCCCGCAACTTCCTTTTCCCACGGGGGATGGCGACGGTCGCGGACAAGTCCCAGCTCAAGGTGCTGGAGAGCCGCAACAAGAAGATCGAGCAGCAGCTCCAGGACACGAAGGCCGCCGCAGAAGAGACGGCTTCCAAGCTGGCAGGCAAGCACCTGCGGATGGAAGTGCGCTCCGGAGCCGGACAGCGGCTCTTTGGGGCGGTCACCTCGCAGGACATCGCGGACGCGATCAAGGAGCAGCTCGGGGTCGAGCTGGACAAGAGGATCGTCGGGATCCTGCAGCCGATCAAGCAACTGGGCCACTTTTCGATCGAGATCGACCTGCACCGCCTCGTCGACTGCAAAGTCGTGCTCGACGTCGTCGACCCGGTCGCCGAGGAAGAGGCGCGCAAGGCGGCAGAGGGCAAGGGCGAGAGGACCGAGAAGCCTGAGAAGGGAGCCGCGAAGGCTGCGGCCAAGTTCGAAGAGGAGCCGAAAGAGCCCGAGCCGGTCACTGCAGAATAGTCTTTGTCGGTGATAGTTCATGGACGGGGCGGCCGATTCATCGGCCGCCCTTCAACTTTGTGGGTATCTCGACGGACCGAACGGGCTGGTCCGGTAGTCTGTAACTAAGATGGTCCCGGTCCTTGTTGCGCTCGTCGTTTGTTCCGTCCCAGTCCAAAGTGCCAAAGAGCCGGTGCTGCTGGCGCTGACGCCGGTGATCGACGGGAACGTCGGCAGCGAGGAGTGGCTGCCTTTTTCTGACGACGCGGAGGGGAAGACCTACTTCCAGTGGGAGCCCGGGTCGTACCACTTCGCCGCGACTTTGGCCGCCGGGGAGGACCTCGTCATCGACCTGGACCTTGACGGCGACGGCTGGCTGGTCGGAGACGACAACCGCGAGGTCCGGGTCCACGAGAGCGGCGGCCGGGCGAGCGTGACCGTGCGAACGCTCTCGGCGCTGGGGCGGCAAGGGCCGGCCTGGGCCGGGACGAGCCCGAAGGCGGTGAGCGCGATCGCCTCTGAAGCGGACGGGAAGTGGACAGTGGAGGGGAACGTCGCGTTCAACGCCGAGCGGATCGTGGAAGGGCGGACGGTGGGCGTACTGATGGACGTTCTGCCTGCCGGAGGGGACGCTGGCCCGGCTTACTTGCCGCGCGCGCTGCACTACCTGCGGCTGGGCTTCGACGCAGCGACAGGGATCCCCGAAGGGCTCGGGTGGCATTCGAAGACAAAGCTGCGCGAGGTCGCCCGTGAAGACCAGATCAACTTGAGTTTCGAGCTTAACGGCGCAGGCAACTACAGCACCGCCGAGATCCGGTGCGAAGGGTGGGGCAGGGACGACCTGACGACCGTGACCAAGGAGTTCATGGGGTTCAACCGGAAGGGGCAGGCGTCGTTCGAGTACAGCAGCGAAATTGCTCCTGAGGCGCCGGCGGGATGGCGCATCGTGCGCGCAACGCTGAAGAACCCTGACGGCAGCGAGACGGTCCTGCGCACGAGCATCAAGATCGCGGATCTGATCGAGTTCGAGCTTAAACTCCCGGAGCAACTGGTTTATACGCCCGAGGCGCGGACAATCAGGGGCTCGTTGCTGGTGCGCTCGACCGGCGTTGGGCGCGTGGAAGGGCGCTACGACGTCGCGGTGGACCGCACTTGGGCGATGAAGAAGGGCGGGCCACAAAGGATCCTGATCTACAACCCGCGCGGGCGCGAGCAGATCAACCTCGAGATCGTCGTGCCGGCCGGTTCCGCCGGGGAGTTCCCGGTGACGTTCACCGTGACGGTTGGGGCGAAGACGTTCACGAAGTCCGTTGTGATCGCGATCTCGCCGCCCGGCCGGTAGAGCCCTTTGCGGACGTTGTGACGTCCTGCAAGATAGGAGCGCTTGTTGCAGGGACAGCCCAAGATCGTCGTGCCGCTCGTGGCGGCTTTCACCGACGACACTTCGACGTTGAGCGAAGTGCGCGTTTCTCGGCTCGTGCGTTTTCATCTAGAGCGGGGCGCCCAGGGGTTCTTGGTCAACGGCGAGACGGGCGACACGTTCCTCCTGGCGCACTCCGAGCGCAAGCAGATCCTCGAGTGGGTGGTGCGCGAGGTCGGCGGGCTGCCCGTCTGGGTGAACGTCACCGCTTCGACGACCTCTGGGCTCGTCGACCTCTGCCAGCACGCGTCCCGGCACGGTGCCAAGGGCGCGGTCGTCTGTCCGCCGCCGATGGGTCGGTACTTCGCGCACGAGGCGAAGGCGATGCTCACGTCAGTCAACCGCCACGGAAACCTCACGACCGTCTTCGCGGACCCGGACGGCAGGTGGGCGGGGTACGAGCACCCCCTAAAGCTCGCCGAGGCGGTGGACCCAGCGTGGGCGGTGCTGGAGCGGCCCGCGCCGGACGAGATGGCGGCCGTCGGGCACGTCGTGACGCCGTTTGCGATGTTCGGCGCGGACAAAGTGCCGGTGCTGACGGCGAAGGCAGAAGTGTTCCGTCCGGCCATGCAGGCGCTGCTGCGGCACGGGGGCGTGAACCGCGCTGCGCGCGCCGCGCTCGTCGAAATGGACTGCGACGTCGGCACCTCGCGCAGCCCCGTTTTCGACCTTAGCGACGAAGGGCGCAAGATACTGGTCGGGATCACGTCGGCGCTAGGCCTGTAGCGGCCGGACCGGCAGCCCTTCTTCTTTCATCGCGGACTTCAGTGCGGCGATCGTCGTTGCTCCGTCGTGCAGGATGCCGGCGACCAGGACTGCGTCGGCTCTCCCTTTCTGGACGGCGTCGACGAGGTGCTGTGCGCGGCCAGCGCCGCCAGAAGCGATGACGGGGATCGTTACTGCCTCGGCGACGGCGCGCGTGAGCCCAAGGTCGTATCCGTCGCGCGTACCGTCGGCGTCCATGCTCGTCAGCAGGATCTCGCCTGCGCCGCGCTTCTCGGCCCCTTGCGCCCAAGCGACGGCGTCGAGCCCTGTGTCGATTCGGCCTCCGTTTGTAAAGACATGCCAGCCGCCGTCCGACCTCTTTGCGTCTATCGCTACGACGATGCACTGTGAGCCGAAGTTCCTCGACGCGCGCTCGACGAACGACGGGTCGTTGACCGCAGCGGAGTTGAGGCTGACCTTGTCCGCGCCAGCGAGCAGCGCGGCACGGACGTCCTCGATCGTCCGGAGCCCACCGCCGACGGTGAAGGGGATGAAGAGCTGCTCCGAGACCTTTTCCGCCAGCGCGACCACGGGCGCGCGCCCTTCGTGGCTCGCGGTGATGTCGAGGAACACGAGCTCGTCGGCGCCTTGAGCGTCGTAGAACTTGGCGAGCTCGACGGGATCGCCCGCGTCGCGCAGCTCGACGAAGCGCGTGCCCTTGACCACTCGACCGTCCTTGATGTCGAGGCAGGGAATGACGCGGACGGAGGTCACGCGCCCCTCCGCCTCTTGATCACGACCTGCGTGTAGTCCCCTTTGCGCACGGCCCGCTCGAGGATGAAGGTGTCGCCGAACTCTTCGACTTCGATGGCGCCCTCATGGTCAGGGGCGCGGACGATCTGGTGCGCCATGCGGTGGAGGAGCCCGGAGACAAGGACCTCCTGGTCCGCGTCGACGGGGTCGGTGCGAAGCTCGGCGTGCCCGACCTTGCGCAGGCCCTTCGTGAGGGCGTACCCGAACCCATCGTTCTCATCGACGTGCCACACGACGCGCACGTGGATGTCCGGGCGCTCGGCGTTGTTGTTCTTTTCGAGCAGCGACTTGAAGTCTTCGGCTGTGTAGATCTGTTCGCACACGACGTCGTAAACGACGAGGCCGTCGGCGAGGTCCGTCATCGTGTCCGCGAGGTGGGGCATGAACTGTAAGTGACGGGTGTCCTTGAGTACCGCCTCGCTCATGTAGCGGACCTTGATGAGGCTGTTGGCGTTGCTTAGCCGCGCGAGCGCCTCCTTGCTGGGCACTGCGTCCTCTTCAAAGAGGTCGGGACGGAAGATGAGCGGGTTGCGCGAGCGCTTGGCGACTGCGATGTGGAGGCGGATGTCGCTAAAGAGCAGCCCTTCGCGCGCGCCTATGCTTGGTTTCCCCCGCCGGTTGTGGGGGTTGGAGGAGATCATCCGGTCCATGATCAGTTCCTGCTTGGGGAGGTTGTCGTGCGGCGTATAGATCCAGTACTCGGTGACTGCGAGATAGCCGGGAAGGCGGCGGCCGACGAGCCTGCGCCAAGCGAGCACCGCTGCCAAGGCTAGGACGATCCCGACTACAAACGCCCAGGCGAGGGCGGGCGACAGAGTCGGCATCTAAGGTCCGACCCCGCTGAGCCAGCGCTCAGCCGCGCTGAGCTCATTGTCGTTGAGCAGGGCGTAGCACATGTCGCAGAGCCCCGCCTCGTTAAGGCCGCCCTTGCGGCAGAGCAGGCACGCGTCCTCTTTTAGCGCTTTGAGCACGTGGCGGCGCTGGCCGAGCGTCCAAAGGAGCTGCTGGCGGGGGATGCCCTGCGAATTGAGCCGGTCCACTAGTCGGATTCTACGCAATGCAGAGCCCCGGAATGCGGCTGTCCCGGTGGGTAAAGTCGTGCGCGATGGTCGTTGCGAGTTTCAACGTGAACTCCGTGCGGGCGCGCGTGCCCGTGCTGCTGGACTGGCTCGCCTCGGCGGAGCCGGACGTGGTCGTGCTGCAGGAGACCAAGGTGGAGGACGAGAAGTTCCCGATGAAGGAGCTCGAGCCGACCGGCTACAACATCGAGTTCCACGGCCAACCGCGGTACAACGGCGTCGCCGTCCTGAGCAAGTACCCGATCGAAGACATGGACGTGGGCTTCGACGATGAAACGATGCCGCAGGACTGCCGGCTGCTCCGTGCGACCGTGAACGGAGTGCAGATCATCGACACTTACGTGCCCAACGGCAACGAGGTGGGCTCTGAGAAGTGGGCCTATAAGATGAAGTGGCTCGAGCGTTTCAAGGAGTACGTCTCAGAATCGTGCGACATGGGCGCGCCGACGGTGTGGCTCGGCGACATCAACATCGCTCCTGAACCGCAGGACGTCTTCGAGCCGGAGAACAAGCTCGGAGATGTCGGGCACCACCCAGAGGAGTTCTCGCGCTTGAAGGCGATCGTGGGCCTTGGGTGGACCGACTGTTTTCGCAAGTTCACGTCGGGCGCGGGGCACTACACGTTCTGGGACTTCCGCATTCCCAACTCGTTCAAGCGGAACCTGGGGTGGAGGATCGACCACGTTTACGCGTCGCCCGCGCTGGCTGGGAAGTGCCGGCGGTGCTGGGTGGACAGAGGTCCTCGCAGCGCGGAGAGGCCGAGCGACCACACGCCGGTGCTGGCCGAGTTCGACGTCTAGACTACTCCCGACCCCGGGCCCCTTCGGCCGGCTTAGGATGACGGGGTCGGGCGTAGTCAGAGTCAGCCTTTGTTGACGTCGCCCGAACCGGTGACGCTCTGCGTGACCTTCGGATCGCCGTAGTAAGTGATGTCGCCGGAGCCCGCTAGCGACACTTCGAGCGTGTCACTTGCAGCCACGTTGATGTTGCCGGAGCCCGCGATGCTGACGCCGGCTTGCTTCGCCTTCAGGCCCTTGGCGTCGACGTCGCCCGAGCCGTGGATAGCGAGCGTCGCGCTCTTGACGTCTCCGCTGACGGTGACGTCGCCACTGCCGTTGATGGAGACGGTGAACGTGTCGCCCTTGACGCCGGTCACTTCCGCATCGCCGGAGCCGTCGATCTCCAGCCCGTCGAGCGAAGGCACAGTGATGGTGACGTGGAGCCTTCCGTTGCCGCCGAAGATGCCTTGGGACTTCTCATCGAGGACCAAGGTGCCGTCCTCGACTGTGGTCGTCAGGGACTTGACGCGGTTCTCGCTGCCTTCGACCGTGATCGATTCCTTGCCGCCGACCGTGATCGTGAGGTCGGCAGAGCCCTTCGACTTCACCTTGTGAAAGCCCGTGAGCTGCACTGTCTTGCTCGATTGGGGCCCCGAGTCGTCGCCGTGGAGAGCGCGCCCGATGCAGCCCTCCATTGTAAGCGCGGCGCACACGACCGCCGCTGATGCCAAAGCCTTGTTCATTCTTCCTCCGTCGCGGCTATTACGGGCTATGTCGGGGCTGAAGTTGCGGCGGGCCCGGGATAGGGTCCCGGGCCCGCCATTGGAACTATCCGCCGCCTGTCGGCGGGGGCTGCGGCTGGCGCGGCAGCAGCGAGTCGGCGCATGCCAGGTTGAAGGCCACGACGGCCTCGGCCACGCTCGATTGGACCAGGTAGCGGTTGATCGAGGCCTCGACCCTGTCGTGCTGCGTGTGGTGGATGTAGGTGTAGTCGTCCACTCCGGTCTCGTTCCAGAAGAACCCAGGGACGCCCTTGGCGTTGAACGAGGCGTGGTCGCTGCCACCGCCGCGAGGCATCGACGGGACGACGCGCAGGGTGCAGGGCAGGTCGGGGAAAGCAGGGGTGAGCGGGTCGATCGCCTTTTGCAGCATGGGCGCCATGCTCTCTATGCAGGTCAGGCCGCCGCTGTAGTTGGTGCCGCCGTCGTCGACGAGCACGGCGCTGATCCTGTCCAGTTCGGCGGCGTGCTTGTCGACGTAGCCCCGCGAGCCCCAAAGGCCCTCCTCCTCACCGGTCCACAGGATGAAGCGGATCGTGCGCGCGGGCTTTGCGCCGGCGACCATGAGCAGGCGCGCGGCCTCTAGCGCGACCATCGTGCCAGTGCCGTTGTCGCACGCGCCCTGGCTGCCGGGGCCGTCCCAACTGTCGAGGTGGCCGCTGACGATGACGACTTCTTCCGGGTGCACGGTGCCTGGGATCTCTGCGATGACGTTGTAGTTCTTGACCGGGCCGCTGCGGATCCTCTGGTCGAGGTTGAACTCGACATAGGCGCTGGCCGTCAGCATGCCTTCGCTGATCGCGTCGTAGTCGCTTGCGCGGACAGTGACGATGATGTCCGTCGGCACTTCCTCGAGCTTGAAGTTGTAGTTGCCGCTGGTGACGACGAGCTCGTTGCGGCTGCTGACGATCTGGCCATAGGCGCCGGCCTCTTTGAGCGATTGCCAGATAGCGTCGCGCGCGGCGCGCTGCTCGGCCGTCGGCTGGCCCTGAGTCCGCGGCATCAGGACCCAGGCGCCCTTGAACTTCGCCGCATCGGCCTTGGCAGCGTCGGCACTTTCAGGCAGTTTCATGACGATTCCGCGCTCTGGGCCGGGGGTGCCCGGCGTCCAAGAGCGGGTGGTGAACTGGAACTCTCGCGCGTATGGGGAGATCATGCGGCCGTAGCAGTTCTTTCCTCGGTCGAAGCCGATCGGCCACTCGCCCCACTCCTCCTCGTGGACGTTGGCGAGCCCGAACTCAGTGAACTTCTTCATCGTCCAGGCGCGGGCTCGCTCGAGCGCGAGCGAAGTCGTCAGCCTTGCGCCGATCTGTCCGGTGAGGTACTCGAGGTGGGCGCGGGTCTGGTTGTTGCGCTTGCCCTCGTCGATGACCTTGGCGACCACGTCGGGGTCGCCCTGCGCCCTGGCCCACACGCCAAAACAGGCCAAGGCGACCAAGAGAAAGGATCTTGCTCGCATGGCCTGTTTTACCGTTCGCGCGGCACTTCTGCAAACTATGGGCGATAATAAAGGCATGTGGAAACCGCGTATAGGCGCGCTGACCGGCCTGCTGGCATTGGCGGCGGTCGGCTATGGCCAGGCCGTTCCCTCAGCGTCGGCAGTGATGAAGGACGCAGAGGCGAAGGCGGCCAAAGAGAAGAAGGCGGTCTGGGTGATCTTCCACGCCTCTTGGTGAGGGTGGTGCCATAGGCTCGATAAGTTTATCGAGGACGAAGCGAACAAGAAGATCCTAGACAAGTACCTCGTCACCGTACACGTGACCGTACTGGAATCGGAGGACAAGAAGGCGACCGAGAACCCGGGGGGCGACCAACTGATGGCCGACCTCAACGGCGAGGGCCAGGGGCTCCCGTTCTTCGCTTTCGTGGACGCAAAGGGCAAGATGGTGGTCAATTCGCGCAGACCTACCGACACGGACAAGGTCGGTTCGAACATCGGTCACCCTGCGAAGCCCGAGGAGATCGCGTGGTTCATGGAGATGTTGAAGCGGGCCGCGCCGAAAATGACCAATAACGAGCGCGCGACGCTCGAGAAGTGGCTGAAAGCGCAGAAGCTGGGATAGCGCGTTGCGTAGCAGCGAGGGCGCGGGCCGCAGGCCCGCGCCCTCGCTCTGTCTTAGGGACTAGCTCGTCGCGGCCTGTGCGACGCCGATGACGCCATAGCCGACGCGCGCGCCAGCGTTTCCTACCGGCTGGCCGCCGTCGTCGGCCTTCTCGTGCACGACCACGCCGCGCCCGAGGATGGAGCCGCGGCCGCCGATCGCCATCCCCATGAACATCTGGTCGATCTTCGCGACGCCGTTGGCGTCGGCGGTGATGTTGCCCATGTCGCCTTCGTGGTGCATGGCCGCGTCGGGCAGTCCGTGCGCGACGCCGGCGGGGTTGAAGTGGCCCCCCATGCCCATGCCGTCGCGCTTGCTCATGTCGCCGAACTCGTGGATGTGGAAGCCGTGGGTGGAGTTGGGCGCAAGTCCGCTGATCTCACCGATTACGTGCACGCCGCCCTCCATCTGCATGAAGTGGACCGTGCCACTGACCTTGCTGCCATCGGTCGCGAAGATGACGGCGATGGCGGCGGTCGGCCGCTGGGGCTGCTGCGGGTTCTGCTGTGAAGCCTGCCCCGCGACGGCGACGCCGACTATGGCCGCGCCGAGCAGGGTTGCGAGAAGTGCGTTGGTCCTCATGGCCGCATTGTACAGGCTGCCGAGCAGACAGCGGAAAGGCGGCCGGGATGGAACCGGGCCGCGTTGGCTTGGTCGAAGAGTTCTGGGCTAGTGTCCGCCGTGCCCGCCGCCGTGCCCACCGCTATTGCCCTTGCCCTTGCCTTTGGCCTTGGCCTTCTGGTTCTTGATCGTAAGCACCGCGCGGTCGAGAGGGGCGCGCTTGCCCTGCGACTGCACGACCGCCAGCACGATCTCGTTGTCCGTCAAGCCCTGCTGCTGCACCCGGAGATACTCCTTTGCAGGGAAGCGGTACTTCGTGTAAAGCATGTTCTGCCAGCACATCGACTCGAACGAGCCGCCTTTGACGCGCATTTTGTTGAAGTCGCCAGGGTGCATACCCATCCGCTTGGCGACGTTGCCCCAGCCTTCTCCCTTCGGCTTGTCGTGCAAGACGTCTGAAAGCCTGCGGTGCGTGCTCTGGCTGATGACGAGCGCGGGGCCGAGCAGGCCGATCGACGTGTTCGTGTTACGGCTCGTCAAGACGAGCGCGTCGACCTTCATTCCAAGCGCGCTGCCGATGACGATCGCCGCTGCGGCCTCGATGGGCGTGATCTTGTGGTCGGTCGATACCTTGGCAAGGATCGTGGTCTGCGCGTTTGCTATTCCCGATCCCGCTAGGCACGCGAAGACTGCGAGTGTCTTGATTGGTTGCATCGTGGCTCCTATCAGCAGGGACGGGCGTGCCGTCCCTGCGGTTCCTTTTTCCACACTGGACTGGGTCAGTTGGAGCGGGCCTTTTTACGCCTCAGGCTCAAGAGCGCAAATCCAGAGAAGAATGCCAGGATGCTGCAAGGCTCAGGCACGGGCGAAGCCACGAACGCGTGGTTCGTCCCGTTCATCAGCCCATACCCCACGATCTGACCGGACTCGTTGATCCCCTGTGCGCGCACGAAGGTCCAGCCGCTGCCTGCGACGCCGAACATCGAATCAAGCCGGCGCGCGCCGAGTGTGGGGTCATACAGGACCGCGCGCTCCTGGCCGCCGAACACGCCGAAGCCGACCGCCTTGCCGTGGTCGTTGATGTCGAGCGCCTCGCCCGCCGTGACCGACGCCAGCCCTGCGTCCACGATGACCGGCGCGCCCAGGTAGGAGTTCCAGACGACAGCGTGCTTCACGCCGCTTGCGTTGGTCGCCCAGCCCGCGATCGCGCCGTTTGCGTTGACGGAGTAGGCCGTGCTCGTCGTGCCGCCGTTGAGCGCAGAGAGGACGGCCATGCCGCTCGCCTGCGTCCAGGAGAAGGCTATGCTGTCGTTGCCGACGCTGTGGCCGACGATCTGCCCGAAGTCGTTGACGCCGCGCGCATACGCGGTCGTGCGCCCCGGCACGTTGCCGATGTCCGACATTCCGGTCGTCGACGTGTAGGAGAAGGCGCGCTTGAGCGTTGCGTCGTCGCCGCTAAGGCCGACGATCCGCCCGGAGGAGTTGATCGACATCGCGAGGCTGACCGGGTCGGACCCGTAGGTGCCGATGTCGCGCATCCCGCCGGACTGCGTCCATTCAAACCCGGTGCGCATGACGCCGCTCCCGCTGTAGCCCACGACGTGCCCGCTGTTGTTCAGGCCGAGGGCGAAGCTGGAAGGGTCCTGGCGCAGGCGTCCGAGGTTGACCATTCCGCCGGCAGGGGTCCACGCGAACCCCCGCGCGCCCTGAGAGGTCTCCGAAAAACCCACGACCATCCCGTTGTCGTTGATCTTGTAGCCGTAGCTGTTGTTGCCGCCCGGGAGCACGCCAAGGTCCTTGACGACCCACTGCGGGCGCGCAAGCGCACAGAGCGACAGAGCGAAGACGAATACAGTTGTGCGAACGGTCATTCCAGCCCTCTCCGGTTCTAGTCACTGTCCGCATTCCGGGCAGTAGACGTGGCTGGATTGTAAGTCGCCATGGACGCCCGAAAGGCTCGCTGCAAGGGCAATCAAGCAACGTTACGGGCGGTTATCAGGCAATTGTATAGGTGGCCGAGATTGTGTAGACTGGCCGGACTATGCCGGAAAGTTCCTTGCCGCGCCTTCGCGCTGCGGTCTTCATCGTCGTTTCTTTGGTCGCAGTGCAGGCGCTCGCGCAAGGCGGCCCCGGGTCCCGCGGCGGTGGCGGCGCGGGCGGCCAGCGAAGCATTGAGCCGCAGATCAAACCGTACAGCGAGGTCATCACGGACCAGGCGCAGACCAAGGAGGGGGTGTTCAAGACCCACCGCATCGGCAGCAAGCTCTATTTCGAGATCCCTGCCAAGGAGCTGGGCAAGGACTATCTGTGGGTCACCACGATCGCGGCGACGCCCGAGGGCGGGTACGGCGGCACGGCCGCTGACGACCTGATGGTCCGTTGGGAGCGCGTAGACGACCGCATCCTGCTGCGCCAGGCCCGCACGCGCAACCGCGCGGTGGACAGCAAGGCGCTCGAGATCGGCGTCGAGAACTCGAACGTCGACCCGATCATCATGGCGTTCAACGTCGAGGCGATGTCAGCGGACGGAGCGGCGGTGATCGACGTAACGAGCCTCTACACCACCAACCCGCCGGAGTTCGACGTCGCGCGCGCTCTGCGCGTCGGCGCGCTCGACCCGGCGCGGACCTATCTTGAAAAGGTGAAGGACTTTCCGACGAACATCGAGGTCCGCACCGTCATGACTTTCCGCCAGGGCGCTCCGCCAGCGGTGCCGGCCGGCGGCGGAAGAGGGCCGGGGGGCTTCGGCGGCGGAGCGCAGGCCCCGAGCAACACCGCGACGATCAACTACAGCATGGTCAAGCTGCCTGAGCAGCCGATGATGGGACGGCTCTTCGACGACCGCGTCGGTTACTTCTCAGAGCGGATCACCGAGTACGGCACTCCGTACAACGTGGCAAAGGACCGCCAGTACATCGTGCGCTACCACCTCGAGAAGAAGGACCCGAACGCCGCTGTAAGCGACCCGGTCAAGCCGATCGTCTATTACATCAGCAGGGAAGTGCCGGAGAAGTGGCGCCCCTACCTAAAACAGGCGGTCGAGGACTGGCAAGGCGCGTTCGAGGCAGCGGGCTTCAGCCACGCGATCATCGCCAAAGACCCGCCAGAAGACCCGGAGTGGGACCCTGAGGACGCTCGGTTCTCCGTGATCCGCTGGGCGCCGACTCCGACGCAGAACGCGATGGGCCCCAACTACCACGACCCGCGCAGCGGCGAAGTGATCTCGGCGCACATCATCGTCTGGAACGACGTCGTGCGGCTCGCACAGCGGTGGTACTTCACGCAGGCGGCGGCGAGCGACACGAACGCGCGCAAGATCCCGTTCAGCGACGAGCTGCTCGGCCGGCTCCTGCGCTATGCGGTCGCGCACGAGGTCGGGCACACGCTCGGCTTCGAGCACAACTTCAAGGCCTCTTCCGCCTTCACGATCGAACAGCTGCGCGACCCGAAGTGGACCTCGCAGTGGGGCACAGAGGCGAGCATCATGGACTACGGGCGCTTCAACTACGTCGCGCAGCCAGAGGACAAGGCCGCGATGATCCCCAAGATCGCGCAGTACGATATCTTTGCGGTCAAGTGGGGCTACACGCCGATCCCCGGCGCGAAAACTCCTTTAGACGAGATACGGACGCTCGACAAGTGGGCCGCGGTGCAGGTAGACGACCCGAAGACGCGCTTCGGCGCGAACGCCAACGACGACCCTTCGCAACAGAGCGAGGACCTCGGCAGCGACGGAGTTGAAGCCACGCGGCTCGGACTCAAGAACATCGACCGCATCATGGGGTACGTGGTGGACGCCACGACCACGCCGGGCGAGGACTATACGCTGCTCGAGGAGTACTACGGCGGGCTGTGGGGACAGCGCAACACCGAGCTTGGCCACACCGCGCGCGTCGTCGGCGGGGTCGTGATGACGAACTACCACGCGGGTCGCGGCGGCGCGGTTTACGCCATGGTCCCGCGCGAACGGCAGAAGGCGGCCGTGCAGCTTTTGATCGACTCGTGCCTGGAGACGCCTCGCTCGATGATCAACCCGGACATCCTCAACAAGCTCGGGCCCACGAGCGTCGAGGCGCAGGTCTCCGCGAGCCAGACGCGCGTGCTCGCCACGCTGCTCGCGGACGACCGGCTGCAAAAGATGCTCGACCTGGAGGCCACGAACGGCTTGCGCGCCTACACGGTCGCGGAGCTATTTGAGGACCTGCGCCACGGCGTGTGGCACGAGCTGGACGACACGAGCCCGCGCATCGACAACTACCGCATGGCGCTACAGCAGTCGTATGTCGCGATGCTCGCTGGCAAGCTGGTGGGCGCGGCGCCGGTGCGGGCTTTAGCGAGGGCGGAGCTGAGCGCGATCCGTGGGCTGGTCGCCGCACGGATCGAGAGCGCAGCGGACTGGCGGGTCCGCGCGCACCTCGTGGACATCAGGGCGACGATCGACAAAGCGCTGGAAGGCTGAGTTCAATACTTTGCCTCCCCCGTAGTTTTGCCTGGATCGGCGCGGTTGTTTCCGCTCCGCGCCGCGATTGCGGGTAGCTTATTCGTCACCTTTGGAGGATCCTGATGAAACTACTTAGACTGACACTTCTGTCGCTCGCCGTCCTTGGGATCGCCTCGGCGCAAGCCGCCGATTGGCGCGTCCCAACAGACTTTGCAACGATCCAAGCCGCGGTAGACAGCCCGCTTGTCGCCCCAATGGGGGACACGATTCGCGTATCCGCAGGAAACTACGCCGGTGCCCTCGTCACCAAGGCAGTCTCGATCTTGGGAGAGGGCGACGCGAGGATCGTGACCGGGCCCGCTCACCCTTCTGGCCTGAGCCAGGGCTTTCGATTGCTTGCGGGGAGCTCCGGCGCCTCTATCAGCCACTTGATGTTCACGACCGACCTCTCGATCATGAATGGCGACGCCGTAGACGACGTGACCGTGACCCAGTGCACGTTCCTCAACAATATCCAGGCGATCTCAAATTGGAGGGGTAGGCGATGGGAGATCACCCACAACGTGATCACGGACCTACGGACGAGCTGTGGCGGTGGTATCGGCATCCTAATAGCGGACTACGACGCAAGGGTTGGAGGAGTGACCGACAACGTCGTCTCGCACAACACGATCAGTGGAAGGCTCAACGTGCCCGCCGACGACTGCGGCGGTTACAATGGGTCTGGAATCGTCCTTTACGCGGACTTCAGGTCTGGACGCATCGGGGCAGAGTCCATTGCGTTCAACCAGGTCGTGAAGAACAAGGTCAGCCTGACCCTCAACAACCTTCAGGCAGTGCCGAGCGTTGACATCGTTGCTTTCGAGCTCACCGACACCAGCCCAGCACCCGGCACCTCGATCATCCACGATAACTCTATCGGGTTCAATGATTTTCGAGGCACGACGCTACAGCTCGATCTCACTCCGAGCCTTTTGGACACGGTCAACAGCATCAGCCGGAACTTCGGCGACGACCGGGGACACGGCGCCCATCCCGGCATCTTTGGGCCTGGCGGCAACTGACGGTTCGCGTCTGGGGCGGCTGTCCGCCCCAGACCTTTCCGACTAGGCGGTAGGAGATAGAATCTTGCCGCGCTCATGAAGCACCTGCTCTCGAACTCTCGCGTGAGGTCCGCAGTCGCTGAGCTTGCGACCGACCCGCTCCTCGGGCCGCTCGTCGCCAAGTACCCAAGACCCAAGTACAAGCTAGCCGGTGACGTGTTCGGCTCGCTCATGGGCGCGATCGTCTCGCAGCAGCTCTCCACCAAGGCGGCCGCGACGATCCATGCGCGCGTGCTCAAGCTCACGAAGAAGGAGCACCCTGACCCTCGCGCCGTCTGCAAGTGCACGGTCGAACAGCTCCGCGAGGCCGGGCTCTCGCGCCCGAAGGCTGGTTATCTCCTCGGACTCGCAGAGAGGACGCTGAAGAAGGAGCTGCACATTGACCGCTTCTTCGAGATGCCGGACGACGACGTGATCGCGGAGCTGACTGCCGTAAAGGGGCTCGGACTCTGGAGCGCGCACATGTTCCTCATGTTCGCGCTCAACCGGCCGGACGTCTGGCCCACGGGCGACCTGGGGATCAAGAACGGCGTCATGCGGCTCACCGGCGCCCGCAAGCACCTCAACCCGAAGCGGATGGAAAAGGTCGCAAACCCTTGGCGTCCGTATAGGACCGTCGCCGCGACCTATATCTGGATGTCTCTCGACAACAAGCCACAATAGCGGCATGACGGACTTCGCTTCGATCTACAGAATCTCGCACGGGCGCATGCTTCAGGGGATCGAGGGGCTCACGGACGTGCAGCTCGGATGGCGCCCGCACCCCAAGGCGCTGAGCATCTTCGAGATGTTCATGCACGTCGCGGGCGGTGAGATGTTCTTCGCCGCGCGTCTACAGGACCGCGCGTTGTCGGATGAGGAAAAGCGGATCGAGGCCTGCGCCCGCGACCGCGTGATCAACGACAGTCCTTTTCCGTTCTCCGGCGCGGAGGTATCAGGGGACCTGTTGCATAGGACGCTCGAGCGCACGCGCGCGCTTGTGCAGCCGATGCTGGAAGACCCTGAGCCGTGGCGCGAAAAGCAGATCGAGACGCCGCTCGGCCCGGTCGACTACGCGCAGGGCATTTTTGCTCGAATCGCGCAACACCCGGCGTACCACACGGGCCAGCTGTGGGTGTACCGCTTCGATCCGCGGTTTCCGGGATAGGAGTTGATCCCGGTTTGACCCCCTCCCCGAAGGGGGAGGGCATCCGGCGCGAACAGACCCGAGCGATTGTGGTCCCCGGCGTCCGCGGCACCGCTCACACTGCGGTCTGCTTGCGCTTCTTGCCGTTGTTCTTTTTCTTGCGCCGCTTGGGCCGCTCAGGGATCCAGTCCTTCATCGCCTCGAGCTTGCCGAAGCAGAGGAGCCTGTCGCCGGCCTGAAGCTCCCGCGTCTCGCGCGGGTTGGGGATCGTGTTGCCGCCGCGCTCGAGCGTCATGACCGAAATGTCCTGTTCTCGCAGCCCGCTCTCCACGATCGACTTTCCAGCCATGTGCGAGCCTTCGGATATGAACAGCTCTGCGACACCGTAGCCTCGGGTCACCGTCAACCGCTCGCGGACGTCGAGCTCGGGGAACTGCACCATGCGCTCGAGGTACGCGAAGATCTCTGCGGCGACGTCTACGCGCGTGCAAGACTCGATCCCCTCGAGCCCGGGCGAGGAGTTGACCTCTATGACCTGTGGGCCGTCGGTGCCCTCGAGCATGTCGACGCCCGCCACGCGCAGGCCAAGGATCTGGGCGGCGCGGATCGCCGCGCTCTCGAAGGACGGTTCGAGCGAGATCGCCTCCGCGCTCCCTCCGCGGTGCAGGTTGGAGCGGAACTCCTGCCCGTGCGCGACGCGCCGCATGGCGGCGACCACCTGGTCCCCGACGACGAGCGCGCGAACGTCCCGGCCCTTGCTCTCTGCGACGAACTTCTGCACCAGCACGTTCTGCTTCGCGCCCTGCATCGCCTCGATGATCGCCTCGGCGACCTTCTGGGTCTCGGCCAGGATGACGCCCTTGCCCTGCGACCCTTCGATCAGCTTGATGATGACGGGCGCTCCGCCAATCCGTTCGATCGCGGGAAGGATGTCGTTCTTGTCCCGCACGTAGGCCGTCGGCGCGATGCCGATGTCGTATCGGCTGAGGATCTGCAGCGATCGCAGCTTGTCGCGCGAGTTGATGATGCCGTTCGCGGTGTTCAGGCAGAAGACGTTCATCTGCTGGAACTGGCGCACGACCGAGGTGCCGAACGCTGTGATCGAAGGGCCGATGCGTGGCACGACCGCGTCGAAGTCCGGCGCGCGCCGCCCCTTGTAGTACAGCTCGGGGTACTCGCTTTCAAGGCCGATCGCGAAGCGCAGCGTGTTGAAGACCTGCACGTCGTGTCCGCGCGCGTGCGCGGCCTCGCGCAGCCTGCGCGTGCTGTAGCACCTGGGCGATAGGGAGAGCACGCCGATCTTCATGCCTTGGCACCCGTGTGGCGGAGCGTGACGTCTACAAGAAAGTCGCCTTCCAGAGCGGACCGCCCTAAGAGCATACGACAGAGCATGCGCTTGCGTGAGACTAAAGTCAGCTCGATGCGCTTCTCGGTCCTGCCCAGCTTCATCAGTGTCTCCACGACGATGCGCTCCTGCTCGTGGCCCGTGCTCGTGCGGACGACTGCGGAGCGGACCACGGCGGCCTCGACTGTCACGTGCTTGGCCGACGCCTTTCGGCTCTTGACGACGTCGAACTCTACGCGGCCGTCCGTCGTGTGCTGCATGTTCTCAACGTGGATCGCACTGGTGCGCGCGCCCGTGTCTATCTTGGCCAGGACGCCTGAGACGCCCCACTCGGGCAGGTCGACCCTCTCGCGCCATCCTACGACCGTCTTCTTGCTCTGCACGACCGCGCTATTTTAGCCTTTGCGCCGCGGCCCGGGGAGTTGGGCATAATCGGGGCATGGTCCTCGCCGCCGCGCTCTTGTTCGTCGCCCAGCCGCCGAAGGGTCTGCTGGACCAGGTCTCGGCTGAACGCCTAATGGCGACGGTCCAAACGCTGGCGGCGAACCCGACCCGGAACACGAGCTCTCCCGGCCTGACGGCGGCGTGCGAGTGGGCGGCCTCTCAGTTCAAGGCGATCCCGCGCCTGCAGGTCGAGCTAATGACCTACCACGTCGTGAAGGGCCCGCGCGTGCCTGAGGACAAGGACGTCGTCGAGGTCGTGGCGGTGCTGCCCGGGCGTACCGACCGGCGCGTGCTCGTCGGCGGGCACATCGACACGATCAACCTGCGCGAGGACCCGATGACGGGCCGCGCGCCCGGCGCGAACGACGACGGTAGCGGAGTGGCTCTCACGATGGAGCTCGCGCGCGTCATGGCGCCGATGGAGTGGGAGAACACGGTCGTGTTCGTCTGCTTTAGCGGTGAAGAGCAGGGGCTGTTCGGTTCCATCGCGCTAGCACAACGCGCGAAGACGGAGGGGTGGAAGCTCGAGGCGGTGCTAAGCAACGACATAGTCGGCAACAGCGCGAACGTCGCCAAGTACTCCGACAAGAAGCACGTGCGCGTTTTCAGTGACGCCGCGCCAGAGACCTCGAGCCGAGAGCTCGCGCGGTTCATCGAGTGGCAGGTGCGGCAGGAAGTGAAGGGGTTCGGGATCAAGCTGGTGCTTCGTAACGACCGCTTTGGGCGCGGCGGCGACCATTCGTCGTTCTTGAAACAGGGCTTCACCGCAGTGCGGTTCTGCGAGGTCTGGGAGGACTTCACCCGGCAGCACAACGACCAGGACCTGCCGCAGTTCGTGGACCCTGCCTATCTGCGTCACGTCGCGCAGGCGAACCTTTCGGCGCTCGCGGCGCTCGCGAACGCTGGCGTTGCTCCTGCGCGTGTGCGGATCGACCGTAGGCAGGGAATCGACACGCACGTAACGTGGACCGCCACGCCCGGCGTCGAGTACGTGCTCTACTGGCGCGACTCCGCAAGCCCGACGTGGCAAGGCTCGAAAGCCCTCGGCGCCGTCGGCGAGTACACGATGAAAGGGACCAACAAGGACGACAACGTGTTTGCCGTGGGCGCGAAGGGCGGAATCCCGGTCGAAGCGACTTGAGCGGCCCTGAGCTGTGCGCGGCGCTGGCGCTCGCCTCTTTTCCTCGGTAGAATCGGGCGCGATGGCGGTCTACGTCCCCAGCGTGGGCATGGAGGTCCACGCCGAGCTCCTGACGCGCAGCAAGATGTTCTGTCGCTGCCCTGTCGCGTTCGGCGGCGAACCGAACACGCGCACATGTCCTGTATGCCTGGGAATGCCGGGCACGCTACCGGTCCCCAACCATGCTGCGATCGAGATGGTGCTGCGCACGGCGCTCGCGCTCAACTGCACGGTCGCGATGGACAGCGTGTTCCATCGCAAGAACTACTTCTATCCCGACCTGCCGAAGGGGTACCAGGTCAGCCAGTACGGCGAGACGAACCCGCTCGGCTACAACGGCTTTTTGGAGATCCCGGCGCAGGACGGCGGGACGAAGAGAATCAGGATCCGGCGCGTGCACCTCGAAGAGGACACTGGAAAGCTGATGCACCTGCCGGGCGGCGGCGCGGGCGTGGACTTCAACCGAGCGGGCGTGCCGCTGATGGAGATCGTCACAGACTTTCCGCCTGACATCGAGAGCGCCGACGACGCGCGCGAGTACCTCGTGCACCTGCGGCAGGTCTTGCTCTATCTCGGCGTGTGCGACGGGAAGATGGAGCAGGGCAGCCTGCGCTGTGAGCCGAACATCTCGGTCCGCCCGCAGGGAGCGAAGGAGTTCGGCACGAAGACGGAGCTCAAAAACCTCAACTCGTTCCGATCGGTACAGCTCGGCGTGCTCTATGAGGTCGGCCGACAGCAAACAGTTCTAGAGGAAGGCGGAAAGGTCGTGCAGGAGACGCGCGGCTGGAACGAGCAGACCGAATCGAGCTTCACGATGCGCACGAAGGAGTCGGAGCAGGACTACCGATACTTTCCTTGCCCAGACCTCGTACCGATGAAGTTCGAAGACCCGTACATCGACTCGCTGAGAAAGGACCTGCCCGAGCTGCCGCTCGCCAAGAGACGACGATACATGGAGCGTTTCTCGCTGAGCGGCACCGACGCGGAGCTCCTGACATCGGAAAGGCCGTGGGCCGAGTACTTTGAGGCTTGCGTTGCCCTGGGAGGAGACCCGAAGTCGGTGTGCAACTGGATGAACGCGGAGTTTGCAAAGCTTCTCAACGAGACCGGACAGGTCGCGCGCGTGTCAGGAGAAGACCCGGACGGGCGCCAGACGAGCAAAGTGGTGCCAGGGCACATCGTCGAGCTCACCAAGCTGGTGCAAGACGGCACGATCAGCGGCAAGATGGGAAAGGAGGTCTTCGCCGAGGTTTTCAAATCGGGCAAATCGCCCAAGGCGGTCGTGGACGGGAAGGGCATGACGCAGATCAGCGACGAGACTTTCATCGAAAAGCTCGTGGACGGGGTGATCGCGGACAACTCCGAGGCCGTTGCGACGTATAAGAACGGGAAGGCCGGCGTCTTCGGCTTCCTCGTCGGCAAGGCGATCCAGGCCTCGCAGGGCAGGGCGAACCCGAACCTAGTTCAGCAGGCGCTCAAGAAAAAACTCGACGGAAAGGACAAATGAACCGCAGACTCGCGCTCTTTGCACTCGTTGCTCTCACCACGACCCCGGTCGTCGCCCAGGACCAAGAAGTCGATCAACGGCGCGTTGAGGAAATCATGGTGTACGTCGATGCCCGGGCCGACGCCGAGACAGACGGCTTCTTCGGTCTGGGAGACTATCCCAAGGCGATCCAGCTCCAGCGCATGCGTTACGAGTGTCGGCCATGGGACGGCGGCCTAGCCTCTGACCTCGTGTGGATGCTTGGCAACGTCGAATACGACGCCGAGCGGCTGGCTGTGGCGATCCGGTTCAAGAACGAGAACCCGGAAGACCCAGACCGCGGGCTCTTCGAGGCGCAGGCCTATTGGGAGTGGAAGATGTACGCGCGCATCCCCGCTGTCCTCGAAGAAGACATCTTGCAGACGCCTGCTCCGCACAGAAACGTGTTTTCGCTGCTCTCGAACGCCTATTCCCGGCTAGGCTACGACAAGGACGTGGTCCGAGTGCTGGACGTCGCCCTCAGGGCTTACCCGAACGACGGTGCGTTTTTGAGGAACCGGGCCAGGGCTATCCAGCGGATGGGCGGCTAACGGGCCCAAAGCCGTCGATGTGGGCTCATCAGGCTGGCGTCCACCGTAGAAACATGGAACACGGAGAGTCAGGGATGGAACGCATTTCGCCGATCGACCTGGAGGGAGCGCGCTTCCCAATCGTACGCAAGGGGTACGAGACCGGCGCGGTGGACGCGATGCTTAGGACGGCCGCCAGCGAGCTGGAAGGCTTGCGGCAAGAGCACCAAGCGCTGAAAAACCGCTACGAGCTCGAGGTCAAGGAGCTCGAGCTGTTCCGCCGAAAGGAGTCGACGCTGGCGGACGTGCTGATCTTGGCGCAAAGGACGGCGGACGAGACGCGCGCAGCGGCGCACAAAGAGGCCGAGCTCGTCATCGAGCACGCCAAGAGGCAGGCGGACGAGCTTCGGCGCAAGGCAACGGAAGAGATCGGCGAGATCGAACGAAAGATCGATCAGCGCATGCAGGACAAGAGGAACTTCGAGGCGCGCCTCCGAGCCATGCTCCAGGACTACCTGCGCATGCTCGAGGACGCGCCGCCTCTCCAGATCCAGCCGGAGGACGCTGCCGCTGGGTAGCGAGCTGAAAGTCCGGGTCGCTCCTCGTGCGAGCCGGAACCGGATCGTGTGCAAAGACGGCGTGCTGTGCGTCTTCACCACCGCCGCCCCGACGGACGGCCAAGCGAACAAGTCCGTGGTCGAGAACGTCGCAAAGGCGCTGCGAGTGCCGAAGACCTCGATCACGATCAAACGCGGCGCCAAGTCGCGGGACAAGACCCTCGCGATCGCATCGCTCAGCCGTGCTGAACTGCAGGTCCGCCTGGACGCACTATAGTGGCGGAGGGCCACGCGGGAGCGCTGCCCTCCGCTTGTTAGTTCGCTATTCCAGGTCGAACAGCTCGTCGGTCGTGAAGTCGCCGTCCTCGTCGATGTCGCCGAGGTCGTTCCTGACGAAGTCTTCGGCGTGGAACCCATAGCCGAAGTCCTCCGTGCGCATCGCGGCCTTGCGCGCCTTTGTGTGCGTGTCGCACCACAACACGATACCGACGCCCCTGTGGCGCGCGTGGAACCCAGGAAAGTTGGCCGAAGGCGGATCGAGGAACGCGTTCCCTTCTAGCGTTGGCACGGAGTACGACCAGTTGTTGATCCGCGCGGCCGTGGCGAACGCCACCGTGTCCGAGGGATCTCCGATCTGAGTCTCGTTGACCGATATCTCGTGCTCCTCCCACGTCGGGGGCGCAAACTCGCTCGGGCTCAGGTAGCTGTAGTTGTAGCCAAATCCCGTCAGGCCGAGCGCCGTGCGCAGAGCGCTGGGGAAGGCGGGGTCCGCCTGGATCTGCCGGTTTTTGAAGTAGGGATAGAGCAGGCCCTCGTCCTCGCGCAGGGTCGTGCCGTCGTAGGAGCCCCACCAGTAGTACCACCGGTCCGAGCCTTTGGTGTACACGCGCATCAGCGCGTCGTCGTTGTCAGAGTCGTACATTGCCCATGCAAGCCCGATCTGCCGCACGTTGCTCATGCACACGGTCTTCTTTGCAGCGGCCTTGGCCGAGGCGAAAGCGGGGAAGAGGATCGCAGCCAATATGGCGACGATCGCGATGACGACGAGAAGCTCGATGAGCGTGAACGCTCGTAGTTTTGTTTGCATCGTTTCCTCAGTTGTGAGGCCAACGACGAGACTTTGGGAGTTTCGCGGGAACCGTCCGCTCCGCTCCACCTATGCTCGTAGGTGACCATCGGTCCTTGCTGGAGCGGGCGTTCGGACTTCGGCCCCGATAGGCCTACACCGTTGCGGCACAGTGCCGGAATCTCACCGGACTTCCCCCGACAGAGCCACGCGACGATGCGCAGCCTCCAGCGGCTTCTTTGATGTTACCTCGCATTCTTCGCGGGAATGTGCAAGCCGCGCCACCGGCAAGAACGACGGGACGTCGTGCGTTGGAACGGATTGTGCCGCCCAAAGGGCGGGCTGACAAACGCCCGGCCAGGACAGAGCCGGGCAACGAGGTGGCAAACAATGAGGCCCGTATTCCTACTGCTGACCCTGGCGAGCGCACTTTTTGCCTGGCACGTTCTCTCGCGCTCGCACGAGGACAGCATTGCCGAACAGACAGAGCGTCTGCGCGCGCAGAAAGAGCTGCTAGAGAGGCAGACCTTCGCCCTGGGCTCGGTAGATCCCTTGACCGGCAAGACGCGCATTGTCGAGCTGATCGAGCGCGCAACGGAGATCGAAGGCGCGCGGTGGGACGAAGGCCAGATCGACGCGATGGCGCGCATCTGCTGGCGCGAGTCGCACTACAATCCGCTACTGGAGAACCCAGAGTCTTCCGCGTTCGGCCTATACCAGTTCCTAGACTCGACCTGGCTCGGCACAGGGATCAAGAAGACCTCCGACCCGCTGCTGCAGACGATCGCTGCGGTGCGCTATATTGAGGCCCGCTACGGCACGCCCAAGGCCGCGCTCGCGTTCCATCGCGAGGAGCATCTCATCAACGGCGAGCTCGTTCACTACTTCTAGCCTTCAAGCTTGAGGCAGCCAGTGTCCACATGCCAAGTGGACGGGGATGCGAGTCGGGTCGCGCTCCGATCGTGGTGCCCAGGAAGGGACTCGAACCCCCACGACATTGCTGCCACTAGTACCTGAAACTAGCGCGTCTACCAATTCCGCCACCTGGGCAGGTGCACGGCCCGCAATTGTACCTTTTGGCACTGTGGGGCTCGAACGGCGCGCCGACTCATCGAAGCGAACGCCGCGGGCTGCCCGGACGAGGGGCCAGGTCGGTCGGGCCAGACGGTAAAGAACCCAGGGCTTTTGCCGCAGCTTGTTGGGGACCTGCGCGCGCCCCGAAAGCAGCCCCAATGAACCTGCCCGGACGACCCACCCCGGTAGGATTGCCTGCCCGGTAACTCCCCCAGGCGTGGAACATAGAACCTGGGCATGCTGACCGGGGACGTCTTCGTTCAAGAAGGATTGATCACACCCGAACAGCTTCAGTTGGCTACAGAAAAGCAACTGGAGATGGGTGGCGATGATCCTATTGCCCGCGTCATGGTCGAGATGGGGCTCATCACCGAGCGCGACCGCGTCCGATGCATGGGCAAAGTCTGGGGGGTCCCCTACATAGACCTCTCGAGCGTCTCCCCGACCGACGAGGCCATCTCCAAGCTCACGCCCCAGTTCGCCAAGCGATTCAAGTCCATGCCCATCGAGATCCGCGACAAAAAGCTGATCGTCGCGATGGCGAACCCGCTCGACGTCTTCGTCATCGACGAGCTCCGCATGAACACGGGCTACGAGATCGAGCCCATGATCGCGGTCGAAGAGGACATCAACTACGCCCTCGCCGAGAAGTACAAGCTCGACGTAAACATCGGCGACGCCATCGAAGGCGTGATGAAGGACTTCGACGGCAACCTCGACGTCCACGCCTCCGCGCCTGCGGACGACGACGAGATGAGCGAGGACGAGCTCAAGGCGCTCGGAGAGGACGCACCGGTCGTTCGGCTCGCCAACCTCATCATCAACCAGGCGATCTCGGACAAGGCGAGCGACATCCACATCGAGCCCCGCAGGGACTGCGTCATGGTCAGGCTCCGCATCGACGGCATCATGATGGACGCGATGAAGCTGCCCCGCAAAGTCGCTGCGCCGCTCGCATCGCGCTTTAAGATCGTCGCGAACATGGACATCGCCGAGAAGCGCACGCCGCAGGACAACCGCATCAGCGCGACCATCGGAGGCAAGGAGTTCGACTTCCGCGTCTCGACCCTGCCGGTCGTGTACGGGGAAAAGATCGTCATGCGCGTCTTGGACAAGGCAGGCATCAACGTCGGCCTCTCCAAGCTAGGCTTTCTCAACCACAACCTCAAGCTGCTGGAAGAGATGGCGCAGCGCAGCTACGGGATTGTGCTCGTCACCGGTCCCACCGGCTCCGGAAAGTCGACGACGCTTTACTCCCTCATCAACCAGAGCAACGACGGGCTCAAGAACATCATCACGATCGAAGACCCGGTCGAGTACGAGCTGCAGTCCATCAACCAGTGCAACGTCAACGTCAAGGCGGGAATGACGTTCTCCGCGGGGCTGAGGTCGATGCTCCGCCAAGACCCGGACGTGATCATGATCGGTGAGATGCGCGACCGAGAGACGGCCACCATCGCCATGGAAGCCGCGCTCACGGGCCACCTAGTCTTCAGCACCCTCCACACGAACGACGCGTCCTCGGCCCCGTCTCGACTGATGGACATGGACGTCGAGGCGTTCCTCATCGCCTCCTCGCTCATCGGCGTCCTAGCCCAGCGCCTCGTCCGCCAGATCTGTCCCAACTGCAAGGAGTCCTACATGGCGAGCCGCGAGACGCTCTTGCGCTACGGCTTTCCAGTGCCGGAAGAGGTCGGCGCCGAGACGAGGGGCGAGCTCAAGTTGTTCAAGGGCGCAGGATGCGAGCAGTGCAAGGGCACCGGCTACAAAGGCCGCACCGGCGTGCACGAGCTCATGCTCCTCTCGGACGAGATCCGCGACAAGATCCTTCACCGCGTCCCCAGCCACGAGATTAGGAACCTCGCGGTCGCCAACGGCATGAAGACGCTTCAGATGGACGCCGTCCAGAAGATCCTCATGGGCGTCACCTCGGTGGACGAGGTCCTCAGGGTCATCTACGGATAAGGGAAACAGAATGTCAGCGCTACCAGCAGGCCAATCGAACCAAGCAGTCGACAAGGTGATCTCTCGGACAAAGGAGATCGCCGTCCTCCCGCAAGTGGTCTACAAGATCATGGAGATGACGTCGTCGACGGACTCGTCGGCGGCACTGCTGGAAAAGGCGATCGTGATCGACCCGGGCTTTTCGGCAAAGATCCTGACGCAGGCGAACTCCGCCTACTACGCCCTTCCGCGAAAGGTCACCTCGATCCGCGAGGCGGTCGCGTTCCTTGGATTCCGAGCCGTGCGCCAGCTCGCTATGGCCGTCGGCGTGTTCGACTTGTTTGTCGGTAAGACCGACCGCGAGTCCATGCGCCGACGCGGCTGGTGGAGGCACTCGCTGGACACCGCCGTCTGCTGCCGATTCCTCTCGGGCAAGCTTGGCCTTCGCATGGCCGACGAAGGCTACACGGTCGGGCTGTTGCACTATATCGGCAAGACGCTCATGGACCGCGCCGAGCCCACCGACTATGAAAAGGTGATGCTGCTCATGGAGAAGGGCGCGACCGACATCCAGTCCGAGCGAGCGGTCTTCGGCTGCGACCACACGGAGGTCGGGATGGCTGCCGCAGAGCGCTGGGGCTTCCCGGAGATCCTGGTCAAGGGGCTCGACTACGTGACGCCCGCGTCGGCGGACGACGAGTGCAGCAAGCTCCGCGCGCTCGTCGGGCTGTCTGACCAGATAGCACGGTTCGCAGTCGGCGGAAAGCAGGAGTCCGCCGCGGCGCCGGGCCAAGTGAAGCACTGGACTGTCGAACTGCTGGCTATCGAAGAGGAGCAGTTGAACCGATTGATCGAGGAGTCGATGGAGGCGATCGCCGCATCGGCGGTCATTTCGTTCTGATTGGAGGTAGAAGACATGGCAGATGATTTCAAATGGGATAAAGTGATCGGCCCGGAAGGCGAGAAGCCCGCGGCAGAGCCGCCAAAGGCGCAGCCGCAGAAGAAGCTCACTCCTTCGACCGACGAGCTGAGCGACATCCTCGAGCAGTTCCGCGACGCCGAAGGCTATAAAGAGGGGCCCGAGCCGGAAGGCGAGCAGTACGTGCCTGCCTACGTGCCACGGGAGCTCGTCGACCCGAGAAAGTCGACCGGCAAGTACCAGATCGGCGACGAGCTGATGGAGCCGGAGTATGCGCAGCTCAAGCAGGACGTCGTACCGGTCGGCGACACCCACATCGACGAGCTCCTTCGCATGGCCGTCGAACGAAAGGCCTCCGACATCCACCTCACGTCGGGTCTGCCCCCGATGGTGAGGCTCGACGGAGAGATCGTCGCGCTCCCGTTCGACAAGCTGAACGACGAGATTACCAAGCGGCTCATCTACGACATCCTGAACGACGACGACCTTAAGAAGTTCGAGCAGACCCACGAGCTCGACTTTGGCTACGGCGTGAAGGGGCTCGCACGCTTCCGCGTCAACGTCTATATGCAGCGCAACTCCGTTTCTGCCGCGCTGCGTCTGATCCCCAACCGGATCCCGACGTTCGAAGAGCTGCACCTGCCACCCATCATCCGCGACCTCGCCAAGCGCTCGTCCGGCCTCATCCTTGTCACCGGCCCCACTGGCTCCGGCAAGTCGACGACCATCGCCTCGATGATCGACGACATCAACGAGTCGCGGCACTCGCACATCCTGACCATCGAGGACCCGATCGAGTACCTGCACAGGCACAAGAACTGCATGGTCAACCAGCGCGAGATGCACAGCGACACGTTCTCGTTCCACAACTCGCTGCGAGCCGTGCTCCGCGAGGACCCGGACATCATCCTGGTCGGCGAGCTCCGCGACCTTGAGACCATCGAGGCGGCGCTGACGCTGGCTGAGACCGGCCACCTCGTCTTTGGCACGCTGCACACGCGCAACGCCCCCTCGACGATCGACCGAATCATCGACGTGTTCCCGGCGGACCAGCAGGACCAGATCAAGGTCCTGCTCGCCAACACGATCGAGGCCGTCGTCTCCCAGCAGCTGCTCCCCAAGCTGGGCGGCGGACGCATCGCCGCGCTCGAGATCATGGTCGGCATCCCCGCCATCAAAAACTTGATCCGAGAGGGCAAGACCCACCAGATGTACTCGGTCATCGAGACGTCTTCCAACGTCGGCATGCAGACGATGGACCGGTCGCTGGCCGAGCTCGTCAGGCAGGCCACTGTCAGCTACGAAGAGTGCATGATGCGCTCCGTGGACAAGGACACGTTTGCCCGGCTGGCGAAGAACGTCGCCTAGCGCGCAAACAGCATGACGGCGCCCCGTCCGCACCGCGGACGAGGCGCCGTTCCATTTGTTGCTGGCTAAGCCGTCTGCGCCCTGCTCACTACCACGAACGCCTCTGGCCCAAGCGAGCGAGAGCGCCGCACGTAGAAGCCGGGGCTGGGCACTGCCTTCGCATAGTGGATGTCCGCGTCGTCCAGCACCACGATCCCGAGCCCCGGCACCTTGTAGTCGCCCTTGCGCGACGGCTTGCCGAGCTCGGCGTAGCTCACGTAGTAACGGTCGCCCACGATCTTCTGCGGCATGGAAGTAGGTTACCCGCGACGTCTCCGCTCATAATCCCTTGTGGCCGCTGAGCGCGTCGCCGTGATCGTGAACCCTGCGAGCCGCAGCGGGAAGTCTTCTGCCGTTCGCGAGGCGGTCGTCGCGCTCGCCTTGCGGGACGGGGCCAGCGTCCACGAGACGGAGCGACCTGGTCACGCGGTCGAGATCGCCCGCTCGCTGGCAGAGCGCGGTGCGGCACGCGTCGTCGCGGTCGGTGGAGACGGCACGATCAGTGAGGTCGCAAACGGGCTCGCGTTCACTCCGACCGCGCTCGCAGTCGTGCCTTGCGGGACGGGCAACGACTGGGTGCGCACGGTCCGGGTCCCGCCGGCTCCGTCCGAAGCGTGGTCCCTCGCGCTCGGTGGACGGGTCGTCTCGTCCGATCTGGCAGAGGTCGAGGGCCACGGTTATTGCGTGAACGTGCTCGGCGCAGGCTTCGACGCCGAAGTGGCTCGCCGGATCGCAGCTGCGCGGGGTTTGCTGGCGCGCCTCGGGCCGACCCCCCGCTACGTCGCCGCCGTGCTCGGCGCCTTTGCCCGCTACAGGCGTTCGACCGTGACGGTCGCGATCGATGACGAGCCGCCCCTGGCCGTGCCTGGCACGCTTCTAGTCGCCGTCGGGGTCGCGGGCTACTATGGAAGCGGGATGAAGATCCTGCCAGACGCGGTGATCGACGACGGAATGCTCGACGCCGTGTGGGGGAGCGGCATCAACGCTGCGGAACTACCGGTCGTGCTCGCCCGAGTGTTCAAAGGCACGCACACCTCGCACAAGAAGGTCACGGCGCGCCGCTGTAGGTCGGTCCGTCTTGAAGCAGACTCGCCGACGCCGTTCCACATCGACGGCGACGTTCGTGGCACGCTGCCGATCACTGTGCGTGTGCGTCCGGGCGCGCTCAAGATCGTCGTGCCGTGAACGGGGCTATTTGCGGGTCCCGGGCTTCGTAAGGGGAATCGCGGCCAGCCAGTCCGGCACATCGTTAGCTGTCCACGACTGCGCCTCGACCTTGTAGGAAGCGAACAGCTCGCACCCGAAATCGATCGGCTCCGAAGCGCGGTCGATCAAGACGCCGACCCCCGCCACGACTCCGCCCGCGCTCGTCACCGCAGCGATCGTCTCTCTCACCGAGAGCCCCGTCGTCAGCACGTCGTCCACGACCAGCACGCGCGCGCCCGCCGGCAGCGTCTGCCCGCGGCGGAGCTTCTTCGTCCCGCCCTCGTCTTCCGCGTACGCGGCCGAGACGCCCATCTGCCGGGCGACCTCGAACGCGATGACGATCCCGCCCGTCGTCGGCCCGGCCACGAAGTCAACACCGGAAAAGTGCCCCGCGATCTCGGCGCAGAGCGCCGAAAGGACCCGAGGCTGTGTCAGCACGCGGAACTTCTCGAAATAGACGTCGGAGTGGCGCCCGGAAGACAACAGGAAGTGCCCGTGCAGGACCGCGCCGCTCTCTTCGAGCAGCCGACCGAGGTCAACCGAGGACCGTGAACGGTTCGAGCTCTCTGACAACCCTGTTCTCCTCGTCCAGCATCACCATCTTGGGCACGACCCTCTCGTCGGTCAGTGCGAACGCGGCGATCACGACCCGGTCACCCGGCGAGAAGAGGCGCGCCGCGCCGCCGTTCATCCCGACCACGCCCTTTGGCCCAGCGAACGCGTACGTCTGGATGCGCGACGCGTGGTCGACCGCCCACACGTGCACCAGCTCGCCGTCCTCGATCTCCACGCGGCGCAAAAGGTCACCGTCGACCTCGATGCTGCCGACGTACTCCGGGTTGGCGTACGTCACCCGCGCCAGATGGATCTTGGACTTCAAGACCTGCTTAAGAAGCATCGCCCTGTTCTCGGCTCGCCCCCGATCTTTCCTTACGTCGCACGTACGCCGTCATCAGCCCGCCCAGGGTCATAATACCGATCCCGAGCCATACGAACACGGTCAAAGGTTTGAAGAACACCTGCAGCGGATAGGCCGCATGGCGGTACTTGAGCTGCACGGTGATGTCGTGGGTCTGCGGGTTCATCGTGTCCAGGTAGACGTCGTACTCGTCGCCGATCTGAGCCGGCACTTGCAGCGGTTGCTCGCCCTTGCGCACGATCACCATCGGCTCGATGTCGTAGCTCGCCTCGGACGTGACCGCGGTCATCTTGGCGATCAGCTTTGAAGAGTCGTCCGTCAAGAGGCTCCCTTGGACCTCGTAGCCGTTGTAGAGCAGCACGACGTCCGTGTGCGCGCGCGTAGTCGGGTTGCTCGGGTCGGGGCTGAGAGGAAAGAGCGTCGGATTCGTCGCGTCGAATTCAGGCTCCGAGATCGCAAAGTAGTAGTCGACGAGCCCCGTGTGCTGGATCGACGGCCACTGCATCGGCGTCAGCTCGCCACTCGCGTTCGGAAAGTAGTACAGCGTCGGCTCGGCGACGAACTCGGCGCGGTCGCCGCTCGCCCGGATCAGGATCTTGTTGCCGCGGTCCGTGAACTGCGATGTCTGCCCTTCGTTCACCAGTTTCAGGCCGAACACGCTCGGCCTCTCGCTCGGGTGGAGCAGCACGATCTTGCTCTGCTCGAACCCGCGCGAAAAGATGAGCCCGAGAAGCGTGACGGAAACGCCGAAGTGCGCGAGCATCGCACCTACCGTCTGCTTCGACTTCTTGAACGCCTCTATCATCCGCCAGAACGAGGCGACCGCCACAAACATGCACAGCCCCGACAAGAACAGCACCCACGTGACCTTGAACGGCGCGTGGAGCCCCATGATGTCGATTGTCTCTTCGGGCCCGGGCGCCTGGAAGCCAGGCGACTTCAGCCACATCAGCATCACGCCCACAAGCCCGACCGCGATCGCGAGCGAGTTCGTGATGCGCGAGAACATCTCGCGGAAGGTCAGCCCCTTCCACGTCAAGAACGGCGCGACCGCCATCAAGAGCATCAATGGCGGGAACATCCACCCGAGCACCTGGTGATACAACCCCTCCTCGACGACCTTGGCCGACTTGCCAAGCGAGGTCAGGAGGAACGGGTAGCTCATTCCAAGCGCGGTGACGAACGCGAAGCCGAACACGAGCCAAATCGCCGCCGAGTAAAACGACTCGCGACCGAGCAAGGCGAACGGGACATCTTTCCTTTCCGGCAACCGCGCCCGTGCCCTGCCCCAGAGCATGGCGAGCGCGAGCGTGAACGAAACTAGACAAATAGCGATGATCCCGATTAGAAGGTTCTTCGCTATCGGATCGATGCTCACGAAGTTGTGCACGCTGGAGTCGCCCAGCACGCCCGACCGAGTCAAGAAAGTCCCGTAGCTGAAGAGCAAGAAAGGCAGCGCGCCAAAGATCACGTTCGCCATGTGCCACTTCTGCCGAGCCTGCTGCACGAACATGCCGTGCACGAACGCCACGACCCCGCACCAAGGCACGAAGCTCGTGTTCTCGACCGGGTCCCACATCCAAAAACCGCCCCAACCGAGCGTCTCATAAGCCCACAGACCGCCCATGCACAGCCCGAGTCCCACAACCGCCAGCGAGACGAGCGCCCACGGCCGCACGCGCGGGATCCAGTTCACAACGTCGCCGCTCAGTACCGCGGAGAACGCATACGCGAACAGAACAGTCAGCGTCCCAAACCCGAAAAAGATCGTCGGCGGATGGATCACGACCCAATAGTTGAGCAGCGACGGCACCATCCCCTGCCCGTCGGGCGGGATCAAGTGCTGCCCACCAAAGAGCGGGATCAAGACGAAAGGCGAAACGCGCAAGAGGATTGCCGCGATCCCGGCCAGGAACACGGAGTACACCACGGTGAACCACCGCCGGTACTCCCCTGTCCCGCGCACAGCCAGGATTCCGGCGAGCCCCGCCATCAGCCCCCACAGGAGGAACGAACCTTCTTGACCGGACCACACACCCGCCACCAAGTACTGAAGCTGGTGGTCGTTGGCTGAGTGCCGCCACACGTACTCGAACTCGTACTGGTGCTTGATGAACAGTGTGAGGAGGCAGGCAAACGCCCCGAAGAAGCAGAGCGCGCCGCAAGTGAAGCTCCATTGAGCAAAGCGGTGCAACCTCGCACTGCGAGGGACTAAGTACAGCGCCGCAGCGACCGCGCACAGCGCCACTGCCAGCCACACGAACCCGTTTCCCGCGGCTCCGATCGCCAACGACCAAGGTTCCGCGACGAGAGGCTTCACAACTTCGGCTTGACCTTCGTCTCGTACTTAGACGGGCATTTCAAGAGCAGCTTGTGCGCCAAGAAATGGTCCCCCTGCATCGAGCCGATCGCGACCACCTTCGTCGCGTCCCCCATGTTCGCCGGAGGGCCGCCCTCGTACACGACCAAAGTCGTCGTGCCCGTTTCATCGGTCAAGCGAAAGGAGGTTGTGTCGACGCCGACCACGAGGGAGCTCTTGTCGATGTCGCCAGCCAGGTGGACGCTCGACTGGCCCGACTCTCGCGCCTGGGCGATCGTCACATAGGGGCTGGAGTTCTTTACGAACGCGAAGACCACCGCGCACAGTCCGACCACCGTCAGTGCCAAAGCTACGATCGAGCCAGGTTTCATTTCAGACTTCCCGAGGCCATTGTACGCCCTACAGCACAGGACGCGGCGGCGCGCCCGGGACGTTCCCGCCAAGCGGAAAGGAACCTCGCTGGCACGCACCTTGTTAGGAACCTGTGGGCCCGCCGCCGGATTCGGATAGAATCTGGCCCTTCGGAGCCGTAAGGACCCCATGTTGAGACCCGCAGCCCTGACCCTAGGAATCTTGACGGCCATCGTCGGCCCCGCACTAGCCCAAAAGGCCGCGCCGGAACAGATGGGCAGGTTCGGCGACAAGCCAGGCTATGGCACCCTGCACCTCAACACCCACTTAGGCAGCTTCAAGATCCTGCCCGGCGAAGGCCGCCTCGACGCCAGCTTTACCGGCACCTTCCTCGTCAGCGGGCTCAAAGGCGATCTGACGACCGACGGGAGCCTCACCAAGGAGTACGAAGGCATGGGCCGCACCGTCTACCACGGCACGGGCCGGATCGTCCTGGAGGGCCAGTGGCGCGCCGCACAATGGTTCGGCACCGACTTGAACGCCACGTGGTTCGGCAGCGGGATCATCCGCATCATCGCGGAGTTCGACAAAGACCTCAAGACAGGAGAGTATTGGTACAACGACCCTGATGACAAGGGCGTGTGGCCGAACTCGCTGATCACGCTTCCGCTTCCTGAGCAGGGCGTCGGCATCTCGCCGGACGTCAAGCCGACCAAGAGGGGCTCGGGCGGGAACTAGCCGCCTTGCTCGAAAGCACTTTCTGCCACATTCCCGGCGTTGGAGAGCACACTGAGCGAGCACTGTGGAAACAGGGCTGTCTCACTTGGCACACGTACCTGCGCAACCCGGGCGCGTTTTCCACGCTCGGCACCGACGCGCGCTACTTTGAGAACTACGTCCGCAACTCCGTCGAGCAACTCAAAAAGTGCGACCATAGGTTCTTCGCGCAGACGCTTGGTACGCGCGAAGCCTGGCGCGCTTGGCCCGAGTTCCGCAACAAGGCCGTCTATCTCGACATCGAGACCGACGGCGGCCAATCTGGCGAGTCGGTCACGATGGTCGGGCTCTACGACGGCGCAGACTTCACCTGCCTCGTCAACGGCGTCGACCTAGACGAGTTCCCCGAAGTCATTGCGAAGTACTCGATGATCGTCACGTTCTTCGGGACAGGGTTCGACGTTCCCATGCTCCGCCGAGCGTTCCCGCGCGTCAAGTTCGACCACCTGCACCTCGACCTCTGCCATGCGCTCAAGCGCGTCGGCTACCGTGGCGGGCTAAAAAAGATCGAGAAGCAGCTCGGGATCGCGCGCGGAGCAGAGACCGACGGCCTTTCCGGATGGGACGCCGTGCGGCTTTGGCGCGAGTACCAAGAGGGGCGCGAAAAGTCGCTGAAAACGCTCGTCGAGTACAACAGGGAAGACGTCGTAAACCTCGAGGCACTCGCCGAGATCGCGTTCGAGAGGCTGCGCAGCGCGACCCTAGCCGACGCCGGCCTCACTCAGCTCGCGCGCTGACTCTGCCAGCTTGTCGATTGCGTACGCGACCTCCGCGTCGCCCACGTCCTTGTGCGTGACGAGCCGTAGCCTGTTCGGCCCGATCGCGAAACTGAACACGTTCTTCGATTCCAACCGGTGCTGCCAGTCGAGCGCAGGCGCCGCCGTCTCGATGATCAAGATGTTCGTCTGAGCAAGAAGCGGCGAGAGCCCCGGCATCTCCGCGCACGCGGCCGCCAGCCGCGCCGCGCGCCTGTGATCGTCGGCGAGCCGGTCCACCATCGTCTCCAGCGCCACGATCCCGCACGCCGCAAGGATCCCTGCCTGCCGCATCCCGCCGCCAAGGCGCTTGCGCCAGAACCGCGCCTCCTTGATGAACTCCGCGGGACCGCACAGCACCGAGCCCACAGGGGCAGAGAGCCCCTTGCTCAAGCAAAAGCTCACCGTGTCCACTTGCGACGTGATCTCGCCAACGTCCACCCCCAGCGCGACCGAGGCGTTGAAAACGCGCGCGCCGTCCAAGTGCACGCGCAGGCCGAGCAAATCCGCGACTCGTCTGTACTCCTTGTGGTGCCCCACCGGCGTCACCGCGCCGCCGCACCGGTTGTGCGTGTTCTCCAGGCATAGCAGCGTCGTCCCGGGCGTGTGCTCATCGCGCCGCATCACGCGCTTCTCGATCTCGCTCGGGTCGATCACGCCGTCCACGGCCCTGATCGAGCGGACCAAAACGCGGGCGATGACGGCCGGCGCTGCGGCCTCGTAGTACACCATGTGTGCCTCGTCCTCGAAGAGCACGCTGTCGCCGGGCTTGGTGTGGGTCGCCAGCGCGACCTGGTTTCCCATCGTCCCGCTCGGCACGAACAGCCCTGCCTCTTTTCCAGTGCGTGCGGCCGCGAGCTCCTCGAGCTTATTGACCGTCGGCTCGTCGCCGAGCACGTCGTCGCCCAGCTCTGCGCTCGCCATCGCCGCGTACATCTCTGGCGTCGGCTTGGTGATCGTATCGGACCGCAGGTCAGCTTTCATCGAAGGCTCCTTTCAAGAACGCGACGCTCTCTTCTCGCACGAGGTCCCACGCGTCGAGGCTGAAAGAGTGCCCCTCGCCCTCCAGCTCGATCAACCGCGCCTCGCCACCGTAGGAACGCAGCGCATCGTACAGCGACCTCGACTGCGCCACCGGCACGACGTCGTCCTGAGCGCCGTGGATGATTATGAACGGGCAGCACTTGCCTCGGACGAGAGCGACCGGGCTCGCCTCGGCATAGAGCCCTTCACGGCCAGGGTAGGGCCCTCCCAGAAACTGTTCGACGAAGCTCATTGAGATCGGGAACTGCGACGAGTCCGGGTTTCGAACGTCGGTGATCCCGCACACATCGACCACCGCGTCTACCGTCGGCCCGCCCGCGTACCCGACTCCCAGCATCGCAGCCAGGTGCCCGCCGGCGCTGTTGCCGAACGCTGCGATCCGCCGCGGATCGGTTCCCAGCGAAGACGAACGGATGAACCGCAAGAACTCTTGCACGTCCAGCACCGCCGCAGGGAAGGGGTAGAGAGGCGCCAGCCTATAGTCGATCGTCGCCGCAGCGAACCCCTGCGAACAGAACCACTCCGCCTCTTCGGTGAACATCGTCCGGTCGCCGCTGATCCATCCGCCGCCGTGCAAGAACACGACGAGCGGCACCGATTCGCCGCCAGGGTGGTAGAGGTCGAACTGCAGCGGAATCCCGTCCGGCCGCGCGTACTCCTCGTTCGAATAGACAGTCAACTCCGACGATTGTAACTCAGCGTCGCTCCGTCCCTGGGCCGACAAGGTATCACACACGCGGAGAGGAGGAACTCGACCTGACCTACGTCGTCAAAGGCACCGACGGCAAGTTCTACGGCCCTGCAGACCTATCGACGCTCAACCAGTGGGCGTCAGAAGGCCGGATAGTCGCCGACACCGTGCTCGTCGAGCAGGGCAGCAACCTGCAGACCCTCGCGCGCGACCTGCCCGGGCTCCAGCACCACTTTTCAGCCGCGTTCCGTTCGCAGCCTGCACAGCCCGGCTCCGCCCAGGCGCAGACCCCCGGCCAGTACAACCCGTTCGCGAGCCCGCCCGGCCCATCCACCTATCCGAGACCGACCAGCACGCCTTATAGCGCGTATCCGGCGCAGAGTAAGAGCAAGCTCGCCGCAGCGTTGTTCGCGTTCTTCCTTGGCAGCCTCGGGATCCACCGCTTCTATCTGGGCTACACCGGGATCGGGATAACGATGCTCTCGATCACGATGGTCGGCAGCTTCTTCTGCTGCGGCGCGGGCGCGATCGTCACTGGCGTTTGGTCGATCATTGACTTCGTGCTGATCCTGACCGGCCAGCTCAAAGACATCTCCGGCCAGGCTCTCGACTGAGGTCCCTCTCCATTCTCCTTTCGCCTTACTACTCGGGACTCACACTCGACCCAAGTGTTCCCTCCCCCTTGGGGGAGGGTTAGGGTGGGGGTGCCTCTTGAAGAACGCATTGCCTTCACGCCAACGCGCTCAGGATCTCTTCCGTCTCCGCGATCGCTTCGCCCATGATCGATACCGCGCTGTCCGCCTGCTCTTCCGTCATGATCAGCGGCGGCTCGATCCTGATCACGCGAGGGTTGTTCAGCGTGTAGGCCGCGATCATCCCGCGCTTAACGATCTGCGCGATCGTCAGCTCGCCCACCTCGTCCATCGAGAACTCGACCCCGATCATCATCCCGCGACCGCGCACGTCGCTCACGACCCCCGAAGTCGTTTTCAGCCCCATCAGCCCAGCCTTCAGTCGCGCGCCCACCGTCGCCGAGCGCTCCACCAGCCCCTCGCGCTCGATCACGTCGAGCGCAGCGATCCCAGCGGCGCAAGCGAGCGGGTTTCCACCGAACGTCGAGGTGTGCAGCAAAGGGTTCTCCGAGAACATCGAGTCGCAAACGGCTCGCGTGAAGCACGTCGCGCCGATCGGCATCACGCCGCCGCCCAGGCACTTGGCCAAAGACATCACGTCCGGCGCCACGCCGTCGTAGTCGCAACCGAACATCTTTCCCGTCCGCCCGAGCCCCGTCTGCACCTCGTCGATGAAGAGCAGCGCGCCGACCTCGTCGCACCGCGCCCGGATCGCGCGAAGGTAGCCAGCGGGCGGCACGTGGATCCCACCCTCGCCCTGCAAAGACTCCACGATCATGCACGCCGTGCTCGAATCGATCACTGAGCACGCCGCCTCCGCGTCCGCATACGGCACGAACGCGACGCCAGGCATCAGCGGCTCGAACCTCTTCCGGTACTTGTCTCGCCCGGTGCAGGAAAGCCCGCCGATCGTCTTTCCGTGGTAGCTCCCTTCGGTCGAAACGATCTTTGCACGCCCCGTCGTCGCCTTGGCGAACTTCAGCCCGGCTTCGACCGCCTCGGCACCGCTGTTGGAAAAGAACGAAAACTCGATCCCGTCCGGCGCGATCTGTGCCAGCCGCTCAGCGAGGTCCGCCTGGCTCTTGTTGAAAAACGTCTTGCCGCTCAGAGGCAGCGCGTCGAGCTGCCTCTTCACGGCCTCGATCACCTTAGGGTGCCGGTGCCCGAGCGAGAACACGCCATAGCTGCCCAGGCAGTCCAGGTACCTCTTCCCGTCCTGGTCGAAGAGGTAGCAACCCTCGCCGCGCACCTCGACCCCAAAACCGGCGAAGTTCATCAGCTTCGCCAAGTACGGGTTGATGTAGCTGGCGTACTTCCGCACGACCTCGGCCTGCAGCTCGTCCGGCCCCATGCCGCAAGTATAGGGGATGGGCGTCCTCGATTCCGGGTCTAAGGCTAGCAGACCGGTGCAGCCGGCTTCGCGAGAGCCAGGAACCCGAGTCAGCGAAGCGAGCCTCCCCATACACCCTCAAGTTCCCCGCATTAATGCCGATTCACCACATGGGCCGCACCAGCGAGTGCGCAACCACTTGCCCACGGATCGGGCAGGTTCAAGCGAACGGAAGCGCGGAAGGAGGTTTTCCGACCGTGCAGATACTAAACGACCTTTTTGGACCACAGGCTGAGAACTATCAGCGCTCGCTCAACCGCCTGTCGCTGCGCCAGTCGGTCCTCGCCGGCAACCTCGCCAACATCAACACGCCAGGCTACAAGCGCAAGGAGGTCGACTTCGCGATCGAACTCAAACAGGCCGAGAGCGGCCTCTTCAACGACGCGAGCTCCGACGACGCGGCGGCCGTCACCACTGACCCAGGAGCGATCAGGCTCGATGGCAACGGCGTCGATATGGAGCGCGAGGTCTTTCTCATCGGCGAGAACGAGATCCGCTACCAGGCGGCCACCGACATGACGCGCAACTACTTCAGCGGGCTGCGCCGCGTCATCAGGGAGGGTAGATAATGACCCTCTCCCAGGCGATGCGCGCCTCGTCCACCGGCCTCACCGCAGAGCGCTTCCGCATGGACGTCATCTCGACGAACATCGCCAACGCCAACTCCATGCGCACCAAGGGCAAGGAAGCCTACCGCCGACAGGTCGTGGTGCTCTCTGGAGACGAAAGCGGCGTCAAGATCGAGCGCATCGCCAACGACATGAGCGACCTGCGCCGCGAAATCGAGCCGGGTAACCCCGAAGCGGACGCCGAAGGCTTCGTCTACTACACAAACGTCGAGCCCATCACCGAGATGGTCGACATGATCAGCGCCTCCCGCGCCTACGAGGCCAACGTCGCCTCGTTCAACTCAGCCAAAGGAATGCTCAAGTCCGCCCTTACGATCGGCGAAGTCTGAAAATGAGGATCGACGCAGCCAATTCCGCTATCAAGAGCCTTGCACAGCAGGCCACGAAGCTTTCCGCCCCGGAAGACAAGACCGAGGACTTTGGAAAGATGCTGACGGACGTCATCAAGGACGTGAACTCGTCGCAGAACCAAGCGACCGAGATGCAGAACGCCTTTATGACGGGTCAAAACGTGGAGCTTCACGAACTGATGATTTCGATGGAGCGTGCGGGCCTTGCGATGGAGCTTACGCTCCAGGTCAGGAACAAGCTCTTGGACGCTTACCAAGAGATCAGCCGCATGCAAGTCTAATCGTCGCTCGTCGGCTCCATGAACAGTGATCTGCCATGGAGAACGCGGCACAGAAAGTAAGAGACTGGTGGGAGGTCGCGGACCGCACACAGCGGTACGTGACCGTTTTCGGCGCAGCGGCGCTCATCGTGTTGCTCGTCCTGACGGGCTATGTGATGTCGCGCCCCAAGATGACGGCGCTCTACAGCGGCCTGACACCGACCCAGCAGGGGCCGATCGTCGCCGAGCTTCGCAAGAGCGGCATTCCCGTCGAAGTCAGCACCGGCGGCACCGTCTCCGTCCCCGTCAATTCCCAGAGCGAGGCCGAAATGGTCGTCGCCAACGCCAGCCTCACGCCTAATTCGGGACCGGAAGGAATGAGCCTACTCTTCGGTGGCTCGCAGTCGATGCTCCAGACTTCGAAAGAAGAGCAGGAGCGAATCATCGCCGCCAAAGAGGGCGAGCTCGCCAAGACTATCATGACTTGGCAGGGCGTCGCCTCCGCAAAGGTCCACTGGAACATCGGCAGCGACTCCCCCTTCGCGGATGAAAAGACACCCGGCTCCGCCAGCGTCAGCCTCGTTGAGTCCGGAGCAGGGCTCAGCCCTTCCGCGGGCAAGGCGATCGCGCGCCTCGTCCAGAACGCCACGGGCGTCGAGCCGGAGAACATCTCCGTCGTCAACAACCTCGGCCGCATGCTCTACGACGGCAAGGTCCTCAGCGACAGCAGCTACGGCGCCGGCCAAAAGCTCGCCGCCGAGATCCAAGAGGGGCGTCGCCGCGAGGCCGACCTCGCGCGCAGCCTCGACGTCGCCTTCGGCGCAGGCAACACGATCCCGATGGTCCAGGTCGAGCTCGACATGGACACCGTCAACAAGAACGAAAGGAAGGAAACGCCGAGCGACGTCCCCACGGACAAGACCACTGTCTCGGAAACCGTCAACGGCAACGTCGGGTCAGGCGTCGCCGGCAGCTCCGGTTTCACACCAAACAACAACCCCGCCGCGCAGCCCGATACCCAGCCGACCGGACAACAGGGCCCAGGCAGCTACACCGGCACTCAGTCGCAGGAGCACAGGCCCTCGGACCTCGTGGTCACACAGACGACCAAGGCCCCCGGCAGCGTCATCGGCATGACCGTCCAGATCCTCGCCAACAAGAAGAGCATCAAAGACCTCAAGACCGTCCAAGACTTCGCCGCCTCCTACCTCGGCGCAAAGTACAACCAGCCGGGGTTCACCGCCAGCGTCACCGCTGTCGAGTTCGACGCCAAGGCGATGAAGGACGCCGAGACCGCGGCAAAGAGCGCCGCCAGCTCTATGCGCATGCAGCAGATCATCTCGCTGCTCCCGGTCCTCGCGCTCATCGTCGTCGGATTCTTCGTGATCCGCGCGATCACAAAGGCCGCAGCAAAGCGCAACGTCTTCGGCCTCATGGCGCTCCCGACCGGCGGGCCTGCCGTCGCGCTCCCGCAAGGACAGATGCCGGCAGTCAACCCCATGCTCTCGCAAAAGGCCGCCGCTTCCGCCGCGCCGTCGTTCATCCAGTACGAGGGCATGCACGACATGCCGTCGCCGCAAGGCTCCGCCGGACAAAAGCTCGCCACAGCCCTCGGCACAGGACAGATCGAGGACGCGCTCCGCATCATCGAAGAGATGCCCGAAGACCCCGAGATCAAGGCGATCCAGGCGCGCATCAACGTCCCCCTCGAACAGATCAAGCACATGGCCCGAACAAAGCCGCAGGCAGTCTCGATGCTCCTTAAAGGCTGGATGATGGAGGACATGCGTTGAGAAAGGCCGCCTCAGCCGTCTCTGGCCGCCGCAAGTCCGCGATGATCCTCGCGATCCTCGGCCCCGAGGTCGCATCCGAGGTCATCAAGCACTTCAACGACGAGCAGGTCGAGATCCTATCCCTCGAGCTCGCCCGCATGGAGAAGGTCGATTCCGAGGTCCGCGAAGGAATCATCCGCGAGTTCCACGAGCTCGCCACCGCGCAGGACTTCATCGCAGAGGGCGGTGTCGACTCCGCAAAGCGCGTCCTGGAAAAAGCGTTCGGCACCGACAGGGCAGACATTATGGTCCGCAAGATCATGAACGCCATGCAAGTCATGCCGTTCGAGTTCCTCAAGCGAACCGACCCACAGCAGCTCCTCGGCTTCATCCAAGAAGAGCACCCGCAGACCATCGCCCTCATCCTCGCCTACATGCCGATCTCGCAGTCGTCGCTCATCCTCGGCAAGCTTCCCCAGGAGCTGCGCGTCGAGGTCGCCGAGAGAATCGCGATGATGGACCAGTGCCCGCCCGAAGTCATCCGCAACGTCGAGGCCGTGCTCGAAGAGAAGGTCTCGAACATGATCAACCACGACCTCACGCAGGCCGGCGGGCCCAAAGCGCTCGTCGACCTCCTCAACCGCGTCGACCGCTCCACCGAGCGCCTCATCCTCGAAGCGCTCAGCGACAGTAACCCCGAGCTAGCCGACGAGGTCAAGAACATGATGTTCGTCTTCGAGGACATCGTCCAGCTCGACGACCGCGCCATCCAGACCATCCTCAAGGAGATCGAGATCAAGGAGCTCGCCACGGCAATCAAGGGCACCGACAAGGCCGTACAGGACAAGATCTTTACCAACATGTCCGAGCGCGCGACAGAAATGCTTAAAGAGGACATGGAGTACATGGGCCCGGTCAAGCTCCGCCTCGTCGAAGAGGCACAGCAGAAGGTCGTCGCCGTCATCCGGCGCCTCGAAGAGGCCGGAGAGATATCCATCGGCCGCGGCGAGGAAGAGATCCTTGTCTAAGATCGTCAAGGAGACGAAGACCGGGAACTTCACTGACTCGCTCAAGGCGGCCGGCACCGTCCGAGCCGCGCTTCTGCGTACCTCCAGCAAAGCGCCCACCGGGCGAGACAAGCGCCGCGACTCCGGCCGCGAAGAGGGCCTCACCATAGGCAAGCAGGACGGCTACATCGTCGGCCTGGAAGAAGGAAAGCGCAAAGCCTACGCGGACGCAAAGCAAGAGCTCGACCAGGCCAACGCAGCTCAGATCCAAAGGTTCGCGCAATCCATCGAAACAGTCCTCGAGGACTTCAAAGCGCAAGAACAGCAGTTTTTTAAAGACGCCGAAGAGGCCCTGGCGGGCCTCGCGACCGAGATCGCCAAGCGCGCCATCGCCCGCGAGCTCACGCAAAGCAGGGAGTCCGTCGTCGCGCTCGCGCACCAGGTTCTCGAAGAGGCATCAGACGCATCTCGCGCCAGGCTCCGCGTCTCACCGCTCGACGGCAGCACGATGGAGGCGAACAGGGCGGGCCTCAAGAGCGCGTTCTCGCACCTTGACGACATCGAGGTCGTCGAAGACCGCTCCATCGGCTTCGGAGTCAAGCTCGAGACAGACCTTGGCATGATCGAGGCCCGCGTCGAGGACTACCTCGCCCGGATCGTCGAAGAGTCCAGAGAGGCGGCCTAACAAGTGTTCGCGCGATACGCACGCACCGTCGAAGAAACGCCGCGGCTCAACATCCTCGGTCGGGTCAAGCAGGTCGTCGGCATCGTCGTCGAGTCGAACGGACCCCAGGCAAGGCTGGGAGACGTCTGCCTCATAGAGGCAGAGACCGGCTCGGTCAAGGTCCGCGCCGAGGTCGTCGGGTTCAAGGGCGGCAACGTCGTGCTCATGCCGCTCGGCGACATGACCGGCGTCAACTCCGGGAGCCTCGTGCAGGCCACCGGCGAGTGCCTGCGCGTTCCCGTCGGCGACGAGCTCCTCGGCCGCACGCTCAACGGACTCGGCGAGCCCATCGATCAAAAGGGGCCGCTCCGTTGCGCGACGACCTACCCCGTGCTCGCGCCGCCGCCCAACGCGCTGCAAAGAAAGCTGATCGCGCAGCCCTTCGCCACGGGCGTCCGCGCCATCGACGGCGTCCTCACCATGGGCGTCGGCCAGCGCATCGGCGTCTTCGCCGGCTCCGGCGTCGGCAAGTCCACTCTCCTCGGCATGATCGCGCGCAACGGCGTCGCGGACGTCAACGTCATCGCGCTCGTCGGAGAGCGGGGAAGGGAGCTGAGGGAGTTCATAGAGAAAGACCTTGGAAAGGAGGGCATGAAGAAGAGCGTCGTCGTCTGCGCGACCTCCGACGAGCCCGCGCTCGTCCGCATCAAGGCCGCGCTCACCGCCACCGCAATCGCCGAGTACTTCCGCGACCAGGGCCTCAATGTTATGCTCATGATGGACTCCGTCACGCGCTTTGCGATGGCACAGCGAGAGGTGGGGCTCGCGATCGGAGAGCCGCCCAGCAGCCGCGGCTACACGCCGAGCGTCTTCGCGATCCTTCCCAAGCTCATGGAGCGCTCGGGCTGCGCATCGAAGGGCGCGATCACCGCCGTCTATTCGATCCTCGTCGACGGCGACGATAACAGCGAGCCGATCGCCGACGCCTCTCGCGCGATCCTCGACGGGCACATCGTCTTGAGCAGAAAGCTCACCGAGCGCGGGCACTATCCGCCCATCGACCTCTTGCAGAGCATCAGCCGCGTCATGCCGATGGTCACCGACGAGAGCCACGTCAAACGGGCCAACGCCCTGCGCGAAATGGTCTCCGCTTACTACGACGTCGAAGACCTCGTCTCCGTCGGCGCGTACAAGCCCGGCTCACAGCCAAAGTCCGACCGAGCCATCGACCGCTGGGAAGCGATCAACGCGTTCCTCCGACAGGACAAGGCCGAAAAGACCGGGTTCGACGACACCCAAGTTGCTATGGAGAGGCTGACCGATGCCTAAGTTCGCCTTCCGCCTCGACAAGCTGCTCGAGTACCGCCGCCTGCAGGAAAAGTGGGCAAAGGACGAGTACCTCTTGTGCCGCGCAAAGCGGATCGAGGGTGAAAAGCAGATCGAGCAGATAAAGCAAAGGCGCTTCGTCGCAATGGGCAAGCAGTACAAGACGATACAGGAGAAGCGGGCGCAGCATAGCTTCGCCTCGAGGCTCGACGACGAGCGGCGCGCCGTCGAGGCCGCCGTCTCAGTCCTGGCCGGTGAAGAAGAACTAGCGAAGCAGAAGTGGTTCGGCGCCAAGAAAGGCGCCGAAGCGCTTGAAAAGCTCAAACAAAAGGATCTCGAGCTCTGGACCGTCGAGGAGCGCCGCAAGGCACAGCGAGAGCTCGACGAGTGGTCCTTGCGAAAGAGGGCATCATGAACGTCAAACTACGCGGACTCAACGGTTCCATTCAGAGAATGCATGAGCTCCAGGCGCGGATCGCCGCGCTCACCCCGCAGCCGCGAGGCGACATCTCGCGCGAAGTCGGGCCTAACCCCAAGCCCGGATCGGAGTTCAGCGACGTCCTCGGTACGGGCAACGTCAAGCCGCTCGACCCGTTCGGCAACGGCCTTGGCAGGACCGCCGACCGCGCTCCGCACGACCTGCGCTCTCTGATCGAGATCGCTGCGAACAAGGCAGGCATCGAACCCGCGCTGTTCGAGGCGCTCGTCGGTCAGGAAAGCTCCTACGACGCCAACGCGGTCTCTGCCGCGGGCGCAAAGGGGCTCGCGCAGCTCATGCCCAAGACCGCCACGGCGCTCGGCGTCACGAACATCTTCGACCCGGTACAGAACCTCGACGCAGGCGCGCGCTATCTCGCCGAAATGCTGCGACAGTTCAACGGCGACAAAAAGCTCGCGCTCGCCGCCTACAACGCCGGCCCGGCGACCGTCCGGCAGGTCAACGGAGTGCCCGAAGAGAGCGCGGGCTACGTCCGCGACGTCCTCGCCCGCGCCGCCTCCATCAGCTCGTCCGGCCCCTGACCTGCACGCAGCCCCTGCTTACGGCCCATATCTTTCAACTGTCAACTGTCAACTG
>CAMLDW010000010.1 GCA_946479035.1 uncultured Chthonomonadaceae bacterium | reverse complement strand
CTTTCGACTCATAATGCTCGCGTGCGCCGCGTCACGATCGTCCTGCCGTATCTTGTGGCGCGGCCGGAGTCCGAGTCCGCGCTCCGGCCCTTGCCCGCAGCGCTGCAGCACGTCGTCGAGGGCGCGACGGTGGCGCGCCTGCGCCCGGTGCCGGAGACCACGACGCCGGAAGCCGCGTTCATCGGGCTAGACCCGAACGCGTTTCAAGTCGCCCAGGGCCCGCTGACCGTCGCCGCGCTCGGCCACCGCCCGCCGGAGCGGTCCGTTCACTTCCACCTCACGCTCGCCTCAGTGGACGAGCAAGGGAAGTTGCGGCCAGCGACCATCGAGCACGCAACCGAAGACCTCGATGCGGTCTTCGAGGCGGCGGCGCGGCTCAAGACGAAGACACTGACGCCGTTGCAGGGCGAGGGGCTCGACCACGCGCTCGTTTGGGAGGACGGCTCGCTCGAGCTTTCAACAACGCCGCCTCAGGAAGCGTACGGAAGCGGGTTCTTGGAAAAAGCGCCGCAAGGGGACGGCGAAGCGCTCTTGCGGATGTTCATCGACGACAGCGTCAACCTGCTCTCTTCGCTGGACGTCAACCACAAAAGAAAGGAAGAGGGGAGGCCACCGCTCAACTGCCTGTGGCCCTGGGGGCCGGGGTTTCGGCCAGACCTCCCCAACCTCGCGCTGCGTCGCGGCGACGTCGCGACGGTGCTGAGCGGCTCGATGCGCATGGAAGGGCTAGCGCGCATCGTCGGTTATCGGCACAGCGACCGTCGAGCGTTCGGCGCTCGGCTACAGACGAACTTCGAGCAGGTCCTAGCAAGCGCGAAGGCGAACCGCCTCACTCTCGCGCTCGTGACATCTATAGAGGAGATGCAGCGGCACCACCGGGCGGACGAGATCGCGCACAACCTCGGCCTGCTCGCGAGCAAGGTCGTCGCGCCGTTGCTCGAGGCCGAAGCGGAGGAGGCGTTCGAGCTGCGGATTGTGGCGCCAGGCGGCCACGCCGGCGTCGGTGTTTTGCCGGAGACCTCGAGCCCGATAGGGCTCGCCCTGACCTACCTTTCGCACAGAAAAAACAAGAACGATCTGCCTTTCGACGAGCGGGTCCTCGACGACCCCCGCGCCTCGATCACCAACTTGTGGGAGTCCGTGCTTCCCGGCCTGCTTGGGACGAGCGAATAGCCGGCGCCCGCCGGGCCATACTCATGCCATGCGACGTGCGTGTGCGTTCGGGATGTTCGTCGCCTTGTCTGCGCCGGTCTGTGCCCAGTTGACGGACTTGGAAAGGCAAGGCATCAAGGATGCGCTGTTCGTCGGCAACATGCGCGAGCAGGACCTGGACTTTGCGCGCCGGGCCCTGAACCCGCCCTACGCCTTTTCGTTCGTCAGCGAAGCGATCGACCATCCGCTCGCGACTGCGGACGCACTGCTCAAGCTCCATGCCCGGACGAGGGAGCAGACGCCCTCGCAAGTGCTCGCGACCGTCGTCCAAGAGGTCTTTGCGGAGCCGGTCGGAGCGATCCAGCACGAGCCGCCGCTGACAGGGCTGGACGAGCTAGCACCCTCGTTGCGCGGCCCGATCCTTGGGCTCGTCAACTGGATCAACTCGACGAACAACGAGATCAAGCGCGCCACCGAAAAGCTCACCCCTGAAGAGAAGCGGCTGCTTATCGAGTCGCTGCCGGCGTGGGCGGTCGAAGAGCCGAGCGTGAAGTTCTCGTTCGTGCACGGGCAGACAGCGGAACAAGCGAAGATCCTCGAGCTCCTCGGAAAGGTGGACCTCGACCGAATCCGGACCGCCGGGATTCGCCTGGCGGAAGCGGTCGAGCGCGCGATCGAACAGCTCAAACAGGCGACCGACGACGTGCCTCAAACGATCAAGACGAGGATCGGCGGAATGCCGATCGTGATCGCGGGGCGCGGCAACGACCTGCACACGGAGACCGACGCGCTGCTCACGGTGGACCTGGGCGGCGACGACACTTACAAGGGCCGCCACGGCGCAGGCGTCGGATATGCGAGCGTGCTCATAGACCTCGCCGGCGACGACACGTACGAGGTCGGGGACCTTAACGTCGGCGCGGGCGTGCTCGGCGTTGGACTGGCATACGACGAAGGCGGCGACGACCGGTTCTTTGGCAGGAGCCTCGCGTTCGGTGCAGGGCTCGCGGGAGTCGGGGTCTTGTCCAAGAAAGGCGGCGGAGACGACTACCGCGCTGAGACTCTAAGCGAAGGGTTCGGCGAGTTCGGTATCGGTGTCTTGATGGACTCCTCGGGCTGGGACGAGTACAGCCTTCTTCTCTTGGGGCAAGGCGCCTCGCGCACTCAAGGCGTCGGTTGGCTGATCGACAAGAACGGCAACGACACGTACCGCGCGGGCGGGCTCGTGCTCAATTCGCCGCTCTTCGCTACCGCGCACTTCTCGTTCGCGCAAGGTTTCAGTGAAGGGTATCGCGAAGACGCGGGCGGGCTTAGTGGCGGTGTCGGGCTGCTGACTGACCTCTCCGGCGACGACTTCTACTCTGGCGAGACGTACCAGCAGGCCGCGAGCTACTGGTACGCGCTCGGCACGCTCTATGACGAGGGCGGAAACGACACCTACAGCGGCTACCACTACTGCCAGGCGAGCGCGATGCACGCCTGCGCGGCGTACCTCTTTGACTTGGGCGGCGATGACGGATACATCGTCAAGGTCGGTGCGGCGCACGCGATCGGCCACGACTACGGCGTCGCGTTCTTGCTCGACCGCGCGGGCGACGACGTCTACGCGAGCCGCGACAGCACCCCCGGGATCGGCAGTGCGAACGGCCTCGGCATCTTCGTCGACGCGGGCGGCATCGACCGCTACTTTGGCCCGCCAGGAAAAGGAAACCCGGCGCGCGGTACGGGATCGCTCGGCGTGTTCGCGGACCTGAACGGTGACGACGTCTACAAGTACGGCCTCGCGGACGGACAGGCGACCACGACAGAGACGTGGGGCGTCGCGCTCGATCGCCCGACGACTGTGGGCGCGACCGACAGCAGCGCGCAACGACAGCCGGTGACGCCGGGCACAGAACCGATGCCGAGCGAGGCGGAGATCACGGGGATCTACCGCAAAGCGACGCAGTGGGAGGTCGGCACTGCGCAGGACGAGGTCGCCGACAGCCTGGACCGGCTCGTCAAGATCGGCGTGCCTGCGCTGCAATGGATGCTCGACAACCGGCTCGCTACCGCCGACCGCCTCCAGGTCCGCGCGTTCGTCACGGTGGTGCAAGCGCTCAAGCAGGACGGCGCGCGACTGATCGGCGCCAGGGCGTTCAGGGCGACCGACCAGGAGATGCTCGTCCTATTGCGCATCGCCACGGACGCGAACGTGACGGACTTTGGCGCGCTCATTCCTGGTCTGTTGAAGAAGCCCGCGCTGCAGAGCGCGGCGGTGGTCGCTGCCGGCGCGCTGAGGGCGGCGGCGGCCGTGCAGGACCTCATGGCGCTCTGTCGCAGCGAGGACAGAATGCTCGCACGCGCGGCAATGGTCTCGCTCGACCAGATCGCCGACCCGAACACGGCCGCGACGGCGCAAGCGATGGCGTTCAGCGACGACCTGATGGCGCGAAAGTCAGCGATCAGCCTGCTAGCGAAGTTTCCGCAGGCCGCGCTGGCTTTCGCAGACAGCCAATTGCGCTCGCAGGACGAGTTCCACGTCCGCACGGCGATCGAAGTGCTGGCGAAGGTCGGGACGCCGGAAGCGCTCGACAAGATCGGCGCGTATCTGCTCGACCCTCGCCCCGGCGTGCGGATCGAGTGCCTCGTGCGGCTGAGCGGCAAGTGCCCGGCGCAGTTCCGCGCAGACTTTCTCGCCCTCAAAAAGGACCCGATCGAGACCGTGCGCGCGGTCGCCGCAGGCAGGGACCCAGGCTCATAAACCGGTCGTTGCGCTCCGGTAATATCTAAGCGTGATCCGCAAGGCCGTACCCGAGCCCAAGCTCCTCTTTGAAAAGTCCGTCAAGGGCCGCGTCGGCTGCAACCTCCCTAGACCGACGACGCCGGAAGTCGACCTGAAACAGGCGGTCGGAGAGACTAGGAAGGACCTCAACCTGCCGGAGATCGCGGAGCTCGACCTCATCCGGCACTTCACGAACCTCAGCCAGATCAACTACGGGATCGACACAGGGTTCTATCCGCTCGGCTCGTGCACGATGAAGTACAACCCGCGGATCAACGAGCGCACAGCCGCGCTTACGGGCTTTTCCAACATCCATCCGCTGCAACCGGAGGAGACCGTGCCCGGCGCGCTCGAAGTGCTGATGCAGGTGTACGACTTTCTGCGCGAGATCACGGGCTTTAGCGAGATCACGATGCAGCCGGTCGCCGGCGCGCACGGCGAAGCGACCTGCCTACAGCTCATCAAGGCGTATCACGAATCGCGCGGCGAGGGCGCGCAGCGGCACACGGTGCTGATCCCTGACTCCGCGCACGGCACCAACCCTGCCTCCGCCGCGAGGTGCGGCTACGACGTCAAGTCCATCCACACCAACGACGACGGCAACACCGACCTCGACGCGCTCTCAGCCGCCCTCGACGGTTCGGTCGCGGCGTTCATGGTCACGAACCCCTCGACGCTCGGGCTGTTCGAGCCGAACATCGCCAAGATCTGCGAAATGGTCCACGCCGCTGGCGGGCAGGTGTTCTGCGATGGCGCGAACATGAACGCGATGGTCGGCGTGACGCGGCCAGCGGATCACGGGTTCGACTGCATGCATCTCAACCTGCACAAGACTTTCAGCACGCCTCACGGTGGCGGCGGGCCGGGGTGTGGCGCGATCGGCCTGCAAAAGCACCTCGAGCCGTTCGTGCCGGTCCCGCACCTGGTTCGCTCCGGCGGCAAACCGAGGTTCGACTACGACCGGCCGCTCTCGATCGGCCGCGTGAGCAGTTTTAACGGCCAGTTCTTGATGGCGGTGCGCGCACTGACCTACATGGCGGCTTATGGAAGGGAAGGGCTGCCGCAGATCGCGCGCCACGCCGTGCTGAACGCGAACTACGTCAAGGCGCGGCTGAAGGACGTGCTGCCCGCCGCGCACGACCGCCCTTGCATGCACGAGTGCGTGCTCACGGGCACGCGCTATAAGAAGAACGGCGTGCGCGTGCTCGACATCAGCAAGCGGCTGATCGACTACGGGTTCCACCCGCCGACCAACTACTTCCCGCTGATCGTGCCCGAGTGCCTGATGATCGAACCGACCGAGACGGAGTGCAAGGAGACGCTGGACGCTTTTTGTGACGCCCTGATCTCGATCTGCCACGAGGCGGAGAACGACCCGGACCTTCTGCACCGCGCGCCGACCTCGCAAGTGGTCGGAAGGCTGAACGAGGCGAAGGCGGTCAAGGACCTCGACGTCAAGTGGCAGCCCGCGCGCGAGGCGAGCCCGGTCTGAGCGATGGAGGGCCGACCTCCTGGGCGGCCGGTCTTGAGATGAGATTCGAAGAACCGAGCCCGGTTGTTTCCACAGAGCCGCTGCTCGACGGTCCCACGAACATGGCGCGCGACGCCGCGCTGCTCCATCGTGCCGAGACCGATGGCGGCTCATACGCCCGCGTGTATTCGTGGGACGGTCCGTGGGTCAGCCTCGGACGGTTCCAAAAGCCCGAGCGCGCGCTCAAACACCCAGAAACGACGCGATGGGTCATGCGACCGACCGGCGGCAAGGCGGTGCTGCACGGCCACGACGTCACCGTCGGAGTCGCGGCGAGCCTGAAGGCGCTCGGGATCGACGACAACAAGGGCACGTCCGTCGTGTACCGTGCGATCGTCGGCCCGCTCGTCGCGGCGCTCACTGCGGCCGGCCTGCCAGCGGTCCTCGCCGAGGGCACGGGGCACGTCAAGAGCGCAGGGCACACCGCCGACTGTTTCGCGCACGTCTCTCCCAACGACGTCGTTGACCCGGCGACGGGCCAAAAGGTGTGCGGCTGCGCCCTGCGCGTCACGGAACTCGCCGTCCTCCTCCAGGCGAGCGTCCCGGTCGCAGGGCCGCTCGTCGACCCGGGCGAAGTTTTCGACCGGCCCAGCGCGTGGCACAACCGGTCCGGCCTCACGCTCGAACAGTTGGCCGACGCGCTGCGCACGATCGGAACCTCCCAGGCCGTCCAACTGTTCTAAAATGGAGCCTGTGAAGGTCCGTAAGAGCCTCGCCATCCTTCCATTCATCGTGCTCGCCGGCTGTTCCGGCGGAGCGGGAAGCGGCAAGCTCGTGCCAGTCAAGGGACCGAGCGGCGCGACGAACACAGACGCGCCGGGCGCGATCCTCGCTGCGCCGACGAACAAGACGAACACACCAAAGGAGCCGATCGAGATGAAGCTCGCTTTCGCCTCGGGGCGGCGCGAGGTGTACGCACTGATGAACGAGATCCTGCTCGAGACGACCGTCGGCAAGCAAGTCTTCCACGATTCGAGCTATATCAACGCAGAGCAATCGGTCAACGTCATCAAGCCCAAGCCCGACGGAGCTACAGTCTCGATTGTTACCTCGAACGTCAGCGCCGGAGTGCGCGGCGCGGGTCAGGTCCAAGCGATCGCGAACGACTGGTTGAAGAAGGTCTCGAGCGACATCGAGGGGTCGGTGATGCAGGGCGACTACGACGCGCGCGGGCGCGGCACCGGACTGCAGCTGTTCGGCGATGGCGTCGGTCTCAACCCGATGGGGCCCCAGGTCGGATCGCAAAACGTGATGGTCGGGTTTATGGGCATCCTTTTTCCGAAGGGGCCAACGAGGGTCGGCGACACGTGGCAGGGCACGTTCGACTTCACCAAGAGCGGAGAAGACCTCTTTGCGCAGCAAGGCGGAAGGGTCGAGAACGGCGAGGTCCCCATCACGTACAAGCTGTTGGACTACGACAAGGCCAGAGGAACGATGACCCTCGGGCTCGAGTGCAAAGGAAAGCCGCTCGTCAAGGTCCCGATGGAAGGCGCCGTCTCCAAGATCAACCTCGACGTCGAGTCGCACGGCCAGGCGCTCGTGCGCATGAGCGATGGGTGGCTTCAGGAACTGCGCCTGGAGACGACCGTCATGACCGACGGCGGAGGTCTGCTGTATCCGATGAAGCACACGATCCGCACCGTGACGCGGCTCAAAGGACGATAGCCCACGCGCCCTGGCTCCCTCTCCCCTGGGGGAGGGTTAGGGATGGGGTCCGGTTGAAGTTTCGCAAATCAGAAAGGCGATCCCTAAAAGGGACCGCCTTTCTCGTACTGGTCAAACGGACCCTACTTCGGGTTCGGAGTGATCGTAAAGCCCTGAGCCTGTAGCTCCTGGCCGATGTGCCGCAGCTTCTTCATGGCGCGCAGCTCGATCTGCCGCACGCGCTCGCGCGTCACGTTGAGCGCGCTGCCGACCTCTTCGAGAGTCCTTGCCCTGCCGTCGTCGAGCCCGAACCGCAGCCGCACGACGTCGCGCTCGCGGCTCGTGAGCCGGCCGAGGATGCCGTCGATCTCCTCGCGGCGGATCAGGTTCCACGTCACGTCGCCGGGAGTCGGCATGTTGGTCGAAGGCACGAAGTCCCCGATCGAGGAGTTGTCCTTCTCACCGACCGGCGTCTCGAGCGAGAGCGGCTCGACCGCCACGCGAAGCATCTCCTGCACGCGGTCTGCGGACATTCCGACGCGCTCGGCGACCTCTTCGGGCGTGGGCTCGCGGTGCAGCTCTTGCTGGAGCTGGTTCGCTGTCTTCATCACCTTGTTGATCAGCTCGGCGACGTACACCGGGATGCGGATCGTGCGTCCCTGGTTGATGATCGCGCGCGCGATGGCGCGGCGGATCCACCAGGTCGCATAGGTGCTGAAGCGGAACCCCTTGCGCCAGTCGAACTTTTCGACCGCGCGGATCAGCCCCAGGTTGCCTTCCTGGATCAGGTCGGCCAGAGGGATGCCGCGCGCGTTGTACTTCTTCGCGATGGAGACGACGAGCCGCAGGTTGGACTCGATGAGCTGCTTCTTGGCGAGCATGCCCTGCTTCATCACGTCCTTGCGCTCGAAGTCTGTCCAGCGGTGGCTGCGCGCGTAGTGCCGCAGCTCGCCTACCTTGTCCCAGCGGCCCTGCTCGGCGAGGTCGCGCGCCTGAACCTGCTTGGCCAGGTGCTCCTCTTGGGCAGGGGTGAGCAGGTGGGCGCGGCGGGTCTGCCGCATCCACATTTCAAGCTCTTCGCCGTCGTCGCCCTTCTGAGGAGCTACCTCCTCCTCTTCCTCTTCCTCTTCTTCAAGCTCCAGCAGCTCGTCCTGCTCCGGCTCGTGCTCGTCCACGAGCATGAACTTGGAGGGGTCTACGTGAGCGTGCCGACTGTGGGTCCGGACGGTGATCGCCTTTCCACGCCGCACCTGGGCGGGCATGCCATTGTCAACTGCCATAAGTTCTTTTTCGACTCCAATCAAGTCCCGGGTGGCAGGCTCCAGGGCCCAGAGGGCCATCAGGCTCTGTCACCGGGGGCACACGTACAAAGTAACACATTCCCTCCCGGAGGTCAAGGATAAAACTACCTTTGGCCCCCGAAAGTTGCGAAAGCGGCGCCTTTTTCAGGCTACACCTTCCGTGCCAAGTCTGTATGACGCTCCCAATCGGCCGGACGTTGCGGAAATGGGGCTAAACGTACAGCTTTTTGAGGCTAAGCGCGGCCTGGACTAGGGCGTCGCACAGCCCGGCCGCGGACTTGAGTGTGTTGAACCTGCCGAAGCTGACCCGGACCGCGCCCCGGGCCACCTCGTCAGGGAGCCCGATCGCCTTCAAGACCGAGCTGACGTGCCCCTTTCCGGAGCTGCAGGCCGAGCCGCTGCTGGCGGCGTACCCCTTGGCGTCCAGGCTGATGACCAGGGACTCGCCCTCCAAACCCTCGAAGCAGGCCGAGAGGACGTAGGGGGAGTTGCACGCGTTCTCGATGAACCGCACGCCCTGCACCTCGGCCAGCCTCCCCTTGACGTAGGCACGGAGCGCCTCGGCGTGGGCCATGTCCTGTTCGATCCGGCCCCTGGCGATCTCGGCCGCAGCGCCCATCCCCACGATGCCCGGAACGTTGAGGGTGCCCGAGCGGCGCCCGTGCTCCTGTTCCCCCCCAAAGAGCAGCGGCTCCATTTCCGCCGCGCCCTTGATGTAGAGCGCCCCGACCCCCTTGGGGCCGTAAAACTTGTGCGCGCTCATGCTCACGAAGTCGTACTTCTTGGCGTCGAACGGGACCTTGCCGACCGCCTGCGTGGCGTCGGAGTGGGTCTTCTTCGCCTTCGGCATCTCCAGTACCGCGCCGGTCTCGTTGTTGACGCGCATCACGCTCGTGAGCTCGGCCTCGGAGCCTTCGAGCTGCCAGCCCTTGTTCTTGAGGAACGTCGCCCCGTGACTCTCGGCGAACTGGCGCACGCTGTTGTGCTCGAACGGGCTGACGGCGAGCGAGGGGAAGGCTCGCAGCACCCAGTTGTTCGCCTCGGTCGCCCCGCTGGTGAACACGACCTCGCTCGGGTCGTCGGCGCCGATCAGCGCGGCGACGTGCTCGCGCGCCTTGCAGACCGCAGCGCAGGCCTCGCGCCCCCAGGCGTGGATCGAGTTCGCGTTGCCGAAGCCGCCCTTCAGGTACGGCTCCATGGCGGCGAACACGCGCGGGTCTAGCGGCGTCGTCGCGGCGTTGTCAAAGTAACACGCGGGATCCATGGGAGCCGTGGCAAGTTTACTACTTGCCGGTACTCAGGATCGGCCTGGTCTAAACCGCGACCCTCGCCAGCGCCGCCTTGACCAGGCCCGGAATGTCCGAAGTCCGGTCGGCGACCGAAGCTCCGGCGGCGAGAAGCGCGTCCACCTTCGACTGAGCGGTGCCCAGCCCGCCAGAAATGATCGCCCCCGCGTGCCCCATCCGCTTGCCCGGCGGCGCCGTGCGGCCGGAGATGAACGACACGACCGGCTTCGACATCCCCTTGACGAACTCAGCCGCGGCCTCTTCGTCCGTCCCTCCGATCTCGCCGATCATGACGACCGCCCGCGTGTGCGGGTCGGCCTCGAACATCTGCAGCGTCTCTAAGAACCGAGTACCGATGATCGGGTCGCCGCCGATCCCCACGCACGTCGTCTGCCCGAGGTCCGCGCGCGTCAGCTCCCACACGATCTCGTACGTCAGCGTCCCTGAGCGCGAGACGAGCCCCACCGGACCTGGCTTGAAGATGTGCCCAGGCATGATCCCCATCTTGCACTGGCCCGGCGTGATGATCCCTGCGCAGTTGCCGCCGAGCAGCCGCGAGCGCCCGTTCGACTTGATCTTGTTCACCGCGCGCAGCATGTCCTTGACCGGAACGCCCTCTGTGATCAGGCAGATGAAAGGGAGCCCCGCCGCCTCGCACTCGAGCACGGAGTCCGGCGCGAAAGGCGCGGGCACGAAGATGAGCGACGCGTTCGCTCCGGTCTTCTCGACCGCCTCCCGCACGGTGTCGAAGACCGGCACGCCGAGGTGGGTCTGCCCGCCCTTGCCCGGGGTCACGCCGGCCACGACCTGCGTGCCGTACTCGATCATCTGCTGGGAATGGAAGGAGCCCTCGCGCCCGGTCATGCCGGTGACGACGACCTTGGTGTTCTTGTCGACGAGGATGGACAATGCGACCGGAAGGATACTCGGCGGAGTCGAAGGTTGAAAGTCGAAAGGCGTACACTCGCCGCAATGCGAGTCAGGGCGGCCGTTCTTGAGAAGGTAGGTGGGCCGATCGAGGTGCAGGAACTGGACCTGAAAAAGCCGCAGAAGGGGGAAGTGCTGGTCAGGGTGCTCGCGGTCGGCGTCTGCCACAGCGACTGGCACCTCGTGACGGGCGACACGAAGCACCCGCTCCCGGTGGTCTTGGGGCACGAGGGGGCCGGGATAATTGAGGCTCTGGGCGACCCCCTTCTCAACGCTCTAAGAGAGGGGAGGGACCTCTCAGTCGGAGACCTCGTCGCGCTGAACTGGGCGCCGAGCTGCGGCAGCTGCTTCTATTGCGAGCACGGTCGGCCAGCGCTCTGCGGAGAGTACGTGGGCCCGATCTGGGCCGGCACGATGCTCGACGGCACGACGCGCTATTCGCGCAACGGCGCTCCCATTTACCACTACTGCGCGCTAGCCTGTTTTGCGGAGAGGGTCGTCGTGCCGGAGGTGTGCTGCGTCAAGATGCCGCAGTCGCTCTCGCCAGAGGTCGCGGCGGTTATCGGGTGCGCCGTGACGACCGGCGTCGGAAGCGTTCTCAACACGGCGAGAGTTGCAAATGGATCGTCGGTGTGCGTGATCGGTGCGGGCGGGGTAGGGCTGGCGACGGTGATGGGTGCGGTCTGTGCGGACGCGGCGACGATCATCGTCTGCGACCCGATCGAGTCGCGCCGTGAAGCCGCGATGAGGATCCTGGGTTCACGGTGCGCGGCTGCGTTCGCTCTGCCGAAGGCAGACCCGAACGAAGTCAAGAAGCTGACTGCGGGCAGGGGCGCCGATTACGTGTTCGAGTGCGTGGGGACCCCAAGGCTGCAAGAGCTCGCCGTCGAGTGCGCCCGACCCGGCGGCACTGTAGTGTTCAGTGGCCTCTCGCCGAGCGGCAGCTCGACCAACATCCCAGGCGCGCTGCTCGTGCGCGAAGAGAAGACCGTGGTGGGCTCGTACTACGGCACTTCGGACCCGAAGCGAGACTTCCCGAAGTACGCGCGCATGTACTTCGACGGGGTACTACCGCTGGGCGACCTGGTCAGCCACCGCTACCCGCTGGACCGGATCAACGAGGCCTACGCCGACATGCTGAGCGGTGCGAGCCTGCGCGGGGTTGTGCTCCCGAACGGCTAGAACCGGCAGTTTGACCGGCTTGTGCTGAACTTGGCGCGGAACCTGCCGTAGTAAACTTGTTAAGCTCATGTCCAAGCCGACCAAGACCGTCCGCTATGCAGAGGTGGACCGGGAGACGACCGAGACCGACATCCGGCTCTCGATCGACCTTGACGGCGGCTCCAAGGTCGACGTCGACACCGGGATCCCGTTCCTGGACCACATGCTCCACCAGCTCGGGTTCCACGGGCACATCGACCTTGGACTGAAGGCGCGGGGCGACACCCTCGTCGACGACCACCACACGGTCGAGGACTGCGGGATCGTCATCGGCGTCGGCATCAAGCGCGCGCTTCTCGATTCGGAAGGGATCGAGCGCTTCGCGCACGCGCTCGTGCCGATGGACGACGCGCTCGTCGCAGTCGCGATGGACGTGTGCGGCCGCGGATACCTGGCGTACGACATTGAGTTCACCCGCCAAGAGATCGGCGGGCTCTCGCTCGAGAACGTGCGCGAGTTCTTCCAGGCGCTCGCGCTCAACGCCGGAATCACGCTGCACGTGAAGAAGATCGCGGGCACCAACGACCACCACGTTTGCGAGGCGGCGTTCAAGGCGTTCGGAGTCGCGCTACGTGGCGCGCTGCAGAGGACGGAGCGCAACGGCGCGCCTACGACGAAAGGGAAGATCGGTAGTTGACCGTCGTCCTCGATTACGGCATGGGCAACCTAAGGTCTGTCCAGAAGGCCGTGGACTACCTGGGCCACCCCTGCACGGTGCGTTCCGAAGTGGGAGACGCCTCCCGCCTGATCATCCCAGGCGTCGGCGCCTTTGGCGCTGCGATGGACCGGCTCGCTCCGCTCGCGGACTCTGTCCGCGACTTCGCCGCCTCCGGCAGGCCGCTGCTGGGGCTCTGCCTTGGACAGCAGCTCCTGTTCGAGTCCAGCGAGGAGCACGGTTCCCACGCCGGGCTCGCGGTCCTGCGCGGCCACGTCCGGTACCTGCGGCCCTCCGCCGGCAACAAAGTGCCGAACATCGGCTGGTGCCCGGTGGAACCTAGTTCCAGATCGAGGCTTTTTGAAGGCATTGCCGCTGGAACGCAGTTCTACTTCGTACATTCCTTGTACACTGAGTGCGAGGACGCGGACGACGTGGCAGCGACGTCCCTTCACACGAACGTGTTTGCGGCGGCTGTCGAACATGGGAACGTCTGGGCCACACAGTTCCACCCTGAAAAGAGCGGGGCGCCTGGCCTCAGGCTGTTGGAGAACTTCCTGAGATGCTGATCATTCCTGCCATCGACCTCCTGGCTGGCAAGTGCGTGCGCCTCACCGGCGGCGAGTTCGGGGCCGCGACGGTCTACTCGGACGATCCCGTCGCGACCGCGAAGTCCTTTGCAGACTCTGGCGTCGAGTGGATCCACGTCGTCGACCTGGATGGTGCGAAGGCCGGCCGTCCGGTGCAGTCCGACATGATCAAAAAGATCGCCGCCGCGGTCAAGTGCAACGTCCAGGTCGGCGGTGGACTGAGGCGGCTCGACGACGCGCAGACGGCGCTGGACTCCGGAGCGGACCGCGTGGTCGTTGGTTCGGCGCTCGCCGCGGACGAGCGCGTGGCCGCTGCGTTCATCGAGCGCTTCGGCGAAAGAATCGCAGCCGGCATCGACACGAGGAATGGGAAGGTGGCGGTGCAGGGCTGGACGCAGACGTCCGCGCTGCGCGGGCCCGAGTTCGCGCAGTCGCTGGTCTCGAAAGGGTGCAAGACGATCATCCACACCGACGTCGGGCGCGACGGCACGATGAGCGGCGTGAACATCGAGGAGCTGCGGCCGTACCTTTCAATCCCGGGCGTATCCGTGATCGCGAGCGGCGGAGTGTCGGGCGAACAGGACCTTGCGGCGCTGAAGGCAGCTGGAGTCGCAGGGGCGATCGTGGGGAAGGCGCTCTACGAAGGACGGATTTCCCTTGACAAGGCGGTCGGCGCTTATGGATAGGCCCAGGAGCAACGGCACAGCCCGTGGCGCGTAGGAGATAAAACGACGATGCCTGAAGTGCTTGTGCTGTTGATCCCGATCTTCGCGATCCTGATGATCTTCGGGATCCCGATCGTCGCGTTGCTGACCGGCCACCAGCGCAAGATGGCCGAGCTCTACCACAAGGGCGTCCCGGACTCGCAGGTCGTCCACGAGCTGCAGGCGCTGCGAGCCGACGTGGCCGAGCTGCGAGACAGGGTGAACCAGCAGATGCTGATGATCGACCGGCCCGGCTCGGTTCAGCCCCCGGGCCTCGGCCAGACCGACCCCGACGTCCGGTCCAGGCTCCACAACCAGTAGCCAGGCCAGGACAGACTTTTCCACAAGGCTTGCTTTTTTCGCGGGCTTTTAGGTTGGAATTGAGCCTAGGCCCGTTGTCAGGGCGCTCGGCCTTTCCGGGTAAGATGGCTCTCCCGTCACAACTCCCGGAGGAGCGGATGAAAGAAATTCAGCCGACCTCGAAGCGAATCGGGCGATTCCTCGAGGTGCCGAATCTTATTGAGCTTCAACTTAACAGCTATAAATGGTTTCTAGAAGAAGGACTTCCCGAGCTTTTTAAAACGTTCTCACCGATCTGGGACTTCACCCAGACGAACTACATAGAATTCGCCGACTTCGTCCTCGGCGAGCCGAAGTACGGTCTCAGCGAATGCAGGGACCGTGATTTGACGTTCGAGGCGCCCATCAAGGCGACCGTTCGCTTCGGTGGAAAGGACCGCGAGGTCATCGAGTCCGAGGTCTACCTGGGAGACCTGCCGCTCATGACCGACGCGGGCACGTTCGTCATCAACGGCCGCGAGCGCGTCATCGTCTCGCAGCTTTCGCGCTCGCCGGGCCTCTACTTCGAAGAGGACGTCGACACGTCGATGCAGATGATCGTGCGCGGACGCATCATTCCGATGGAGGGCCCGTGGCTCGAAGTCGAGAACGACTCCAACAAGGTCGTCACCACGCAGATCTCTCAGACGAAAAAGCTCCCGATCACGCAGCTGATCAAAGCGCTGCACGGTTTTGAGCGCGGGCGCGACAGGCGCAGGATGCCGGTCGCCGAGGCGCTCCACAAGAAGCTCGCCGAGCCGTTCGTCGATCCAGAGACAGGCGAGGTGCTGCTCGACAAGGGCACGATCCTCACAGAGACCGTGCTTGCGAAGCTCAAGAAGAAGCAGGCGGCCAACTCTGCGCTCGTCGAGACGCCGCTCGGCAACACCGACGACATGCTCTGGGCGTTCGGCAGGGAGATCGAGATCGAAAAGCCGACGGTCGAGAGCCTTGTCGGAAAGCGACTGCTCGCAGACTACACAGAAGGGAAGAAGGTCCTCGGCGCGAAGTTCGAGCGCCTCACGGCCGACGCCGCTGAGGCGATCGTCGCGACGAAACCCAAGAGCGTGCGCGTGCTCGACATCCTGGAACTGGTCGAAGCGACCCTCGCGGCCGACAAGACTGCGAACACCCGCGAGGCGATCCTGGACATCTATAAGAGGATGCGCCCGGGCGAGGCGGCGAACGAGGACGCGGCGATGCAGCTCTGCTACTCGCTCTTCTTCGACCCGAGGCGCTACGACCTTGGCCGCGTCGGCCGGCGGTTCCTCAACCAGCGGCTCGGCCTCAACGTGCCTCTGGACATCCGCAACCTGACTTCGGACGACCTGGCGCAAATCATGTTCGCCATGGGGCCGTACCTGAACAAGGACGCGGAGCGCGACGACATCGACGACCTGCGCAACAAGCGCGTGCGGTCCGTCGGCGAACTGCTCCAGAGCCAACTGCGGCTCGGGTTCGTGCGGATGGAGAAGGTGGCGCGCGAGCGCATGACGAGCGCGGACCAGGAGAACCTGCTCCCGTCCATCATCTTGAGCGTCAAGCCCGTGAGCGCGAGCATCAAGAGCTTCTTCTCTTCGAACCAGCTCTCGACGTTCATGGACCAGACGAACCCGCTGAGCGAACTGACGAACAAGCGCCGGCTCTCCTCCCTTGGCCCCGGCGGACTGCAAAGGACGAGCGCCAAGCTCGAAGTGCGCGACGTACACCGCTCGCACTACGGGCGCATCTGTCCGATCGAGACGCCTGAAGGGCCGAACATCGGCCTGATCTCGCAGCTCACGACGCACGCGCGCGTGGACGAGTTCGGCTTCATCATGACGCCGTATCGTAAGGTGAAGAACGGCGTGGTCTTGGACGAAGTGACGTATCTCACCGCGCAGGAGGACTTCACGTTCCGGATCGCGCCGGCAGATACGAAGCTCGACAAGCACGGAAAGATCATCGAAGAGATCGTGACAGCGCGCTGCCAGGGCGGCGACGCGATGTACGGCGGTGCCAGCTACCCGTCCGTGCCGCGCGAGGACGTCGACCTGATGGACGTCTCGCCCGTGCAGATCATCTCGGTCGCGACCTCGCTGATCCCGTTCCTCGAGAACGACGACGCGAACCGCGCCCTGATGGGCGCGAACATGCAGCGGCAGGCGGTCCCTTGCCTTCGCTCGGACGCGCCGCTCGTCAGCACGGGCCACGAGCGCCGTGCGGCGATCGACTCCGGCGCCGCAGTGGTGGCCAGGCGTGCAGGAAAGGTGGCCTACGTCGACAGCCAGAAGATCATCGTGAGGGCCGAGGACGGTTCCAATGACACGTACCCGCTCCTGCACATGTTCCAGAGCAACAAGTCGACCTGCTTCACGCACCGCCCGGTCGTCTTCCCGGGGGACATGGTGCTTGACGGCGACCCGCTTGCGGACGGCCCGACCTGCGACGATGGGCGCTTGGCGCTCGGCCAGAACCTGATCGTCGCGTTCATGCCGTGGGGCGGCTACAACTATGAGGACGCGATCCTGCTGAGCGAGAGGCTCGTCAAGGACGACATCTTCTCGTCGATCCACATCGAGCGGCACGAGGCGGAGGCCGTCGACACCAAGCTCGGCCCAGAGGAGATCACGCGCGACATCCCGAACGTCGGTGAAGAGGCCCTGAAAGACCTCGACGAGAACGGGATCGTGCGCGTCGGTGCAGAGGTGCGACCGGAAGACATCCTTGTCGGCAAGGTCGCGCCCAAAGGCCAGACCGAGATGACCGCGGAAGAGCGCCTCATCATCGCGATCTTTGGCAAGAAGGCCGAAGAGACCCGCGACGTCTCCCTGCGCGTACCGCACGGCGAGAAGGGCACCGTCATCGACGTCAAGGTCTTCAGCCGCTACAAGTACCTCAGCCCGACCATCAACTACGTCTACAAAGAGTCGAAGAAGCGCGAGCGACTGATCTGCGACAGGACCGAAGAGCCTCTGCTGCAGATCCCGGGCGACGAGCTTCCGGCCGGCACCAACATGAGCGTCCAGGTCTACGTCGCCCAAAAGCGCAAGATCATGGTCGGCGACAAGATGGCCGGGCGCCACGGCAACAAGGGCGTAATCTCGCGAATCCTCCCGGAAGAGGACATGCCGATGCTGCAGGACGGCACGCCGGTCGACATCATCCTCAACCCGCTCGGGGTCCCGAGCCGAATGAACATCGGACAGATCCTCGAGACGCACCTCGGCTACGTAGGAATGCACCTTGGCGTGCGCTACGTGTGCCCCGCGTTCGAAGGCGCGACGGAGCACGAGATCCTCGAAGAGATGAAGAGGCTTGCCGTCCACATGCGCCGCAAGACGCTGCAAGCGTACTGCAACATGGAGCTGGGACTGCTGATCCGTTTCAAGCCAGGAGCCTCGTTCGACGACCTGATGGCGGAAGTGGAGCAGCGACTGCGCCAGCTCGACGAAACGCACCTCGAGCACGTCTCGCGGATCGTCGCCGCACCTCCGGCCAGGTCGACCCAGGAGCTGCTTGACGCAGACGCAGAGGATTGGCTGCCGCCCGACCTCTCCGAGAAGATGGGCAAGCCTGCCAACGCAAAGGAGTCGGTGTACCGCGACATCTTGGAAAAGGTCAAGCACAACGTCTACGTGCGCGCCGGCTTCGACCCGGAGACGTGCAAGTCGATCGTTCGCGACGGCCTGACGGGCGACACGGTCCCGAACCAGATCACGGTCGGGTCCATCTATATGCTCAAGCTCGAGCACCTGGCGGACGAAAAGATCCACGCCCGCTCGATCGGCCCATACTCGCTGGTCACGCAGCAACCGCTCGGAGGAAAGGCGCAGTTCGGCGGCCAGCGCTTCGGCGAAATGGAAGTGTGGGCGCTCGAGGCGTACGGCGCGGCCTACACGCTGCAAGAGCTGCTCACGATCAAGTCCGACGACGTGGTCGGCCGTGTGAAGGCGTACGAATCGATCGTGAAGGGCGAATCCATCGCGGAGCCGGGAATACCGGAGTCCTTCAAGATCCTGGTCAATGAGCTCCGCTCGCTCTGTCTGAAGGTCTCTGTGGAGGACCGCAACAACCGCGAGCTCACCCTCAAGGACCTTGACGAACTGACGGGAAGCGACGACGTGCGGCTGGCGCGTTCGGTCGGCTTCTTTAGCTAAATAACGACGCCAGGTTGTCGCCTGGTGGTCGCTAAGTTGTCGCCTCGTGGCTACGGACAACCTGGCGTCGACAAGGCGACCACCTGGAGACAACCGGGCGACGAAAGAAGAACGAACATGGCAGACACCAACCTATTTGACAAGATCCGAATCGGAGTCGCAAGCCCGGAGGAGATCAGGAGCTGGTCCCACGGCGAGGTGAAAAAGCCGGAGACGATCAACTACCGTACGTTCAAGCCAGAGCGCGACGGGCTCTTCTGCGAACGAATCTTCGGCCCCGTCAAGGACTGGGAGTGCGCCTGCGGCCGCTATAAGAAGATCAAGTACAAAGGGATCGTCTGCGAGCGCTGCGGAGTCGAGGTAACGCGCCAAAAGGTGCGCCGCGAAAGGATGGGCCACGTCGAGCTCGCCGCGCCCGTTTGCCACATCTGGTACCTGAAGGGCGTGCCGTCGCCGCTTGCCCTGATCCTCGATATCTCGCCCCGCCAGCTCGAAAAGGTCATCTATTTCGCCTCGTTCATCATCATCGACCTTCAGTCGGAAAAGATCCAGGAAATGATGCCGACGATCCGCGAGTCGATCGAGACCGAGAAGATCGCCATCCAAGAGCAGATGAAGCAGCTCGAGACCGAGAGTCTCGGCAGGCTCGCGACCGAGATGGTCAACAACCCCGACGAGTACTTCGACGAGGGGTACGTGCGCGACCGCATGAAGGCCAACTTCGACCGCATCCGCGCCGAGTACCGCGACGCCGACGAGCGCCTCCGCGACCTGGACATCGCCGGCGAGATCCTCGGAAAGCTCGAGATCAACCAGCTCATCGACGAGGACAAGTGGCGCGCGATCAGTAAGATGCTCAACTTCGTCGGACGCCGACTGCAGCAGGACCTGGACGAGCTAGTCACCGCCAACATCGGTGCGGACGCAGTGCGCGACCTCCTGCGCAAGGTCGACATGGAGCGCCTGGCGCGCGAGCTGCGCCGCGAGATCGTCGAGACCACCAGCCAGCGGCGAGTGCGCGCGATCAAGCGCCTCGAGCTCGTCGAGGCACTGCTCAGCAGCAAGAGCAGGCCGGACTGGATGATCCTGGACGTAGTGCCGGTCATCAGCCCCGAGCTGCGCCCGATGGTGCAGCTCGACGGCGGCCGCTTTGCTACCTCTGACCTCAACGACCTCTACCGTCGCATCATCAACCGAAACAACCGGCTCAAGAAGATCATCGAGATCCAAGCGCCGGAATCGATCATCAACCACGAAAAGCGCCTGCTGCAAGAGGCCGTGGACGCGCTGATCGACAACGGACGCCGCTCGCGGCCCGTCGTGGGCAGCAACCAGCGCCCGCTCAAGTCCCTCAGCGACATGCTCAAGGGTAAGGAGGGGCGGTTCCGAAAGAACCTTCTCGGCAAGCGCGTGGACTATTCCGGCCGTTCGGTCATCGTCGTCGGGCCGCACCTCAAGCTCCACCAGTGCGGGCTGCCGAAGGAGATGGCGCTCGAGCTCTTCAAGCCGTTCGTGATGAAGACACTGGTCGAGCGCAAGATCACGCAGAACATCAAGACCGCCAAACGCATGATCGAGCGCATGCACCCGGCGGTCTGGGACGGACTGGAAGACGTGATCAAGGAGCACCCGGTGCTGCTGAACCGCGCCCCGACCCTCCACAGGCTGGGAATCCAGGCATTCGAGCCGATCCTGGTGGAAGGAAAGGCGATCCAGCTCCACCCGCTCGTCTGCCACGCCTACAACGCCGACTTCGACGGCGACCAAATGGCCGTGCACGTGCCGCTCAGCTTGCAGGCGCAGGCCGAGGCGCGCGTCCTGATGCTCTCCACGCAGAACCTCTTCTCTCCGGCCGACGGAAGGCCCGTGACATCTCCGATCCAAGACATCGTCCTCGGCGCCTACGCGCTCACTTTCACGAGCAAGGCGGCGCAAAAGGCGCTCATGGAAGCGATCGCCAAGCACGAGAAGGACCCGTCGCACCACAGGGCGCCGTACATCTTCTCCAGCCCCGAAGAGGTCCTCTACTGCTTCGAGAACCCCAACAAAGAGAACGTGGAGCTAAACGACCCGGTCCGCGTCCGCATCCGCCGTCCGGTGTTCCGGCCCGCCGATGAGATCGACCGCCGCGACCCCGCGACTGGCGTCGAATACAAGAAAGAGACCAAGAAGAACGAGTTCGACGAGGAAGTGACCGAGCTCGTCCCGCTGCCACAGGAGTTCGAGTCGGTGATCGTCGTCACGACGCCGGGCCGGCTGGTCTTCAACATGATCCTGCCGTACCCGATGCGCTACAGCGAGCGGTTCCTCAACATGGAACTGACGAAGAAGGCGCTCGCCACGACGATCGTGACGTGCCACCAGCTCGTCGGGACCGAAGGCACGATCAAGCTGCTCGACGACGTGAAGGACATGGGATTCAAGTGGGCCACGAAGTACGGCCTCTCGATCGCCCTGACCGACATGGACCCGCCGGCGCGGCGCGACGAGATCATCACCCAGTCCGACGATCGCGCCACCCGCATCCTCGAACAGTTCCGGAGAGGCATGACCTCCTTCCGCGAAATGCAGGAGAGCCTCGTCAGGCTCTGGACCGACACCTACGACCAGATCGGCAACGCGATCGTCGACAACATGAAACAGCACAACCCGCTGTCCATCATCACCGTCTCCGGCGCGCGCGGCTCGGTCAAGCAGCTCGCTCAGCTCAGCGGCATGCGCGGGCTCATGTTCAACCAGTTCAACGAGGTCATCTACGAGCTCCCGGTCAAGAACTCGTTCCAAAAGGGCCTCTCCATGCTCGAGTTCTTCGTGACCACGCACGGCGCCCGCAAGGGCCTCGCGGACACCGCGCTGCGCACTGCCGACGCCGGCTATCTCACGCGCCGCCTCGTCGATGTAGCGCAGGACGTCATCGTGCGCGCGCCGGACTGCGGCACCCACGACGGCGTTCTCGCGACCAAACTGACCTTTGAAGGAAAGACGATCGAGAACATCGGCGACCGCGCCTTCGGCCGTCTCTGCATCAACAAGATGAAGGACACCTCGGGCAAGGTGATCGTCGACGCCGACGAGACCGTCAGCCAGTCGATCGCCGACCGCCTCAACGCGATGGAGGAGCAGTTCACCGAGAGGATCGAAGCGGCGAAGTCGGAGGCCGAACAGGTCAAGATCCAAGAGGAGTACAAGAAGCTCGGCTACGAGTTCGACGACCACGGGCGCATCGGCGCCGTCGTTCGCAGCCCGATCACGTGCGAGCTCGACCTCGGCATCTGCGCCAAGTGCTACGGCATCGACCTGGCGACCGGCAAGACCGTCGAGAACGGAGTCGCGGTCGGCATCATCGCCGCGCAGTCGATCGGCGAGCCAGGCACGCAGCTCACCATGCGCACCTTCCACACCGGCGGCGTCGCTGGGTCCAAGACGATCGCGCGCACCAACCAGTACAAGACCGGCAAGTTCATCCGCCAGTTCCAGGAGGACTTCCAAGCCGCCACAAAGACCGACATTCGCGAGTTCGACCCGACCAAGCTCCTCGATTCGCAAGAGTCGGTCGTCAAGGGGCTCTTCACGCGCGGAGCGAACCTCGAAGAGGAAGGGAAGAAGAAGACCGTCAAGGCCGTCGAAAAGGCCAAGGAGAAGGCCGACACTGAGAGCCGCAAGCTCTGGGAGCGCAGCCGCAAGACCTTCTTCTACTCGTGGACCGGCGAGTCGAGCGGCATCGTCCGCGTCGAAGAGATCTTCGAAGCGCGCAAACAGCCGCGAGGCAAGGCGATCATCTGCCCCGTCACCGGCATCGTGAAGGACGTCCAGCGCTCCAGCTACGGCCGCTGGATCGTCGTCGAGGCCGAGATCGGACTCGACACCCCCATCAAAGGCGCGTATATCGCCGACCAACAACCGACGTGGGAGACCACCAAGCGCAAGAGCACGGCCAAGAAGGGCGAGAGCGTCGAGTCCTACGACCCCGCGCTCGAGCGCCTCATCGGACAAAAGATGGTCAGCGCAACGCTCGCCCTCTTGCGAAAGCACAAGATTAAGACCGTCAACGTCTTCTATCCGATCCTCGTGCCGCCCCTCGGCAACCTGCCGGTAGAAAAAGGCTCGAAGATCATCAAAGGAGACCCGCTCACCGAAGGGCCGCTCGACCCGCACGAGGTCCTCGAGCTCGCAGGCGGCAAGGCCGTGCACGACTACTTCATCCAAAACCTGCAGTCCGTCTATAAGGACCAGGGTGTCGACATCAACGACAAGCACCTGGAAGTGATCATCCGCCAGATGCTCCGCAAACGCCGACTGAAAGAGCCGGGCGACACGCCCTACCTGCCGGGCCAGATCATCGACCGCTTCCGCCTCGTCAAGGAGAACGCGAAGATCCAAGAGCTCGTCGCGGCCAAGAAGCGCATCAAGTACGTCGACCCGCTCACGAACGAAGTGAAGGAGCGAAAGCCCATCGAGGCGACCGCCAACTGGATCCTGCTCGGCATTTCGGAAGCGTCGCTCGCGACCGACTCGTTCCTCTCCGCGGCGTCGTTCCAAAAGACGACCCGCGTCCTCACAGACGCGGCCGTGCGCGGAAAGCACGACGAACTCAGCGGCCTCAAGGAGAACGTCATCATCGGCCGACTGATCCCAGCCGGGACCGGCGTCAAGGCGTACAGGCAGCTCGCGATCGACGTCGACCGCACCCAGCCGTCCTGGGCGCAGCAGTCGCTCACCGCGCTGGTCGAATCGGGTGACGACGACGGCGAATCGGCAAGCGACCTCTTCGGCGGCATGACCCTCGCCGACCTCGCAGCCGAGGACGTCAAAGAAGAGTAGTCCGAAACCCCTTCTCCCCTCCGGGGAGAAGGGGCAGGGGGTTAGGGTTTCCGCGCGGCCTGGCCAGTCTGGCCGGGCCGCTCCTACTTAGCGAGCTGCGCCTTCAACCACGCGATCCCGTCCGCGAGCGCCTGCTTCTGCTTGTCGTCGCTCGGGTCGATCCCGTGCTTCATCCCCTCGACGAACCGCACCTCGTGAGGCACCCCGATCGCCGAGTACGCCTCATTCAGCCGCTCCGCCTGTTTGAAAGGCACCAGCGGGTCGTCCTTCCCCTGGACCGCGAACACAGGCGCGTCGTCCTTGCTCAAGTAAGTGCACGGGCTGAAGTCCTTGATCTCGGCCGCGGCGTCCTCGAGCCTCTTCCCCAGCACTTGCATGCAGATCAGCGACGAGAGGTTCTTCTCGAAGTCCTGCGAAAGGTCGAACGGCCCGAATAGGTCGAGCACCGCCCTCACCTTGCTGCTCGTCTTGCCCGCCGAGTTGCCGTCCGGCCATCCGTCCACCGTGCCGAGCAAGAGCGAAAGGTGCCCGCCGGCAGATGCCCCCGCGGCACCGATCCGGCTAGGATCGACGTTGAGGTCCTTGGCGTGCTCGCGCACGTAGCGCACCGCGTCCTGCACGTCCTCGATCATCGCGGGCCACTTGTCCTTCGGCCCCAGCCGGTACGCGACCGTCGCCGCGACCATCCCTTGCGCCGCCAGCGCCTCGCACACCGACTTCATGTCCTCGCGCTTGCCGCCGATCCACGCGCCGCCGTGTACCACCACAACGCATGGCATGTTCGTGTGCAGCTCGGAGGGAGAATAGACGTCCATCTGCAAGTGCGTCTCGCCGACGGTCTTGAACTCGACGGTCGTCGGCAACGGCCCGCGCAGCAGCAGCAAGACCAATAGGTTCGTGAGCATTCTTCCTTCATGATAGACGTTTGGCGGAGCGCCGTGCGCAGCCACCGCCGCCGGGGACCACGCCGCTCCGCGTCACCGAGAATGGAGGGCCGACCTCCTGGGCGGCCTCTGCGCCGCCAAGCATGGCACCGCTCCGCGTCACCGAAAATGGAGGGCCGACCTCCTGGGCGGCCTCCGAACAACTACCGCCAAGCATGGCACCGCTCCGCGTCACCGAGGATGGAGGGCCGACCTCATGGGCGGCCTCCGAACAACTACCGCCAAGCATGGCACCGCTCCGCGTCACCGAGGATGGAGGGCCGACCTCCTGGGCGGCCTCCGAACAGCTACCGCCGGGCGGGTGGCCCGAGTGAACAAAACCTGTGTGGCGGGTGGCCCGAGTGAACGAAACCTGTGTGGCTCCAGTCAAGGCTGGGCGCAGTAGGAGGGAGTTGCTGGTGCAGCGCGTACCTGCGCCTACATCGAACTTCGCCCAGACTTGCCTGGTGCTTGTCTGCGGACGGGTCGCGCTCAAGAATAGGCTCTGAAGACGCTGTCGTCCGGGCGATAGCGCGACGGACAAGTGGCAGGGGTGATCCTCTGCCACCCGCCGGGGCCGCTCGTCGTGCGAAAGCAGCGGGCTCCCGCCGTAGGTCGAGAAGGTAAGCTCGTGCGCGTGGCCAGAGGTGTTGTAAGTCTGCCTCTTCTTGGAGGCCGTCGCCGTGCGAGGGAGGATGCTCGCCCAGGCGTTGCTTCCAGGCCGGCCGCGCGGCCCTGGCTAGTCGGGCAACCTCACACCCGCACCCTTCCGCAGTCGAGCACCAGGCTGTCGTCCGGCGGGGCGCGCCGAAGGCGCCGCTCTTGCGCGCGCTTAAGCCTCTCGCCATCGCGCCGGTCTCCAGTCTGGAGCCACTCAGGTTTCACTCCAAAGAGGGCCACCCGCCGATGTTGTAATTCGTGGTCGCGCGGCGCTGCTTCTGCGAACGGGGCAGCTGCTTGCGCTGCACAATGCTTGCTTCTCCATGAAGGACTTCATATGAAGGAATGCGCTAAGCTGCCTCCAATGCCTGACAGGAACGGCAAGTTGCAGCCCCCAATTCACGAGTGCTGTGCTTATCGCGGGCAGGCAACTTGCCTAGCAACTATCTACAAAGCCAAGTGCTCGAAATACAGTTTCCCAAAAAGCTATTACGAATGCCTGATGGTTTCGGAGGGTGCAAAGTGCTCGGAGCGATACTAATCTACGCCACGTATTTGAGCGTGGGAGCCACAGGTTCCTTCACGACAATCTCGCGATCCTCCACTGGGCAGCTAGAGGTTCAGATGGAGCTATTCCCATTTGCCGAAAAGTCTAGTGTGAAACGCAGATTTGCGAGCAGCTTGGAGTTGCGCTCGATCTTGGCGGCAAGGCTCAATAGGTCGGCTAGCACTCTCTTGGTCTTCGTAAAGGGAACCGACTCTCGGTTTTGGCAGGTGGTGAGGCTTAAGGATGAGTCGAGTATTAGACTTTCACGTGAAGTGACTGCTGAATGGAGGGACTTGTACTTTGAAGGTGAAAGGCTGTTTGGAGTGCGTTACTCTAGTGATGGGTCTGGGCCGATAGAATTGCAAATCGAAGGCGATAAGCTTCGAGCAGTTGCTTCGTCTCTTCCAGCGAGCGACAAGACTTACAGATCTAGGTCCGAGCATGTTTTCGGTTCTTTACGAAGAAAGGGCTATAAATTTGCAGTCGCAGGCGAACAGAGCGGTGTGCTGTCGGCCGAAGATGTATTCGGGAATGAGGGAGGAACGTGGTACGGCGCCTTTGAAGAAAAGGGGGGTGATTACGTATTGCGGCGTGATCCGATAGCCGAAGGTATTGAGTTGTTCGTTCTCTACGGTTCTCGAACGGCAGAAATCAGCTTGCCGAAGGGTGTTGAGACATCTGAGGTTCGCCTATCTAACGGGGTTATTGGCTTTCAATTGGAATCAGGCTTGTTGTTCTACGAGGTTTCAACAAGATCGATGCGAACGTTTGATTGTCATCGATTTGTGGATATGGGTTAGAGAATGGTAGGTGCTCGCAGACGCTGCTCAGAGAGTTGCCTCAGGGAGGTCGTCGGAGAGGTTTCGGAGCATTAGATTTGCTTCGACTACTAGAACGGGAGTACAGCATGTCGGTAAGGAGTTAATATGCGGTCAAAGGGACGATCCGGGCGCAGGACGTGGTCTTCGCCGATCGTTCGGCGTGCCTTCCCGACGCGTTTGGGCAGCTGACGACCTCGACGGACGGCACGAACCCCACGACCTACACCTACGACGACAACGGCAACTTGACGGTGGTGGCGACCAAGGGCTCCAACCCTGTGACGATGAGCTACGACAAGGAAAACCGGCTGGCGGTGCACAACGACGGCGCGACCGTCGTATCATATACGTATGGCGCTGACGGGCTCAAGCGGACTGAAGTCACGGGCAGCGGTACGACGACGCTGGTCTGGGACGGCAGCGACTACCTGCAAGGGAGGTCCTAGCCGGTGCCGGTGACGAACTACTTCACGTTGGACGGCCAGATCCAGGGCGAAGAGACGGGCGGCACGTTCACGGGCTACGTCCCCGACGCCCTCGGCTCGGTGACGGCTACAAAGCCGCGCACTTGTCGATTCAGGCTAGAGCACTATTGACGCCACTTTCAAGAAACGATTTGCGGGCCGAACTACATTTGCAGACCCCCGTGTGAGCGATCACGCTGCGATCGGACATGGTCAATGCCAATCGCAGCGCGAGCGCTGCCACGAAGTGCCACAACCGGGTCGCAGCCATCATGGCGCACACTGCGCTAAAGCTTCGTCGTCTTCCTGATCCGGATGCGCGGGACAGGCAGCAGCGTCTGGTCGCGCCGGATCGGCGCTTTGCTGTTGGCCATGAACTGCTGCATCTTCAGCTCCGCCTCGCGCACGTACTCCTCGAACTGCTTCTCAAAGTCCTCACGCAGCTCGTCCATCTCGTCCAACAGTTTCAGCACGAGCTCGACGCCCGCGAGGTTGACCCCCATGTCCTGCGTGAGCCTCTGGATCCTGCGCACGCGCTCGATGTCCTCGACGCTGTAGAGCCGGTTCTTCGCCCCGACGCGCGCGGGCTTCACGAGCCCGATCCGCTCGTACTGCCGCAGCGTCTGTGGATGGACCTTGCACAGCTCCGCCGCGACCCCGATCATGTAGACCGGCTGGCGCCTGTCCGTCACTTCTTGCCCTCCTGCAACTTTTGGATCTGCTGCAGCAGCTTCCTCTCCTCTTTGTCGAGCTCCTTGGGCACCGTGACCCTGGTGCGCACGAGCAGGCTCCCCCGAACGCCGCCGAGCTTCGCGATGCCCTGCCCGCCAAGGCGGAACACCTGGCCCGACTGCGTGCCGGGCGGGACCGTCATCGTCACGCTCGATCGGATCGTCGGCACTGTCACCTCACCGCCGAGCGCCGCAGTGATGTAAGGGACGTCCACTTCGACCTCCGTGTCCTCCCCGACCCGCTTGAAAGTCTTGTGCCTCGCCTCCCGCACCACGACGTACAGGTCGCCCGCCTTGCCGTTGCCGCCCACCGCGCCCCGGCCCGGCACGCGCAGCTTCTTGCCGTCGGTGATCCCCACCGGGATCTTCACTTCGACCTTGTGCGTCGTGTGGGTCAGCCCGGTTCCGTGGCAGAGCGGGCACGTGCTCCGCGCCTGCCCCCTGCTCGACCCGACCGTGCCTGTCCCTTTGCACTGCTTGCAGGCGTCTTCAACGCTGTATGTCAGCGTCCTCTTTGTGCCCCTGTCGATTTCCTCGAACGTGAGTTCGATCGTCTTTTCGACGTCGCGCGGCGGCACCTGCTGGAACCGCACGCCGCCCGCCTGCCCTTCCGCGCCAAAGCCGGAGAAGAACTGCTCGAAGACCGACTCGAACCCGCCGCCCTGCCGGAACTGCGTCTGGTAGTCCTGGAAGTTCTCTCCGCCGTGCTGCAGGTTCTCCCACCCTGCGCCGAACTGGTCGTACTTCTTCCGCTTCTCCGGGTCCTTCAGGACCTCATAAGCCTCGCTCACCTCCTTGAACTTCGCCTCCGACTTCGGGTCGTTCGGGTTCACGTCCGGGTGGTACTTCCGCGCAAGCCGCCGATATGCCGCCTTGATCTCTTTCTCATCGGCGCCCTTCGTGACCCCGAGCGTCTTATAATAGTCTGCCGCCATGCCTGCCCTTAGCTTCAACGGCATGAGTCTACCGTAGTCAGGTGGGGGGCGGGGAGGAGGGTGGGATTCAGGTTCGGTTGAGGCTGGGTAAAAAGTCGGCCCTTTTGGGGTTTAGAGGGGGGTCGGGGGATGCCGATAATGCGTTAGGTGGAACTCGCAAGCCTTGGCATACGGATCTCGCGCAGCGAGAATCTGCCGGTGTTGTCGCAGTCGGCGAGCACGGTGCTCAAGCTCGTCGACGACAACGACGCCGGGCCGCGCGACGTCGAGGTTGCGATCGCGAAGGACGCGGCGATCACGGCAAAGATCCTGAAGGCTGCCAACTCGGCGTACTACGGCGGGGTGAAGGTGCCGACGATCGGGCGCGCGGTGCAGTTCCTCGGGATGAACTCGGTCCGATCGCTGGTCGTTGGGATCGCCTTCCAGCAGATGACCTCCGGCAAGGGCGAGGCGCCCAGCTTCAGCAAGATCGACTTTTGGAAGCACAGTCTGGCGGTGGCGACGGCGGCGCGCATCCTCGGTCGCATCCGGTTTCCCGAAAAGGCGGAGGAGCTGTACTGTGCCGGGATCATGCACGACGTGGGGCTGCTCGTGCTCGACCGCTTCATGCCACAAGAGCTGCAAGCGGCGGTGGAGACGAGCCAGAAGTCGAAGCGGCCATTGTACAGCGTGGAGAGGAGCATCTATAAGTTCGACCACGCGGACGTCGGCGGGCTGCTCGCGGACCACTGGAAGCTCCCGCAGCTCATGAAGAACGCGATCCTCTACCACCACAACCCGATCGCGGACCAGGAGACGCCGGAGACGACGAAGGTCGTGGCCGCGTCGGACGCGATCGCGCACAGGTGTGGTTTTAGCAACAGCACGGACGGCGCGATGCACGACCTGGACATGATGCTCGGCTCGATCTCAGGACTGACGGACGAGCACCTGGACAAAGTAATGTCGCTCGTCGTCTCCGAAGTGGAGATGGCCGAGTCTGCGATGCAGATGTAGGCGCGGGGGCCTCCACCACCACCGTTTCGGCTCCTTCGACAGGCTCAGGACGACGAAACGGAGGCGCGGACTTACTCTTCTTCTTCTCCCGACCGGCTGGCGGCGTAGGCCTTGATCAGGTGGTCGGCCTCGTTGTGCGGCAGCTCCTCGTAGTGCGAGACGTGCGAGCGGAAGCGGCCGCGGCCCTTTGTGATCGAGCGCAGGTCGAGCGCGTATCGCATCATCGTCGCCATCGGGACCTTCGCGCGCACGGTGGTCTTGCCGGGAGATACGGGCTCCATGCCCTGCAAGTGCGCACGGCGACCGTTGAGGTCGCCGACGACGTCGCCGACGGACTCGTCCGGCACGTCCACCTCGACCTCTAGGATCGGCTCGAGGATCGCCGGGCTGGCGTTCGCCGCGGCGCTCTTGAAGGCGATCGCTCCGGCGAGCTTGAACGCCATTTCGCTGGAATCGACGTCGTGGTACGAGCCGTCATACACGAACGCCTTCACGTCGACGACCGGGTAACCGGCGAGGAACCCCTTGTCCAGGGTCTCCTTGACGCCCTTCTCGACGGCGGGGATGAAGTTCTTGGGGATCGAACCGCCGACGACCTCGCTTGTGAACGAGTAGCCCTCGCCCCGGGTCGCGGGCTCAAGGCGCAGCCAGCAGTCGCCGTACTGTCCGCGGCCGCCCGTCTGGCGCTTGAACCGGCCCTGCGCCTGCGAGGTCTTCTTGATCGTCTCCCGGTACGGGACCCTCGCCTCGACCGTCGTGACGCTGACGCCGAAGCGCTCGCGAAGCTTGTCGATGGCGGTGTCGAGATGGATGTCGCCCATCCCTTCGAGTATCTCCTGGTGCAGTTCCATGTCGCGCGCGTAGTGGAGCGTCGGGTCCTCTTCCAGAATGCGCTCCAGCGCGCCGCCGAGCTTGTCCTCGTCGGCCTTGGTGACCGGCTTGATCGCTACGCGGTAGATCGGTGACGGAAACTCGACGGGCGCAAAGGTCACTTGGTTCTTCGCGTCGCAGAGCGAGTCGCCGGTGTGGGTGTCGTGCAGCTTGGCGATGGCGCAGATGTCGCCCGCCACGAAGGTCGTCGCGACCTCCTGCTGCTTTCCGTGCGGCTGGAAGAGGTTGTGGATCCGTTCGTCCTTGTCGCGATTGACGTTCTGGACGTGGTCGTCGGCCTTGAGCGTGCCTCGGAAGAGGCGTACGTAGTTGATCTTGCCGACGAACGGGTCTGCGGTGGTCTTGAAGCAGAACGCGGCGAGCGGGCCGCTGGGGTCCGCCTTGATCTCTTTGTCGCCTGCCTTGACAGGACCATAGTCCGGCGCAGGGAGCTCGCCGACGATGCGGTCGAGGAGCGTCGCGACGCCGATGCCGCTCTCGGCCGAGCCGAGGAGCACCGGGATGACGCGGCTCTCTTTGGTCCCGAGCAGGAGCCCGCGCTCGATCTCTTCGGGAGTGAGCGTCTCGCCCTCGAGGTACTTCACCATCAGGTCTTCGTCGCCCTCCGCGGCGGCGTCCATCATTTTTTCGCGCCGCTCGGCGGCCTCTTGAGCATATCCGGTAGGAATGTCCTCGATCTCGACTCCGCGGTCCTTGCCCTTATACACCTTCATGTTGAGCAGGTCGAGCACGCCACTAAAGGCAGCCTGGTGGCCGATCGGGATCTGGACGTTGACGATCTTGTGGCCGTAGCGCTCGTGCAGGGTGTCGATGAGGCCGGTGTAGTCGGCGTTGTCGCGCTCGAGCTTGTTGATGAAGATGCAGCGGGGAAGGCCGTACTTCTCTGCGACCTCCCATGCGAGGTCGAACCCGACGTCCAGGTCGCGCTTTGCCTCGCAGACGATGATCATCGCGTTGACGACGCGCCCGACGGCGTGGAGGTCGCCGATGAAGTCCGGATAGCCGGGGACGTCGATGAGGTTGATCTTGTGATCGTGCCACTCGATAGGGAGGATGGAGGCGGTGATGCTGATCTTGCGCTTGACCTCGAGCGGGTCGTGGTCGCTCTGCGTGTTGCCGTCGGCGGTCTTGCCGACTCTTTCGGTGGCGCCTGCGGTGTAGAGCATGTGCTCCACGAGCATCGTTTTTCCGACGCCACCGTGGCCTACAATGGCAACGTTTCTGATCTTGTCGGTGGGATAGTTCTTCAAGGGTGTCCTCCGCAAAAACGGGCCGCGGCCCATGGGCGGGCCAGCGAGCTTCCTGGGGTTTAGGATACAACGCCAGGCCTCCCCGATGCAAAGGCCCCCGGTCTACTTGCCGGGCGCGGTCGGGCATGAGCCTCAAGCTGACGTGCCTCTGCTCGGTTCGAGCGCTCACTGGCCGCTGGTTGCCGGGACGGAGGCTTGCTCCGGGATAGCAAGCGCAGCTCCTACGCCAAGACGAGCTTGGCGGAGGAGGTGCGCGCGCAAGTAGCCAGACGGCTGGCACCCTTCGTCGCTCCCGGTCTGCTGCGAAGGCGTCTACATGGCACGAGTCTCTTGGCGGCGCGGACAGACGGGGCACCCTTGGATTCGCGCGTTAACGCAATACCGTCGTGCTGATCGGGAACTCGTTCTCGGACAGGATCACGACTCCGGGCCCCTGTGGGAACATGGAGACGATTCCGCCGTACTTCTGAAGCACGGACTCGATCTTTGATGAGCCGGTGTGCTCGTCGGTCGGTGAGACCGTGATCATCGCTCCGCCGGACTGCAAGACCGAGTGGAAGTGCTTGATCCCTTGCTCAGGCACGCCTTGGTCCTTGAGGTAACCGGTCACGCCGCCGGAGATTGCGCCCGCCGCCGTCGCGCCTGCGACGCCACCGAGGGCGAGCGCGAGCGTTCCACCGCCGATGACGAGGCCGATTCCGGGAATGAACACCGCTGCGAGGGCGGCAAGGGTCCCTGCAAGCAGCCCGATGCCTGCGCCCTTTGCCGAACCAGTGGCCGCGTCAGCGCCTGTGGTCGTCGTGATCCCGCCGGTGGCCTTGCGCTCCATGTTGATCTCGTCTTTGACTTCGCTAACCTTCTTTGGGCCAAACCCTTCAGGAAGAATGATGCTGATGTGCTCGGGCTGGACGCCGTGGTCGAGCAAGGCGCCTGCAGCCTTTTCCGCCTCGTGCGGATCTGTGAACGTTCCGTAGATGTGTATCATTGTCTTCTTGCCCATAAGTGTGCGGCTTAAAGTGCGGGATTGCAAGTTCGCCCTTTCGTGTCCATGAATCGGCTGACGCAGGTTGTTAGCGCGCCCAGACGTGAAGAGAGCCCGCTCCGTCCAAAGATAGGGCCCGAGCAAGGATGCATCGGCTCATTCATTTATCGCCCGGTTGACCCTGAGTTTCCGCGAGAAAGCGGGCCATCTGCCTGGTGCCGTTAATCCTGCGAACCGGGATATTTGGGCCGTAGCGCAGAATGGCGGATTCGATCCTGGGACGATTCACCCGATCGAACCGCCAGATGAAGCGAATCACGCTTAGCAGATTGCTTGCCCGATGAGGCTCGCCGGGTTTACAGACACGTCCCAGCGAGCGCCATGTGCACAGCAATCGCGGAGCATCAAGCCAAAGGATGAGGGTGGCTCGGGGAAGGCGAAGGTCGAAAGTGGCGTCTGCAAAGTTCCCATCGCTGATCCAACTATCGCCAGAGTGGAGCGGCGCGATTGTTTCTCGAAACGTGGGCACGTCGGCGGCGGTCCAGCCGGGTTTCCACATGGCGTCGAGGCAGATGACGGGAGCGCCCGTTGTTTCTCCGAGCCGGCGCGCGAGCGTAGTCTTGCCGACTCCCGCCCTGCCGAGCAGAACGATTCGATCAGGCATTTTGAGGGGTTGGTACTCCCGACGGGATTCGAACCCGCGATCTTCGCCGTGAGAGGGCGATGTCCTAAACCGCTAGACGACGGGAGCAACCGCTGGACTGTGTACCTGAAGGGTCGGTGAGTGTCAAGCCTGAGCCGAGCGCGAGCGGGCCTTTGGACGGTCAGTTCGGCCTGAACTTCCACATCGGCTTGTAGGTCCACGCGCGCGCGAGGTCGGCCTGGTCGGTCGCGTGCGGGCCGACCTCGCTCACTCCGGGAGAGGCGACGCTTCGCCCGACGGGAAGGACGGCGAGCTCGAAAACCTGGATGTACGTGCCTCGGTTGTTGTACGGGATCGGCTTCTGTCCGTGGACCTGGATCGCCCCAGGATGGAACGCCCACGTTGATGGGTCGTCGCCGTTGACGCCCTTCAGGTTGGCCATCGCCTGGTCCATTGCTTTGCCGACGATGTCGAACGCTTTACGGCCAGCGAGGAAGTCGAACTTCGTCTTTCCGTGAAGCGCCTTGAGCATCACGGACGGCTGCAGGACCTGCTCGAACACCGCCGGCTGGAGAAAGTTGCCCGTCGACTGGAGGAAGAGCTCGTCGCGGAGCTCGCGCACGGCCTCGTCATAGATCAACGCGCCGACGGAGCCGTCCACGTCCCAGCCTTCAAAGCCGCCGAGGTACTTGACGAGCGGGTCTGTGGAGCCGAGCTTGGCGCGCGCTTCGAGGATCGCCTTGAAGTCGCCGATGAACGCGCCGTTGGACGTCGTCTCGCGCCGCGCGATCTCCCACGCCGCGCGCTCGAGGTCGAAGCGATCGAGCCTTCCTTCAGGGATCGCGTTGTTGAGCTCCTCGTTGCGGAAGGACGCGCCCCAGACGGGCGTGTCGAGGTTGGGCCACCACGCGACGGGCTTGTTGTTCCAGTTGGTAAGGATGGAGGCGCCGGGGTTGGCGACGTGCGGCATCGAGGCGGCGGCGATGAAGCCCTGCCACGCCGTGTCCGGGTTGCCCGGCAGAGGGAACCTCGGGTCGTAACCCTTGGCGCGCTGCGGCACGAGCCCGGCGTAGCGATAGCCGACCTCGCCCTTCGTCGTCGCGTAGAAGAAGTTGAAAGTGACGGGCACGCTCGAGATCGCGGCGTCGATCTCTTTCGGAGTCGCTGCGGAATAGAGGTCGAAGAGGGAAGCGATCGCGCTCAGCTCTCGGCCCCAAAAAGACGACTGGACGCTGTACACGCACTTGCCTACACGGCTGTTGAGGATGACGGGCCCGTAGTGCGTCCTTACGACCTCGACCTTGACGGGATCGCCGCCTTTGACGTTGATCGTGCGCTCGATCTTTACGAGCTTCTTCCTGTCGTTGCCGTACTGGTACGTCTCATCGTCCACCAGCGGCGAGAAAAAGACGTCTTCGATGTCCGCGACGCCGCTCGTAAGCCCCCAGGCAAAGCTTGGTGTGGCGCCGATCACGACCGTAGGCACGCCAGGCACGTCGATGCCCTCTACTCTTAAGGAAGGGCAGTCGATGGCGACCTCGTGCACGACGCTCGGGTCGCTGTGGCCCATCTGCGGCGCGGAAAGCAGCAGGGCGTTTCCGGTCTTGCTGCGCTGCGGCGCGACGACGATCGCATAGCTCCCCCACTTGTACGGCGCGCCGAGCTTTTCGGCGATCAGGTCGGTGTCTTCGCCCGTGGCGAGCTGGATCGCCGGAAGGAGCTCGAGCAGGTTGGTGGGCGGGAGCAGCGCGGCGTGCCTCTCGGTCTGGGCGCGCGTGACCGTGCCAAAGTCCGGATGGTTGTCGCGCAGCGGGTCGTCCTGCGAGCGTACTGTCGTGACGGCGTCCGGGTCGTTCTGCCAGGCGAGGTCGTCGAGGACGTCATAGAGCTTTTCCTTGCACGGCTGCCCTTTCAGATAGAGCATGAGCGCGTAGTTACGTAGCTCGCCCGCGCCGCCGCGCCCGAACTGCCTGAGGAGGTTGATGGCGATCGCGGCGGAGTCGAGCGGCGTCCATGGCTCCGGCTCGAACCCGCTGTCCGCATAGCCTTGTGGGAGCGTTCCGGCGGCCTTTCGCTCCGCGATCTGGTCGTTCACGCCGCGCGAGTACTCGTTGAATGCATTCTTGAGGCGCTGGGGCATGGCGTCGATCTGCTTTTGGACCTCTGCGTCCGTGTATCCAGTTTTGACGACGCTGCGGTCTGAAGCGAGAGCGGACGGGCCGAGGACCTCGGCGAGCTTCCCGCGCGCCAAGCGGCGCGACATCTCCATCTGCCAGAGCCGGTCCTCTGCTACAGCGTGGCCGAACTGGTAGAAGGCCTCCTGCTCCGTCGCGGCAGTGATGAGCGGCACGCCGTAAGGGTCCCGCTGGACGGTGGGCTGCGCAGCGAGGAGGAGCGACAGGATCAAGGCGTGCATGGCGATATCTTAGCCCGCACACAAGGTGGAACTGGGGAGGCCCGTCTAGGGGAGCGACTCGTACTTGTCGCCGGAGAGCGACTTCCGTCCGATGAGCCGCAGGATGACCCAGCCCAGGCCGCCGATCACTGCAACGCCGAACGCAAGGCCGATGATGGACTTGATCAGGCCGAAGAGCAGCCCGAACACGCTGGTCAAAAGCCACCAGGCCATAGAAACGGCGATGATTGTCAAGATGATCGCGACGACGACTTTCGCAACCTTCATGTTTGAACTCCAAGCCCCAGCCCGAGCAGATTCGGGCTGATGTACTATTCTAAAGGCACTTGTCTAGCCGGTGTCGCGCGAGTGGGACCTATGTGGGGCTTTGCGGGGCAAATCGGGACTTTTCCGGCCCGCAGGTACGCTTTGGGGCGTGCCGATCCCGGTATTTCGGCAGGCTGAACCCGCCCCTGGGCCAGACCCTTTGTTGCGTCTGGAGACGGGCCTCGTCGCGCGCTGGCTCGTGCAGTTCTTGAAGGACGAGTGCCAGCTCAAGCGCGGGATCGGACGCGCGGTCTTGGGTCTCAGCGGTGGCGTGGACTCGGCGGTGGCGGCGTATCTTTGCGCGCGCGCGTTCGGTCCGGAGAACGTGTTCTGCTTCCGTCTGCCTTACTCTCTGTCTTCGGCGGAGTCGCTCACGCACGCGCAGCTCGTCGTCGACGCGCTGGGAGTGAACGAGCGCACGATCGAGATCACGCCTATGGTGGACGGCTACTTTAGGGCACACGAGCCGGAAATGGATCCAAACCGGCTTGGAAACGTCTGTGCGCGCAGCCGGACGACGGTCCTGTTCGACCAGTCGGCCAAGTTGCGCGCGCTGCCGATCGGCACAGGGAACAAGACGGAGCGGTTCTTCGGCTACTTCACTTGGCACGCGGACGACGCGCCGCCGATCAACCCGCTGGGCGACCTCTTCAAGACCCAGGTGTGGGCGCTGGCGCGAGAGCTAGGGGTGCCGGAGGTGATCGTCACGAAAGTGCCGACTGCGGACCTTGTGAAAGGGCAGACCGACGAAGGCGACTTTGGGATCAGCTTCGACAGGGCGGACCGGATCCTCGTGCGGACTCTCATCGGGTGGAGCGAGGCAAAGCTGGTCGCGGAGGGCTTTTCTGAGGCGGAAGTGAGGCTCGTGCGCAAAAAGGTCGCGGGCACGCACTGGAAGAGGCACCTGCCGACGGTGGCGATGCTGAGCGACACGGGCCTGCACGAGTTCTACCTTCGCCCTGTCGACTACCAGGGCGTCGAACGATGACGGCGACGTCGTTCCGCGTCCTCGGGCGAGTGCAGGGCGTGGGGTTCCGGGCATACGCGGTGCGCGTGGGCGAGTCGCTCGGCCTCGTCGGAGAAGTGTGGAACACGCGGGACGGCGCTGTAGAAGGCGTGGCGCAAGGCGAGTCCGTGGGCCGGTTCTTGGACCTGTTGGCGCAAGGGCCGGGGTTCGTGCAGTCAGTGAGCTCTCAAGAGTGCAGCGCAGTCGAAGAGGTCGCGTTCCGGATCGGGCCAACACGCTGACCTACACGGTCTTTGTGACTTTGGAGAGGTTTTGCGGCTTGTCCGGGTCGAGGCCGCGGGCGCGCGCCGCGTGCAGGGCGAGCCACTGGCCGAAGAGCGCGTCGAACATCGGTTGGCACTCGGCGGTGGACGTTCGCGGAAACTGGACTATGGATGAGCCGCTGTCGGCCAGGCTCTCCGGCACGTCGCCGAAAACGAGCGCGGCTGTGCCGTGGGTGGCGAGAGCCTTCGGGCCGTGCTCGAAGTCTGCAGTCGAGAACGGCTTGCACGGCAAGAGCGCGCACTCCATCAGCTTGAGCGCCGTCTCCAGCGCCGAGCAAAAGCTGTAGGCGCGCGCCAGGGCGAACACGATCGAGCTTCGAAGCACGTGCTTGCATGCCTCTTGCGCAGCCGCGTCCGCGCTTGCGAGGAAAGCGTCGTCGGGAAGCTGGGGCGCGGGAAGCTTCGCCCCGAGCGCGCGGACGAGCTGGTAGAGCGCGAGCAAAGAGGCCGTGTAGGTCTTCGTCGCGGCGACCGAGGACTCCTCGCCGGCCCCCAACAAGAGCGTGTGCTCGGCGACTTGAGTCAGGCGCGAGCCGGCCGTGTTGGTAATGGCCAGGGTCGCGTGGCCCTTGGACCGCAGGTGAGCCAGCACTTCGCTGACGTCCGGCGCAGCGCCGCTCTGCGAAATGCCGATCGCCAGGCACCGCGGGTAGCTCATGTCAGTCCCGAACTTCGTGATCACCGAAGGGGCGGCCAGAGAGACCGGGATGCCCAGGTTGATCTCGATCAGATAGCGGGCGTAGAGAGCGGCGTTGTCGGATGAGCCCCGGGCCGCGAGGAGCGCCATCTCGAACTTGCGGCCACGGAGCGCGCCCCTCAGCTCTTCGAGGTAGCGCTCGGCGTTCGAGGCGACCACCGCGGGCTGCTCCCGCATTTCGCGCTCCATGCGATGGCCCGCTTGCACCGAACGATGCTACCCAGGGCCGGTGAGTCCTGTGTCGGCGTTCGGATTCCAGCGCGTTCGTGGTAGCTTGTGGGAGGGACGGTGCGAAGCGGAGGCCAGCTTCCGCACGTCTCACAGGTGGGTATGTCTTTGATCGCGTCGGTAATCGTCGTGGGCGTCCTGGGCGGCGCTCAACAGGCCAAGACGTTTCGTGACGACGATCTCGGCCTCATTTTCCAGCACCCGGCCTCGTGGACCCTCAAGAAGCAGAAGTACTCGACCGACCTTGAGATCCCCCTCTCCGACGGCTCAAAAGCGGTGGTGCAGATTTTCCGCACGTCGTTCCGCCAGGGCAAGGACGTGTGGCAGGGCCTTCAAAAAGAGGTGACCCTTCAGATGGCGCGACACATGACCCGGCAGTGGGAGGAGACGATCCTCGGCGTGCCGCTCTTGCTGAGCCGGATCGACTACACAGAAGGCGCGCAGGAGATGAGCATCTTTGTCGGGCTGCTCTACACCGCGACCGACAACAAGCTGAACTTCCGCGTCAACTCGAGCGCAAAGACCGCGCAAGAGGCGGAGGACGCGTGGCGAGCGGTGCTGCTCAGCCTTAGGACGACAAACGGCGAACTGCCGATGGCCGAGGACCCCAACCGCAACGGTGGCAGCCAGACCACCGGCTCCGGCGGACAGCGCATCACGGCCCTCAAGCCAGACGCGAAGACGAACATCCCCGTCCGCACCAAGAACGTCGCGCACGTCTCCGCGCTCGGTAACGCGATAAACGTATACATGCCCGACGGGTGGACGCTGAAGGTGGACGGCGACGCAACGGTCATCGCAAACGAAAAGCTGAAGGGGACCGTCCAGATCAAGTTCTCGGCTGGGGGCCGATCGCAGCTCGCCTCTGTGTTGAACGAGGCGAGCGAGTCCGCTCTGACTCGCTTTTCTATCGTGGCGCTGCGCACGGACCAGACCCCGACCGTGATGAAGTCCGGCTCGCTGGTCGCCAGCACCCTGCGCACCGGCAAGGACGAGAAAGGGGCCGAGGCTTGCGTGTGGCACATCGTCGGCACCCTCGGTACGATCGTCTGGCAGATCGACTACTCGAGCAGCTCTGCAACAGCGCTCGAATCGGACCGCAAAGCGATGGAAAAGCTTCGCGACTACTTGGCGGTCGAGATCGCGCAGTGACCGTCGTCTTTAGCACCTCGAGCCCACTCGCCAGCGTCGCCCTGCTGGACGGCGGCAAGCTCGTCGCAGAGGGCGCGCAGGACGCGAACCAGAGGGCGAGCGGTGTCTGCCTGTTCCTGCTCGAACAGATGATGCGGCAGCGCGGGATTTCGCTCCGCGACGTTCGGATGTTTGTCGCAGACCTCGGGCCGGGGAGCTTTACTGGAGTCAAGGTCGGCGTGACGATCGCCAAGACGATGGCTTTCGCCATGCGCGCGCAGGCCGCTGGAGTTTCGTCGTTCGACCTGATCGACCCGACCAGCACGGTCGTGGTGCCTAGCCGCAAGGGCGAGTTCTACGTGCGAACGCCTGGCAAGGAGCCCGCCGTCGTGGACTCGGTTCCAAGCGGCGCGACAGGGTACGGAAGCGCCATGGCAGACCAGCGCCTGCCTCTGGCCAGTCGCGCGGCGGCGCTGTTCCCGTTCGCTGCCGTCGCCCCGGAGCAGCTCTTACCGCTTTACGTCTCAGAGCCCAGCATCAGCAGAGCGAAGGATCCTCGGGTGACCGGAGGAAACCGTGCGTGACCAGATGAAGAAGGCGGTGCGGCTCGCGCCCTACACGACGCTGCGCGCGGGTGGCAGTGCGGAGCTGTTCTTCTTTGCGCGCAACGCGGACGCGCTCGCGCAGGTCGCGGGCTTCGCGCAGGGAGAGGGATTGCACACGACTGTCCTCGGCTCAGGGAGCAACGTGCTTCCTTCCGACGACGGCGTGAAGGGCCTCACGGTGCTGAACGCGGCGTCCTCCATCGAAGTGCGCGAGGGGGAGGTCACCGCGGACTGCGGGTGCGCCTTCCAAGACCTCTTCCTCAAGACCGTGCAGGCGGGCCTGAAAGGGCTGGAGTTCGCAGTGGGAATCCCTGGCTCTCTCGGCGGCGCGCTCGTGAGCAACGCCGGCGCGTACCGGAGCAACATCTCGGAGTTCCTCTCCGGCCTGGAGGTCGTGTACGAAGGCAAGAGGCAGTGGGTGGAGCCGTCCTTCATGCACTTCTCCTACCGCGACTCCCTCCTGCGGCGCGACGACCCGCCGCAGTGCGCGCTCGTGCGCGCGAGGTTCAAGATGCCCAAGGGGAGCATGAAGACTTCGTACGACGAGGCGCGCGACTACCAGAGGCAGCGGATCAGCAAGCAGCCGCCTCCGGCCAGCGCGGGCAGCTTCTTCAAGAACGTGCTGGACAAAGAGCTCGCGGCCTCGCTCGAGACCCTGCCCGTGCGCATGAAGGAGGCTGGCGTGGTGCCGGCGGGATACTTGATCGAGGCAGTCGGGCTGCGCGGGTTCCGCTACGGCAAAGCGATGATCGCCAGGAAGCACGCGAACTTCATCGTGAACGTCGGTGGGGCGAAGGCCGCGACGATCCGACAGCTCGCCGAGTACGCGAAGAAGACCGTGCGCGAGAGGTTCGGTGTGCAGCTCGAAGAAGAGGTGATGTACCTCGGCGATTGGTCGCGCTTTAGGCCAGAGGCTGTGTGACGGTGCTGTGCGCTGTTCGTGTGCGTCGAGAACTCCAACAGATCGCAATTGGAAGAGGGGTTCGCAAGGATGCGCGGGCGAGGCTCGGTCGAGGCGTTCAGCGCGGGCTCAAGGCAGCGTCAGTCGATCTCGAGTGAGCCGAACCGCTTCTCAGAGTCCGACATTCCGTCGGTCAGGGTCCTGTACGCCCAGTGGACCTTGCGGTAGATGTCGCGCGCCTGGTCGCGCTCCGGCGTCCCGGCCTTGAAGTTGTCGGGGCTGCTCCGACGGCTGAGTTTGACGAACGCGAGCCGTATCTCCGCAAACCCAGCGCCATCCTTCACTCCCAACACGTGCGCCGCTGCCTGTTCGCGCGTGGTGCCTTCGGGAATGTACACGACGGTCTTGTTCGGGTCCGGCTCTGGCGCTTCCGGCTCCGTCGGTGGAACAGTCTCGCCCTCCTTGTCGAGCTCTTTGAGCGCATCGAGCCGTTCCCAGTTCTTGATGCGGTCCCATTCGCGCCCGACGTAGGCGCGCAACAGGTTGTAAGCGCGTCGCCCCGTGCTCATCAGGTCCGTTCCTTCATCCCTTCCGCCTCTTCGATGGAGCTTGACAGAGAACGAATGCGCCCGACCATGCCGCTGAGCCCTTCGGTGTCCAGGCTGTCCGGCTGGCCTGTGAGCGCGGCCGTGGTGAGCTGCGACTTGATCCCTTGCAGCTCGCCCTCGGCGTCCTTGATCTTTGCGCGCGTCGCGTCGACCGAGTCGAGCGCCTTCTGCATCGATGCCGCCTCCTCCTGCCGCGCGCCGATCGCCTGACGGAGCGACTCCTTTTCCTTCTCGGACTGGCTCTTGGCGAGCGTTTCGCTGAGCAGCTCGATCTGCTTTTGCGACTCGTAGAGCGCGTTCTTGGTCTTCTTCACGTTTCCGAGCGACGCGGCGAACGTCTCGGCGCGGCGGATCAGCTCGTCGGCCTCGTTGAGCGCCTCCCGACCGACGACCGTGACGGACGCGTTCGTCCGGTTCTCTTCGACGAGCTTGAGGATGTCGTTGCGAAGGTCCTCTAACGGCCTGATCAGGATCCGCGACTCGGGCTTCAGCTCCGGGGCGTTGCGCGCCGCTCCCGTCTGCTTGATCACGCCGACCGCGGCCGCACCGAGCCATCCGACCACACCCAGCGCGACGAGCGCGGACTGCCCGAGGAAGATCCCCGCGACCGCCAGGACGAGCGCGACGATCTGCACTGGGCCGAAGAGGACCTTCACAGCCTGATCCTCGCGGTCAGTCCGAAGTCCTGCCAGTTGAGGCCCTGGATCCGCACGAACGGCTCCCACACGACCTTGGTGCCGACGGGGATCTCCATGAACGCCCTGTACCAGTCCTTGTGCTGGTCCCAGGAGCGCGACCAGCCGAGCGTCACGGGGAAGTTCGTTCCCTTCGTGGTAAACCGATAGCGGAGGTCGCTCAGGTTCTGTTCTGCGTCGAGCGCGGTGTTGCCGTCGAACAGCATGAGCCACTCGGCTTCTACGACCCCGCCGCGCCAGCCGTACTTCGTGTCGAGCCCGACCGCGCGCTTGTACCCGCGCCCGCGGCCCGGCGCATCCACTGGGCGACGGAACTGCGTCAGAGAGCTCCCCTGGATCCCGAAGTTGTCGCCCGTCGCGATGCTCACGCCGAGGTCGCCCCCGATGCGCGCGACGATGCCGTGCGTGAGGCCCTCGCGGTTGTCGCTGACGGCGATCGAGATCGGGATCGCGTCGAAAAGCAGCTGCGTGTCGTAGCGCAGCGCAGGCACGGTCTCCCGCAGAATGTCCTGTTGGCCGAACGGCAGGTACTGCTTGCCGATGCGCCAGAGCCCGCGGCTCTCGATGTACGCCTCGTCGATCGAGTCGGGGTCGCCGCCGTTGTCGACCCTCTCCAACCGCTGCGTGACGTACACGACGTTGCCGGTCTCGAGGACCATGTGGAACCCGATCACGCTGTAGTTGCCGTGCGGATCGTACCAACGGATCCGGTTCTGGTCGCCCGTCTCGACGAACCACGTCGGCCGCAGGTCCGCGAAGATCGCGACCTCCGGCGTTTGGGCGCGAACGATGCCGCACGCCGCCACGGTGAGAAAGAGCAGTGCGCGCTTCATCGGTTCGTTCTCAGTACCTTTACGATCTCCGAACGCTGTACGCTCTGCTGCTCGCCAGTTTTCAGGTCCTTGATCGTCGCGCAGCCTTGGGCGATCTCCTCGTCGCCGAGCAGCACGGCGATCCGCGCGCCCGAGCGGTCCGCCTGTTTCATCTGGTGCTTGAGCGGCCGCGCTTCGATGTCGGTGAGCGCGGCGATGCCTGCGGCCCGCAGCTCTCTGGCGGCGCTGGTCGCGGCAGAGCGTGCGCCCTCGGTTGCAGAGACGACGAACACCGGAAGAGGGCTCTGGGGCACGGCCGTGCCGCCTTCCTGCATCACCATGACCGCTCGCTCGATGCCCATCGCCACCCCGACGCTCGGCGTGTCCGGCCCGCCCAGCTCTTTGACGAGCCAGTCGTACCGCCCACCGCCGCAGAGCGAGTTCTGCGAGCCGAGCGCGTCGCTCTGCACTTCGAAGACGGTGTCGGTGTAATAGTCGAGTCCCCGGACGATGTCGGGCCGCACTTCATAGGCAACATCTGCCTCATCCAGTGACTTCTTGACGCCCTCAAAGTGCGCACGGCTGTCGTCGTCGAGGAAGTCGAGCACGCGCGGCGCGCCTTTCAGCACCTTGAGCAGGTCTTCGTCCTTCGTGTCGAGGAGCCGCAGCGGGTTCTTCCTTGCTTTTTCCTGCGCCTCTTGCGTCTGGTCCTTCAGCCAGCCATTGATGTGCTCGAGCACAGCCTCACCAAACTTCGCGCGTGCGCCGGCGCGGCCGATGCAGTTGAGCAGCACCTTGAGCCCGTTCAGCCCGAGCCGCTTGTAGAACTCTACGGTGACCTCGATGATCTCCGCGTCGGCCGCCGGCGAGGAGGTCCCGATCAGCTCGAGCCCGACTTGGTGCGCCTGGCGGAAGCGGCCCTTCTGCGGGCGCTCATAGCGAAAGATCGGCGTGAGGTACCAGAGCCGCGTCACTTGTCCTGGCTGGCCGAGTCCGTGTTCGAGGTAGGCGCGGACCGCCGGGGCGGTCTCTTCCGGCTTCAGCGTGACGCTTCGGCCGCCCTTGTCTGTGAACTCGTACATCTGTTTGGTGACGATCTCGCTCGTCTCGCCGCTGGAACGCACGAACAGCTCGGTGTCTTCGAAGACCGGCGTCCTGATCTCCTGGTAGCCGTAGAGCGCCGCGAGGTCCCCGAACGTCCGCTCCACGAACTGCCATGCGGGGGCGTCGGCTGGCAGGACGTCGTGTGTGCCGCGCGGCGCCTGGTACTTCTTCGCCATCAGCGGAAACTCCCGTCCATCGCCATCGCAGTGAACTTCTCAAGCGCCTCCGCCGGCATGGGGCAGACCTTGCCGAGCAGCTTCGCCGTGAAGAGGACCCTGCAAACGCTCTCGAGGCACTCCATCCTGTAGCACGCGTCGAACACGTCCTTGCCGAGTGCGACTGCGCCGTGGTGGCTGAGCAGAAAGGTCTTGTGACCGTCCAAGTACGGCGCAAGCTTGTCTGAGAGGTCTCTCGTGCCGGGCATGCCGAACGGCACGGTCGGAACGTGCCCCAGCACATAGGCCGCTTCGGGCAGGACGTCGTCCGGGACCTTCTCACCGCAGAGCGTGAACGCGATCGCGATGGGCGGGTGCGCGTGCACGACCGCGGTGCAGTCTTCGCGCTGGCGATACGCCTGCAGGTGGATCTTGATCTCCGTGCTCGGCGCGCCGCCGCCCGTCGGGTTGCCCTCCAGGTCGATCTCGACCATCTGGTCGGGCAGCAGGTGGCCCTTGCTCAGTCCGCTGGGCGTCGCAAGGACCGTGTCCGGGCCTGTGCGAGCGGTGATGTTGCCTTCGTTGCCGCTGATCAGCCCCTTTTGCCACAGCCTCGCGCCGACCTCGCAGATGGCCGCCCTGACAGGGAGATCGTCCTTCACTCCCCGATTATGTCCCAGGGGTGGGCATGCGCCCTAAGCCGCCGCGAGCTGACCGACGAACTCGACGTCAGCCTGTGCGGAGACCTCGTTGTAGGCGAGCACGTGCAAGTTGGGGATGTTGCGCTCGAGCAGCTTTCGCAGAGGGAGCCGAAGCGTGTTGCCGCAGATGAGCACAGGCTGCTTTCCCTCGGCCATCGCCTTCTCTGCGGTCTTTTGGAGGTCGCGCACGAGCCGCTGCTGCACTTCGGGCTCGACCGCCAGCACGGAGCCTCCCGCTGTGTGCTGGACCGCCTCTTGGAGGGACCTTTCCAGCGGCGCTTCGAGCGTGATGCAATAGACCTTGTTGCTCTCGTCGATGAACTGCCGCGTGATCGTCCTGGCGATCGCGGCGCGGACGAGCTCGCCGAGCTGTTCGTTGTCCTTGACGCGCCCTGCGAAGTCCGCCATCGTTTCGAGGATCGTGACAAGGTCGCGGATCGGCACGCGCTCGCGCAAGAGGTGCTGGAGCACCTTCTGCACGTCGCCGATCTGCACGACGTTGGGCACGAGCTCTGTGACGACCGTCTCGTTCACCGCCTTGGCGTTGTCGAGCAGCGCGCTCACGTCCTGGCGGCTGAGGAGCTCGGCGGCAAAGACCTTGACGGTCTCGGCGAGGTGCGTCGCAATCATCGCGCTCGGCTCGACTACGGTGTAGCCGTTCCTCTCGGCCTGCTCTCTCATGCCTGGGTCGATCCAGAGCGCTTGCAGGCCGAACACGGGCTCGACCGTCGGGATTCCGGCGACGGTGCCGATCGTCGCGCCGCTGTTGATGGCGAGCAGCTTTTCGGGGTTGGCCTCTGCCTTGGCGACCTCTTCGCCGCGCACCTTGATGACGTACTGGTTCGGTTGGAGCTCGCTGTTGTCGCGGATCCGCACGCTCGGCATCACGAAGCCGAGCTCTACCGCGACCTGCCTGCGCGTCGCGCTGACGCGCTCTGGAAGGTCGCCACCGACCCTCGCGTCCGCGAGCTTGGTAAGCGCGTATCCGATCTCGATCTCCAAAGTGTCGACTTGGATGAGGGGCATGACGGCCTCGGGGCCGGCGGGGGAGTGCGGGTGCGTTGAGAGCTTGGCGGCGGCGTCGAGCGCGCGCTCTTCGTCGGTCTTGAGCGCCTCCTTGATGCCGGGGCTGTTGCCGAGGATGCGGCTCGCCATGAAGAGCGCCCCTCCGATCGCCACGAAGATGGTGAGAGGGAAGCCTGGCACGAGCCCGAACAGGGCGATGCCGACGCCCGCCGCTGCGAGAGCCTTGTGCTGTCCGAGGAGCTGCGTGACGACGGTGCCGCCCATACCGCGCTCCTGCCCGGCCCGCGTGACCAGGAGGCCGCTGGCGGTCGAGATGAGGAGCGCAGGGATCTGCGAGACGAGCCCTTCGCCGACGCTCAGCATCGCGTAGGTCTGCAGGATGGTCATCGCGTCGCCGGAGCCTCGAGTGAACCCGACGACGAAGCCGCCGATGATGTTGACGACGATGATGAGGAGCGAGGCGATCGCGTCGCCCTTGACGAACTTGGAGGCGCCGTCCATCGCGCCGTAGAAGTCGGCCTCGAGCTTGACCTGCTTACGGCGGGCTCGGGCCTGGTGCTCGTCGATGAGGCCGCTGGCGAGGTCGGCGTCGATCGCCATCTGTTTGCCTGGCATCGCGTCGAGGGTGAACCTGGCGACGACCTCGGAGACGCGGGTGGCGCCGTTGGTGATGACGATGAACTGCACGATCATCAGGATGAGGAACGCGACGAACCCGACGACGAAGTCGCCGCCGAGCACGAACTCGCCGAAGGTCTGGATGACGCGGCCTCCGTCGCCGGTGCCCAGGATGAGCTTGGTGGCGGCGATGCTCAGCGCGAGGCGGAAGAGGGTCGTGATAAGGAGCAGGGAAGGGAAGACGCTGAACTGTAGGGGGTCGGTGACGTTGACGGCTGTCAGGATGATGACGACGGACGCGGCGATGGCGATGACGAGCCCGACGTCGAGCCCCCAGTGAGGCAGCGGAAGGATGAGCATCGAGACGACGACCAACATCGCCGCACCGAGCAAGAGGTCCGTGTGCCTGAGGATTTTTTGAAGCGCAGTCATACCAGCCGGGCGCACCCCCGGTCCATTGGAGTTATCGGTGTTTTTGCGGGGTGGGTTAGGTCGGCCCTTCGACCGTTCCTTTCCGCGCCCTATCGTTTCTCCCGTTTACTCCCGTTTTCTCCCGTTTTTTGAAGCAGTTTTGTCCCGGTTTTGATCACTTTCGCGCAGCTCTCGTTGACCCTGTGTCCTTTTCGGTCCCTTGTTCTACAGGCTATCTGACGCATGATAGCGCAAGGGGTTGCACGGGAGTGGCGGATTTGTCAACAATCAGGTAGTTTTGCGGGGGGCCGAGTAGGACTGGAGCTTGTGGAGGTTGGCGCGCTCGAGAGGATTCGAACCTCCGACCCCCAGCTCCGCAAGCTGGTGCTCTATCCGCTGAGCTACGAGCGCGCTCGGAAGGGATGGTACCTGTGGGCTCCGGAGGAGGCCGGGGCGTGTGGAGCGGCGAGGAGGGTGGGAAAACCGGGGTAGAAGGGTTCAGAAACGCCGTCTTGAACCTGCGGTTAAGCGGGCTATACTTCCGCGCGTCCAAACCGGATCGATCCACGTCTGTTATGTCGAGCAGTTCAAAAGACGAAACGCTGGCTGAAAAGCGCTGGTTGAACGCACTCGCGAACGGCGATCCGAACGCCCTAGGCGGCCTGTACGAGATATACGGAGACAAGATCTTCCGGTATACGTTCAGGATGCTGGGGAACCGGGCGGACGCTGAGGACGCGACTGCGGAGACCTTCCTCCGCGTCCTCAGACGGTCAACCGACCTTCGGGCCGACGGGGCGTTCAAGACCTGGATATTCAGGATAGCGCGGAACCTGTGCATCGACAAGATGCGCCAGCACAAGCTCTTAGAGCTGCCCCCAGACACGCACTACACGGGAGTCGAGGAGCGGGCGGCGCTGAAGATCACCGTCCAGCAGGCGCTACAGGACCTGCAGGTGGAGTACCGCGAGCCCTTGATCCTGTGTGACCTGGAGAACATCTCCGCCAAGGAGGCTGCCGAGATGCTGAGCATCAGCGTCCCGGCACTGAAGTCGCGGCTCTACCGCGGTCGGCGGGCTCTCCGGGACAAGCTGGGCGGATCGTTGGAGAAAATGACATGAACGAAGAAACCTACAAAAAGCTGGTCGACCTGTACGTTGGCGAAGAGCTCCCGGAAGAGCTGGCCGGCGAACTGGAGGCCAAGGCGATGAGCGACCCTGAGCTGAGCCACGAGATGTACACGCTGCGGAAGACCCTCGAGCTCCTGCGGGAATGCGACGACTTGGCGCTCACGGAGGAGTGCTCACAGCGTATCCTTACGAAAATGCGGACGAAAGGCGCCCGGATCGAGCAGAACTCGCCCGACCCGATGCACCTGCAGTACCATCTGCCCATCCAGGGCTAAGAAGAGCAGAACAGCATGAAAGTCACCGTAGCTAGAAAGGACCTCGCGGACGCCCTGAGCCTGGCGTCCACTGCCAGCAGCACGCGCGCAGCGCTGCCCGTGCTCTCCGCCATCCGGCTGAAGGCCGAGAGCGGCGGCCTTGGGCTCGTGGGCTGCGACGGCGAGATGTGGGCCGAGAGCGTGTGCCCGGCGAACGTCAAGGCGCCCGGCGCAATCTGCGTCCAGCGCCAGTTGCTGAACGAGATCGTCTCTTCGCTGCCGGACGGCGAGATCCTGATCGAGCTTGAGGGGACGTCTGTTTTCATCCGCTGCGCCCACTCGGAGTTCAAGATGATGGCGCTGAACGCGGACGAGTTCCCTCCGATCCCTGAGGTCAAGGAGTCCGCCACGCTCTCGCTCCCGTTCGGGGAGTTCCGCCGCGCGGTGCAAGGGGTCCACTACGCGTGCTCGGACGATTCCAGCCGGCCCGTGCTCACGGGGGTTCTGTTCCACTACGACGGCGAGGTTCTGACGCTGGTGGCGACCGACACCCACCGGCTCGCGGTGCACAAGATCCACCGTGGCGGCATCGGGTCCAAGCTGGACGTGACGGTGCCCGAGAAGGCGCTCAAGGCGATGCGGCAGCTGCCTTTGGCCGACGACGAGACGATCACCGTGAAGTTCGACGACTCCCGCCTCTCCGTAGACACGGGCAAGAGCAAGGTGGTCTCGCAGCTGCTGAACGGTCAGTACCCGAACTGGGAGCGGGTCGTGCCCGCGGAGCACACGCGAGTGTGGACGGTCGACCGGGGCGAGTTCCAGAGCAACCTGCGCCGCGCGCTGATCCTGGCCAAGGACAACGCGAACCGCGTGAAGTTCACGGGTCAGGGCGACGTCGTGGTGATCTCCTCTCGTAGCGAGGACAAGGGCGAGGCGAAGGAAGAGGTCGCGTGCGTGAGCAAGAACGGCGAGCTGAAGATCGCGTTCAACGGCCAGTACATCATGGAGGCGCTGTCGGCGATGGAATGCGACGGGGTGAAGGCGGAGATGACCGAGCCCTCGCGCCCAGCGGTGTTAAGGCCGACGGAAGGCGGCGACGACCACTTCTGCGTGGTCATGCCGATGGCCGTGGACTGAGGGGGGCTGTCGGATAGCTGTCCAGTTGCTGCCCAATTGCCGAGGGCTTCGTCTTTTTCCGGCCACCGGAAGGCCACTGGAAAGCAACTGGAAAGCTACCGGACAGCTACCGTTCAGCCCCTATCCGTCCGGAACGGGCTCGCTGGCAGTCCTGCGGCGTTGACGAGGTTGAGCTTGGGGTCCGAGGCCCAGGCGTAGCGCACGGCCATCGGCAGCTCGACCATCGGGCTCCAGACCACGAGCTTGTCGCCGACGATCTGGGCCGTCGCCGCTACGAAGTTGCCGTCCGCGCCTGCGATCTCAAAGCCCATCGGCGGGGCCCCGTCGGTCGTCTTTAGCCCAACGCCGTAGTCGAACGAGATCTCGATCTTGGCGCCCTTGGTCGCCATGCCGGAGAAGAGCGGGCCTGAGACGACCAGCTTTAGCTTGTAGACGTCCCTCAGGGCCCAGAGGGCGAGCCGCCGCCCGACCTCTTGCTTGTTCTTCGGGTGGATGTCGTTCGTATCGCCGATGTCGATCGCGACGGCCATGCCGGTGTTGTCGAGGTCGAGCGCCATCGCCTGCGCCTCGCGCAGCCCGGGCCATCCGTCGTTGCCGACGAAGCTCGCGAGCTGCACGAAGTAGAACGGGAAGTCGCCCTGGCCCCAGGACCTGCGCCAGTCTCGGATCATCGCGGGGAAGGTGCGCTGGTAGAGCGAAGGGTTGTCGGCGTTCGACTCGCCCTGGTACCAGATCGCGCCGCAGATCGCGAACTTGGTGAACGGCGCGATCATCGCGTTGTAGAGCGCGCCCGGGAACCACGAAGGGCTTTTCTGCGCGCCGGTCGCGGAGGCCATGAGTTCCGCGTTCGCCATGCGCTCCAAGTGGTCGTCGAGCATTCGGCTCGTCTCGGGGATCTTTCGCAGCGACGGGCGCGAGATCCACGACTCGACTGGGGTCCCGCCCCACGAAGTGTTGATCAGCCCGACCGGCACGCCGGTGCGGTCGCTCAGTTCGCGGCCAAAGAAGTAGGCGACGGCGGAGAACTGGGCTGCGGTCTGGGGGTTGCACTCCGTCCAGCCCGAGCCGACGGTCGCGAGCGGAGACTCCTTTGAGGTCATGGGCGTCTGGAACAGTCTGACCTTCGGGTGCGAAGCGGCCAGCACCTCGGCGGTTGCGTCCTTGACCTGGTTGAGCTGCATCTGCATGTTGGACTGGCCCGAGCAGACCCAGACGTCGCCGTAGAGCACGTCCTTGAAGACGGTCTTGTTCTCGCCCTGCACGGTGAGTTCGAACGGCCCTCCGGCCGCGTGCGCAGAGAGCTTGACGGACCAGTCGCCTTCCGGCCCGGCGTTCGTGACCCAGCGCTGGTCGTCGATAAACACGCGGACCTCTTCGCCCGGCGCCGCCCAGCCCCAGACGCGGACGGCTCGGTCGCGCTGGAGGACCATGTGGTCGCTGAACACGGCTGGCATCGTGACGCCGGCGAACGCCTGACATGCGAAAAACGAAGAGAGAAGGAAAGGGACAAGACGCTTCATGGGCTCCTCACCGATATGGACGCCGTAGCGCCCACGGCGTTTTACCGCACAAGGGCGGCGGGTCAGTCGGTGGGGATCTTGATGAAGGTGAGCGCGGGCTGTTTGGCCGGGTCTGGGTCGTTCTCGATGCCGCTGACCAGCACGACGTAGACGCTGGCTGGGTCGAGGGTGACCGTGGCCGAGGCGTAGACGACGGCGGACGTGGAATCTTCGCGCTTTGCCCACCATTCCATGGTGCCTGAATCCACGAGCAGTTGGGCGAAGCTGCCGAAGTCGATGCCAGAGGTCGCGAACTGCGGGTTGTCGCCCGCGTTTTGGAAGATGATCTGCGGCGTGGCCTGGCCGGTCTCGCGTGTGAACCCGTGCACGATGTAGAGCCTAGCCTTGTTGCCGTTCGGGGCAGTCCGGTCGACGTCGATGTCGACGAAGCGGTAGCGCTTGAGCTCTTCGCCCAGTGCCACGGTCTTGAGGCCGACCCCGACGAGGACGGTGTCCGTGTCCTTGAAGAACGGCCTGTTTTCGACGTCGAGGACGTCGCCAGACGAAGTCTGTCGTGCCATGACCTCGTAACCGCCCGAACCATCGGAGACGAACGCGAGGGTGATGAAGTCCGCTGAGCCCGACGTGTAGGGCAGGGCGGCCTCACGCACGACGTCGTTGGTCAGGAAGTCTGAGTCGCCCGCGTCGGCGCTCGCGTTGACGAAGTAGACGTTAGGATCCTTGCCGGAGCCGGTCCCGCCACCGCCGCCGCATCCGCACATTAGAAAGCCGAGCGCGGCGAGCGCCAGGGCTGGGACGGGTCGTATCGAGGCCAACATGAGGTTCAAAGATACCAAATTAAGCTGGTCGGCTCCCCCAGCTAGGACGTATCCTCGTCTTGGGTTGGTGCGACGAGGTCGGCGAAGACGGTGTGGCACAGGCCGCACCCCATCAGCTTTGTCTCATCGTACCGTCGTTCCGTCCAGCCGCAGAGGGGGCAGACTCGGTTCTGCTTCCTTGGTGATCGGACAGCACGCAGGAACCGGGCCAAACCAGGAGCGCCTGTCAGCTTTGCCAGGGCTTCGGGCCGGACCGAGGTGCGGTCGCCGCTTTCGACGACTCGGAACGAGGTCTGGTCAGAAGGGCGTTCCGTGCTTGGTCTCCTCGCGGAAGCGGCTCATCATGCACATGGTGGTTTCGCCGGGCTTGCCGGTGCCGATCGGCCTGCCGTCCAGGCTGACCATAGGGATCACCTCTGCCGCGGTGCCGGTCAGGAACGCCTCGTCGGCGTCGTGGATATCCAAAATGGTCATCAGGTCCTCGACGACGTGGATCCCCTCGCGCCGGGCGATCTTGATGACGGTCTGGCGGGTGATGCCGTTAAGGATGCCGCTGGCGGGGTGTGGCGTGCGCAGGACCTCGCCCTTGACGATGAAGAGGTTGTCGCCGGTGCACTCCGCCACGTAGCCTTGGTGGTTGAGGAGGAGCCCTTCGCCTGCGCCGGCCTTGTTCGCTTCGGCTTTGGCCATGATGTTCGACGCGTAGCGACCGATGCACTTGAGCATGGGGTCGAGGCTGTCGGGCGGGATCACGCGGTAGGAGCTGGTGACGACGTCGAGCCCGCGCTTGTAGGCCTCAGGCGAGTAGAGCGCCAAGGTCGAGCACATGACCATTACGTTCGGGTCCGTTCCTTCGACTGCGCGAGGATCGAGGCCGAGCCCGGTTCCGCGCGTCACGTTTAGGCGGATGTAGCCGTCGTCGTTGCCGGCGTGCCGGCACAGTTCAAGGACTGTAGCCTTGAGCTCTTGCTTTGCGATGTGCATGGGGATGCCCATGTACTTGATGCCTGTGTAGAGCCGGTCGAGGTGTTCGTCGAGCTTGAAGACCTTGCGCGCATAGATTCGGATGCCTTCGAAAAGGCCGTCGCCATAGAGGTGCGCGTGGTCTGCGACGCTGACTTTTGCCTGATCAAGCGGTGTGATCTCGCCGTTGAGCCATACGAGCTTGGACATACCAAAATTCTACCGCGATGCCGCCTTCAGGGCACGGTCGGCCGAGCGGCCTAGCGCAATAGTCCCGGCCAGGCATTTGCAGATTACTGATAGGCATACGTGTGGGCGCCCTTCCCGTCCGCCCATAATAAATGGACGTGGACAAACCGGTCAGGGAACAGTCGCAAGGACGGCAGCCCCTGGCCGTCCGCATAGGGGTGATCGCCCTGGCCACGGTGGTCGTTGGGGCCACGACGTTCGCGGTCGCCCTCGCACTCTATCCCCGGCGGATCGCGCCGGCTACCAGTGTTGACGGTGTAGACCTCAGCCTCTTGTCAGCGAACGACGCGCGCAAGAAGCTCAACGCGTGGTGGTCGGCCAAGAGCGCAACACCTCTGAAGCTTCACGGACCGAGCGGCGAGGCTGCGCCGGTCGAGGCCACTCCAGAGCAGCTGGGAGTGGAGCTCAATGTTGGTGCGACGCTCGCGCAGCTGCCGCTCGACGATCTTGGCGGATGGTTTGGGAGGCTCTCGGGCCGGCCGCGCGCGGCGAGGGCCAAGTACCACATGGCTTTCAATTATGCGAGGCTCGATGTGAACCTTCTGGACGCCGTCGTCGCGCGGACGAGCCCCAGCCTTGCGCAGGCGAGGGCCACTTTAGACCCTGACGGGAAGGTCGTGTTGACGCCCGAGGTTTCCAGCATGGGGCTGGTGCGCCCGGCCACCGAGCAGGCGCTGGGCGAAGGGATCGCGGGAGCGGGCACGTGCCGGCTTGCGGCGGCCTATGGGCACAAGCGGGTCACGGACGAGGAGCTACAGAAGATCAGGGAGGTCGTCAGCACTTTCAGCACGCGCTTTTCGGCCGCGGACCACACGCGCTCTACAAACTTGAGAGTAGCTTCGGAGAAGCTTGACGGCACGGTGCTGCTGCCCGGCGAGCGTTTCAGCTTTAACAACGTGCTAGGAGAGCGGACGCCTGAAAACGGGTTCTTGAAAGCGGGCGTGTACAAGAAGGGGAAGCACGACATCGACTTCGGCGGCGGGGTGTGCCAGGTAAGCACGACGCTCTTCAACGCGGCGGTGCGCGCGAACCTCAAGATCGAGGAGCGCAACAACCACACGTTCCTTGTGCCGTATGTGCCGCCGGGCTGCGACGCCACGGTCGCGTACGGCGAGTACGACCTGGTGTTTGTAAACACGCTTGAGACTCCGATCGCGATCGACTCGCACTGGCAGCCGGGCAAGCTGACGTTCTCGATACTCGGCGTCAAGGACGCAGGGCTCGAAGTGCGCCTGGAGCCGCGCGTCATCAAGACTTGGGAGTTCCCCGTGGAGTACGTCGACGACCCGACGCTGCCGCCGGGCAAGGAGAAGGTCGTCGACAAGGGCGGCCGCGGGGTGCAGGCGATAACCACGAAGGTCGTACTGCGCGACGGCGTCGAGGTCTCGCGAGAGACGCTGTGCCGAAGCTACTACAGGGGCGGCCCGAAGATCATCGCCCGCGCTCCGGCCAAAGGTGCGCCGGTCATGCCGCCCGCTAGTCTGCCGGGACTTTGACCAGCGCAAGCTGCTGTCCGTCGTAGACGGTCTCTCCGAGGCCGCTAAGGTCGGCGAACTGGATCGCGGGATAGGCGTCTCTTTTAGGGACGACGACGTATTGCACGCGCCACTGCCGGAGCAGGCCAAGGCGCTGCTCCAACGTCATCGGCTGGAGATAGAACTGCGTCGCCGCCGCCCTGCGCCTGGTGTAGTCCGGCGTCTCGCTCCAATGGCCTGCGAAGGTGTGGACTCCCGCTAGGCCGGAGAGCACTGGCGAGAGGTCGCTCAGATATGCGGGCGCACCCAGTTCGGGGCTCGCGATCCCGGGCATCGCGAGCACGCCGACGCCTGACTCGACGCCTTGCAGCCTACCGACGACCTCTGACTCGTCGTGGGTGAGGTAGAGGTTGTGGACGACGGTCTTGGAAACGCCAGAGCGGACCAGCTCGACGTCCCGCCGCAGCCAGAAGACCGAAGTGAGGCAGACTACCGCGAGCGCGAGCGCGGCGACGAGGTTGCGCGGCTCGCGCTCCATCCGCTTTAGCTCGTTCGCAAGTCCGATCGCCGCGATGACGGCCCACGGCACTACCATCAGCATGGAGAGCTTGCGCTGAAACAGGGCAGGGAAGTAAGGCGCGACGAGCGAGACCATCGCCCAAGACCAAAGGAGGTTCCAACCGAGGTCCTTGGTCGAGACGAGCGCTGCGATTCCCACTGCTCCGATCGCTGCCAGTGACCAACCTGTCGCGTCCAACTGGTAGCCGGGCTGCGTCGACGAGACGAAGACGCACATAGCGCCGATGAAGAGCGCAAGCGCCGCAACGGCGGAGGCCCGGCGCAGCTTGGGGACGCCGGACCTCCAGAGCGCGAGGAACGAAAGGAGCACGAGCGGCAAGAGGCCGACCAAGATAGGTCTAAAACCGCCTGTGTAGGTCAGCGTCTCCGCTCGCGCCTTGAAGACGGGGTCGCTTGCCAGAACGTGCATGAGCCAAAGGGCGGCCGGGATCGCGCCCAGCCCGATGACCAGCGCGCGGAGGGCCCACATGAGGTCGAACGTGCCGCTCGCGACAAGCGTGACGACGAACGCGACGAGCAGCAGCGCGATGAGCGCGACGTCGTAGCTGTGGACGTTCATCAAGAGACCGAACGCGACCGCCCCGGGCAGCACCGGCCTCCACGAAGTCCTGGCGTCGAGCACGCAGTTCAGCGTCCACAAGATGAGGCAGCACGCGGCCATGAAGAGCCCGTTCGTGAGCATCGAGGGGAACACGAACGCCTCGGGCTGCCAGTTGTCGATGGGCTGGCGGCCCTGGAGTGCCGTGGTGAACCACGACGGCGCGCCGGAGTAGGCGTCGCCGAAGTCCTGCCAGTGCAGGAAAGCGACACCGCCGCCGAAAGCGGACATCACGATGGCAAACTTTCCCGTAAAGCTCGGCAACTGCAGCCGCACCATGAACTCTCCGAGCAGCCGGACCGCCAAGTAGCTGAAACCGATTCGGGCGAGTGTGAGCGCCAAGGGGATGCCGATCGCCTTTGCGACGATACCGAGCAGAAGGAAGAGCGCGTGGAAGGTGAGGCCGGGCTGTGGGTCCGTCGTAAAGCGGTTGTCGAACAGGAAGCGACCTTCCATCGCTTGGCGCATCCACGCCGCGTACACCATGTGGTCGTCGAGGCTGAGGTGGAAGGGGAGGTAGCTGTGACCCGCAGGCCGGGCGAGGAAGCCGATGAGCACGGGCAGGGCGGCGAGGCCCGCTGCCACGAGCGCCAGGACGCGCGCGAACTTGCGGATCTCGCGGGCCTGGTATTCCGGCGACTTCGGGTCGAGGTCTGCCAAAGATCTCCTTAGCGCTTGAGCCCGCGGACCGAGCGGCTGTCGCGCTCGAACGCCGCGAGGAGCTCGAGGAGCCTTGCGGAGGCGTCCCGGGCGACGTTTGGCTTGGAGTTGCCGACGGCAAGCTCCGAGACGTTGAGGTATTGCTCGCGAAGCTCCTTCGGCACGGACTGTAGGATGTCGTGGCGCGTCGTCTTGGTCGGCACGCGCAGGACCCTTCGCATGCGCTGGTCGCACTCGATCAGGAGGTTGTCGAGCGCAAGGCCCGTGTTGTGCGTGCGTCGGAGGACGTCGGAGACTGCGTCGAAGAGCTCGCGCGACGCGCGCACCTTTCGGCGCTCTGTCTCGGGCAGCCCGAACCGTTTTCCAAACGAGTAGATCAAGACGAGGAAGAGCAGGATGACCTGCGCTCGCGCGACGACGGCCCACGGGCCGAGCACGCGCGCGACCGTCGGCTCCTCTGAGTTGCCGATCCCGTCTTCGACGAACACGATCCGTGACCCGTGCGGCGCGAGGGACCGGAAGAGGTCGAGGAAGAACGCGGCGTTGTCGTTCTCGTCGAGGTGGCGGTTGGTGAGCGGCAGACCGTCGGCGACTGTCACGAGCATCCCTTCGCCCTCCTTCTTGTACGCGATGTAGGCGCTCTCGCTCGTGGACCAAGCGGGATAGGACCCTGGCGCAGGAGCGAGCTGCTGTGCGAACGCGGAGCCGTAAGGGAGGCTAAGCTTGGACGCGCGCCCCTTGCCGGAGCCAGGAGTGACAGTGCGGGGATCTGAGACCTGCGCGCTGACGAAGTCGAACCCGACGGAGTTATAAAGCTCCACGACGGTGCCTCCCTTCCCGACATGGTCTTTGATGGCGCGCTGGTAGGGAAGCTCCTTGGCCGGCTCCGCGCTCGTTTCCTCTTCGTTGAACGGATCCTCTGCGGCCTGCAGCAGGTCGTTGCTGAACGTCGTTGAGACGACGAGGTCGGAGCGGTCGAACTGGGGACTGATCGTGCGGTCGAGGGAGACCTGGTATCCGTCGCGCCTGAGCAGCTCGGCAAACGCTGCGTATCCGCTCGCCCGCAGGTTGGTGACGCTTGGAAATCCCCGCCTCTCCTCGCGCGCCGAGAAGATCAGCGCGACGGTGACGAGCAGGAGCCCGGCGAGGACCCACGCTCCCGTCGTGACCGCCCACTTTGCTAGGCCGCGACCTTGATCTGCAGTGCTTGACACAGCTGCCGGTAGACCTCCTTGAAGTGTGCGACGTCCTCGGCCCCCATCGTCCTGAACCCGTACCAGACTTTGTCGAACCGCTGGGTCAGGTCGCGGAAGTCGATCTCGCGCGGGTTCGAGGGGTTGGCCTCGATGCGGTAAAGGTGCTCCCAGTTCGTCTCGTGGCGGCGGAAGCGTGCGATGCGCCCGTCGTCGTATCGCACGAGGCAGGCGAGATAGAGGCACCGGACCGCCTCCCTGTGCCGCCCATCGGCCTCAAGTCGCTCTGCCTGTGCGAGCCACTGGTCGGCGGTGCGCTCGGGCTCGTCTTCACCTAGGATGCCGCCGACCCTCTTGCGACGCCCTGCAAGGCGCACGTTACGAAGGATCAAGTAGAGCACGACCGCGAGAGCGGCAGCGATCAACACCCAGGCGAGGATGATCAGCCCTGGGACGGCCGCTGGCCCCCCAAAGTTGAAGTTCGGCCCGTTCTTGGGTATCAGGCCGCTGAGGAACTCGATGACGCGCTGGCCGATCCGGTCGCCCGCCTTGTCGAGCCAGTTGCGGCCCTCGCGCTCGCGCCGGTCCCTGTAGATCGGGCTGGAAAGGATTTCGCTCGCGCTCTTTTGCGCGTTCTTCACCTGGCCCTTTTCGGGCACGGCCTCGACGGCGATGCGGGAGTCTATTGCGGCGACGAAGGAGTCGCGCACGTCGCGCCAGTTGTGGGCCTTGCCGCGCTCGCTCGGGTCCCGGTCGAGCATCCCGGTCAGCTCGTCGACCGAATATGCGCAGTACGCGCGCAGCGTGGCGTCGTCTGTGACCTCGCTCGGCGCCCGATTGACGACCTTGCGGAACTCCGCCAGAGACGCCGCACCCTTGACGGCGTCGCGGTAGTCGCTCAGCGGAGAGGCGAGCGCGAGCGCCGAAAGCAGCGCGAGGCTACAGGCGAAGGTCAGCCTGCTGAGCGCCTTTGAGAACATCGTGGGCCATTGTTTCAATGTCGAGCGCCTCCAATCGCACGCGCCGGTCATAGTAAAGCACAGTCACGCAGCAAGTCATGAAGGGGACCAGCACCCAAATTGCCGCAAAGGTAGGGAAGGTCATGATCGTCTCGCCCACGATCGCCCAGAAGACGCTGCGTCCTGCGAGGTCTTGCACGAACCCGGCCGCGCCGACCATCGCGAACGCCGAATAAAAGCCGAGCCACAGAAGGAACGCGACGAAACCGGACACGACCCAGAGGTTGACGAGCGTGTCGTACCCGCTGGGGATGTGGCGCGACTTCTTCATCAGCGCCTTGCTTCGCCGCATAGCGGTCTTGGGCCCGACGCCTTCGATCGCGGCGATCGCGGGCGCCAGAGCCAGGGTGCTCATCACGATCGGCACCATAAAGACGCTCGAGACCAGCCCCAGCACCGCGAACACGGCGGCGACGTCCCCGATGCCTGAGGTCAGGCCCGCCTGCTCGCAGTAGGCGCTGACCATCAGCAGCCCGCCGGCCACCATCAGCACGAGGCCAGAGCGCAGGAAGATCTGCAAGAGCAGTCCGACCATCGTGATCGCGCCTTTTCGCGCGCCGACGATCGCGTCCTCGAAGTCGATTTTCTGCTCAGCCACGTACTTCGAGATCAGCCGCGTTGCCAGCCCGACCGAGTGCCCGAGCGCGATGACGACGATGGGCAGGGCCACGAAGAGCGCGACCATGTAGGTGACCATGAGCTCGGTGAACTGCACTCGGATGTTGTCCGGCGCGCTCGTCGTCATAAGCCCTGGCAGCACGAACCCCTGGAAGAACACAAGCCCTGCGTAAAGCAGCGCCATCGAGGGGAAGGTGAGCCGCAGGATCGGCCAGGCCAGCTTGTGGTAGATCCGGGTCGAGAAGTCGATCATCTGGTGCGCCGTGCGGGGCTGGAGCAGGCGCCGGCGGTCGACGGACCTCATCCGTCGCTGCAGGAACTCTTCCGGCGAGTCTAGATCGATCAACTCCGTGCCCTATTGGCCCTCGTATATGGGCCTATTCGAGTGTACTCTCCTGTCTGCTTGGCCGTCCTATAGTAACAGAGACGCGGCCCGTCCCGTCCCCGTTGCCGTGCCCGGAGACCCAGCACACTTATGAGCATCGCCTTAATTGCCGCAGCAGCCTTCTCCGTCCAGACCCCGGACATCAAAGACGTCATCCCGACCGGCTTCCGCAGTGCGACGTTTTCGGCCTTCGTCGGCAGCGCGAGCCAAGTCGAGCTGCAGAAGATCAACAAGGACTTCGCGCAGTCTTACCGTTTCAAGAGCATGGAGGTGTGGATGAAGGAGCCGTTCAAGATCCGCATGCAGTCCATGGTGGACGACAGCGAGATCCTGATGGTGATCAACGGCCCGGTCCGTAAGCTGAGCATCCCGAAGGCAAGGCTCTCCCAGAAGTTCGACCTTGCCAAACAGCCGGGCAAGCGACAGACCGCGTTCGACTTCGGGTTCCTCGAGCCGTCGCTGTTCGACGGGTTCTTCCAGGCGACTTACGTGCGCACCGAGCGCACGACCGGCGAGTACGTGTTCGACGTGACCTACGTGCCGACGCTGAAGGACAAGTCGCGCCACCGCATCTGGATCGACCCGGCGAAGAAGATCATTACAAAGCGGCAGTGGTACGCAAACCGCGGCGGTTTCCTCATGGCGACCTTTGACTACTTGGAACCGGTGCAGATCGGCGGCGTGTGGATCGCGACGAAGATCAACGTCACGAACGCGGACAACAAGCTCGCGGGCACGACGGTCTACAAGAACGTGAAGGTCAACCCTACGATCGAAGACAGCATGTTCAACGTCGGCTAGTGCAAGAGGCGCGTGAGCGTCTCGCCGATCGCGACGGCGGTAAAGTCCAAGAGCTTGATCCCGTGCTCGTAGTTCATGCGCGTCGGGCCGATGATCGCGATCGTCCCGGCCTCTTCGTCGCCGACGCAGAACACCTGCCGCACGATCGAGAGCGGGTGCAGCGTCTTCTCCTGGTGCTCCTTGCCGATGGTAACGGTGGGGAACCTGTCGCTCTCCGCCAGTAGCGCGGTGCGGATCGTCGACTCGTCCTCCAGGTGCGAGACCATCTGCTCCATCAGGTGCGCGTCGCGCAGGAACTCCGGCTGACCGAGGATGTACTCGCCCCCTTCGATCACGATCTGCCCTTTCGTCAAGTCGCGCGCGACGCTCTGCAGGACCGCGCACACCGACCTGAGCAGCCTGTCCACTTCGGGCTCGCTCGTCGTCGTGGGCTTGAGCCGCGCGAGGTGCCGCAGCGTCTTGCCCTCCGTCATCGTCGCGAGCAGGTCGTTCACTCGGCCGACGTGCTCGAGCGTCGCGCCCTTGGGCAGTTCGACGACGCGGTTCTCGACCAGGCCGTTCTGCAAGATCACCACGAGCAGCGCGCGCGAAGGGCCGAGGACGGTGAGCACCGCGTTGCGGACCTGCGCCCCGCCGTCTCGCAGGGTCGCCGCAGCGCTGAGCAGGTGCGTCAGCCTGCTGAGCGCCTTGGTCGTCTGCTTGAGGATCTCGAGCAGCGTGTCGTCCTCCGAGGTTGCCTCTTGCACCTTCCTCTTCCGTTCTTTGTCGAGCGGCGAGCCCACGATCAAGCGGTCCACGAAGTAGCGGTAGCCCTGGTCGCTCGGCACGCGTCCTGCGCTCGTGTGGGGCTGCTCGAGGTAGCCCATGTCCGCCATCTCGGCGAGCTCGTTGCGCACGGTCGCGGACCGCACTCCCAGCTCGTACTT
>CAMLDW010000009.1 GCA_946479035.1 uncultured Chthonomonadaceae bacterium | reverse complement strand
CATACAATTCGTCTATTTCGATCTGACCGATCGACTTCACTGCAGTGCGCAAGTGGTTTTGCAGCGAGTAACTGGTTATGCCCAGGAAAGTATCTACGAGGCGGTTATAGCGAACCCGAGCAAGTGCAGCCTGCTCGTCCCTCTTCGCGTACTTGCGAATGATCTCAGGAGTGGCATCATAAATCTTGATCTTCTCCCGGCCCTCTTGTGGCACGATTGCTGGCCAGTCACCCAACATAAATCTATACTTGCTACGGCCCGCGCCAAGAATGACCCACGACAGTTTTTTCGGCGTCAGCTCTTGAATCTCCTTCGGAAAGTCGCGCCGATAGCGATAGGCGTAGAGCACATCGCCAAGATTGCTCGGGAGCCTAATACCCAATTCTCCGGCGACCTTAGTGATCTCGCCTCTCTCGAAGGGAAGTTCCGCTGCACCTTTGACATATATCTTGAGGAAGATCTCCCTAATTATTGGCGCGTACATCTGCGCCTTGTCCTTGGAATTGGCGGCTGCGGCCCGAGTCTTCTTCCTCACGCTCCACCTCGCCAACGAAGGATTACGACTTCCTCGCGCAGTTGCTCCTTCGTCGCAGTTGCCAATCTCGTCCGGAACAAGTCGATTGACGCGACTTCGTATCCAATTGACTCGGCAATCTCTGCGAGGATCTCACCAGTCTTGATAGGTATGCGGAAGTACGATGCCTGATCTCCCACGACGTAGCCCAGTTTTGCGCCTGGAATCAAAACACGCTTGAGAGATTCTAGGTGTCGCTCCATGCCACCAAAATAGGATGCCGTCACCTTCCAGTAGAGGCGCTCGAAACCGGATGTTTTGCCCAATTCTTTGCGTCTATCTTCGATGGCGACGCACATCTTTTTGATTCGCGGGTAGCGAAGTCCAATCTCATGATCCCTGTCCGAAACATAAATGTTGCGCGTGTTCGAACGTAGGAGGCCCTTCTTCAACGAACGCAATTCGGATCGAGTGCCGATGAAGTCAAGAAGCACGCTTTCGAGTCGCGTTGTCCTCGTATAGTCCTTCTCATTCGGATAGGGCGGCGACGTAAAGAGTGCGCCGATGCTTTGCTCTCTTATGCTCCGGATTGAGTTTCGCGAGTCGGCAAGATGGACACGGCTATTGGGAATCCGGGCGCTGGCAACCACGTCGAGATCCGACGCACTGCCCAGGACGTTGTCTAGCCAATGCGAAACAACTGGCGCATCCAAGCGCTTCTTGCGAAGAACCCCGACTTCAGGGCCAAAGTGCAGATTGCCTACCGGGCCAACGAGGGATTTGGCGACTGCCAACCGCTGAATGTCCTTAAACTCGTCCTTCGAGCGTCCGATTTTCTCGAGCAAAGTCAGCACCCGGTGCAGCGGTATCTGAGAAATGGAGCCTTTTAGCAGCAGCGCGTCTTGTTCGCTATTGAGGCTGTGAAGTCCAAAGAGATTGCGTTCGCGAACCTTTGCGTTTTCTTCTGGTTCTGGAAATCCCTCCTCGTCAAGTTGATCTTGAGCACGCTTTGCTAACCTCTTGCTAGCTGCGGCTAACCCGGCGCCGTCAACACGCCAGCTTGTTTTCACGGTCGATGCAAAGTGCGCCATAGGGTTTGCTTCAATACCGCACACGTCGAAACCTAGCTTCATCCCCTCGACCAGCGTGGTTCCAGTCCCACAGAACGGGTCGAGAACCGCGGTTCCTGATGGCGGGTCAAACACGTCTAAGTAGTGCCTTACGAGATGCGGCGGAAACGAGAGAACGAAGCGGTACCAGTCGTGAAAGGCACGATCCTCAACGCTAATTCGATTTCTAGTCGGGCTGTGAATCGGTTCAGTCGTTTGGTACGCGGTCGCGGACATTAGCCTATTCTGACGGACGATTCGCGAAAGCGCAAGGCCGCGCGGGATTCAGATCAGCTCGTACCGCGTATTCCGACGCCGAGGCGTGTAGCCCGCGTCCGTGATCAGCCGCTCGAACTCCTCGGAGTTCAGGATGAACTTGTTCCCCGCAGCAGACACCACGTTCTCCTCGATCATCGTCGAGCCGAAGTCGTCGGCCCCATACCCCAGCCCAATCTGCGCGATCTTCGGCCCCTGCGTCAGGATCGAAAGCTGCACGTGGTCGAAGTTGTCCAAGAAAACGCGCGATACCGCCACGGTCCGCAGATAATCAAACGCGGAAGCCTTGCGCGCCACCGGCAGGTTCGTCTCCTCCGGCTGGAACGACCACGTCACAAAAGCACGGAACGGCGCACACTCGTCCTGCAGGTCCCTGATCCGTCCCAAGTGCTCCACGCGGTCCGCCATCGTCTCGACGTGCCCGAACATCATCGACGCCGACGACCGCATCCCCAACGAAGAAGCGGTCCGCATGCAAGCGAGCCACTCGTCGGTCGTGTCCTTGTACGGCGCGATGATCTTGCGAACGCGGTCCACTAGGATCTCGCCGCCCGCGCCAGGGATCGACTCGTGCCCCACCGACTTCAACTGCTCGAGACAATCGCGCAAAGACAGCTTCGAGATGTGCGCGATGTAGATCAGCTCCGCGGGCGAGAGAGCGTGCAGGTTCACGGATGGAAACGCAGACTTGATCTTTGAGAAGATGTCGAGGTACCAGTCGATCTTCAGCTTCGGGTTCAGCCCGCCCTGGAACAGGATCTCCGTCCCGCCCTGAGAGACCGTGTCGGCGACCTTCTCCAAAATCTCCGTCTCAGAGAGCGTGTACCCCTCGGCGTGGTTGGGCACTCGATAAAAAGCGCAGAACTTGCACCGCACCCAGCAGACGTTCGTGTAGTTGAGGATCCGCCCGACGACATAGGTGACGGTCTTCGGGTCGGTCCGAAGGTTGCGCCGGTGCGTGGCCAGAGCCGCCAGGTCCGGCAGGTTCGGGTGCTCGAAGAGCGCGAGCGCGTCCTCGGCGCTGATGCGCTGGTCGGCGAACACCTTGTCGGCGATCGAGTCGATATGCGTCCGGGGCGCCGTAGCCGCCATCGCCGCGAGTGTACTTGGAGCCAATCCGACCGATCGGGCCGATCCGACTGATCCGAACTGGCGAAACGAGCGTCTATCCCCCCCACAGGCCGGAACGGGGCTACCCGCCGGCCCGTTATGGATTGATAAGGCCATGAACAAACCCACGCTTTTCAAGACAGCCATCGCTGCGCTCGTCGCAGCCGCTGCGATCGGATGCGCCCCCTCCACCGCCCCGGCAAACGGCGGCACGGCGGACAAGCCCATCGACGACGGCACCAAGGTCAGCCAGAAAACGCCGACCAGCTCCGCGCTCGCACCCGACACGGCTAGCGGCGCTCCTTCTTCCACCACGACCACAACGACCCAGGGCGCGACCGGCGTCCAAACGCCGGGCGGCGGGGACGCGCCACCCACGGCGGGCGGCGGCCAGCGCGGCGGCGGTGGCGGCGGTCGCGGCTTCGGCCTCGGCTTCCTAGCCACCAACGACCAGTTCAAGAAGGAGCTCGGCATCACCGACGAGCAGGCCAAGAAGATCCAGGCGCTGATCCCAGCGCGCCCGCAGGGCGGCGCAGCGGGCGGCGCCCAAGCGGCCCCGGCCGGCGGCGGGCAGCAAATGACGCCGGAAGAGCGGCAGAAGCAGCGCGACGAGCTCGAGACGAAGATCAAGGCGATCCTGACCCCGGCGCAGAAGGCACGGATCCAGGAGATCCAGTACCAGATGATGGGTGCGCGCGCGTTCTCGAACCCTGACGTCGTGAAGGCACTCGGGATCACCGCCGACCAGACGAAGAAGATCGAAGCGCTCATGCCCCAGCGCCCTCAGGGCGGCGCTCCTGGCGGCCAAGCCGCACCTGGAGGAGCAGCACCGGGCGGCGGTCAGCCGATGACGCCGGAAGAGAGACAGAAGCAGCGCGAAGAGACCCTGAACAAGGTTCTTGCAGTACTGACTCAGGCGCAAAAGGCGAAGTGGACGAAGATGACCGGCAAGCCGTTCAAGTTCGTCATGCCGCAGCGGCCGAGCGGCGGCGGCAACTCAACGGTGCCGAAGTAGACCTGTCCCCTGCCCCTCCCCTCGATCTTTGGTCCGAGGGGAGGGGTCCTTGGGACAAGATAGTTCCGTTATGGAATGCATGCGTCGGTTGGGAGCCGGCGCCTGTGCCCATAGTGACGAGCCAATTCCATTGAGCATGCCAAGAAGCGCGCATGCGCAGAAGAAGTGACATTCTCCGTTCGAAGCGCGACAGAGCTCGACTACGCGGCACTCGCGGAGGTCCAAAGTCGCGCGGTCGAGGAGTGCCTTCGCCCGCTCTACGACGCTGACCCGATCGATAGGTGGATCGAGGGGCTGGACGCGACGAAGTTTGCGCGCGTCGCCGCGACTGGCGAGGCGATCGTCGTGGCGGAGAGCGAAGGAAAGGTGATCGGGTTCGCCTCTTACCACCCAGAGATGGCGGTTTTGGGGATGTGGTACGTGGACCCTGTGCACATCGGCGCGGGAGTGGGTTCTGCGCTGCTGGCGAGGGCCGAGGAGGGGCTCGCGCGGCACGGGTGCGAGACTGCGACGACAGAGGCTTCCCTGTTCGCCCGGCCACGGTTCGAGGCGCGCGGCTGGACGGTCGAAAGCGAGTTCGACAAGCCGGCGTTCGGCGGCACTTTCCGGGTCGCCCGAATGTCGAAGGCTCTGTGAGCGTACGCTAGTCGTCGAACTTCCAGTGCACTTCGCTGTCGTTGTGCAGGGTCTGGAGATAGTTGAGCTGGGCGTCGTGGTAGCTCATGTGCGAGGCGCAGAAGCGGACGAGGTCGTACGGGGTCGTCGTGTCTTTCGGCAGTTGGATGATCCGCAGCATTTCGCCTTCGGGAATCTTTGCGAGCGCGTCTTCGATCTCTTTCGTCGTGCTCTCGAACTCGCCAACGATCGTCTGCTTTTCGTTGAACTCTTCCGGCGCTTCCATCCATCCCTCGAACTTCATCGGCCCCGGGTCTTCGCCGCGCAGCCGCTTTGCGATACGCCTGTTGATGACGACGATCTCGTAGGTGAAGTCCGCAGGTGTGCGCGCGCACCCACCGGGGCAGTTGGTGAGCTGCTCTTCGCTCATCGCGTTGAGGTCGTCGAGATACTGGCTCTTGGCGCCCGCAAGGGCCTCGGTCGCCTTTTTCTTGAAGTCGTAGGTGACTTGTGCGATCGTATCCATGGTGCTGTCCCTTATTGACGGGCTCCGGAGAGCGCCGCGTTCCATCTTTCCGAGCCGTTGAACGCGAAGTGTCGGCCAGGGTCGAACTCGGGGAAGGTGGAGTACTCGTTGATCGCCTCGACCGCGCTCCCTCGCAGGAGCCACGGGCCCGGGTGCTGCCAGTTGGTGACGCGCGTGGTCGTGGGGATGTAGCGGATGGTGAGGCCGCGGCGCCAGCGCTCGGAGGTGTTGGCGTTGGAGCCGTGCACGATCGTGGGCTGGTGGACGGAGACGTCGCCGGGCTCGAGCTCGATGTTTGTGGTGGTTCCGATGTCGAACATAGACATATCCATCTCGTTGCCGAGCACCGTGCCTTTGGCGTCGTGCATCTCCTCGAGCCCTCGGATGCGTTCGCCGTGGGTGCCGGGGAGCACATACATGCAGCCGTTGCCGGCGTCCACCTTGTCGAGCGCGAGCCAGACGGTGGCGGCGTCCATCGGTTCGAGCGGCCAGTAGGAGCCGTCCTGGTGCCATCCCACGGCTTTGCCCGTGCGTGGGGGCTTGGCGATGTAGTGCGAGGCGAAGAGCGCGATGTCCGGCCCGACGAGCGGCTCGACCACGTCGAGGAACCTCGCGTCGCTGACGAGGCGGAGCCAAAAGGGGTCGTCGCCGACGAGGTGGGTATCGAGCTGCTCGGGGCGGAGGTCCGGGTGCTTCTGGAGCAGCCAGTCGATGTGCGCCCTGGCCTCTTCGACGAGGCCCGCGTCGATGACGTTGCGGACGATCGCGTAGCCTTCACGGTCGAAGGCCTGCTTGATGCCGGTCGGCATAGCGGGATTGTATCATTCTGCGAAGCCGAAAGTAACGAGGCCGGGGAAAGGGCAAGATCAGAACCAAGATGAACGCTCGCAAAGCAGTCTCACAGATCGAAAGAGAGCTCAGGGCCGCATCGAAGCCTGGACGGGGAGAGTACGAGAAGAGGTACCTCAAGAGCAAGCTCGACTTCATCGGCGCGGACGCTGCTGCGCTGCACGCCTGCGCGAAGAGGTTCGCGCGGGAGAACAAGGGGATCTCGCGCGCGTCGCTCTTAGACATCGCGGACGCGATGTGGGCCACGGGCCTGCACGAGGTGCGTTCGGTCGCGGTGCTCGCGATGATCGAGCTCTCAGACCAGCTCGGCCCCGCGGAGCTGCCGCGGCTGCGCAGGTGGGTGGTGGAGTCGGACGGCTGGGCGATCGTGGACACGATCGGTACGCGGCTCTTGCCACGAATGGTGGCCAAAGACGCGCGCGTGCTCGCCGTGATGGACAAGTGGGCGGTGGCCAAGAGCTTCTGGGTGCGCCGCGCGGCGATGCTATCACTTCTGTTGCCTTTGCGCAGCGGCGATCTTACGGAGTGGCGGCGCTTCGTCCGGTATGCGACGCCTCAGCTCTCAGAGAAGGAGTTCTTCATCCGCAAGGCGATCGGTTGGGTGCTGCGGGAAGTGAGCAAGAAGAGCCCGGACGCGGTGTTCGAGTTCCTCATGAAGAACCGCGCGGCGGTCTCTGGCTTGACCCTGCGCGAGGGGTCGAAGTACCTGCCGGCGCCGATGCGCAAGAAGCTGGGGCTCTAGCCCTGTAATGGGCCACACTAAGCTCATGCGCCGCTGTGTAACGCTAGCGCTAGCGTGCATGCTCCTCGGTTGCGCCCGGGCGGGCGGGAGGGTCGTGCGCTTCGCCGACTGGAGCGGCGCGGGGGACGACAGCGAGTTCAACCGGATCATCCAGAGGGTGTACGACGAGTTCGAGCAGCAGCACCCGGGCGTGGACCTGCGCATCGAGGGAACGCCGGACATGCAGGCATACGTCACGAAGACGCTGCTGAGCCACGTGGCGGGGACCGCGCCCGACGTGATGCGGCTGGACGCGAGCAGCGCGGCGGTCTTCATCGACAACGATGTGCTGCTCGACCTGCGCCCGTACATCGAGAAGGAGAAGTCGTTTTCCTTGGACGACTTCTTCCCTAACGTAGTGGACATCACGCGAAAAGACGGCGCTGTATATGGGATCCCGATGGGGTTCACGCCGATGGTGCTGTATTACAACAAGGACCTCTTCGACAAGGCGGGGGTCGCATATCCGGACGGGACGTGGACGTACTCGGAGTTCCTAGCAGCGGCCAAGAGGCTGACGCACGGCGACGTGTACGGGTTCGAGTTCAGCAACTGGATGGCGATGTGGGTCCTGTTCCTTTGGAACAATGGGGGAGACGTGCTCTCGCCTGACGGGGCGCGGGCTTCCGGCTATTTCGATTCCGAACAGTGCGTGCAGGCTGTGCAGTACTTGGCTGACATGGTGAACAAGGAGCACGTCGCTCCGACGAAATCGCAGACCGCGGCGCTGGGCGTGAACCTCTTTGCGAACGGAAAGGCGGCGATGAAGATCGTGGGGCACTGGGAGCTGATCGACTACGTGAAGGACACTGCGAAGGTCAAGGTACCGCAGATCGGGATCGCGCCGCCGCCCACTAACCTCTCGCGGCCGGTGACGGTGATGTACGAGACCGGGCTGGCGGTGATGAAGGGGTGCAAGAACCCGGACCTGGCGTGGGAGCTGGTGAAGTACCTCTGCAGCTATGGCGTGCAGACACGATACAACTCGACCGGGATCGAAGTCTGCGCCAATCGGCGAGTGGCGGAGGAGGCTGCTGACCCATCTCAGACTTCTGCCCTGAAGCGGCTGGTGCCAGCGGCTTTGGAGAAGGCGTTCGTGGACATCGTCCCGCTCGCGCGCGGGCCTTGGGGAGCGAGGGTCGAGCGGTACAACCTGGTCGAGCCGATCGGCGAAAAGATGATGGACCGGGTGCTGAACCAGGGGGTCTCGCCCACGGTCGCGCTGCGGGACGCGGCGCGGGAGATCGACCGGGAGCTGGCCAAGGAATGACAAAGCGCTGGCAGCGAGCGGGGTGGTGGTTTGTGGCGCCGGCGGCGGTGCACCTGGTGGTGTTCGCGGTGGTGCCGATCTTCTACGCGCTTTACTTGAGCCTTTTCCGGTGGAACCTGCTGAAGGACACGAAGCCGTTCGTCGCGTTCGGGAACTACGCGGAGACGCTGCGCGACGGCGCGTTTTGGAACGCGATGTACAACAGCGCGCGGTTCGCGCTCGTGGCGGTGCCGCTGGGGATGGTGGTCGCGCTGCTGGTGGCGATGCTGGTGGCGCAGAGATTGCGGGGCGTTGGCTTTTTCCGGACATTGTTCTACATCCCAGCGGTGAGCAGCGGCGTTGCGGTGTCGATGCTGTGGATCTACGTCTATCTTCCGGAGACGGGGCTGATCAACACCGCTTCGAGCATGTTCGGGATCAAGAGCGTGGACTTTTTGAACAAGGAGGAGTGGGCGATGTGGGCGCTGGTGTTCATGGCTGTGTGGACGGGGCTCGGTCCGAAGATGATCATCTACGTCGCTGGGCTGCTGGGGATACCGGAGTCGCTGTATGAGGCAGCGGAGCTGGACGGGGCGTCCGCTCTCGCTCGCTTTCGGTCTGTGACGCTGCCGATGCTTGCACCGACGACGCTCTTCGTGCTGGTGACCTCGACGATCGGGGCGTTCCAGCTATTCACGCCGATCTACATGATGACGAAGGGCGGGCCGAACGACTCGACGGACGTGGTGGGGTATCACATCTATAGGGAGGCGTGGCAGAAGTTCCACGCGGGGTCTGCGGCGGCGCAGTCGTTCGTGCTGCTGCTCGTGATCGCTGGCGTGGCTTATTCGCAGTACGTGATGCTGAGGCGGCAGCTCGAGGGGTACAGCGCAGGGTAAACGATAGTCCAAGGGCGAGAGGCGTCCAGCGTCGGGCGGCGAGCGTTTCTTCGGGCGGGGCGCCAAGTGGCTAGTTTGAGCGAGCCTGGGAACCTTCCCATGCGTCAAAATAGGTAGAGAACCCCGGAGCCAACCACCATGCCAAGCCCGAACCTCCTCCGCACCTGGGCGCCCTTCGTAGCGCTCGCGCTCGCCGCGCTCGCGACGGCGCAAGACCAGCCCAAGGTCACCTTGACCCAGCCGGCCACAAAGGCCTCGATCGTGCTGCAGCAGATCTCAAAGCTGACTGGCGTGTACCTTGCCGCCGACCCGATCGTCGGCAACATCCCTGTGCTCGTCAGCGTCACCGACGCACCGCTCGACCAGCTCTTGCAACGCATCGCGGACGCGACCGGCGGCTCGCTCAAGACGGAGAACGACGGCTACCGCCTCGTGAACGACAACGAGCAGCGCATGGCCGAACAGGCGAAGGAGCGGGGATGGACCATCGAGGCGTTCGAGCGCGCCAAGAAGAAGGCGCTAGAGACCGCTACTGGAACGGGAAGGTGGGACCAGAAGACTCTCGACGAGCTCGTCGCCAAGGCGCAGGCGCGGCGCGAGCAGCTCCAGAACCGGATCAACAGCGCGAACAGGGAAGGCAACCCGGGGCAGATCACGATCTATGACAGCGGCGCGTACAGCTTGACGCCGGCGAACGGCGCGGCCACGCGCGCGCTCTCGCTGCTGCCGGCGAGCGTACTTGCGGGGATCGGGCCCGGCGATCGCGTTGTGTACTCTTCATCGCCGAACAGGATGCAGCAGCGGATCCCGTTCAACGTGACGCAGATCGTAAACGACTTTGTTTACAACCACAACATGCTCGCCAAGCGCGCTCCGGACCTAAAGCCGCCATCGAACGTGAACCTCATCGGCGCGCTGACTTCCGGCGATCCGATCCAAGGCGTGGCTGAGACTCACTTGATCCTTTCGCGCGGCTACCGGTCATCGACGATCAACGTCGAGATCAAGTTCGCGGACCAGAACGGGCTATACGTCGGGCAGGGATCGACTTCCGTGACGCCGGACTTTGGGACAGTGGGCGGCGCGACGTCGAACGAGGGGAAGGTCATCGAGCTTTCCGAAGTCTCGCGACAGATGGCGGTAATCATGGCGCAGGAAGTCGCCGCGCCGACGGCAGACCGCTCGTTTTTCCGCGTGGCGCAGAGAGGCGGCGGCAATATCTCGCTCGTGACCGTGGCAAGTGGCAGCGACAGCCTGCCCAAGCAGTTCCCTGACGAGCTTTTGCAGGTTTTCACCAATCCGGACAAGTTCGACCCAGCGAGCCTTTACGTCTCGGACGCGTTCATCCAGGCGGCGAAGGCGAGCGGCAAGAACCTCGTGGCGTCGTTCCCGGACACGATCGTGCGCGACCTTGCGCGGCTCTTGGTGAGGGGGAACGTGACGACGGACTCCGTGCTCGCGGCGAGCCCCGCGTACGGACTGACGATCGACAAGACCGGCGATTGGATGTACGTCACACCGACGTGGGCGAACGCGGCGCGGACCACGCGGTTCGACCGCGACCAAGCGGCGAAGTTCTTCCGCGCCGTGAATTCGCGCGGCTTTGCGACGCTCGAAGAGCGCGCGGACTACTCGTTCTATGTGACGGTCGGGACGCCGGACCGCCCGCTCGACATGGTCTTTCTCGGGCTGATCAACAAGGACGTGGGGGACCAGTTGAGCCAAGACGTGGCGATGAACCTCGACCTGCTGCGGCTCTACGGCACCGTGCCGGACGCTGCCAAGAAGCAGTCGGGCGACAAGTTCGCGATCAAGTATGGTCAACTGGGCGGAGCGGGCAAGAAGCTCGCCGAGCACTCCTATTACTCGCGCGCATCCGGCATGATGATGCTTGGCGGGCAGGGCCAACAGATCTCGATGATGATGATGACCTCCGACACAGGGCCCGACGGCAGGTCGATGCCGCCCGCGAATTCGATTATGAATGAGCCGACGGAGGCGCTGCCGAACGGCATTCCGTTCGAAGCGAACGTTGTGATCAGCCGAACATTGCAGGACGGCGTGTACGCTTCGACCAAGGGCTTGCGGCTCGGACAGCTGTTGACCGCAGACGAGCTCGGGATGCGGCAGGGGATGCTCGATGCGAACTTCAACGGCGGCACGGACCAGGTGCCGCAATACGACACGTACACTCCGGCGCAGGTCGTGAGCGTCGAGATCTCGCTCGAGCTGGGCGAGTTCGGAAGGCCGAGCGCGGACTTCAAGGACGGCTGGCTGCTGAACAACGCGCACGCTATGTCGTACGCGCAGTTGCCGGATAGTTTCCGCTTGAAGGTGGAAGAGGCCAAGCGGCGGTTTGGCGCTCCAGCGCAAACGCTGGCGCCGATCCGCCGCGACGGTCGTGGCGGAGGCGGCGGCGGCTAGAAAGGCTGTGTCACAGGCAAAATGGGGCGTATACGGCGTATACGCCCCATTTGATTTATGCCAGTGAGCCGATTCGCACCGAGCCCGACGGGGTATCTGCACCTCGGACACGCTTTTTCCGCGCTCTATGCCGCAAGCAAGGGTGAAATGCTGCTGCGCATCGAGGACATCGACCCGACGCGGTGCAGGCCGGAGTTTGAGGAGGCGATCTATGAGGACCTTGCGTGGCTCGGCCTTACGTGGCCGAGCCCTGTATGGCGGCAGTCAGAGCGGTCTTTGGAATACCTCCGGGCGATTCAGCGGTTGGAAGGGATGGGCCTGCTCTACCCGTGCTTTTGCACGCGCGCGGAGATCAAGCGCGAGGTGGCGGCAGCAGCGGACGCGCCGCACGGGCCGGACGGGCCGCTGTACCCGGGCACGTGCCGCTCTTTGTCCAGTGTCGAGCGGAATCAGCGGCGCATCATGGGCGAGGTTTATGCCCTGCGGCTCGACGTGGGGGAGGCCGTGCGGCGGTTCCCTTCCCTGCACTGGAACGACGAGAACCGAGGGGCGCGGCGCGCGCGTCCGGAGACTTTCGGCGATGTGGTGCTGGCACGCAAGGAGGCGCCGGCCTCCTACCACCTGTGCGTCACCCTCGATGACGCGGCGCAGGGGGTGGAGACAGTGACGCGCGGCGAGGACCTGTTCGACTCCACTCACATTCACCGGCTCTTGCAGGCGCTTTTGGACCTGCCGACACCGCAATACAGCCATCACGCCCTGCTCATGGGCGGGGACGGCAAGAAGCTCTCAAAGCGGGACGGCGCGGCGACGCTGCGAGGGCTGCGCGAGTCCGGTCGGTCGCCGGAGCAGGTGCGCGCGCTTTGCAGGCCCTAATCGCCGGTCGGCACGATCGCCTTCGTTTCAACCATGAGCACGACCGAATGTTCTGGGGAGCGGGGCCGGTGCATGGTCCCTTTGCTGATCGTCGCGCCCTGCCACGGGACAAGCTCGATCGTACGGCCTTCGAGGTCGATGAAGAAGCGGCCCTCGAGCACTAAGAAGAACTCGTCGTCATGGTCGTGCTTGTGCCAATGGAACTCGCCTTTGAACGCGCCGACGCGCACGACGCTGTCGTTGACCTGGGTCAAGGTCTTGTTCCACCACGGGTCGTCGCACGACTGTAGGACGGCACGGAGGTCGATGGTCTCCTGGTGTCCGTGCAGGACGTTGAGGTCGATGTTGTAGTGCTGGCGCTCCATGGATCCTCAAGCTTATCTCTTCCCGCCTCGCATTCGGCCTGCGGTCGGGGCTAGACTTCAAGCCGTGAGGAGCGCAAAGGACATCACGCGTCGTAACTTTCTCAAGATGGCAGGTACAGCCGGCGCGGCTGTGACGACAAGAAGGCAAATCCTGGCGTTCCTGGAGGACGGCTCGATCTTGGTGCAGGACCATTTCATCCCGGCAGAGAAGAACCTCCCTTCGTGGTGGAAGAAGGCGCTGTTCGACCGCGGAGTGAAGGAGGTGTGGTCTGGTGCGGAACTGGATTCGATCGGGATGCCTTGCGGCGGCATCGCAGCCGGGCAGATGTACCTTTGCGGCGATGGAACGCTCGGAAACTGGGAGATCCTGAACACCCACGAGTTCATCAGCTACGGCGCGACGAACTACGCCAAGCGCGAGGTAAAGAAGGACGTCATGCACGGCTTTTCGCTGTTCGTCGGCGACGGCGCTGCGCAAAAGGAGTGGAAGCTGAGCAAAGAGAGCTTCCAGCAGATCACGTTCAACGGCCAGTACCCGGTGGCGAACATAACGTATGCGCATGCGGCGTGCCCCGTCAAGACAGCACTTACTGCTTACTCGCCATTCATCCCGCTCAACGCGAAAGACTCCGCGCTGCCTGTGACCGTGCTCGAGTACGCGTTCACGAACACCTCTGACAAGGACGTTCTCGTTTCTTTCGGCGCTTACGTCGAGAACCCGGTGGCGCGATCTTCAGAAGGTCGCGCTGGATCGCGGGCAAGGAGCACTCGAGGGGTGCAGGAGGCTAGGTTCACGGCGATCGTCCATGCGGCCGAGGAGGTCCCGCCGGAGTTCGGCTCCGACCCGGCCAACCCGCGCGCGGCTATCTTGATCGCGGACTTCGAGGGCGAGGAGTACGGAGCGTGGAAGGCGACTGGCGATTCGTTCGGGACGGGACCGGCAAAGGGGACCCTCGCAAACCAAAACCGCGTCACAGGGTTCGTAGGACACGGGCTCGTCAACACTTTCCTGAGCGGCGACGGCACAGCGGGCACGCTCACCTCTCCGACGTTCAAGGTCGAGCGCAAGCTGATCAACTTCAAGATCGGCGGCGGAAACCATCCCGGCGAGGAGTGCATGAACCTGATCGTCGGCGGAGAGGTCGTGCGCACAGCGACCGGGATGAACGACGAGCGCCTACTGTGGGACACGTGGGACGTCGGCGAGTTCGAGGGGAAAGAGGCGCAGATCCAGGTCGTCGACACGGCGACGGGCGGTTGGGGGCACATCAACATCGACCATATCGAGATGGCGGACGCGGTGCGCAGCCGCGACGACATTAACTTGCGCCGTGGCGACCTGAACCGGGACGCTGGTACGTTGGCGCTCGCCGTCTTCGAAAGAGGGACGGCCAGCGGCGAGGGGGAGTACTTCGTCGGCAGCGAGCACTTCGGCCAAGTCCGCACGGACGCCGCGACGCTGGCGCCCGGAAAGACGAAGACCGTCGTGACCGTGCTCGCGTGGCACTTTCCGCACCACCCGCGCGGGAGGCAGTACGCGAACTGGTTCAAGGACGCGCTGGAGGTCGCGCGGTACGTCGCGAGCGAGCACCGACGGTTGAGCGGCGACACTAAGCTGTGGGTGGAGACGTACTACGATTCGACGCTTCCCTACTGGCTGCTCGACCGGCTGCACTCGACGGTCGGAAACCTGGCGACGGGCACGACTGAGTGGTGGGGGAACGGGCGGTTTTGGGCATACGAGGGCGTCGTGTGCTGCCCAGGCACTTGCACCCACGTGTGGAACTACGAGCACGCGATGGCGCGGCTCTTCCCGGAGATCGCGCGCAACGTGCGCGAGCGCCAGGACTTTGGCGAGGCGTTCCACCCGGACTCTGGGCTCGTCGGATTCCGCAGCGACGACGAGTACGCGGCCGACGGACAGTGCGGCACGGTGCTCAAGGCGTACCGCGAGCACACGACGAGCAAGGACGACGCGTTCCTCAAGAAGAACTGGCCACGCATCAAGAAGGCGATGCAGTACGTGATCGGGCACGACAAGAACGACGACGGTGTGATCGAGGACGGCCAGCCGAACACGTACGACATCGACTTCGAGGGCGCGAACACGTTCATCGGCGCGCTCTACCTGGCGGCGCTGCGCGCCGCAGAAGAGATGGCGGTCGCCGTAGACGACCAAGAGTTCGCCAAGAAGTGCCGCGCGATCTTTGAGAGCGGCAGCAAAGCGACGATGGACCAGCTGTGGAACGGCGAGTACTTCTTCCAGAAGGTCGATCAGGCGCAGCACGCGAAGTACCAGTACGGCCCCGGGTGCCTTTCCGACCAACTGTTCGGCCAAGGGTGGGCGCACCACGTCGGTCTGGGGCACCTGTACCCGAAAGAGAACGTCAAGACGGCGCTGCAGTCGGTCTGGAAGTACAACTGGGCGCCCGACGTCGCGCCGCAGAACGCGCGGTTCAAGCCGGAGCGGCCGTTCGCAGTGCCGGGGGAGGCGGGGCTGTTCATCTGCACGTGGCCGAAGGGCGAGCGGCAAGAAGAGCCTGTGCGCTATCGCGACGAGGTGTGGACCGGCATCGAATACCAGGTCGCGGGGCACATGGTTTGGGAAGGGCTGGTGGAAGAGGGGCTCTCGATCTGCCGTGCGGTGCACGACCGGTACCAGCCAGCGAAGCGCAACCCTTACAACGAGGTCGAGTGCAGCGACCACTACGCGCGCGCGATGGCGTCGTGGGGCGTGTTCACGGCGCTTTCCGGGTTCGTTTACAACGGGCCGAAGGGAGAGATGTCGTTCGATCCGCGTGTGACGCCCGAGGACTTCAGCTCCGCCTTCACCGCGGCCGAAGGGTGGGGCACTTTCGAGCAGACGAAAGGAAAGGACGGACAGCTCAGCACTGTGACGGTCAAGCACGGAATACTCTCGCTGAAGCAGTTTTCTGTACGACCGGTCGCGGGATTCAAGCCAAAGTCCATCGACCTTTCTGTCCCTGGCAGCAGCACGGATGCAACGATCCATCAGCACGACGGGATGGTCGTGCTCGCTTTCGAGCATCCGATCGAACTGAAGGCGGGAGAATCGCTGACGATCGGACTTAAATGAGAGCCGCCGGGCGTCGGGGACGCGCTCCTCTTTGATACGTCCTGGTCCAACCGCTCGAAGGTCGTGCTGCGCGACCTGCGCCCTGCCGCCCGGCAGGACTGCATTGTAGCGGCTCCTGCGCGCAGAGCAAGTGGGAGCGCCGAACATCCTGCACTTTTGCCAGGTACGCCACGTACTGTGCGGGGCTTGCGTAGAATGGGCCGTGGTCCAGACCCGATCGATCTGCAAGACGTTTCGAGACTCAAAGCGCGGCGAGGTGAGGGCCGTCGACCAAATCAGCATCGAAGCGAAGCCTGGGAGCATCTTTGGGCTCCTAGGCGTGAACGGTGCAGGAAAGACGACTCTGCTGCGCATGCTCTCGACCGTAATCCAGCCGACCTCAGGTTCCGCGTCGGTGTGCGGGTTCGACGTGGTGGGCGAGTCCGAAGAGGTCCGCGCGAGCATCGGGTTCCTCTCCAACTCCACTGCGCTCTATGGCCGCCTCACGCCGATCGAGCTGCTCAACTACTTCGGGTCGCTCTATGGGTTGTCGGGTGCTCGGTTGAGAGAGAGAATCGAGCTCGTCACGGACAAGCTCAACATCCACGACTTCAAGGACCGGTTGTGCGACAAGCTCTCGACTGGCCAGAAGCAGCGCGTCTCGATCTGCCGCGCGATCCTGCACGACCCACCGGTACTGTTCTTCGACGAGCCGACCGTCGGGCTCGACGTCGTGACGGCGCAGACGATCATGGAGTTCATCGAAGAGCAGCGCGACCTCGGGCGCACGGTGATATTCAGCACGCACGTCATGAGCGAGGCCGAGCGGCTCTGCGACGAGATCGCGATCATCCATGACGGGCGGATCTGCGGCAGCGGGCCGCTGCAGCCGTTGATCGCGCAGACGGGCGAGACGCGGCTCGAGCCCGCGTTCCTCAAGCTCGTCGGCTACCGCGCGAAGGAGTCCGCGTGAGGCCCGCGCTGCTCGTGTTCATGAAGGAGGCGCGCGAGATGGCGCGCGACCGCCGGGTGGTGAACGCCGCGTTCGTGGCGCCGGTGTTCATGATCATGATGTTCATCGTCCTGTTCGGCTTCATCGAGACGAAGGTCTCGAAGAAGCAGAGCTTGGAGATGGCTTTCGTCAAGGACTCGTCGAACCCGATGGTCGCGAACCTCGAGAAGGCGAAGGACGTGAAGGTCACTCTTGTGGACGACGTGGCGAAAGGGCTTGCGCTGATGAAGGACGGAAAGGTACGCGCGGTCGTGGAGTTCAGCCCTCACTTCGAGCAGGGGCTCGCCGACGGCACGGCGTCGGTCACCGCGCACTATGACTCCACCGAGCCACTCTCCTCCATGGCAATGGGCGCCGTCCGCGGCATGGTGGACCAGATGAACAAGGAGTCCGCACGCGAGGTGCTCAAGGCGAAAGGGGTCTCAGAGAAGCTCGCCGAGCCGGTGCGGTTCAAGCAGAAGGACGAACAGAAGGCGGAGGGGCTGGGCGGCTCGATCATCATCGGCCTGATCCCGTACCTCGTCGTTCTGTGGGCCTTCTACGGCGGGTTCAGCACGGTCTCAGACCTCGTCGCGGGCGAAAAGGAGCGCGGCACGATGGAGACGCTGCTGATCAGTCCGATTTCGCGCAGCCAGGTCGCGCTCGGCAAGTTCCTCGCGCTCGCCGCGATCTGCCTGCTGAGCAGCCTGACGACAGTGGTCGGCGTGCTACTGATGGGGTTCATCAAGCTGGACCTGACGAAGGCGATGTTCCCTTCGGGGTTCCACATCTCGTTCTTGGCCGTGCTCGGGCTGCTCGCCGTGCTCCTGCCGCTCGTGATGATGTTTGCGGGGATGCTGCTTGCGGTGAGCGCGTACGCGAAGAACGTTCGCGAGGCGCAGACCTACTTGACGCTCGTCAGCTTCGTGGTCTTGATGCCAGCGATCTTCAGCCAGTTCATCGGTTTTACGGGCGCGCAGAAAGAGCTGTGGGTGCGGCTGACGCCGGTGCTCAACTCCGCTGTGGCGATCAAAGAGGCTCTGCTGAACGAGCTCGAGCTTGGACCGCTGCTGATGACGGCCGGGGTCAGCCTCGTCCTCGCAATGCTGGTACTGCGCGTCGCGTTTTGGCTTTTTGGCCGCGAACAGATCTTGACGCGCGTCTAGGCCGAGTTGTTCTTGATCATCGAGGCTAGCTGCGACTGCTGGCCCTGCATCGAGGCGATCGCGTTCTCCATTGCGGTGAACTTCGCGACCAGGAACTCCTTCTTGAGGTCGAGCTGGTCTTGAAGGCTCTTCATGTTCGACGTGATGTCGTCGATCTGTGACTGTAGCGCCTTGTCGTTCGCTCCGAGCAGGCCGCTGACCGGGTCGGTAAAGCTCGTCAGGCCGTAGCTCAGGTTCGCCGCTATTCCGCGCTGGTAGGTGACCGTTCCGATGACTCCGGTCGAAGAGCCCGTGTACTGAACCTGCAGCCCCTCGACCGCCGAGCCCGCGTCCCCCGTGAGGAACTGGCCGCTGCCGGTCGCTGCAAGACCGTTGATCGTTCCGGCGACGTTGACGCCAGCCGTGAACAAGCCGCCGGTCGTGCCGATTCCAGAGTTGTCCGAACCGGCTGCGAGGTTGGAGACAACGCTGAACACGCCTGCGGAGCCCCACTTCTTGCTTTCGAGCTTGAGGGCGCCAGAGCCGTCCACCGACGCGACCATGAGGTCCTTGAGCTTGGAATCGTTGTTGATCAGGCTGACGAGGTCGGCCTGCGTCGCGCCGATCGGCACGGTGAGGTCGTAGGCGTTGTTATTGAAGAGCGCTCCGCCGAAGGTCAGCGTCTCGCCCAGAGTGTTCCCCGTGGTCTGCATGACGCCAGCCAGCATGTTCGACTTCGTCGCGACCTGCGTCACGTTGACCTGATAGCCCGTCAAGCCAGAGTCCTGAGTCGCCGAAGTGCTCGTGATGAACTTGAGGTCGGTGCTCGACGAATCGCCGACGGCCATCATGAGTCGGCGCACGCCTTCGGGGTCGCTGGCGAGCGCTTGGTCGAGCTTTGCCGAATCGAGCTGTAGCTTGCCGTCCTGGTCGAAGCTGAACCCGATGTTCGCGAGGTTCTTGATGCTGCTCGTGCCGACGTTCCCGAAGAGCAGTGAGGAGAGGGTCGCTTCTACCTGGGAGACGGTCGATTCGCCGAAGAGCGGGCCGCTCGCGAAGGACTCCGTGTCGAAAGTCGTCGTCTGCTTGACGAAGTCCATGACGTCGTTATAGGACTTGACCAGCCCTTCGAAGCTGTTCTCGATCTGGGATGTGTCCCTGCTGAATGTGAGCTTCGCTGTCTCGGGCGTCGTGGCGTTCGCCTTGAGCAGCGTGAACGTCGCGCCTGGGATCACGTCGCTGACCGTGTTGGTGTTGCTCGTAAAGTCGAAGCCGTCCAGCGAGTATTGTGCGTCCTGCGCCGTGACGAGCGGGTTGCCGTAGGAGCGCTGGAGGACGCCGAGCGACTCGAGCAGCCCGCTCGTGTCGGTGACGCTCGGCTGTGCGCCGCCGTTGCCGGTGATCTCGAGCTTCTGGACCGTCTTGCCGTTCTCGGTTACGGAAGCGACCACGGCTGTCGCGTTCGCGTTCGAGTCCGCGTTGATCTTGTCCGCGATGGTCTGGAGAGAATCGGTCGCAAAGTCCACGGAGATCGTGGCCGTGCCGATGTCGAACGTACCGCTCGCGCTCTGCCCTAACATGGATGATAGCGCCGTGGTCGCGCTGGAAAAGCCGTACGACCGCACGCTGTCGGCGTCGACGGGGTCTCGGAACGTCGCCGCGCCGGTCAGGAACGCGAGCGACGAGAGCGCGGTCCCGCTCAGGTTGGCGAGTTGGACCGTGTTCGATGCGCCGGAGTTCGCCGCAGTGAGGGTCAAGTACGAGTTGCCTGTGCCGCCGTTGATGACGCTCGCTACAACGCCGCTGCCTAAGGAGTTGATCTTGCCCGCGACCGTGTTCAGGTTGTCGGAGGCCTCCACGGTCACGGCCTTGCCGTTCACGACAAAGCTCCCTGTGTAGCCGAGCGACGTCGTCGCGCTCGATTGCGCGACGCTCGCGACCTTGTGCGTGGTTGCGAGCTGCGACACGGCGAGGTCGTAGACGCCGGCTGTCGCTGAAGAGGTCGCTGTCGCGGTCGCCACGTCCGAGTCGGACGAGTCCACTTTGATCGGGTTGAAGCTGGCGGCGGTATTGAGCGCGCTTGCCGAAGACGTGAATGAGACGAGGATGCTCTTGAGCTGCGCGTAGAGCGCCTGCTTGTTCCCTAGGACGGCCTGGTCCTGCTGCATGCGCTGCAGCGGTATAGCCTCGATCTGCATGAGCTGGTTGATGATGCTCTGCGTGTCGATGCCGCTTGCGAGCCCGGTGAAGGATATGCCCGACAGGTTGCTCATTCTCGTACTCCTCTAGATTCTCGGTTCCAATCCCTCGCCATAGACGGCAGGAATGCCTGTTTGGCCTATGAGAGGATCCCTAAAAGCTCCTTGGCGTAGCTGATCTGCTCGTTCACGCCCTGCTTTAGCTCGTCTACCTCCGACTGGTTGAAGCCCAGCCAGTCCACGTATTCCTGCGCGAGTGGCGGGGCGAACCCGGCCGAGTGCCCGCTCAACAAGCTGCAAACGAGCCTGTCAGCGATGTGGAGGCACGAGCTGGCAGAGTTGAACGCCGGATCGCCGGGCTCTTCATGGTTGGCGATCAGGTTTCTCAGATCGTCGGGGAAGTTCCATCTGTCGGCCAGCAGTCCTCCCAGCATCGCGTGGTTCGTGTGAAGGGACCGCCACTCGACTTCGACGAGGGGCTCCTGGTTGGCCTGTGATAGTCGTAGGACCTCCATGTAAGGCGTCGTGAACTGAGTCATCAGGAAGAGCACGCCGATGTCGTGGAGGAGCCCTGCGACAAACAGGAGCTCCTGGTCCTTGGCCGGAAGCCTTTTTGCCCGCGCGATCAGCGACGTGCACGACGCGGTCCCAAAGCTCCTCTCCCAGAACTCGCGCTGCATCGACTCCGTCCTGGCGCTGTCCGAGCTTAGGGCGTTCAAGACTCCGATGGAAAGTACGAGGTTCCTCACTTGGTGCAGGCCGAGGATGGCGATCGCCTGGTTGATCGAGAAGATTTGCCTCGGCATGCCGAAGTAGGCCGAGTTCACGACCTTGAGCAGCTTCGTTGAGATCGCTGGGTCCGTTGCGATCAGTTCTTCGATCTCGTGCGTGCTGACGGTCTCCTTCTCCGTCGCGCGCACAACCTGGATGATCGTCGTGGGCAAGGACGGCAGGTCCACCATCGCCTTTTCGATATAGGCCTGCATGAGCCTGCTGTGGTCTTCGAGTGCCATCCCTGTTCCTTTCTCCTACACCAAGTTCCTGCGCGAAAGCGCCGAGTCAATGTCCACTAGAGGCGCGTCGCTCTCTTCCATTGCGACGACCGCCCTCTTGGACGGTCTTTCGCTCGATCTGTTCGTCACTGAGTCCACCACAAAAGCGGCGGTGCCGTAATCGCCCTCGGCTACGATGATCCGCGACTTCGCCGTCTCACGGCCCCTGTTACCCGTCTGCAAGAGCTCTGCCATGTCAAAAACAGGCACGATCCTGCCCCCGACGTTCACGAGCCCGCACAAGCACGACCCCTCGCGCGCGCAGGGCGTTATGGGCTTTGTCCTGACGACCCTACGAACCTCGCTGACGTCCATCCGGTACGTCGCATGGCCGAGCCTGAAGACAACAGACTCCTGCTCCAGCGGCCTATCGGAGCCGTCCAGACGCTTGCCCACAGGTTCATCTTCGGCTCAAAGGCCCGGCAACTTTACGGTTCCGGGGTAGTTTTGAACCCGCGTCCATGCGGAAGATCAAGCTCATCGCCCTCGACCTGGACGGCACGCTCCTCACTTCCGACCGCAGGATCTCGCCTGGTGCGACGGAAGCGGTGCGGGAGGCACTCGCTCAAGGAGTCAAGGTGTGCCTGGCCAGCGGGCGAGCGCTCAACACGATGCTCCCGTACGCGCGCGAACTCGGGCTCGATGGCCCAATCGTCTCGTGCAACGGGGCCTACGTCCTTGGCGAGGGGCTCATCGAGATCCACCACCGCACTTTGGGCCCAACCACCCGCGACAAGGTCCTAGAATACGCCTCCGAGCGCAGCATCCACACTAACCTCTATGTTGGCGGCAAAGTCTTCTTCTCAAGTGACGGCGAGTGGGCGGACTTATACCGTCGTCGCACGGGGATCCAAGAGGAGGGCGTCGTCCCGATCGGGGCCATGGCGGAAATGACGGCGACAAAGGTCTTGTTCATCGATCGCGCCGGCGCGGTGCTCGAGCACCGCGCCGCAACGCTAAATCTGCTGGGTTCCGAGGAGGCGACCGTGACTCTGAGCGAGCCGGAGTACATCGAGTTCCTGCCTCCGGGGATCGACAAGTCTGTCGGGCTACAGGCGGCTGCGAGGGACCTGAACCTCGACCGCTCGGAGGTTGCCGCCCTCGGCGACTACCTGAACGACCTGGAAATGATACAGTGGGCCGGCCTTTCAGGGGCGGTGGCCAACGCCAGGCCCGAAGTGATCGAACAGGCCGACCTCCTCGTGGCGTCCAACGACGAAGGCGGTGCGGCACAGTTCGTGCAGGCTGCCTTAGCCTACCGGGCCTGAGATATACTGGCCCCTTGGCCCCAGGGAGCTGAAAATGCGAAACACCCTCTTAGCCGCGCTTGCGCTCGCATCGGCAACGGCCATGGCCGCGACGATCACAGTGACGTCTCCCAACCCAGGGGACTTTCTGGGAACCAACAACAACGTCTCCTTCCAGATCAGCGGTGCGGTCGTCGAGGTCACAATCGACGTCGACGCCAGCCTGGTCTCGAACCCGGCCATCCACGTCCACGTCCAAAAGAAGTTCACACCGGACTCGGACGGCAACATTACGGGGACTATCCCGCTCAACTTCTCGCCCTCGACTCCCGAGGGCGCCTATAACCTGGCCGTGACGGCGACCGAGCCAGGCGGGACGTACAACACTCCCCCCGTCGTGCCGATCAACGTAGACGTCAAAGTGCCCAAGTTCGGCGACTCAAACCCGCTGAGCGGCGCGTTCGTCAAAGGCGTGGTGCCGATCGTCATCGACCTGGACGAGCCCAACGTCAGGGAGTGGCGCGTGCGCATCAACAACGCGGACATCCCCAACAACAGCGGGGACACGAACCTCATTTCCGTCGACTGGGACTCGAACACGATCGTTCACGACGGCGCGCAGACCATCAACGTCACGGTCGACGACATGGCGAGCAACAGCGCCAGCAAGAACATCGACGTGACAGTCGACCGGATCAACCCGAGCTCAAGCATCCTTGCGCCGACGACGGGGACTGTGATCAGGCCAGGCTCGGTGTTCGCAATCGTTGTGGAAGTCCAGGACCAGTTCCAGAGCTCCGTGCACTGGACCGGCATCGACGTCCGGCTAAAGGACACGAGCAACAACGACCTCGGCCCAGTGCCCAGGCGCTTGATCAAGGTGCTCGGCACAAAGGTCCAATGGACCGGACGCATCCGCACCACGAACTCGCTACCCAGCACGTTCAAGATAGTCGTCACAGCCATCGACCGCGCCGGCAACGTCGCAGTGGTCCAAGAGGTGACGATCTCGATCGGTCGCGGGCGCTCGTCCAACAACAACTCCGGGGGCCATCATTGAGGGGCTATGGAACCTACTGAACCGTCTCGACGCTTAGGAGCACAAAAAGTGAACGCAAGGAAGCTCGTATGCCTGGCCGCCCTGACGGCTTTTCTGACCGCTGGCGCTAACGCCCAGATTCCCGACCTCATCAACGCGCTGGACGCCGGAGGGCGCGCGATGGGCCTCGGTGGTTCCACATACTTGACGGACGCAACGACGTTCTCCGCGCTCAGCAACCCCGCAGGGCTCGGCTATATCCGAAAGGGCACGTACAGCGCGGCGTATCGCAACATGCCCGAATCGCGCACGACGATCTCGGGGGACTTCAACGACCCGACGTTCGACACGAAGCTGGAGTCGGGCGCGTTCGGCCTTTCCCACATCGGATACGCGCTCCCGATAGGCCACGGGACGCTAGGGATCACTTACACTCGCTCAGGGTTCATCCGAGACGAGCGCACAGGTAACAACCTGAGCGACGGTGCGCTGACGGTGGAGAACTACGTCGAGGTGTTCCGCGCGCAGACGGACATGTTCACCATCTCCTACGGGGCGACGAGCGGGGGCTCGACCAACTACGGCCTTGGAATTGTCGTGGCCAACCAGTACGTTTTGAACCGCCAGAACTACGACCTGTTCAACGGCGGAACACCGGTCGGGTCGGTGTCGGCGGACAACTCGAGCACTGGCCTGGGGCTCGGCGTCGTCGCCGGTATGATGGTCTCGCCATCGACGCACAGCAGCTTCGGCGTCAGCGCGCAATCGCCGATCGACCTCTCCGGCAACGCGGAGACCCAGGGGTATTACGACCGGATTCCTGGCCGGCTCTCCGCCGGATATGCCGTGCGCAACGACGGCCGAAACGGCGAATACCTCCTCTATGGCATGCAAGCGAACTGGTACTTCGGCGGCCAGGAGAACAAGGTGTTCTCGCGCAAGGACTATGCAACCTACTCAGCCGGCCTCGAATACTCGATGAACCGGTGGAACGCGCGCATTCCGCTTCGCCTGGGCTATTCGGTAGTGCCGAGCGGCGGCAGTGGGTTTATTTCGCGTGACGCCATTACGTTCGGCATCGGATATAAGCCGAACGGCTCTGACTTTGCGCTCGATCTCAGTTTCGCAAGGCCGGTCGACGGAAACGCGCTCGACATGGCGCTTTCGATAACCCGGACGCTAGGCAAGTAATGAAAACACGCGCCCTAACCCTCTTCGTGCTAGCAGCCGCATCCAGCGCCGCGTTCGCGCAAGGTTGGAGCGATTCTTACTCCAAAGCGCTAGGTGCGCTCGGCAAAGGTGACTTTGTGGCGGCGCGGCAGTCGTTCCAGGACGCGATCGCGCTCAGACCGGAGGACCAGTCGGACCCGACCTCCCTCCCGGGCCCCGTCACAGATCCGCGAAGGTGGCGCGACGGTGCGCCGTACTCTCCCAACTTCGGTTCGGCGTACTGCACTTTTCGCATGGCCGACGCTGCGAGCGGCACCGACCGCACGAAGCTGTTCGATGAGGCGGCCAGGCAGTTCGAGACCTTGCTGACAAAAGGGCAGACAAGCCCAGAAGCTTTCTACTTCCTCATGCGCATTTACACGGCCACGCGCGACGTGGTAAAGCAGAACGCGCTGCAAGCCAGGCTTGGCGTCGAGCAGGGCGCTCTCAAGTGGAAGGTCGACGGCGCCGTGATCACACCCGAGGAACGCGCCGCCGTGGCCTCGCTCGTCCCACGTCCGCAGGTCCAGGGAAACCAGGGCAGCACGGGCGCACAACAGGGCAACACGGGGAGCACCCCGCCCAAGACCACGGTGATCAAGGCGAGCGACTTGAACACGAGCGGCGGGAACACCGCTATCGGTTCGCCGGTCCCGCCGGGAACGAGCGCGATCGCTGGGCGCGTACCGACCATCGACACGAAGTACGCGATCGTCATCGGCAACAGCGAGAGCATGATGCCGGACGCCAAGGTCGCATTCGCTTCCTCTGACGCCATGATGATCCGCGAGGCACTCGTGCAGCATGCGGGCTATGCTGAAGAGAACGTCGACGTGGTCGTCAACGCGACCGCGTCGCAGATCATGGCGAGCGTCGGCGCAATCGCCGACCGTATGCCGCTGGACGGGACGGTGCTTATCTATTTCACAGGAGCGGGATACAACATCAGTGGCAAGGACTACTACGCCGGCATCGACGCCGAGTCGCCTCAGGACTCCATGCACATGGTGGCAGTGATGGACGTCTACAAGAAGTTCCTCTCCAAGGGCGCGAACATCTTTGCGTTCAACCAGGCATCGAGGACGATCAGCTCGGGCGCATACTTCGGAAAGGAGACCGCGCTCTACGGGCGCGTCGCCCAGATGGAGGCCACGATCCCGGGCGGGCCGATCAACTCGCTGGTCGTCAACGGCACTGAGGTCGGTGCCTATACCAAGGCGGTCGCGGACGTGCTCGCGGATTGGCGCTCGAACCAGGTTCCAATCATGGAGTTCGTCTGGCAGGTATTCTACAAAATGCGACAGGGCGGCGGGCCACAGACGCCGACGTTGCCGGTATTGACCGTCTTGTCGTCCGATGCGCGGTTCTGACCGCGCCGGATCCGTACCAGCATAAGAATGGAGCAGCCAAGGAGACAGCGGCCTCCCCTCGTCCCATTGGACCCGCGGGCGGTCATCGTGTTCAGAAAGGTCGCCGACGACTTCGGAAAGAAGTACGCCGACGAGTTCTTGTACCCGCACCTGCGGCGGGTGCTGGGGATCGAGCAAGAGGACCCGGAGCTCATCCGCGACGCGCTCATGACGGCGAGAGGCAGCCTGCTCGCCTTCTACTGCCACTATGCCTTCGCACGCCGCGGAAAAGACCGCGACGACCTCTCGGAGTTCGCCCAGCAAGCCGTAGCGCGCGCCCAGGGCGACAAGGAGTTCGAGTCAGTGCTGAAGCTCGATGACGGCACTGTCCTGTGGGAGGCGTTCGCAGAGATCTGCCAGGAAAAGCGCCGCAAGAACAACGAGGCGCAGAATCGCGGGCTGATTCAGGGCATGCTCGAGCTCTCGCAAGAGATCTACAAGTCCGACCGCAACGGCTCCATCGCCAACTGGATGCTTGACGGCATTGCTCAGACGCGCCGGCTCGAGCCGCTGTTCGAGCGCGTCGTGGACATTCGCGGCGTTGGGCCCAAGAGCACCTCGACCTTCATGCGGGACGTGGTCTACATGTTCGAGTTCGAGGACAAGGTCGAGCCGGCAGACCGCATCTACATCCATCCGATCGACCGATGGCTGCGCATGATGGCGCGCTACCTGGTGCCGGAGCCGAACATGGAAAACGCCGCCGATTGGATCATCGCTGGAAAGGTGAGCAAGTACTCGCGCCGGGCGGGCGTCTCGGGCATCGCGTTCAACATGGGCTCTACTTACTTCGGCCAGAAGATCGTCAAAGATCCTGCAAACTTCGAAGAGGCGTTGAAGAAGCTCGCCATCGGCGAAGAGATCTAGCCTCTGCGCTCATACGCGATGCGCAGACCGTCCAGCGTCAGGTGCGGGTCGTACTCCTCGACCTCTCCGCACAGATCGGCGAACAGCCCACCTAGTCCGCCCGTTGCGAGCACCCGAACTGGCCCGCCTAGCTCGCGCTTGATCCGCTTTACCAAGCCATCGACGGCATCGGCATAGCCGAGCACGAGCCCCGACTGCAACGAGGCGACGACCGTCTTGCCGATCGCGCTGCCTGGGGCTACCAGTGAGACCGAAGGAAGCTTCGCGGTGCGGCTCGCCAGCGATGCAGCGGCGACTTCCGGACCAGGCATGATTGCACCGCCGACATACGTGCCGCTAGCGTCTACCGTGTCGAACGTTGTCGCTGTGCCGAAGTCCACGACGATGAGCGGAGGCTTTGTGCGGGCGAGCGCCCCGATCGCGTTCGCCAGGCGGTCCGCGCCCACTGCGTTCGGCGGACTGTAGTCCACTCGCAGACCGACCTGGTCGCCCGTGCGCAGGAAGAAGGCGTCTTGGCCGAGCCATCGGGCCGCGAAGCTTGCCAGAGCCGTATCTAGGCGCGGCACGACCGACGCGATGACGACTCCCGACGCGACGAACTCGGCGCCCCCCAAGTCGCAAAGGCCCTTGAGCAGGACCGCGAGCTCGTCCTCGGTCGCGTAGTGGTGCGTGTCGAGGCGCCACACCTGCCGCCAAGCACCGTCGTGCAGGCCGACCACCGTGTGCGTGTTGCCGACGTCAATCGCCCAAAGCATGGGTCAAGTCCACCCGGCTGTACACCTCGCCGGCAAGTTCGCGCCGCAGCGCGCCAACGATCTCCTCGGCAGCGGCGTCGCGCAAGGCGCACTCGTCCGCCTCCACCATGACGCGCACCATCGGCTGTGTCCCGCTCGCGCGCACGACGGTCCGTCCGCGCCCGACGAGCCGCGACTCCGCCTCTCCAAGCGCTTTCGCGATCGCCGGCAGGTCCGACCACCCGCGCTGGTCTCTTACTCGAACGTTCACCAGCAGTTGCGGCCAGCTCTCGTAGTCGCCGTAGAACTCGCTGGCGGGCCGCCCTTCCCTTTTCAGGACGCGCAGGACCTCGAGCGCCGTGACAAGCCCGTCTCCGGTCGGCCCGTGCTCGGGAAAGATGATGTGCCCGCTCTGTTCACCGCCGACCTTTGCGCCGGTCTCGAGCAGCCTGGCGCTCACGTGCTTGTCACCGACCGGGGTGCGATCCAGACGCACTCCGCGAGAGGCCATGTACCTCTCGAAGCCGGTGTTGCTCATCACGGTCCCGACTACGATCGCAGGGTCCATTGCGCCTCCCTGCGACCAGTGCGCGCACCAGATCGCCATCGTCCTGTCGCCGTTGATGAGGCGGCCTTTGTCGTCTGCGAAGACGGCACGGTCCGCGTCCCCGTCGAACGCCACTCCGAGGTCTGCGCCGCACGAAGCGGTGAAGGACTGCACCGCTTCGGGCCGCGTCGCCCCACACTCGTGGTTAATGTTCATCCCGTCGGGCGCGACGCCGATGCAGTCCAGTTCGGCGCCGAGGGCGCCGAACACTGTAGGGCCGATCTCGTAAGCGGCGCCGTGCGCGGCGTCCAAAGCGACCCTGAGGCCGTCGAGGCGCTCCGGCACGAGCGATTCCAAGAAAGTGACATACCGGCCCACCTCCGTGCGATCCGTCACGAGCCCTCCGACCTCGCCACCGACGGGACGCGGAGCGGGAGAGGACATGAGCGACTCGATCTCCTCTTCGACCGATTCCGGCAGCTTGCGCCCGTCGTGCCCCATCAGTTTGATGCCGTTGTCCGGGGCGGGGTTGTGGCTGGCCGAGATGACCGCGCCCATCCCGAACTCCCCGGTGCGCGCGACGAAGCTCACGCAACCCGTCGGCACGACTCCCAAGGCAACTACGTCTACTCCGACGGAACAGAAGCCAGAGGCGAGCGCGGCGCCCAGCATCGGCCCGCTGCGGCGCGTGTCGCGACCCATCGCGACGCGCTTTGGGCCGCCAATAGAAGAAAGCCAAACGCCCGCCGCCTGTCCGATCGAAAACGCAAGCTCCGGCGTCAGCTCTTCGTTCGCGACGCCGCGCACACCGTCTGTGCCGAAGTAGCGGCGGCTCACGGCTTCTTGCTCACCTGCACGCGCGCTGGCCGCACCACTCGCCCGTGCATCGTGTACCCCGGCTCAATCTCTGCGATCACTGTGTTCTCTGGGAGCGCATCACTGACCGCGGTCGTCATCGCCTCGTGCACGACCGGGTCGAAAGGTTTGCCGACGGCGTCAATCCTCTCCACCTTGAAGCTTGCGAGGACCTGCCTGAGCTGCCTGTCGATCACTTTCACTCCTTCAAGGACGCTCTGCTCGCTCGCTCCTTGGCCAAGGCTGGCGAGCGCGCGCTCGAGGTTGTCCAGGACCGGCAGGATCGCGGCGACGAAGGGCTGCGCCGCGTACTTGACGGCCTCCTGGCCCTGCTCGCGCATCCGCCGCTGGATGTTCTGCGCCTCGGCCATGGAGCGGACCATCTGGTCGCGCAGCGCGTCGCGCTCGCGCTTTAGCAGCTCGATCTGTGCCTGCAATTGGGCTGTGGGATCGGGGGAGGAGGCTTGATCCTGGGTTCCAGCAGCCGCCGGCTCTTGCTCAGGGACGGGCTTTTCCTCTAGGTTCATGGCTTGTTTGGCGTTCCCCGGGTGCTCGATTCTACCGTTCGGCCGGGCCGCGCCCTGCGGCCTGAGCCCTACTTGTCCCCCGCGCTCCGGCGGGTCTCGATGGCCATCGGAGTCCCTTCGAGCGGCCACTTCTTGCGGAACGAGTTCTCCAGGTACCGCAGGTAGGAGAAGTGGACGAGGTCCGGGTCGTTCACGAACGCCACGAGCGTCGGCGGCCTGGACTGCGGCTGTGTGATGTAGTAGACCTTGACCGCCTTCCCTTTGCGTACCAGAGGCTTATCGAAGACGGCGTCTTGGATCAGCCGGTTCAGCTCTCCGGTAGGGGCACGGAAGCCCCAGTTGGCGACCGCGGTCTTGACGGCGTTCATGACGCCGTCGAGGCCCGTCGACACCTTGGCGCTGGTGAACCTCACGATTGCGTAGGCGACTTCCGGGATCTCGTTGCGGATCACTTTGACGAACTCGCGCTTCTGTTCGGACTCTCGTCCGAGGTTGCCGTTGGGCGGCTCGACGGCGTCCCACTTGTTGACGGCGATGACGAGCGGCTTTCCCCTCTGGTGCGAGAGGCTCATGACTCGCTTGTCGCCGTCCGTCAGCCCCTCGGTGCCGTCGACGACCACGAGGGCGCAGTCGGCGCGGTCGATCGCCTTCTCGGCGCGGAGCACCATGTAGTACTCGACGCTGCCCTGTACCTTGCCGCGCCTTCTGATGCCGGCCGTGTCGATCAGCCTATAGGCCTGGCCCTTGTAGGCGATCGGCGTGTCGATCGCGTCGCGCGTGGTGCCGGGGATCTCGCTCACGATCGCGCGCTCTTCGCCGCAAAGCGCGTTGAGCATCGAGGACTTACCGACGTTGGGCCTGCCGATGATGGCGAGCTTGATCGCGTCATCGGGCATTTCGCCCAGCTCTTTTGAAAAACCCAGGACGGCGCGCTCGACCAGCTCTTCGACCCCTGCACCGTGCACCGCGCTGATCGGTACGACGTCGCCAATGCCGAGCGACCAGAACTCGCCGGCGTTGTTGGTGAGCGCCTTGTTGTCGGCCTTGTTGACCACGACAAGGACGGTCTTGGGAAACCCGCGCAGCCTTTCGGCTAGCTCCCAGTCTCCGCCGACCAATCCTTCGACCGCATCGACCATGAAAAGCACGACGTCGGCCTCGCTGATCGCCACTTGCGCCTGTATCCTGATCTGCTCGACAAGAGGGTCGTCATCGCCGAACAGCAGGCCGCCGGTGTCGACGACGTGGAACCTTCGCCCTTTGTGCTCGCACTCGGCGTACAGCCGGTCGCGGGTGATCCCCGGCGTGTCCTCGACAACGGCGATCCTCCGCCCAGCGATCCGGTTGAAGAGCGTGCTCTTGCCGACGTTCGGGCGGCCGACTATCACCACGGTCGGCATCTGGGAGGACATGGGCAGACCAGGGTACCAGTCGCCCGAGCCGCCCCCTCCGCCATACTTCCCTTCGATGGCGGCTAGCGTGCGGTTCGAGCTCCTCGCGACCTGCCCGCACACCCAGGCGAGGAGGGGTCGGCTGCACACGCCCCACGGCACGGTCGAGACGCCCTGCTTCATGCCCGTGGGCACCTACGGCACGGTCAAGACGCTCGGTTCTGAAGACCTCGAGGCGCTAGGGTACGAGCTGGTGCTGAGCAACACGTACCACCTCTCACAACGGCCCGGGAGCGACGTCATCGAGCGGCTTGGGGGGCTGCACAGGTTCATGTCGTGGAAAAGAGCGATCTTGACTGACTCTGGCGGCTTTCAAGTAATGTCGCTTGCCAAGTCGCGCAAATTGACCGACGAAGGGGTCCGGTTCCAGAGCCACTTGGACGGGAGCGAAACCTTCCTTTCTCCTGAGCGGAGCATCGAGATCCAGGCCCAGCTCGGCGTGGACGTCAGCATGGCGCTGGACGAGTGCCCCGCGTTCCCTTGCACGAAGGAGGAGGCCGCTGCTGCCATGCGCCGGACCCACCTCTGGGCCCCGCGCAACCTCTCGGCGCGAAAAGGCGGGCAGGCGGTTTTTGGGATCGTTCAAGGCGGCACCTATGAGGATCTGCGCAAGGAGAGCGCCCAAACCATCACAGATCTACCGTTTGATGGCTTCGCGATCGGGGGCGTGTCGGTCGGCGAACCGACCGAGATGCAGTACCCGGTCGTCGCACTTACTGCCCCGCTCCTGCCCAAGGAGAGGCCGCGCTATCTCATGGGGGTCGGGCATCCGCAGGACCTGATCCACGCGGTCTCGTGCGGGATCGACATGTCCGACTGTGTGCTACCGACCCGCATGGCGCGGCACCACACGCTCTACACTCTTCAAGGCCGCACGAACGCAGCGGGGTTGGAGTGGGCAGAGCACGACGGCCCTCACGATCTTGGATCTGTGTTCCCACAGACGGAAAGGTACAGCGCGGCGTACGTCCGGCACCTCTTCAAGACCGACGAGCCGCTCGCCGCGCGACTAGCGACGCTGCACAACCTGGCGTTCTATGCACGATTGATGCGCGAGCTGCGTGAGGCCATCGAAGGCGGCACATGGCCTCATTTCGCCGAGCGGTATGCCTCGGCATAGGCTGTGAAGTTCCAATCCGTCGGTCGCTTGGCGCATACTGAATCGCAATATGCCGACCGAACGCAAGCGCATGCCGCTCCACACGAAGATCCTGCTATCTCTGCTGGCGGGCGCGGTGCTCGGGATCGCGGCACAGCTCGTTCTTCCTTACGGATCGAAGAACACGCAGCTCGTGTGGTTCAGCGACAACATCGCGAACAACGTCGGCAGCATCTTCATCACGATGATCTTCATGATCGTCGTGCCCTTGCTGTTCTCTGCGCTCGCACTCGGCGTGGCAGAGATCGGAGGCGCGGCGAAGGTAGGGCGCATCGGGCTCCGCGCACTGCTGATGACGGTGGTGTTGAGCGGGCTGGCGGTGGTGATCGGGATCACGCTAGTGAACTGGATCAAACCGGGCGTCGGACTGCCAGAAGAGAAGCGCACGGCGCTCATGGAGTCGATCAACAGGAAGGATGCTGAGAGGAAGGGAACGGCCGAACAGCTCGCGACGAACGACCCGCCGACGCTTGGAGTGATCCCGCGCAACCCGATCCTGGAGGCGACGCGCGCGCTGAGCGGCGGGCTCCTGCCCTTTATGTTCTTCGCGCTTGTGTTCGGCATCGCGCTCTCTTCGATCGATCCAGAAAAAGCGCTTCACCTGAAGAACTTCCTGGAGGCGCTGTTCGCGGTGAGTCTTCGCGTGATCGACATGGCGATGGTGCTGGCACCGATAGGAGTGTTCTGCCTTGTGTTCAGGACCGGGGCGATCCTAGGGTTCGACCTGGTGACCACGCTTGGAAAGTACGTGCTGATCGTGCTGGCCGCACTGGCGTTCCACCAGTTCGTGGTCTACAGCCTCGTGGTCAAGTTCCTCGCCAAGCGAAAGCCGCGCGAGTTCTTTCGCCAGATGCGGACGGTCATGTTGACGGCGTTCGCGACATCTTCCAGCAACGCCACCCTACCAACGGCGCTGAAGGCCGCGGAGGAGGATCTCGGTCTTCCGAGGAAGATTTCGACCTTTGTGCTGACTGTCGGTGCGACGGGCAACCAGAACGGCACGGCGCTCTTCGAAGGGATCACGATCCTGTTCCTCGCTCAGTTCGTCGGGATCGAGCTGACTCTGCCGCAGCAGCTGCAGGTGATGTTCCTCGCGATCGTCGCAGGTATCGGGACTGCCGGGGTTCCCGGCGGATCGTGGCCGATGATCGCGGGCGTTATCAGTCGGTTCGGGATCCCTGTCGACACGATCGGCATCGTTCTGGGCGTGGACCGCATCCTGGACATGTCACGCACGGTCCTGAACGTAACGGGCGACATGGCGATCGCGGCGTGCGTCTCGGCGTGGGAGGGCGAAGCCTCGACGACGCCGGAAGAAGCGATGGCGTAATCTGTCCTTCGACCTATGTGCGATCACCCCCTCCCTCACCTTCCCCCAAGGGGGAGGGCACGTCTGCGCTCGAACATTCGTCGCTGGAAGGCACGCCGTCACGGCTCCCAGAAGTGCTTCTCACGGATCGTGTCGTCGTCGAACTTGACCCGCTCCTTCTGCAGCCGCTTGCGCTGGTCGAGCGCAAGGTCCGGCGAGCGCTTGCCGATCGGCAGGTGGCCTTTGGCGTTGACGACGCGCCACCAGGGTGTACCGTCGTCTGGGCAGTTCGCCATCCACCTGCCTACGAGGAAGCCGCTGGAGGGGTTGGGGAGCGCGCGGCCGACGGCTCCATAGCTCGCGACGCGGCCGCGCGGAATTGACCGCACCACCTTCCAGAGGGCCTTCAGTTGCGCACTGTTGGCGTTACCCATTCGACGCTCCTCGGGCTGGAGAGGGCGATGAGGTCTTCGGTGCTGTGGACCCCGTGAACATGGAGCTTGACGAGCGGCACGTGCGCGCCCTTGCTGACGTCCCATCCTTCCACGCCGAGCGACTCCGCACCCATGACCGTGGCCATTCGCCAGACCTCTTCAGGCGTTATCTCGGTTCCGCGCTTTTCTGCGACATCAATTGCGGCGCGCATCTCGGCGAACATGTCGATAGGCCCGCTGCTAGCGGCGGAGTCGAGACCGATACCCACGAGCACTCCCGCGTCGAGCATCTCGCGCACTGGCGCGCGAGGACAGTCGAGCGCCTCGTTCGAGCGCGGACAGTGCGCGACAGACACCCGCGCCCCTGCGATCGCTTCGATCTCTTCGTGGTCGACGTCGCACGCGTGGACGAACTGCACGCCCGGGCGCAGGTAGCCGAGCGAAGCGAGGTAGGCGACGACGCGGCCAACGCTCGTCCTTCGGACGCCGGCCTCTTCGGACGCCAGCGCGATCGGACCCTTGCCGTGCTCGAAATAGTCGTTCTCACAGACGGACTCAGCGACGTGGATGCTGATGCGGCTGCCTGCCTCTGCCAGCGTCCTCAGGGTCTGCTCGTCGACGGTCCAAGGCGCGTGGGAGTTGAGGAACACATCGCCGCCGAACGCCCTGGCGTTCGTGCGCAGGTTCTCTGCGGCCTGTGCAAGCCCGGCTTCCGGCGATTCGTGCTCGTTGAAAGTGATGACTTCTTGAAAAATGACGCCGGCGAGCCCGTGCGCGGCCATCGCTTCGCCAGAAAACGGACGGTCCGAATGTTCGGCGATGTAGGCGACGCCAGTGTGCCTGTTCTCCTGTGCGGCGAGGAGGCAGTCTTCGCGGACCTGCGCCTTCTCTTGCGAGAGCTTGGCCATGGTGATCGCGCGGATCCAGTCGAAGTAGCCCTGTTCTTTGATCGCCCCCTGCAGGCCGCGGTACTCGAGGTGCGAGTGTGCGTTGACGAAGGCGGGGCTTAGGACGTAGTCCTCGGGGCTCCCCGCACTCGGCCGGACCTCGACGACCTGTCCGGCGTCGTCGAGCACGACTTCGAGACCTGTCTCGAGCCTTCCGTCCATGACGAGAGCGTAGGGGCGGAGCGTCACCGAGCGGCTTCTATTCTATCCGCTCAGAGCTCCGTGTTCCAGGCCTCTTCGAGCACGTCGAACTTGACCGACTTGACGTGTAGGTCGCCGTAGAGGACGCCGTACCGGAAGTCTCGGCGCTTTTGGAAGACGCTGCCGTCACGGAAGTCCTGTAACGTAAGGGCGCGCTGCGTGTCGTGCCAGTGCCCGCTTCCGTCAAACATGACATTTACGTTCGCAAGGTCCTGGAGCTGAGTCTGGGTGAAGTGGCGGAACGTGATCTCAGTTCGATACATGTAGGAGAGGCCGTACGTCGCGAACATCGTGGGCGCGGTCGGGAACTCGAGGTAGGGGTGGGTGTCTAGAACCTGCGAGCCGCTGTCGGCCGGGCAGTGGAAGACGTCCCGGCTCTTGACGTAGGGCTGTAGCGCCTCGTTCATCATGGGCATGTCGGGTATCTGGGCCATGAAGTCCGGCACGGACGACCAGATTTCGGGGCGGTACTTATCGGCGGCGTCGACGGCGTTTGGAAAGACGTCGTCGTAGTCGTTCATGTACAAGATGATCGCCAGACCGATCTGGTGCAGGTTGCTGACGCAGGCGCTCTTCTTGGCGGCGGCCTTGGCGCGGGCAAGGGCCGGGAAGAGGATGGCCGAGACGATCGCGATGATCGCGATGACCACAAGGAGCTCGATCAGGGTAAAGGCTTTTTTGCGACGCATTCTTCCCTGCCTGTCTTAACGACAGCGGGGCGGGTTTAGTTCTGACTTAAATTGCCGGAGAACAGGTATTACCTACGAACTTAAGGCCTTAAACGTGCGTTGATGCCAGTATCGGCGGTCCTTGGCCGTCTGTCTACTGAGAGGTACATTCCTTGGCGATGCAGGAGCCGCCCGAAACACCGCGCTGGAAGGTCGTGGCGCGCTGGAGCCTGTACGGTCTGCTCATCTTCGTGGTAGCGGCGGCGGGGACGTTCTTGGGCGTCCTCTACAACAACCCGCTTGTGGCCAAGATCTTCAAGTCGGGGCTCCCTTGGGTCGATCCGCCGCATCCGGACAAGCTCTTTGGCAGGCCGGACATCACTGTGCTGATCCTGGGGGCGGACGAGGACCGCGCGCCGGGCGGCAAGACGGTGGACCGCACGGCCGCGCGAAGCGACATGATCATGGTGGCAAGGCTGCACTTCGCCGACAAGCGGATAACCGGCATCACAATCCCGCGCGACACTTTGGCGGACTTGCCGGGCTATTCGACGCGGCGCATCAACGCTTTCCACTCGGTCGGCGGCCCGGACCTGGCCAAGAGGGCGATCGAAAACCTCATCGGTGTGCAGATCGACCGTGTGGTCGTGATTAACTACGAAGTGTTCCAGGACATGGTCAATTTGATCGGGGGGATCGACATTGACGTCGAGAAGCGGCTCAAGTACAACGACGACCGCGGCAACCTGCATATCAACCTGGACCCTGGGTTCCAGCACCTCGATGGTTACAACGCTATGTGCTACGTGCGATACCGGCACGACAGTGACTTCGACCGGCAAAGGCGTCAACGGACGTTCCTTGTCTCGTTCAAGGATCAGGCGATCCATCACTTTTCTAGCTTGCCCACGTTAGCTCAGCAGGTCGGCCCGCTGACTGGGAACGCGTTTTCGAGCGACGAGCTGGTCGCGCTCGCCTTTTTTACAAAGGAAGTGAAGCCGGAGGACATCAAGCTTGGGATGCTCCCGGTCCTAGATGCGAGCAACTACGACATGATCGTTGACGTGAGCAAGCTCACCTCGACGCTGAAGGAGTACGAACTGATCGACGAATAGGTCGGGCGCGCACCTCCCACCATGAGCACACCCAACTACGACGTCGACGCCCCCGAGGGCGCGACCAAGACGCAGACTGCGTACTATTCAAAGAAGGACGTCAAATGGGTGTCGATCATCCTCGCCGTACTCATCGTAGTGGGGATACCGGTCTGGTACGGGTTCCGCGACCAGCGCAACAAACAGGTCTGCGCCGGGAACATGAAGGCCGCATATGACGCGATGATCCAGTATGCAGAGCAAAACGACTCACGTCTTCCGCCGCTCTACGAAGTCGGTCCTGGCGGCGCACCAAAGCTCTTCGGCGGAAGGCCAGTGGTCTGGACGACGCAGGTCTCGCCCTACATGAGCCCGCGGTTCAACTTCGTGTGCCCATCGGCCGAGAATGACGAGCTGATGAAGACGACTGGACAGGACGCGAACGGCAAGTCGCGCGAGATCGATCTGACCTATGGAATGTACGTGCCGATGAGCGCGTCCCCCTACATGCTCCTGAGCAAGCCCGACACGACTGCGCTGATCGCCGAGACATCGAACAACGGTGCGCAGGGCAGCTTCGACCCGCTGCCGTTCAAGGACCCCCAGGGCCACATCGTGCCGTTCGACGGGTTCATGGTCGGTTTCGACGACAGTAACTCCAAGCTGACGCCCACGTCCCGGTTTGTGACGCGCCTAGCGATCCGCAACGTCTCGAAGGGCTACTCGTCGAAGGACGCCCTGACCCGGCACGGGATCGGGATCCACCTTTTTTTCGTCGACGGGCACAGCAGGTTCCTGCACGCGGCAGACGCGGAGATCAACAACGTGTTCCCGGACGTGGGCCCGCCGTGGCGGACAAAGTAGCGCCTAGGAAAACTTCTTGAAGTTCTCCTCAAACATCGCGCGCAACTTATTGGCCTGGGCCTCGTAGGCGGCCTTATCGGCCCACGTGTTCCGCGGCTGGAGCACTTCGGGCGGAACGCCGGGGCAGGTAGCCGGGACGTCTAGGCCGAACACCGGGTCTACTGAGTACTCGACGCCGTCGAGCGCACCGCTGATCGCGGACTCGACCATCGCCCGAGTGAGCGAGAGCTTCATGCGGCTGCCTACGCCGTAGGGGCCGCCGGTCCATCCGGTGTTGACGAGCCAGACCTTCGCGCCGTGCTTGGCGATCTTCTCCTTGAGCAGGCCGGCATAACGCGCAGGCGGGAGCGGCAGGAACGGCGCGCCGAAGCAGGTAGAAAAGGTGGCCTGCGGCTCCGTGACCCCGGCCTCTGTGCCCGCGACCTTGGCGGTATAGCCGTTGAGGAAGTAATACGTGGCCTGCTCGGTCGTGAGTCGGCTGATCGGCGGAAGCACGCCAAATGCGTCGGCCGTGAGGAAGACGATGTTCTTGGGGTGTCCGCCGACGCTCGGGATGACCGCGCCCTCGATGTGCTCGACCGGATAGGCGCAGCGCGAGTTCTCGGTCAGCGAGCCGTCGTCGTAGTTGGGCGAGCGGTCCGGGTTGAGCACGACGTTCTCCAGCACCGCGCCGAAGCGGACCGCATTGTAAATCTGTGGCTCGCTCTCCTTGCTGAGCTTGATGCACTTGGCGTAGCAGCCGCCTTCGATGTTGAACACGCCCTTGTCCGTCCAGCCGTGTTCGTCGTCTCCGATGAGGCGACGCTTGGGGTCGGCCGAAAGTGTGGTCTTGCCTGTCCCGGAGAGCCCGAAGAAGAGCGCAGTGTCGCCCGCAACGCCGATATTGGCGCTGCAGTGCATGCTCATGACGCCCTTGAGCGGGAGCAGATAGTTCAGCACGCTAAACACGCTCTTCTTCATCTCGCCGGCGTACTCCGTGCCCATGACGAGCACTTCCCTTTCTGAAAAGCTAAGGGCGATGACGGCTTCGCTGCGCGTGCCGTCCTTTGCCGGGTCGCAGGTCTCTGTGCACAGGTCATAGATGTGCCAATCCGGCTCGTAGGACCTGAGCTCTTCTCGCGAGGGACGAATGAGCAGCGAGCGGATGAAGAGCGCGTGCCAAGCCTTTTCGACCGCGAACCTTGCTGCGATGCGGTGCTCAGGGTCTGCCCCACCGTACGTGTCGACGATGTAGAGGCGCTTGTTGCGCACTGCCTTGTCCACCTTTTCCTTCAGCTTCGCGAACGTCCCGGGCGACATCTCCTTGTTGTTGCCCCACCAAATGTTGGCCTCTGAAGACGGTTCTCTGACTGTGAACTTGTCCTGCGGGGCGCGGCCCGTGTACTTGCCCGTGCGGGCGACGAGCGCGCCGTTCGAGGCGAGGACTGCCTCGCCGTTGCGGACTGCGTGCTCGACGAGCTCTGCGGCACTAAGGTTGAAGAGCGCCTCCTTTGCCTTAGACAGGTCGATCTTCGCGCCGGAGACTTCAGTGGAGCTCATCTTTGAACCTGGGGCTTCGCTGCCCACCTCTATTTTCGGAGTCTACCGTCGATGGCTTTACAGGGCTCCGGTAATCTGGCCCACAGAGCGATGGGCAAACTAAGCTACGACAAACTGAACGCCGGAGCGGTCCAGGAGGGGCTGAATGGGCTGCCTGGGTGGGCGGTCAGCAACGGAATGATCGTGCGGGAGTTCGCGTTCGAGACCTATGCCGCCGGGCTCGTGTTCGCCGTCGCTTGCGGGCAGGTCGCGGAGGGGCTCAACCACCACCCCGACCTCCTGATCGGCTATCGCAAGGTGGTCGTCTCCTTTGTGTCGCACGATGCGGGCGGTCTGACTGCGTACGACTTCGAGGCGGCGCGGCGGGTCTCGGCTCTAGTCTGACCGGTACACTCGCACCGGATGTCGAGCAGCTTCGGCACGCTCTTTCGCGCCACTACTTTCGGCGAATCACACGGCCCTGCGGTCGGCGTGGTCGTTGACGGCTGCCCCTCCCTAATCCAATTGTCCGACGAGGACGTCCAGAAGGAGCTCGACCGGCGCCGGCCCGGACAGAGCAAGCTCGTCACGCAAAGGCAGGAGACGGACCGCGTCGAGATCCTGAGCGGCGTGCTCGACGGCGCGACGCTCGGGACGCCGATCGCGATGCTCGTGCGCAACGAGGACGCGCGCTCGCGCGACTACGAGGAGATGCGGACGAAGTACAGGCCCTCGCACGCCGACTTCGCTTATGACCAGAAGTTCGGGGTGCGCGCTTGGTCGGGCGGCGGAAGGGCCTCTGCACGCGAGACCGTGGGACGCGTCGCGGCCGGCGCGATCGCGCAGAAGCTATTGCGCGAGCGGTGGGGCGTAGAGATCGTGGCGTGGGTGAGCGAAGTGCAGGCTGTGACATCGATCGCCGATCCTCTCTCGGTCGTGCGAGCAGACGTCGAGGCGAACATCGTGCGCTGTCCGGACGCCAGCGCCGCAGAGCAGATGATCGCGCTGATCGAGAAGGTGCGCAAGGAGGGCGATTCGGTCGGAGGGGTCCTGTGCTGCGTGGCCCGCGGTGTGCCTGCCGGCTGGGGGGAGCCAGTGTTCGACAAGTTGGAGGCTGACCTGGCGAAGGCCGTCATGAGCCTGCCCGCCTGCAAGGGGTTTGAGATCGGTAGCGGATTTGGGGGCACGGCTCTGACGGGCACGCAGCACAACGACGCGTACAGGTCCGACGACAGGACGACCGTCTATACGATGACGAACAACAGCGGGGGCATCCAGGGCGGCATCAGCAACGGGATGCCGGTCTTCCTGCGGGCCGCCTTCAAGCCGACGGCGACCGTGATGAAGGAGCAAGAAACTGTGACGACGGAGTTCGAGAACACCACGCTCTCTGGGCGAGGCAGGCACGACCCGTGCGTGCTGCCGCGGGCAGTGCCGATTGTGGAGGCGATGGTCGCCTTGGTGCTTGCAGACCATGGACTTCGGCAAGATGCCCTGCGACGTTAACATGCCGTTAACAATGCTCCCCAAGAATCTCATTGAGAGATGTCTGCCGTCGTGATGGAACCTGCCGCCCAAAGCAAGACCCTGGCGCGGGAGGCTGCGGTCATGGAGACGTCCGTCGAACCAAAGGTCCGGACGGTTGGCCTGGACTTTTATTACGGGAGCTTCAAGGCGCTAAAGGGCGTGACGCTCGACGTTCTGCCGAACCAGGTGACGGCGCTGATCGGCCCCTCCGGATGCGGGAAATCGACGTTCCTGCGGTGCCTGAACCGGATGAACGACCTGATTGCCGGTACGCGGCTTGTCGGCAGGGTCGTTATCGACGGCGAAGACATCTATTCTCCTGGAGTCGACCCGGTAGAACTCCGCAAGCGGGTGGGGATCGTCTTTCAAAAGGCGAACCCGTTCCCAATGTCGATCTTCGAAAACGTGGCCTATGGGCCACGCATCCACGGGACGCGCAAGCGCGCTGAGCTCGAAGGGGCCGTGGAGCAGTGCCTGACCAGGGCTTTCTTGTGGGACGAGGTCAAGGACAAGCTCGACCATAGTGCGCTCAGCCTCTCCGGCGGCCAGCAGCAGCGGCTCTGCATCGCACGGACGATCGCCGTCGAGCCAGAAGTGATCCTGATGGACGAGCCGTGCTCCGCGCTCGACCCCGTGGCGACGGCCCGGATCGAGGACCTGATCGCAGAGCTGAAGCAGCAGTACACGATCATCATCGTGACCCACAACATGCAGCAGGCGCAGAGGGCGAGCGACCGGACCGTGTTCTTCATGCTGGGTGAGGTCGTCGAGAGCGGAACGACCGAGGAGATCTTCATGAGGCCGAAGCTCCAGCGGACTGAGGACTACATCTCCGGGCGATTCGGATAACAGTTTGTGTAATCTGGCGCTGTGAGCGAGCACCCTGACACTCTGCCTACGGGCGATCCGATCGTTGGCCGTCGGCGCTCATGGGGCTCAGTGGCGACCTCAGAGCGGTTAGGGGTCGGAGTCGTGGGGCTCCACGAGGGGCACACGATGCTCGTGGCGCTGCGAACTTCCGGTCTTTGCCGCGCGGTCGCGGGGTGCGACCTGGCCCCTGAAAAACGTAGGGCGGCCGAAGAAGCCCACCCTGGGCTGTGGACCACCGACGACTACTCGGCTATGCTGGCGCGCGAAGACGTGCAGATCGTGGCGATCTACACGCCCGACCAACTGCACGCAGAGCAGATCGAGGCAGCGTTCGAGGCAGGCAAGCACGTCGTCTGCACAAAGCCGCTGTTGAACGACCTCAAGCAGGCAGAGAGGCTGCTCGAGGTCGCTAAACGTACCGGCCGGCGGCTACAGGTAGCGCAGTCGACCCGGTTCTACGAGCCGTTTCTGCGGATGCGCGAGCTCTTCGAGCAGGGAGTCTTTGGTGAAGCGGAGGTCGTGGACGCGCACTATTCGCACCGTATGGACTGGTTCTACAAGAAGAGCCCTTGGTCCCTGACCGAGACGCACTGGGCGTACTTGGGGCTAAGCCATCCGGTCGACCTCGTGCGGCAGTACCTTGGCACAATCAAGGAGGTCCACGCATACGGATCGCTGAGCGCGCTTGGGCGAAGTGCGGGGCTCAAGGGCCACGACGTGATCGCCGCAACGCTGATCTCCCAGGACGAAAGAATCGGTCGCGCTTTCGGGAACTATGGGATCCACGAACTGCCGCGCGCTCGGTCGTTGATCGAGTGCCACCTGCAGGGCTCGCGCGGATCTGCCCTCGCCCGCTACCCTGAACTTAGGCTCACTTACACGGCCCCTGACGGAACTGAGGTGGACGAGGACTGGTCGCACTCGATGGCGGGCTATTACTACCGGCACGAACTGATGGGGATGCACTACGGCGAGTTCTGCAACGTGATCGACTCGTTCGCCTCGGCAATCATAGAAGGGACGCCGAACAAGCCCGACCTGGAAGAAGGGATCGGAACGGTGCGCGTGATGCGCGCGGTCGTCGAGTCCTTGGAGACTGGGGGGCCGGTGCCGGTCGAGGCGCCCTAGCGGGCGATCTGCGCGGGCCCGGCGCCTGTGGGCGACTTGCACGCGGCCATGACCTTTTTGGCCAGCGCGACGGAAAGGGCCTTCCGCGGGCTCTTGATGCCCACGGTGAGTCCAGCGTAATCAAAGTGCGCGTTACTAGACCGGTCCCCGACAAACACCCCGTCTTCAAGCTTGTCCTCGGGAGTACAGGAGAGGTCCTCACCCACATTCGACACGCGGACATGGACGTACTGGTTGTTCACTTTGTAGTCGAAGCAGGCCCAACCCTTGTTGGCGTGAACCGAGAAGAGGGCGCCTTCCGAGCCTAGGCCGACGGGCGGAATCGAGACGCCGCTCACTTCTTGCGCCCAAACCCTGGCTTGTGCGAATTCGGAAAACTCGTGCGTTTGCTCAAGGGCGGCTGAGGGCTGCGGCCAGTTCTTGTACGCGATGCCAGCGAGCGCGAGCGAACATGCGACGGCCAGAACTCCAACAAGGCGCACCCGCCAAGCGGGAAGCTTTTGGCGTGCGACAATACCTGTAAGCGCGGCCTCGAGCCTCTTGAGCGGAACGCTCTCCTTGAGCGCGGCGGAGCGCACGGCTTTCTGGAAAGACCTGAGCCCTTCGAGCTCCTTGCGGGCGCGCAAATCTGTGCGAAGGAGCTCTTCCGCGCTTCGCCTCTCTTCGACGCCCATCGAGCCAGCATCGTAGGCCTGCCAGTCCGTCCTCATAAAGGTACTTTCTCCGGTTCCCCCAGCGTTCTTTGAAGGCGGTTCCTAAGCATCTCTCTTCCACGGAAGAGCCTAGACCTCACGGTACCTATCGGTACGTCCATGACCTGTGCCGCCTCATCGTACGTCAGCTGCTCGACGTCGATCAGCTGGATCGCTACCTGGTAAATGTCGGGGAGCGATCCGAGTTCCCTCAGGATCCTCTCTGCTTCGAGCCGCCAGGTCAGTTCGTCCCAAAAGGGCCCATCGGCGACCTCGACCTCGGCGTTTTCGTCGAGCGACGACTGGGGCCTCTCCGAGCGTATCGCCATCAGCCGTTCGTTCCTTAGGATGCGGATGAGCCAGCTGCGAAGATAGCGCCCGTCGAACCCCTCCCACGCCTGGTACGCCTTGAGCAGCGTGGACTGGACGAGGTCCTCGGACTCCTCTGCTGACGCGCCCATGCGGCGAGCCACGCGATAAAGCACTGCAAGCTCGCCCTTCACCGAGCGTTCAAAGCTCTTTTGATGGGGCATGAGGGACGCCGATCCGCCTGTAGACACACCTACAGTTGCAATTGATAATGTCGGCGGGCTGGCACAGGTTCCCCGGCGTTCCGATAAACTCGCCGGATGTCCACTGGCCGACTGCGCCAACTGCCGCTCTCTGCCGTCCGTTTGATGGACAGGTTTTGGACGCCGTGGCAGGAGCGGACGGCGCAAACGGGGATACCGCACCAATGGCGCCAGTGCGAGGAGACGGGACGACTGGAGAACCTCCGGCGGTGCGCGCGGGGGGATAGCGATGGGCACCAAGGGCTCCGTTTCAACGACAGCGACGTCACCAAACTGCTCGAAGCAAGCGCGTATGCGATAGCGCTCGGGATGGGGGAGGGGTCGGAGCGGAGCGTTGGCGAAGCGGTCGACCTTCTCGCCGCCGCGCAACAGAAGGACGGGTACATCAACTCGTTCGTGCAGCTCGGTCACCCCGAGATGCGTTGGAAGAGCCTGAACGCTCTGCACGAGATGTACTGCATCGGCCATCTTATCGAAGCGGGGGTGGCACACCATGAGGCGACGGGCCAGACGCGGCTGCTCGACGTCTCGAAGAAGGCCGCAGAGTGCGTCATGTCCGAGTTCGGCCCGGGAAAGAGGCTCGGATACGCTGACCACCAAGAGATGGAGCTCGCTCTCGTGCGACTGTTCGACGCCACGGGCGAGCGCCGTTACTTCGAATACGCCAAATGGCAGATCCAGGCGCGCGGCTCGCGTCCGAGCCCATTCGAGGCTGAGCTATCGGACCCTGCGGTCGTCGCGCTGACGCCGGGGGTCAAGCCGCTCTACATGAAGGACGGCGCATACGACGGGGCGTACGCGCAAGACGACATGCCCTTGGCAAGGCAGACACGCGCTGTGGGGCACGCTGTGCGCGCGATGTACTTTTATTGCGGCGCGGTGGACGCCCTCGCTGAAGACGCCCCGACTATGGGCGCACTGAAGACTATTTGGGCATCGTTGGTCTCTAGGCAAATGTATCTGACGGGCGGAATCGGGTCTTCGGGCCGCAACGAGGGGTTCACGACGGACTACGACCTTCCCAACATGGACGCGTACGCAGAGACGTGCGCAGGGATCGGGCTCGTGTTCTGGGCGTGGCGGATGTTCTTAGCGACGTGCGAGGCGCAGTACGTGGACGTGATGGAGCGCGCGCTCTACAACGCTGTCCTTAGCGGGGTCTCGTTCGGGTGCGACCGCTTCTTCTACGACAACCCGCTCGAGAGCGACGGCAGGCACGAGCGCGCGGCGTGGTTCTCCTGCGCTTGTTGCCCGCCGAACATCGCGAGACTGCTGATGTCGCTCGGGCAGTACTGCGTGGCGTTCAGCGCAAGCGATGCGTACGTCGCGCTGCCTGTGTCTGGATCGTTCAGCGGGCCCTCGGCCCGATTTCAGATCTCGGGATCCTATCCGTGGAGCGGCGACTATGAAGTGACTTTGGGCGGCGCGAGCGGTCTGCGGCGGATCTGCCTGCGCGTGCCCGGATGGTCGCGGGGGCTGGACGTGCGGGTCAACGGCGGTTCGGTGGACGGACCGGTGGCGGACGGATTCATTGCCCTGGAGCGCGACTGGAAGGAGGGGGACAGGGTCTCGGTCACGTGCCCGATGGGGGCCTCGCTCTTGGCAGCGCACCCTTCCGTCTCGTCTTGCGCGGGGCGCGTCGCAGTGCAGAGGGGCCCGCTCGTCTATTGCGCGGAGCAGCACGACCTCGGTGCGGCGCCGCAGCTCTTCACCGTGGACACGCGCGTGCCCGCACGGGAAGCGGGAGGCTCGACCAACGGCGTCGAAGCTTGCCTGGAAGTCTCCGGCACGATGGACCGGGTTCAGGGGAGCGAGCTTTATGGCGACGCAGCGCGGACGACCACGATCGGCTCTCGCGCGAAGCTCGTGCCCTACTTCAGCTGGGCCAACCGTGGGCCGAACTCGATGTTGGTATGGTTGCGAAGGGCGTAGGCGACAGCTCAGATCTCGAACTTGTCGCCCGGCGCAGGGATCTCGACGTCCCAGCCATATCGCGCGATGACTTTTTCCCGGAACGCCTGCTGCACTTCGTAGTCGCCATGGACGAGAAAGAGCTTCTTCGGTGGCTTGTCGAGGTGAGAGAGCCAGCGAAGAAGCTCTTCATAGTCGGCGTGCGCGGAGAGCGAATTGAGTATCTTGATTTGCGCGCGGACCGGGACGTCCTGCCCGAAGATGCGAATGTGCGAAGCTCCCTCGATCATGTCGCGCCCGCGCGTGCCCTCGGCCTGGTATCCGGTAAAGAGAACCACGGTGGACGGATCGCCCACGCGGTGCAAGAGGTGGTGGAGGATGCGGCCCCCGTTGACCATGCCGCTTCCGGCAATGACCATCATCGGGCCCGGCGCCTGGTTCAGCTCTTTCGACATCGCCTGGTCGCGAACGAACCGCACCATGTCCGGCCTGAGCGGCGACTCGCCCTTGCCCATGTGCACGCGCATCTCCTTGTCGTGATCCTCGGTGTGCGTGGCATAAAGCAACGTGGCTTCGGTCGCCATCGGGCTGTCGACGTAGATCGGAACCGGCGGTATGCGCTTCTGCTCCTCAAGCAAATGGATGTCCCAGAGAAGCTCTTGCGTGCGGCCGATCGCAAAGCTCGGGACGAGGATGACGCTCCTGTTGGCGACAGCGTCCTTGATCAGCCTTTCGAGGATGCCCAGGACGTCCTCTTTCTCGTGCAATCGGTCGCCGTACGTGCTTTCGCAGACGATGTAGTCGGCGTGGATGACGTCGCTCGGGTCTTTCAATATCGGCCGGTCGTAGCGCCCGACGTCGCCAGACATGACCAGCACCGTGCCGTCGTCGAAAGTTATCTCGATGTGCGATGCCCCGATGATGTGGCCCGCAGGAAGGTAGCGCGCGGTGGCGCCGCCGGGGAGCGGCAGGGGCTGGTCGTATTTCACTGGCACGAGCCTCTTGAGCGCATCGTAGGCGTCGGCCTCAGCAAAAAGCGGCAGGGCGGGATCGTGCCGCGCGGTGTGGTGGCGGTTGTGGAACCGCGCCTCCTCCTCTTGCAGCCTTCCTGCGTCGGGCAGGGAGACTTTCGCGATCGAAATGGTGCCCGGTGTGGCGTGAAACGCACCCTTGTATCCCTTTTTCACGAGCTTTGGGAGCAGGCCCATGTGGTCCATGTGCGCGTGAGTCAGCAGAAGCGTGTCGATCTCAGCCGGGTCGAATGGAAACTCCTCCCAGTTCCTCTGACTGGTCTCGTGCGACCCTTGGAACAGCCCGCAGTCCACAAGCACTCTCTTCCCGGCGATTTCAAGCAGGTGCCGCGAACCCGTGACGGTGCGCGCCGCGCCGTCGAAGGCGATGCTGCGGTGCATGGCCCAGTATGCCCCACGGTAAGATCGTCGCGTGCAGAAGGCGGACGTTGGCCTTGTCGGGGGCACTGGGATCGGCGAGCGGCTGTTGCGCCTTGAGGGGCGGCCGCTTTTGGTGCCGACGCCTTTCGGCGCACTGCGGGGTCGCTTTCTCTCTTATGAAGGGATGAGCCTCGTCGTCGTCCAGCGGCACTCGGTCGGCCACTCGGTCTCTCCGCGCGCCGTCGGCTATGAGGCGATGGCGGACGGTCTGAGGAGGATCGGCGTGCGCGCGTGTCTCTCCTCCGCCGCGGTCGGGTCGCTGCGCGAGGACTGGGGCGTTGGAACGATGGCCTCGTGCACCGACTTTCTGGACGCTACTGGCCGCGGTACGACGCTTTTCGAGCGCGAAGTGCGGCACACGGACTTCTCCTCTCCCTTTTCCGCGTCCCGTTTCTTGCTGGGCGACGGCGTGAGCGACCGGTGCGTGTACGCGTGCATGGACGGCCCGCGCTATGAGACCCCGTTCGAGGTCTCGCTGCTAAGGAAGCTAGGCGCGGACGTTGTGGGAATGACCGCGGCGAGCGAGGCGATCGCGATGCGCGAAGCCGGAGTCGCGTACGGCTGCCTCGCGATCGTTACGAACCTTGGAACCGGACTTGCGAAGGAGGAGCTTTCTCACGGCGAGGTGGGCGATGCGATGTCAGCTCTCGCCGAGCGCGCGGTCGAGGTCCTCCTAAAGGCCTGCCGGAAAGTGGTGAAGGAATGAGCGTTTCGCGGCGCACGCTCGTCGTAGCTCTCTCGCTGACCCCCGGGGTCGGGGGGCGCACCGTAACCCGGGTTCTGACGCGCAACGACCTGCTCGGCCGCTCGATCGACGAGTTCTTGCGCTTGGGAGAGGCCGCGCTTCGCGAGGAATACCGGTTCTCCGCTAAGGCCGCTTCGGAGTGGAGCGCGCGCACAGAGGAGCGGATCGCAGACGCCGAGCGGCTCTTGAAAAAGCTCGATGGGTACGACATCGACATTGTTTCCGCCGCGGACGCGCACTATCCGCGCAGAGTGGAGGCGATGGACCCCGACCCTCCGGGCGTGCTTTTCCTTTACGGCAACAACCGGCTGCTGGAAGCCCGCACGTTCTGCGTCATGGGCTCCCGCAAGGCGCCGCCGGGCGCGCTCGACCTGATTGAGCGAACCGTGGAAGAAGGGGTGCTCGACGGGCGGGTCCTTGTGAGCGGGCACGACACGCCGGAGTACCAGCGGGCAGCAGTGGTGCCTCTCAGGTGGGGCGCGCCGCGCGTGCTCGTGCTTGACCAAGGATTCTTCCAAGTTTTCGGCCCAGACTTGAACGAAGAACCTTTCCGTGTCGCGCGGCTTTGGCGCTACAAGTTCGACGCGAAGACGGACTTGGCAGTGACCTGGGTGAGCCCCGAGGGCGGCTACCACCCGAACAGCAACCGGATGCGAGACCGGCTCGTGGCCTCGCTTTCGCACTCGCTCGACTTTGTGTTCGTGAAGGCCGGCGGGAACATGGACGTGCTGGCGAAGCAGGCGCTTCGCGCAGGGAGGCAGGTGCGCGTGAGCGACATCGCTCCGCAGCACGGCGCGCTGACGGCCCTCGGCGCGAAGACGCTCGCGATAGGAGAAACAGCGAAGGGCGACTAGTGATGAGAGAAGATCTAGAACAGGGCCGATGAAGCGATGGCTGCGACAGCGTCCGGCGATTCATACCTAGGGTTCGACATCGCCTTCGTCACAGGGTGCATCGACATCTCCTCGGACTCGAACGGCGCAAGGAGATGCAAGAGGCGCGCGGGCTCAGTTATCGAATGGTCGAGCCACGCGCCGTAGTCGCTCCGCGCGAGGATGACTGGCATCCGCGTGTGGACCGTACTGACGAGCTCGTTCGCGCTCGTTGTCACGATCGTGCACGTGACGAGCGCACCGTCCACGCCTTCCCATTGCTCCCAGAGTCCCGCGAACGCGAATGGCCGCTTGCTCTTCAGATGAATGAAGAACGGCTGTTTGTGCCCCTTCTCGCCTTTCCACTCGAAAAACCCGTCGGCGGGTATGAGGCACCGCCGTCTCTTGAACGCTGTCCGAAAGCTCGGTTTTTCGGCGAGCGTCTCGGCCCGCGCATTGATGAGCTTTGTGCCGATCGTCGGGTCCTTGGACCAGCTCGGAACCAATCCCCACTGCATCTGCTCGAGCGCTCTCCCTTTTTCCGCGCTTGTTATGACGGAGACGACGTCGGTGGGCGCGATGTTGAAGTGCGCCTCGATGCCCTCCGGTTCCAGCCCAAACTCGTGCTGGAAGACCTGGACGCTGAAGAACGAATAGCGCGCACACATCTCGCTGATTGTGGGCCGGGTCGCGCGCGCGCTCAGCGCAGAAGCGCTTGGGCCTAGCCCCCACCCCCGCCGAACCCGGCCATCATCTTGCCGAACGGCGAGTCCTTGAACTCCTGCTTGCGCTTGTTGATGAGCGCTCGGAACTCCGCGGGGATCTCCTTGATCGAGATCGCCTGTGCGTTCTTCGGCACCGTGTCGTCGAGCAGGGTCTTCTTGATCCCAGCCGCCGGCGTCAGCCAGAACGAGAAGTCGAGCTTGTCGCGCGAGCCGAGCTTAACCTTGTCGAGCTTGGGCGAATTGGCACCGAGGTCGAGGAACCCGCCTGAGTTGTCCGTAAAGGCCTCGTACATTGCCATCTCGTCGGCGCCCATCGAGCCGAAACCGAAGAAGAGGATGGAACCGCCGCCGATCGGGCTTAGTATCGTTTCCTGCGCGGAATCCAGCGAAAGGAGCCCGTCCATCGGCAGGCCGTTAGGCATCGCTTCGGTGGGCTCTTCTGTGTAATCGACCTTCTTCCCCGGCATTCCTTGCATGATCAGATCGAAGAATCCGCCGAGGGTCTTCTTGGCCCTCATCTGCTCGGCGTTCTGAATGTGGGCAGCGCTGCCGAAAGCCATTTTCGAAAGCGTGGTTTTGGCAAGCGGCGAAAGTGAACCGATCTGTAGCCGCGCTCCCTGCCTCAGGCCGGACTTCTGCGCCGGCAGTAGGTTGGCGTAGAACCGGAGCATGTTCCAGTCCATCGTGTCGCCAAAGATCCCTTGCAGCGTCGACGGAGCGAACGTGAGCATGTAGAGCGACGTCGAGCCGTTCTGGACCGGCGATGGCGAGTTCATGGCGAAGGCCGCCAGGGCGTCGAGCGAGACGCGGCCCTGCTCTTCGACGTTGGCGATAAAGCTCCTGAGGGCGAAGCGGTCCTGGCGGTTCTCGCGCGCGCCGATCGGGTTGGCCGGCATAAGGACGTACCAGCCGCCCTTCTCCTCGATGACGACGTCCTTCGAGGCGGCGAGCGAGTCGTAGACCTGCCCGACCGATGTTCCCTCTTTACCATCGCTCTCGAACGCGTCTTCGATGTTGCCGTCGGCGAGGTTGGCTACGAGGTTGAGCTTCTTGGTCTGGGCGATCGAGATGAGGTTGTCCGACTTCTGGAAAGCGAGCGGGTCGTTGGCGACCGGGTCGCGCAGCACTGCGCGCAGCGGTTCTGGGATGTCGAACGAGAGGTCGCCGCCACCAAAGTTGAGGGCAGCCATGAGTTTTGAGTTCTCGCTCAGCTTGACGGGCGTTCGGTCGGCCTCCGTAATCGGCTTCTGCTGGTCCTTGTTGATGTCCTCCTTCTGGGTCTCGTCTGTCGCTCCTGTCTGCTCCATCATCGCCTGCATCTCTGGGTTGAGGGAAAGCTCGGCCTGTACGATCGCGTCGCCCTTTTGGTCGTAGACCTTGAGCTTGGCCTGCGGGTCGCTGCCGACGAGGCCGTACTCCGCGCCTTGGAACTCGATGACGAGCACCGCCTTTGCTGGTGCGGAGTCAAACCTGCGCGGGACCATGTCGCCGAACATCTGCATGTAGGCCTGCACCTCTGCGTCGACTTCCTGTCCTTTCATGTCCGCGTGCTGCTTCGCCTGCTCGTCCGCGTACTTGTTGTGGTCCGCTACGAGCGTGGCGAGCACGCGCGAGACTCCGCCGCCGCCGAGCGGCTTTTGCATCCGGTTGGGGACGTTGGAAAAGACGATGCGGCCCGTATCACCGAGGTTTGCCGCCTCGCTAGGGTTGAGAAGCAGCACGAGCTGCGCTAGAGCCTTGTCGCCAGGGGTGCTGAAATACTCGTAGCTCGTCACTTCGCCGTCCGGGCCCTTGACGGGCTTCCTGTTCAGCTCTGTCCTGACCCAGTCTTGGGCCTTTTTGAACCGCTCCGTCCGCTGTGCCTCGAGGTTTTGCTTTTCCAGGATCCTCGCGTGCGCGTCCGGCTGGACGACCTTCTTCCCGTCCTTGTCCACGACCTGGCTCGTGGTGACCTTCGCGATCTGCTGCAGCAGCACGTCGACGTCGACGTCTTTCACCGAGACTACGAGGTAGTGGAGCTTGGCGTCCTCCGTGGACTCGATGGCGACCCCCGACTTCTGCGAGATCTCTTGTAGAACCAGGTCGGCGCGCTTGGCGACGGTCTCGTAGCTGACCGTGACCGGGCGCGCGCCCGGCGCGTGCCCCGCGGCGACTAGGGTCAGCGCGGCGAGGCCGAGCGCAGTTCGAAAGCGGAGTGCCATCGCACCATTCTACGGGCAATCGGAGCCGTCGGTTGGGCTAGATGTTGCGAAGGTGGTGCTTGAGGCTAAAAACCTGCTGAATCTCAGCCTTGGTGAGCCGCCTCTTCACTTCCGGGTCGTTCTCGACGCACTTCTTGAAGTCCGCGCCGTCCCACGCCCTGGCCGCGTTGCGCTGGGCGACCTTATAGGCGTCCTTTCGAGCCATTCCGCCCTTGATGAGCGCGGTCATAAGGTGCTCGCTGAAGACCAGGTCGCCCATCTTGCGCATGTTCGTCGCCATGTTCTTGGGCAGCACTTTGAGCCCGCCCAGGATCGAGGCCATGCGGGTGAGCATGAAGTCAGCGAGCTGGCACGAGTCGGGAAGCACGATGCGCTCGAGGCTGCTGTTTGTGAGGTCGCGCTCGTGCCACGTGGCCACGCTCTCCAGCATCGCGTGGGCGTTGCCCCGCAGCACCCGCGCCAGGCCCACGACGGTCTCGCTGTTCCAGGGGTTCCGCTTGTGCGGCATCGCGCTGCTGCCCGTCTGGCCCTTAGCGAACGCCTCCTGGACCTCGAGGATCTCGGTTCGTTGGAGGTTGCGCAGCTCTGTGGCGACGCGCTCGAGCCCCGCGCCGAGCAGCGCAAGCGAATTGAGGAAACAAGCGTGCCGGTCACGGTTGACGATCTGCGTACTGACCGGGTCGGGCGCAAGGCCGAGGCCCGCGCAGATTTTGGCCTCGAGCTTCTTGGAGACGTGCGCGTGGACCCCGATCGCGCCGCTCACCTTTCCGACTGCGACCTGTTCCCTCGCCTCTCTGAGGCGTACGACGTTGCGGTCGAGCTCTTCCCTCCAGCTCGCGCACTTGAACCCGAACGTGATCGGCTCGGCGTGGATCCCGTGGGTGCGGCCGATCATCGGCGTGTCCTTGTGCGCCTTCTCCAGCCGCGCGATCTCCTTGCGGAGCCTTGCGGCGCTCTTCAGCAAGACGTCGCACGAATCGCGCAGCATCATGCCGAGCGCGGTGTCGATGACGTCGTAGCTGGTGACGCCAAAGTGCACCCAGCGTCCGGCCGGTCCGATGCTCTCTTCCAGGTTGCGGACAAAGGCGGCCAGGTCGTGCCGCGTCTCCTTTTCGATCTCGTCGCACCGCTTGAGGTCGAACTTGGCGCTTTTGGCGATCTGGGCCATCTCCTTGGCGGGGATGGTGCCCTCCTCTGCATGGGCGCGGCAGATCGCAAGCTCGACCCGCATCCACCGCTCGTACTTGGCCTGGCGGCTCCAGATCGCGGTCATCGCGGGGGTGCAGTAGCGCTCGATCATCGGGCCCCGTCAGGGTACCCGCGGGGGTACGGGCGGGCAGGGTGGGCCGAATAAGGCCCGTAGGTCCAAGGAGGCGCAGCGGGCAACGCGAATGGCCGGCAGAGTGTAGGGAGTGTGATGCCAGTCACTGCCCTGGCCGTCCCCGCTAAAGAAGACCGGATCGCTGCGGCGGCGGTGCACATCGGCTCGATCTTTGCGCCCCTGCTCGTGCCTGCGATCGCCTTTCTCGTCGCCCGCGGCAGGCGTCCGTTCGTGGCCGCGCACGCCCGCCAAGCGCTCGTGGAGACGGTGGTGCTCAACGTCCTGATCGCGATCGCCATCGTGGTGTCGCTCTGCTTTACGGTCTCGCGGCTTTGGGGCTACTACCAGAACGGTTGGCAGGACATCGATTGGTGGGGGTTCGCGGCCCGGCTCTTGTTCTGGTGGGTCGCGGACGCTGTGCTCTGGCTGATCAACCTCGTGGTCTCGATCCGGCAGGCTGTCGGAGCGCTGAACGGCGTCTGGCCCCGCGCAGAGCGCAAGATGCTGGGACGCGCTCGCTAGTGTGCAGCCAAAGGTTTACGCACCGATGTCGGTGCGGAAGAAGCCGCCCTTGAAGTCGATCCTGCTTGCCGAGGCATAGGCGGTCTTGCGCGCGTCTTCCACGCTCTTGCCGGTCGCTGAAACGCCCAGCACGCGCCCGCCGGAAGTGACGAGCCCGTCTAGGAGCGTCTGCGTCCCGGCATGGAAGACCACGACCTCCTCAGGCAGGTCTTCCGGGATCGTCACCTTGCGGCCGTTGGCGTGCTTTCCCGGATACCCCTCGCTCGCCATCACGACCGTCACTGCGGCGTTGTCGAGCACTTCGATCTCGGGGATAGGCTCTGCGTTTGAGACCGCGCGCAACGCCTCGGCGAAGCCCTTCCCAAGGCGACGGACGATCGACTGCGTCTCAGGGTCGCCGAACCGCACGTTGTACTCCAGGCAGTACGGCACCCCTCCCACGACCATGAGCCCGCTGAACAGCACGCCCCTGTAGTCGATCCCCTTTTCAGCAAGCTTTGAAAGCAGCGGCGCGACGACGCGCTCCTCGGTGGTCTTGACGAGGTCCTCGCTGAGCCAGGAGACGGGCGTGTAGCCACCCATTCCGCCGGTGTTCGGGCCACGGTCACCGTCGAAGGCGCGCTTATAGTCCTGGGCCACGGGCAGCGACCGGAAGTGCCTCCCCGAGACGAGCGTCAACAGGCTGAACTCCTTGCCGAACAGGCAGTCCTCGATCACGAGCGTCTCGCCTGCTGGGCCGAACACCTTCTCGATCATCGCCTTTGCGATGGCCTCTTCGGCCTCCTCCTGCGTCACGCAGACCGAGACGCCCTTGCCAAAAGCTGCGCCGCTCGTCTTGACGGCGACGTTCCGCCCCTTCGCAAACATCTCACCGACGAATACTCGCGCCGACTCGGGGTCGTGGAACTCTCCGTAGTCGGCGGTCGGGACGCGCGCCTCGACCATCAGGCGCTTGCTGAACGCCTTGGAGCCCTCCAGCTGCGCTCCCTCGCTTCCTGGGCCCACCACGGCCACGCCTGCGGCCCGCAGAGCGTTCCCAAGCCCATGGATGAGCGGGGCCTCGGGCCCAACCAGGACGAAGTCCACGCCGAGCTGCTTGGCGAGGGCGATGATCCGGTCCGTCTGGTCCGCCGCGACGTCGAACGTCTGGCAAGTCTTGGCGATCCCGGCGTTCCCTGGCGTGCAATAGACCTCCGCCTCCTGCACGAGCTTCCAGACGAGCGCGTGTTCGCGCCCGCCAGAGCCGACGACGAGCACCCTCACCTAGATCTCCCTCCGGTACTCGAGCGCGGAAAGCAGCGTCGCGCTGTCGGCGTAGTCGAGCTCCCCGCCGACAGGCATACCGTGCGCGAGCCGGGTGACGCGAACTCCGAGCGGCTTGATGAGCTTGGCCAGGTAGAGCGCCGTGGTGTCTCCCTCGACGGTCGGGTTGGTCGCCACGATGACCTCCTTCACGCCTTCTTTCATCCTTGCGACTAGCTCCTTGACCTTGATGTCCTCTGGCCCGACGTCCTCCATCGGGCTGAGTAGGCCGTGAAGGACGTGGTAGAGGCCCTTGTACTCGTTGATCCTTTCTACGGCAGCGATGTCGCGCGGTTCCGCGACGACGCAGATCGTCCCAGGGTCCCTCCGGTGGTCCGCGCAGATCTCGCACACCTCAGACTCGCTGACGTTCTGGCAGACGTCGCAGAAGCGCAGCTTTTCTCGCGCGTTGCGGAGCGCGTCAGAAAGCCGGCGCACGTCGTCCTCGGGCATGCGCAGGACGTGGTAGGCCAGCCGCTGGGCCGACTTGGGGCCGACGCCAGGCAGTTTCTCAAACTGGGCGATGAGCTCGGCGAGGGGCCTCGCGAACAGCATGGGGGCTTAGAGGCCGAGCCCCGGCGGCAGGTCCGGCATGATCTCGGCGAGCTTGCTCTCGCGCAGTTCGGTGGCCTTAGCAAACCCGTCCCGCACTGTGCCGACGATGAGGTCCTCGAGCACTTCAATGTCGCTCGGATCGACCGCGTCGGGTGAAATCTTGATGGACTGGATCTGCCCCGTGCCGTCAAAGACCGCGGTGACCGGGCCCTTATCGACCGAGATTCGCTCTTGTTCGAGCTCTTTTTCGAGGTTCTTGGCGCGGGCCATCGCGCCTTGCGCCTTGGCGAGGGCCTGCTGGAACCCGCCGCCGCCTCCGAACTGCTTGGGGAGCTTCATCCTTCTTGCCGCCTCGAGGCGCCATCATCGCCGCCGTTGCCAAAGACCTCCTGTCCCAGTCTCTGAAGCGATTCGCCCTCGGCGGGCAATTCTACCGTCGTAGGCTCGGTCGGTTGGGGACGCGCGCCGTTCGGCTTTGCGGCCTCGAACTTGAGCTCTTTCTCCTCGCCGCTGTGCTTGTACCAGGACTCGAGGACAGCTTTGCGGATTTTCACCCCCTCTTGGACCCACTCGGCATCGGATAGGCGCTCGAACTCGATCACCACATAGCTGTTGGAAAGACGTTCTCGAACGCGGCTCTTGGGCAAACGCTCTGCCGCTGAGTTTGAGACCGCGGAAAGCTCGGCGATCACTTTGTGCCACGCTTCAGCCAGTCTGTCGAAGTCCGCGTCGCCCGTCGGTTTCGGGGGCGGTTCCTTAACCGCAGCCCCTTTCGGCGCAGCTGGCTTGGGCTTGGCGGGGGGCTGCGCCACGACGGCCTTGGCCGGCTCCACTACCCTCACGGCTGCTTGTGCGCCTTGCGTCGTTAGTTGCGCGATGCGCACAAGCTCGGCTTCGACCCACACGCGGGGCAGCGAAACGTCGCGGACCTCCTTGTGGGCCGAAGCAAGCTCGCTGCGAAAGAGGAGCAGGCGGTCCTTGCCGATCTGCGACGATGTGCTCGTCAGGCTGGCCTCTTGCGAGGAGTCTGCGATCGCGCCGACCTCGATGCCGTATGCGGCTCGCGTGAGGTCCGAAAGGCGCAACAACAGCGACTCGATGATGCTGCGCGGGTCGCGGCCCGATCGGTAGATATCGTCGAGCCCCTCGACGATCAGCTTCACGTCGCCCTCGGTCATCGCCTTTAGGAGCGAGTCTGTGGTCTCGTCCGGGATCAGACCGAGCTGCCCGTAGACCGTCTCGAGAGTCAGCTTCTCATCACTCGTCAGGACGGCCTGGTCTAGCAAGGTGAGGGCGTCGCGATAGCCGCCGTCGGCCATGCGAGCGATGGCAGCGAGCGCGGCGGGCTCGTACTGAATCCCTTCCTGCTGCGCCACATAGGCAAGGCGCTTGGCGACGTCTTGGACCGTGCCGCGGTGGAACTCGAACCGCTGGCACCGGGAGCGGATGGTAGGCGGGACCTTGTTGTACTCGGTTGTCGCAAGGATGAACACGACGTGCGACGGAGGCTCCTCGATCGTCTTGAGCAGGGCGTCGAACGCCTTGCCAGAGAGGTCGTGGACCTCGTCGATGATGAACACGCGGAACCGGCTGTAGGCGGGCTTGTACTCGCTGGCCTGGACGATCGCCGTGCGGACCTCATCGACGCCCGCCTCGCTGGCCGCGTCCATCTCCACGACGTCCATCGAGCTGCCATCTGTGATCGCGGTGCACGAGTTGCACTCGTTGCACGGCTCGGGCGAAGGGCCGTGTTCGCAGTTCAGTGCCTTGGCCAGCAGGCGAGCGGTCGAGGTCTTCCCAGTGCCGCGCGGGCCGGTGAAGAGGTAGGCGTGAGAAAACTTGTTCTGCGAGATCGCGTTCTGCAGCGTGCGGACGACGTGTTCCTGCCCAACCAGGTCGCTGAACGTCTGGCTTCTGTACTTGCGGTAGAGAGCGATGTGCGACACGTCGGTTTGAAGTTTAGAGGGCAAGCGCCGGGAATGGTGCGTCGCTCAGTGTTACGACTTACCGTTGCTACCTTCCGGTCCTGGCGGGGTTCACCGCACATCTGCCGCGCAGTTCCCGGCGGGACGCCTTATCATAGCATCCCGCCGCTGCCGGCGCTTGCCCTATGGTCCAGCTGTCATTGTCCCCGCAGGCCGGGGACCTGGATGACCTCGCTGGCGTCTGAAAAATACTTGCTCGGATCGTAGTTCTTCGTCGTCACGACTGCTGGCTTGCGTCCAGCCCTGTACTCGCCCAATTTGAGGATCATGTCCTTTGTGAGCTCCAGCGTCGCAAACACCACGCGCTGGCCCGGCCTGATCTGCTCGTTGAGGAAGTTCGAGTCGGTCATGCCCTCGCCGTTGTAGCCGAACTTGTCCTGTATGTGGGCCGGCGCGCTGCGCGGGTTATAGTAGAACTCAAGGACGTACTTGTCTTTGACCAGCGGGTACATCGTGACGTCCCGGCTCATGTCGATGCGCCGAGAAAACCTCTGGTTGCGCACGAAGAGAGCGTCCTGCAAGAACGTCTCGCCCTTCTTGATTTTGAAGTCCACGTCGTCGCCGGAGTCCCACACCATCCCTCCAGGCACGGCGTTGGGGTAGTCAGAGTCGCGCAGTATGAACCGGACCCGCGTCCCGACTGGAAGCACGCCCCACGTCCCCTCAATGAGCAGGACCTTGGGCTCGATCACCGTGACGCTCGCGCTGAAGCCGACATCGAACGGCGGGTCGACGTCGTACCCGGTCATGTCCGTCTGGCCGCGCTTGCGGGCGAATTCGCCGCGCTGGGACATCCGAATGAGCAGGTTGTCGAGATTGTTCTCAATCGTGTCGCGATTGGTTAGAAGCTGGAAGTCGGTCGGGTCAGATTCGAGCCTTTCCTGTGCCTTTTGCAGCAACCCGTAATAAAGGTCTTGCGCGCGCTCCACCTTGCCGTCTCGCAAGTACGCTTGAGCAAGCATGTTCCGGCGGGCTGGCGGAATCGAGTTGTTCGAGGCGCGAACGGCCGCCTCGAAGTCGTTCATCCCCGCAGCCTTATAGTCCTTGTACAGGCTCTGGTAGTCATACTTGTTGGCCTTTTCAAAGTAGTTGACGGCCTCGAAGTAGTCGTCGTCGACCTTGTGGTACCAGATCCAGCCCGTGTCGTACCAAAGCTCGTACGTGTAGTTGTTGAGCCTTGCGCCCTCTTTGCCCAGCGCTAGCGCCGGTCCGACATAACGGCGGTCCGAGCGCTGCGCCTCGTCGGTGAAGTTGTAGGCCACGTGCCACATGCCGGTCGAGTACACGTCCAGCTCCTTCGGGTCGAGCATCGTCACGATGCGGACCATCGGCAGGATGGCGTCGTAGTTCCCTTCGTCGAAGTATGCGTCGGCCCGGACCCAGAGCAGTCCGGCGATCATCTCGCGGAAACCGGCGAGCGCGAACAACAGCTGGTCGGGTGAAAGCGCGGAAAGGTCGCTGTCCGTGCGCGGCGAGTAGTACTTCTTCCAGTAAGGGTAGATGCGCACGTTCTGCATCCACGCCTGGCCGACGAAGAGGGCCAGCAGGACCGGTACTAGGGCGGCGGTCTTGACCTTCAAGGGCTAAACCTCCTTCCGGTCGAAGATGATGATCGCCAGGATGAGCAGGATCGAGATGTAGAGAAGCCCATACCCCGCCAGGTTCAAGTAATGGAACATCTCTCCCCGGATGATCTGGTTCGGGTTCACCACCGAGGTCTGTACGCTGAAGTTCTGGAAGTTCGGGACGATCGACTGCACGATCTGAACCGCGTACTTGGCGAACGTGGGCATGTTCGCGTTCTGCGCCACTGCGTCGAACAGCGTGTTGAACAGCGAGCCGATCATGTAGACCCCGCCAGAGAGGAAGAAGTTGACCACGGGAGAGGCGAAAGTCGAGAAGAAAACGCCGACGGCCGCGAGCAGGCACATTTGCACGAAGAACATCGCGCCAGTCTTGCTGAACTCGCTGAACGCGTCCAGCTGGGACGTGGCGATCCCGATCCAATAGAGCGTTCCCATCAGGCCCGCCGCCAGCACGCCGATCGCTACCTGCCCGCCGGTCGTCTCTTTGAGCCTTGTCGAAAAACCGACCAGCAGCACGAGCAGCACGAGGAAGATGCCGATCTGCAGACCGGGCTTCTGCTCGCTCTGCATGACCGAGTACACAAAGAGGAGCGTCAGAGTCATCAGCCCGATCATCAGCCCGAGCGCGCCGACCGCGCCCAAGTACTTTCCGATCAGGAACTGCCAGCGCTGGACAGGCTTTGAGAGGATCGTGTAGATCGTGCGCCGCTCCACCTCGTTCGGGAGCATATACACCGTCAGGACCAGCGCGATGACCGCGCTCGTGATCTGGATGACGCCGAGCGTCAAGCCCTTGAGGACCGTCGTCTCTTGCCGCGCTGTGAGCATGTTCAGGCTCGGCGCGACGACGAGGAACAGGATGCCGATGAGCAGGATGACCAACAGGATTCGGCGGCGAACCGCCTCACCGATCGTCGTCCTCGCGATCGAAAGGATGATGTTCACTGTGCCACCCCTGCTGGGCGAGGAGCGGTGTGCTCGCGCACGCTCTCGACGAACAGGTCTTCCAGTCGCATGCGGCGTGGGATGACGCTGATCACGCTTCCGCCTGCCCTTCGCGCGGAGTCGATGATCGCGTCGGTGTCGCTTCCAGCGGCCATGTCAAGGATCACGTTGCCGCTGGAGACCGAGACGATGGTGTCCTTGCCTGCGAACTCTTTGGCCCTTTCCTGGGTCAGGCCTTTGAAGACCATCTCAATGCGGGCGCCCGTCAGCAGGTCGTTCAAGTGGCCCTGCTTGATCACGACGCCCTTGTTGATGATCGCTACCCGGTCGCAGATCAGCTCGATCTCGCTCAGCTCGTGGCTCGAGATGAAGACCGTCCGGCCCTCGTCGCTGAACTGTAGGATCAAGTCACGGACCTCCTTGTGCGCGAGCGGGTCGAGCCCGCCGGTCGGCTCGTCCAGGAACAAGAGCTCCGGGTCGTTAAGCAGGCTCTGCGCAAGCCCGACGCGCTGCTGCATCCCCTTCGAATACTCGGAGATCGGGCGGTTCATGTCGTTGGCGAGGTTGACGCGGTCGAGGAGCCTCTTGCAAAGTTTGTCGTCCCTGATGCCGAACAGCGACGCGTAGAAGTGCATGATCTCCAGGCCCGTCATGTGCTCGTAGTAGTAGGGCCGCTCCGGCAAGTACGCGAGCTTCTTGTGCGCCTCGATGTCGCCTGCCTGCTTCTCCAGCACGAACGCTTCGCCCGACGTCGCGTGGATGATGCCGAGCAGGATCTTGATCGTCGTGGTCTTTCCGGCGCCGTTCGGCCCCAAGAACCCGAAGATCTCGCCGCGCTCCACCCCAAGGTCCAGGTTCTCCACGACGTTGACCTCGCGCACCCCCTTCGACCTGTAGGTCTTCGTCAGTTTTCTAGTTTCAATGGCAAGGCTCAAGTGGAATTGTCTCCAGTAAAAATGCGGGGCGAGTATACCAGTCGGCCCGTTAGCGTCCTGGCTGGTAGACCCGCCACGCAGTTGCAACCGCGCGGACGCAAAAAACGTGCCGCGCAAACGCGAAATGTCCGTTATGGGCCAAGGGTTGCGTCGGCCTCCCAAACCGCCTCGAAGAACGCCCTCATCGCCCCGGCGTCCTTGGCACCTGGCTCGGACTCGACGCCGCTGCTGACGTCGACCGCGAACGGGCGCAGCTCCTTGATCGCCCTGCCGACGTTGTCCGGGTTGAGGCCGCCGGCGAGGATGACGGGGCGGACCGATTCGGCCATCGCGCCCTTGGCCGCAGGAAAGTCGATCTGCTTGCCTGTTCCGCCGAACTTCCCTGGCACGTTGGAGTCGATGAGAAGCGCGTCGATGTCGTCCGGGTCCGGTGCCGGATCGTCCGAACCGAGCCTCTGCACGGCGATCGCTCGTTGGCTCGGCTCGAGCATCGAGCGGCGCGCTCCTATGGCCTGCACCGCGTCGAACGAGGCCAGGTGCGGCCCAAGCTCGAACGGCCCCATCACCGCGACGCGCACAACGTAAGGCGGCACAACCTCGAGAAGCCTCGAGGCGTCGGCCAAGCCCACGAGGCGAGGGCTTGACGCCTCGAGCACGAAGCCGACGGCACAGGCGCCGAGCTCGACCGCCAGCTCGACGTCCTCGACGCGCGTCAGACCGCAGACCTTGACCCTAGTCACCAGCCCATCACTTCCTTGACCTTAGCCTTGATGTCGGGCGCTGCGCAGAAAGTCGTCCCGATCAGCACCGCGCGCGCGCCCGCGCCAGACACGCGCTTCACGTCCTCGGCGGTCGCGAGCGCGCTCTCGCTGACGACGGTCGCCTTCTTCGCAACCTTTGGTATCAGCCTCACCGTTCGCGCCGGGTCGGTCTTGAACGTCTTGAGGTCGCGGTTGTTGAGGCCGACCAACCTCGCGCCCGACTCGAGCGCGATCTCCGCCTCTTTCGGGCCGTGCGCCTCGACCAGCGCGTCCATTTCCAGGAACTCCGCGAGCTCCCTGAACCCCTTGAGCTGGGCTGGCTTCAGACCGCTGACGATCAAAAGGATGGCGTCGGCGGAGAGAGCGCGGGCCTGCCAGACGTCGTACTCGTCCAGGACGAAGTCTTTGCGCAGCACTGGCAGTCCCGAGACTTCGCGGCACAGCGGCAAGTAGGTCGGCGAGCCTTGGAAGTACTGCACGTCTGTGAGCACGCTCAGGCAGTCCGCCCCGGCCTTCTTGTAGTCGCGCGCGATCGCCGCCGCGTCGAAGTCTTTTCGGATGACCCCTTTGACCGGGCTCGCCTTCTTCACTTCCGCGATCAGCGCGGGCTTGTGCGCGCTCCTCGTGATCGCCGTCAAGAACCCGCGCGGCCGAGGAGCGTCGGCGGCGAGCGCCTTGAGGTCGTTGAACGGCATCCGCGCCTTGTTCTGCTCCAAGTCGCGCCTCTTTTGCTCGAAGATCTGCTTCAGGACGTCCATGAGGCCAGCTCCTTGAGCGTTTGCACCGCCTTGCCCGACTTGATGGCCAAATATGCCTTCTCAGTCCCGTCGCGCAGGTCGCTCGCGACGCCAGCGAGCATGAGCGCGACGGACGCGTTCGGCAGCAGCGCTGTCGCCTGCGCCGAATCGGCCTTGGTCAGCGCCTTCATAAGGATCTTTGCGCCCTCTGCTACGTCCTTGCCTGGCGCCAGGGCCTCGAACGGCACCGGTTCGATCCCGAACGACCTCGGCGTCAGGACCGCGTCGCGCACCTCCCCGTTGATGACTTCTGCGGCCAAAGTCTTTCCGCACGGAGAGACCTCGTCCATTCCGAGGTCCGCGTGCACGACGAACGCGCGCTCTGCCCCCAGGAGCAGCAGCGCTTCTGCCATCGGCTTGACCGCGTCCGGGTCGTACACCCCGACGAGCTGCCTCGTAGCGCCGGCCGGGTTGGCGAGCGGGCCAAGCTGGTTGAACACGGTCCGGACGCCCAAAGCCCGCCTGGCCGGGCCGACCGCTTTCATCGAAGGATGGTGGTTCGGAGCGAACAAGAACACGATGCCGACGGCCTCGAGCGTCTTGAGCAGCTGTTCCGGCTCGGAGCCGAGCCCCACCCCAAGCGCCTCGAGCACGTCGGCGCTGCCGCACTTGCTGGTGACCCCGCGGTTGCCGTGCTTGGCGACCTTCGCGCCCGCCGCGGCAGCGACGATCGCAGCGCCGGTCGAAAGGTTGAAGGTCGGAGGCCCTCCGCCCGTTCCGCACGTATCTACGAGGTTTGGGAATCTCGAAGCTAGGCTGACGGCGTGTTCTCGCAACACGCTTGCAAAGCCGGCCAGCTCGTTGGGTGACGCTCCCTTGGTCTTGAGGGCTACGAGCAGCCCTCCGATCTGTGCGTCTTCAAGCCCTCCCGAAACGATCGTCCGCATGACCTCTTCGGCCTCTTCGCGCGACAGGTCCTGGCGGCGGAGGACGCGCTCCAGGAGGTCCGGAAAGGTCATTCTGCGAGTCTACTCGCGGGTTCAAGCGCAAGGGTAAGATGGCCTTGTGTCGGCCGAGTTCACACCGATCCTGATCCTGCTCGCCGCCGCCGCAGTGATCTGCGCGGTGATGGTGGTCGGCAGTTGGCTCCTCGGACCGAAGAAGGTCACGCCGTACAAGGCCTCGCCCTACGAGTGCGGGGTTGAGCCCTTGGGCTCCGCCCAAGAGCGGTTCCCGGTCAAGTTCTATTTGGTCGCGATCATCTTCGTGCTGTTCGACATCGAGGTGATCTTCCTGTGGAGCCTGATGTCCGTGTTCCGGACTGCGCCGACCGAGTTCAAAGTGTTCAGCGGCGTGGCGCTCGGGATTTACATGTTCCTCTGGATCGTGGGCGACGCCTACGTGCTCAGGGTCGGGGCGCTCGACTGGGACGAAGAGGCGTCCATCGCGCCCGAGAAGCTGCAGGACACGCCCGTCTCGCTCAAGCCCGGCGAGGCTGCCCCGGCCCGAGAGCCTGGGAGGGTCCTGTGAGCGCGGTGGTCGAAGGGCGCAACGACGTCTCGAGGCTGCGCGAGCGGTTCCCGGCTGCCGTGCTCTTCGTCAAGGATAAGCGCGGAGAAGCCTACGTCTGCGTGGACCGTGGGAGGCTAGAGGAGGTCGCCAGGTTTCTGCGCGACGACCCCGAGCTGGGCTATGACTACTTCGTCGAGTGCCTAGGGGTGGACTACCTGGCCTGGAAGCTCGAGCGCGACCTGCCCGAGCGGTTCGAGGTCGTGTACAACCTCTACTCGACCGGGCACGACTCGAGGCTTTTCCTCAAGGTCGGGGCGGACGACGGGCAGGCTGTGCCTAGCTTGAAGGGAGTCTGGCTGGGGGCCGAGTACCCCGAGCGCGAAGTGACCGACCTGTTCGGAGTCGTGTTTGACGGGAACGAGCAGGCTGGCCGCTTCCTGTTGCCGGACGACTGGGTCGGGCACCCGCTGAGGAAGGACGTCGGGCTGGGGGGTGAGGACGTGGTTTTCGACCTGGGGACCAAGGGGCCGGCGGTAGAGGACTTCCAGACCCCGCACGCAGGAGAGAGCTTTGAGGGGAAGACGGGCAGCGAGGACGTGGCTGGCAGGTAACGCGTTCCGCTGCTGAACGGCTCTTTACAGAGGTTTTCCACAGCCCTCCTATGCCTCAGCCGCTTGCGGTTGAGGCTCGCGGGATTGGGTGGATACCCTCAACCCCAAGGGGTTGAGGGATAAAAAGGGCTGCCC
>CAMLDW010000008.1 GCA_946479035.1 uncultured Chthonomonadaceae bacterium | reverse complement strand
CGCCACGCAACGAGTGGTGGAGGCTAAATGGGGAGGGTGCCGCTCCGCGGCACCGTGCGAGACTTTCGCACATACCGCGCGGCAGCGCGCCAGACGCGCACCGCACGGAAGTGAGGAGCCACACGAGCGGTGAGGCGCTTGCAGGAAGGCCACCCGCCCGTTCCCCCAGGCGGATCCGCCGTTCTTCCGGCCAGCCCAGGCACGTCGGCTCGCCGCCGGTAAAATCCGGCCTCTGGGCAATCGCCTGGCAGACTTGGCGCAGAGGCTCGCACGCGAAGGGCCGCTGCGCCGAACAACAGTACACTCTCAGGACACACTTACCGATCTGGATCTGTTCATGCTCCGGCTTGACTTCGTCCAATCTCACCGGGTAAGTTCTTGTTGCGTCTGACTGAAGAGGCAAGGAAGTGAGAAAGTGCTAAGAATGACGTTTTCGGCTACAGCGCTTGCCGTCGCGGTTCTACTGGCGGCGGTGTGCACACCCAATGGTCTGCTAGTCTCCGGTAACGACCCAGGGCCGCCTCAACCGCGCATTCCGTATTGCATGAACTGCTCGTATGACACGTATATCAACAGAACCGGTGATTTCATCGATGCAAGCTGTCCTCAGAACGCGCCCTACAGGTACGAGACCTTCCACTGTGACCGGTATCAATGCTCGAATGGTCATTACTACCAGCACGTGCAAGATGGAACTGGGGGCTGCCAGGCCGACCATTATGGCGATGCTTGCCCGCTCGACAGTTGTATTAAGCCGTAGGCACGGTGCAGAGGTGCGCCATGGACTCAACACGAAATAGCTCCGGTATTACGCTCATCGAGGTGCTTGTGGTCGTTGCGATCATCCTCGTCCTCGCCGGCGTGATCGCGTCCGTCTTCCTTACGGCAAAAGAGCAAGCGAAGACGGTTGTCGACATTTCGAATCTCCACCAGCTCGGTATTGCGGCGTCAATCTATGCGTCCGACTACGACGACAACTTCCCCCTTTCGGTCTACGACCTCCTGAGGAACGGCCAGAGTCTCAAGGGCGCGACGGACAGCCCGCTGGACACGACGGCCAGAGGCTTAGCGTACGACTTCCGGAATGGCATGGCGCTCGATCTGTGGATGCCTCCAGCCAACATGCAACGGGTCACGTACATTGGCCCCGGCGACGGCGGCTGGACCTGGTCACATTTCCAGGAGAAGATGGCCGATGCCACCAACGCGGGTTGGCTCGTGAACCTAGTGCGCGCGAAGAGACGGGGCAAGACTGTCCAGGGCTCGCATGGGCGGGTCCAGCGCTTGACCCTGGAGGCATCGGTGATCAATCGATCCGTCGAAGCCCGAACGGAGTCTATCGACGGGATTAACGAGCAAGCCCTAGAGTTCAAGTGGTACTTCGGTGACTACGAGCCTTGAGCGTCTCCTAGCCTCGGTCTGTGCGGTCATTGCCTCGGCGTTGGTCGGCGGAGCCATCAGCACTTGGATGGTCAGCGAGGTCGTCGGGGACATTGACACTGACATGACGTCATTCGTTGTCTTCGGAGTCGTCGTACCGACCGCCGTTTTATCGGCGCTGCCAATCGTGCGCCGTGGTGAGTTGCGTGGCGCCCTACTCATGTGGAGCGCCTGCACCGTCATAGTCGTTGTGGGCTTTGGCCAGGCGGTCGTGCGCGGGCAGTATGGCTGGGGAGACCTCCTATTGTTCGGCTCGAGCTATAGCCTTGGTTACGCGGTCGCCTCAGGTGTGCTCTATCTTTCCACGCGAAGCGGGGCCAAGCCGTTCACTAGCAAGCAAGAGCCGTAGACTGTAAGGAAGTGGCGGCGCGCCTGGTCGCCCCGTATCCAGCGCCGGGACACCTCGCTCCGAAAGTCAAACGTGGGGGGGGGCCGCCCAGGAGGTCGGCCCTCCACGGGTTGAGTGGCCGGTAGAATCGGGGTTCTGGGCAATCGCCTGGCAGACTTGGCGCAGAGGCTCGCACGCGAAGGGCCGCTGCGCGGGACACTCAGCGAGCTCGAAGGCCGGCAGACATGGGAGTCGATCGCCGTCGAGGCGCGCCCTCTTTTAATCGCCGCCGCGTGGCACGCCGGACCGGTCAAGGCGCTCGTCGTTGCAGGCAACTACGACCGCGCGCTGCAGTGGCAGGCGCGCCTGCGGCTGGCAGGAGTGCCCGAAGAGCAGGTCAAGTTCCTGCCGAGCGGGCTCAGCGTGCTCTTCGAGGACGCCTCGCCTGAAACGGTCGCGCTGAGCGACCGCATCGGCGCGCTCAAGTTCCTGATCGGCGACGAGCCGGGGTTCGTGATCGCGACGCCTCAGGCTGCGCTCGAAAGGACCCTCCCGCCGGACGCGCTGCGCGAGGCGTTCGTCACCGTCAGGCCGAAGGAAGCGACGGACCAGGGGCACCTGATCGAAAAGCTACAGCGGCTCGGCTACGAGCACAACGAGCCGGTGCGGCTGCCGGGCACCTACTCCCGCCGCGGCGGGATCGTGGACGTGTTCCCGATGGGGTTCGAGCGGCCCGTGCGCGCCGAGTTCGTCGGAGACGAGGTCGAGAGCCTGCGCGAGTTCGATCCCAACTCTCAGAGGTCCATTCGCGAGATCGACCTGCTCGAGATCGCGCCGAGCCGCGAGACCATGCTGCCGCTCGACGGCCTCGAGTTTCGTGAGATGCTGGAGAGAGCAGTGCTGGCCGAGTCGGTGCGACTGACGAAGGAGGGCGCGGCAACGCTCGAAGAGCTCGTCAGTTCGGACGCGCGCGCGCTCGAGCAACGTGTGTTCTTCGACCGGCTCGACCTCTACCGGCCGCTGATCCATCCCGAATCGAGCTGCGCGATCGACCTGTTGGGCGACGGCGGCGTGCTGGTGCTGGACGAGCCGCTGGAGCTCGAGGCGACGGTGATGCGCGCGGAGGAGGAGTTCGGCCAGGCGCTGGAGGCGCGCGAAAAGCGCGGCGAGATCCTGCGGGCGAGCACGAACGACTACGTCCTTCCGCCCGAGCACTTCGCGCAGTTCGAGAACACGCTCTCACTGACCGCGATGAACGGCCTGCCACGCTGGCTGCCGCCCGGCGAGGCGACGGAGATCGGCGCGGAGTCGCTGGCGAGCTACCGGGGACAGCCGAGGGCGCTGGCGCAGGCGATCCACAACTGGATCGACAAGGGGCTCTCGGTGGCGGTCGCTACGGACCAGCCCTCGCGGGCGACGGCGGTACTGGGACAGATTGGGCCAGCAGAGGGTCGAAAGTCGAAAGTCGAAGGCCCTGAAGCGGGAGAGGAAGGCGACTTGCTCTCGCCAGGGCTCCATTTGCTCGAAGGAAACCCGGCCGGCGGGTTCGTGATCGCCGACGCGAAGCTCGCGGTGCTATCGGACCACGAGCTGTTCGGCGTCGCGCGGTTGAAGCTCCCGCAGAGGAAGTTCCGCGAAGGAGTGCCGATCGCGACGGTGCTGGACCTCAAGCCGGGAGACTTCGTGGTCCACATCAACTTTGGGATCGGCGTGTACCGCGGACTGGTCAAGCGTACGGTGGAAGGTGTCGAGAAGGAGTTCCTGTTCCTCGAGTACAAGCAGCCGGACAAGCTGTTCGTGCCGGCGGACCAGTTGGACCGAGTGCAGAAATACCTGACGCCTGAGGACAAGCCGCCGAAGATCAACCGGCTGACGGGAGCAGACTGGAAGCGCGCGGTCGGGCGAGCGCGGGAGGAGGCGAGGGAGTTCGCGCGCGAGCTGATCAAGCTCTATGCGCTGCGCAAGGCCTCCGAGCGGCCGAGCTTCGGCCCGGACACACCGTGGCAGACCGAGATGGAGGCAGGCTTCCCGTGGGCGGAGACCCCGAGCCAGCTAGAGGCGATCGAGGAGGTGAAGCTCGACCTGCGCAGCAAGAACCCGATGGACCGCCTGGTGTGCGGCGACGTCGGCTTTGGCAAGACGGAGGTGGCGATCCGCGCGGCGTTCAAGGTCGCACAGGCGGGCAAGCAGGTAGCGGTGCTCTGTCCGACCACGATCCTCAGCGAGCAGCACTTTCGCTCCTTCGCGGAGCGTCTCGCGCCGTTCCCCACTAGGATCGCGTACCTCAACCGCTTCGTCCACCAGGCGCAGCGGCGGAAGGTGTTGGAAGGGCTGGCCAAGGGGAAGATCGACATCGTCATCGGCACGCACGCGATCCTGAGCGAGGAGCTGAAGTTCAAGGACCTTGGTCTGCTCGTGATCGACGAGGAGCAGAAGTTCGGCGTCAAGCACAAGGAGTCGCTCAAGAAGATGCGCGTCAACGTCGACGTGCTGAGCCTGTCGGCGACTCCAATCCCGCGGACCCTGAGCATGGCGGTGATGCACATCCGGCAGATGTCGGTGATCAACGACCCGCCGCCGGGACGCCTGCCGATCCGCACTTTTGTGAGGCCGTACGCGGACGAGGTCGTGCGCGAGGCGCTTCTGCGAGAGCTGGCGCGCGGCGGGCAGGTCTTTTACGTCTACAACCGCGTACAGGGGATCCAGCACGTCGCGGAGCGACTGCGCAAGCTGGTGCCGACGGCGAAGATCGCTGTCGGCCACGGACAGATGGGCGAGCAAGGGCTGGAGCCCGTGATGATCGGGTTCTTGAACGGCGAGATCGACATCCTGGTCAGCACGACGATCGTCGAGAACGGGCTGGACATCTCGAACGCGAACACACTGATCGTGGAGAACAGCGACGCGTTCGGCCTGGCGCAGCTCTACCAGTTGCGCGGGCGAGTCGGGCGCTCGGACAGGCAGGCGTACGCGTACCTTCTCTACCAGGGCGGAAAGGCTATGACGGAGAACGCGCTCTCGCGACTTGGCGCGCTGCAGGAGTTCAGCCAGTTGGGGAGCGGCTACTCGCTCGCTTTCCGCGACCTGCAGATCCGCGGCGCGGGGGACCTGCTCGGCGCAAAGCAGAGCGGGCAGATGAGCGCCGTGGGGTTCGACCTCTACGCGCAGCTCGTAGACAGCGAAGTGAAGTACCTGAAGGCCGCCGCAGACGGCGCGCCCTTGCACGAACTGGACGACCCTCTCGAAGGGCTAGAGCCGCTGCCGTCCGTGGATCTTCCCGTTGTGGCCCTTATCCCCGCCGCGTACATCGAGGAGGAGGGACAGCGGCTCTACTATTACAAGCGGCTGATGACCTGCCGCGACCAGAAGGAGCTCTTCGAGGCCGCAAAGGAGATCGAAGACCGCTATGGCCATTTGCCGGTGCCGGTGCGGACCGCAGTGGCCGTGATGGAGTGCCGGTTGCGGTGCCAGGCGTGCAGCGTGAAGTCGGTGGCGCACAAGGAGGGGCGGCTTGCGATCGAGTTCACGCCGGGGCACGTGCCCACGCCGCGCGCGTTCAGCATCCTGGCGCAGACGAACGGGCAGGCGACGGTGATGCACGAGCGGTACTCGTGGCCGTTCCTCGGGGAGGCGCTGGCGGCCTGCCACGGCTTCCTCAAGGCGCTGGAAGCGGCTCTGGGCGAGATCGCCGAGCAAAGGGCGGCGCTCGGTACGTCTTCTCGATAGGAATCCTCCCCAAACCTCCTACGGTTCTTGGCGAGACTGCGAACCTGCAGAGCATGGTACAGGCGAAGACGCTCGCCTGACTTATCGCGATCAAGCTCATCGAGTAATCGCTAGTGATCTTTTTTTAGACGGCAGCGTCCGGACGATGGCCCAGAAACAGCTCAAAGAGGACATGTTCCACCGTATCCAGACCGGCGGGTAGATTCCTGCACCCCTCAGGTCCGCTGTGCCGTCCCTGAGATTGAGCATGTCGCAAGACGCCGGCGGAAAGTCGGAACCCCAGCCCATTGACGTCCCTGCGGTCGTGGTCCAGACGATGGACTTCTTCGCGGCGCTGGCTTGGCAAAAGCTAGGGCTGCAGCCGGACATGGGGACCGGAAAGACGGAGATGGACCTCAAACAAGCGCGCCTGGCGATCGACGCGACGGCGGCGCTCGCTGGAGTGATCGAGCCCGAACTGGAAGACGAAGCGGACAAGCGGAACGTCCATAACATCGTCCGCGACCTGCGCATCAACTTCGTCGAGAAGTCAGGAGCCAAACCTTGAGCCTTCAAAAGCTGTTCCCGTCTTCGCTGGCAGATGAGACGTCCTCGGTGGTCGCGGAAAAGGGCCTGCGACCATCTTGCCAAGGGTTCCTCGACGACCTGCGCTCGATGTGCGCTCTGATCGACGAGGCGGGGCGGTACGGCACGACGGCAAAGATGGAGGAGGACTACCGCCACTTGCGAAGCAGCCTGGCGCGAGGGTTCCGGCGCGTCTCGGAGGAGCTGCCGCCCTCCGCCCTTCCCGCGGGCGGCTTCCACGGGTGCGGCTTTGAGATGATCCTCGTCAGCTACACGCTGGACGCGCTTGCGAGGGGCCCAGGTCGGCGCGCAATCGAGCGGCTCTCGCAGGTGTGGCAGGCGGTGCACTCCGCAGCGTGCGAGGAAGCGTGAGCACCGATGGACCAGCAGCGGCTCCTGCGCCTGTGGGAGCGCTTCTATCCGGCGCGGTTCATGGTCGACGAAGCGCTCTTGCGCTTTAACTTCCTTGATTGCCCGCTGGCGCTGCACGACGCCTCGCTGGTGACCGACGAAGGCTTCGTGCTGGTCAAGGCGTCGCCTGTCGGGCGCACGTACGGCGACGAACCCTTGATGTCGGCACACGTGAGCGCCCTCGCGTTCTCGTCCTTGGAGGCGGGCGCGCGCCTGTTGGGGCGCGCGCGCGCGGTTTTGTCCAGCGCGGGGTTCGATGCGTGGCAGTTCGGGCAGGATTGGCGGCACTTCTTCCCAGGCGCGCCGCGCGAGTCCACGGAGCTGGCTATTGCGCTGGTGGACGCCGGGTTTGAAACGAAGGCGCAGGTGCAGTTCGACGTGGAGAGGGACCTCGCTGGCTACGAGCCTCCCGTCGCGCCATCTGTTCTCGCGCGCCCGTGCAGTACGAACGACCGCGAGGCGCTCGACCAGTTCTTCGTGCGCGAGTTCCCGGGCCGGTGGCGCACGGACGTGATGGAGAAGTTCGGCGAGGAGCCGCACAGCGTGTACGGCCTTTTCATCGGCGGAGCGTGCCAAGGGTTCGCAATGACGCAAAGAGAGGGCGACAAGAACAGACGCGCTGGAGCCGTGTGGTCGCGCGACCTTGGTCCGAGCTGGGGCGCGTTGGGGCCGATCGGGGTCTCGAAGGCGCTGCGCGGCGAGGGGCACGGCCACGCTCTGCTCGCGGCGGCACTGTGCGGCCTTCGCGACCAGGGCGCGAGGCGGACGATCATCGATTGGACGGTGCTTCTGGACTTCTATGGCCGGCACGGCTTCGAAGTGGCGCGAGAATACCGGAGCTTCGCGGGCCCAGTCTAAAGTCGAAAGTCAAGAGTCGAAAGTCGGAGCCGGTACTATCTATCGCGCATGAAGCTCCACGAGTACCAGAGCAAAGACCTCTTCGCAAAGTTCGGCGTGCCTGTGCCGAAGGGCGAGGTGACGGCCGACCCGGAGCAGGCGCGTGCGATCGCGCGCGCGCTCGGCGGAAAGGTCGTCGTGAAGGCGCAGGTGCTGATGGGCGGGCGCGGTAAGGCGGGCGGCGTCAAGCTGTTCGACAACGCCGACGAAGCCGCTGCGTTCACGAAGGAGCTGATCGGCAAGAAGCTCGTAAGTGTGCAGAACCCGCAGGGGATGGTCGTCGAGCTCGTGCTTGTGGGCGAGCAGATCGAGATCAAGGAGGAGTACTACCTGAGCGTGCTGCTCGACCGCGCCGCGCAGCGGCTCGTCGTGATGGTGAGCAAGGAGGGCGGGATGGAGATCGAGCAGGTCGCTGCGACGAACCCGGGCGCGATCGCGCGGATGCACGTCGACCCCGCGTGGGGCGTCGAGGACCATGAAGTGCGCGACGCTCTGATCCGCGCAAAGATCCCTGCGCCGGCACATAGGCAGATGGTCGCGATGGTGAAGGCGCTCGTCAAGCTCTACGTCGAGAGCGACGCAGACCTGGTCGAGGTGAACCCCGTCGCGATAACTCCGGAAGGAAAGGTGATCGCGGCGGACGCGAAGGTCGCGATCGACGACAACTCGCTCTTCCGCCACCCGGAGTACAACGAATCAAAAGACGACGCGGCCGAAGACCCGCTCGAGGCGGAGGCCGCGCGCGAGGGGATCGCATACGTGCGGCTGGGCGGCGACATCGGGATCATCGGAAACGGCGCGGGGCTCGTGATGTGCTCGCTGGACGAGGTGAGCGCGGCGGGAGGGAGGCCGGCGAACTTCCTCGACGTCGGCGGCGGCGCGCAGGCAGATCGCGTCAAGCAGTGCGTCGAGATCGTGCTGAAGGACCCGAACGTAAAGGGGCTGCTCATCAACATCTTTGGCGGGATCACGCGCTGCGACGAGGTGGCGCGGGGCATCCTCGCGGCGTTCGCGCAGCTGCATGTCAAGATCCCCGTCGTCGCGCGGATCGAGGGGACTGCGGCGGAGGAGGGCCTGCGGCTGTTAGAGAACTCGCCGATCAACGGCGCGCAGACGATGCAAGAGGCGGCAAAGAGGGTCGTGGAGCTCGCGTACGCGTAATGGAACCATGGAGGGCCGACCTCCCGGGCGGCCGCGCGGGAGCACGGCCCTCCATCTCAGGATTCAGTCGCCGACCGTACCTGCGGCAGGCAAGATCGTATAAAACGTCGCCTTTAGAAGCCGCGCCCTGATGAGCGGGTCTTGTGCGACGAGCCTCTTCGCCTTTTCCATCTCGTCGTCCTTGAAAACGAGCAGCCCGCGCATGTCGCCGTCCCCTGCGAACGGCCCCGCGACGCCGAGCCCGCCGGTGTCATTCATTTCGAAGACGTGTCTCAAGTGCGCACCTTGCTTCTCGCTGGCTTCCTCTTCTGAGAGCTTCGTTCGATCCTCGCCGCGGTCGAGCACGACGAAGACGTAGCTCTTCATCTCGATCGGTTCGCGCCATTTGAGGATAGAGCCTTTGGTCGTCGTCCACTGGAAGACCTGGGGGCGCAGGCGATCCGCCTTGACGAACGGATCGTCAGCAAACTCTTTCAAGACGTCTTCAGCCGTCTTGACGCGCTCGCCCTTGAGCAAAACGATGCCCCGCAGCTCCTTGCCGTAGAGGAAAGGGCCCGCGGCCACGCACTTCCCCTCTTGCGCAAGGCGCGTGAGGTTGCCGAGGTGCGCCTTCATCCCTTCGGCCTGGGCCAGTTCGTCCAGCAGCGATCCCTTCTGGCCGCTGAAGAGGAACACGAACCAGTACTGTTCGAGTTGGATGTCGTTAGAGTCCTGTGCCAAGGCGGATCCGGCGACCAGGCAGGCTAAGGGCGCCAGCAAGGCTTTCATGGCCGATCATGGATGGGCGGCCCTATAAGGTCCCGGATACGAGAGTGCCGTGCCCTGGGATTGAACTTCTCTTGGCAGCTTGCGTCAGAATCCTCCAATGATGTCCTCGCAAGACATGGTGCATTTGGTTGGGTTCCCTTTGAATGGTGCTCTGAAACCGGTCCTTTTCAGCTACCTGGACGGCGGCGCCGGCAGCGCGATGCTGCAGGTCGCGATGGCCGGGATGCTTGCGGCAGCGTTCGTCTACCGCTCGGCCCTGACCGGCATCCGGAACGCTTTCAAGCGGATCAGACGGCCCGAATAGCCTAAAGGCGACTCAAGGATGGGCGCCCGCACGGCTGCGCCGGGATCGTTCCGGGACAACGCCGGTTTTGTGTTCTTTTCACAAGGCCAGCCTTTTCGTTGCGTCAACGCCTCATATCGGGAGGACTTTAAGGCGCTCAAGTCGTCGGGCCTGCTAGAGGAGCTGCAGAACGACACCTTGCTCGTGCGGCACGAAGAGACACAGTTCGACCCTGAGGAGTTCCCTTCTGCAATCGCAGTGCTGCGTCCCGAGCGGATCGAGATGGTCTCGTATCCTTACGAGTGGTCTTTCGGCCAGTTGCGCGAGGCCGCGCTTTGCACGCTCGAGATCCAGCGTCGCGCGTTGTTGCGCGGGATGTCGCTGAAAGACGCGAGCGCGTACAACGTGCAGTTCTTGCGCGGAAGGCCGATCCACATCGACACGCTCTCGTTTGAGAGGTATGTGGACGGCGAGCCCTGGGTCGCGTACCGCCAGTTCTGCCAGCACTTTTTTGCGCCCTTGGCCCTGATGGCGAACGTGGACCCTGACCTCGCGAAGCTCTTGCGCTCGAACATCGACGGGATCCCGGTCGACCTCGCCTCGAAGCTCTTGCCCAGACGGACGCGGTTCAACTTCGGGCTGGCCCTGCACATCCACGCGCACGCGCGCTCGGCCAATACGACGACGACGGCGCAACGGCGGGGCAAGGTGAGCAAGCTCGCGCAGTTCGGGCTCATCGACAGCCTTCGCCGCTCGATCGAGCGGTTCGAGTGGCGCCAAGGCACTCTCTGGGGCGACTACTACGAGCACACGAACTACAGCGAGGAAGCGATGGAATCGAAGCGTTCGCTCGTTCGCGAGGCGCTTGCGGCCCTGCAGCCCAAAGTCGTGTGGGACATCGGCGCGAACACCGGGGAGTTCAGCAAGATCGCTGCAGAGACTGCGGGCATCGTGGTCGCGTGGGACCTCGACGCCGGCGCAGTGAACCAGCACTACGCGGCGATCCGCGCGCACGGAGTCGAGAACGTGCTGCCGCTCGTCGTGGACCTCACGAACCCTAGCCCAGCGCTGGGGTGGGCGCACAGGGAGCGCGACTCGTTCCTGCAGCGCGCGAACGCGGACGTGGTGCTGGCGCTCGCGCTCATGCATCACCTGGTGATCGGTAACAACGTACCGATGCGGGAGCTCGCCCGGTTCCTCTCGTCGATCGGGCCGCGGCTCGTCATCGAGTTCGTGCCGAAGTCCGACACTCAGGTCCAGCGGATGCTCTCGACCCGCAAGGACATCTTCGACGACTATACGCAGGAAGGTTTCGAGAAGGCGTTCGCCAGCTCCTATGCGGTGCGGCAGAAGAGGCAGGTGACCGACTCCCTTCGGTGGATCTACTCGCTGGAAAGGACCGCCGCGCCATGAAGCGCCCGGTCCCGTTCCACCCCGCGCTCTTTGGCATGCACCCCGTGCTCGCTCTGTACGCGTCGAACGTCTCGCTCGTCCCGCTCGGCGACGTGTGGGTGCCATGCGCGCAGACCGCAGTCGCGGCGTTGGCGCTTTGGGGGCTCGGTTGGCTGGTCTTGCGTGACGCCCAGCGCGGCGCCGCACTTTCATCGGCGCTCGTGTTCGCGTTCTTCACTTTCGGCCCGTTGAGTGACGCGGTGGATCCGCGCGGCTTTGGCGATCCGACCTTGTTCCTCGTCTCGTGGAGCGTGCTTGCGGTGGCTCTTGCCGTGCTTGCGGCGTGGAAGTGGAAGGGCGAAAGACGGCTGACCCTGCTCTTGAACGCGACTGGCTCGCTGATGTGCCTCTTCGCAGTCGTCAGCATCGTCAGTTCCCACTTGGCTGTGAATGCGCAACTTCGGTCGCTCGGCAGGGCCGGTGCGATCGGAGCGAAGGCCGAAGGCGCGCTGCCGGACATCTATTACATCATCCTCGACGGACACGGCAGGGGCGACGTGCTGCAGCGCGAGTTTGGCGTCAGTTCTCCAACTCTGGAGAAGGAGCTGGAGAGCCGCGGTTTCTATGTGGCAGAGAGCGCGCACAGCAACTACATGCAGACGCAGATATCGCTCGCTTCGAGCCTCAACTTCGCGTACGCGCAGTCGCTGGCAAAGCCGCTTGGCAGCGCCGACCGCGAACGCAAGGCGCTCGACGCGGCGATCGACGACAACCTCGCCTCGAGGACGCTGAAGGGGCTCGGGTATAGGACGTTCGCGATCACGACGGGTTTTCCGGCGCTTTCTTTTCCGAACGTCGACGTCCACATCCAACGAGACAGCGGCCGCACGCTTTTCATCAGCGCGCTGCTGCAAAAGACTCCTGTCCGATTCAGCGACCAGGTAATCACAAGCCAGTTCGACTCCAGAAGGGTTGCACTCGTGGGCGCATTCCAAGCCATCAAGCGGCTCGCCAAGAAGGGCTCAGCGCCAAAGTTCGTCATTGCCCACGTGCTCGCGCCGCACCCGCCGTTTGTCTTTGGGCCGAACGGCGAGGCGCGCAGGCCCCGCGGGCCGTACGTGCTGCTCGACGGAAGCCATTTCATTGGAGTGGTCGGGACAAAGCAAGAGTACAGGGACGCCTACCGCGACCAAGCCGAGTACATTGAAAAGCTGACGCTGGAGACGGTGGACGCGCTCTTGGCAGAGCCGGGCACGCCGCCGATCATCATGATCCAGGGCGACCACGGTCCAAAGAGCGGTCTGGACCAGGAGTCTCTCGCCGGTACCGACGTAAACGAGGTGTTTCCCATCCTTTCCGCTTACTACGCGCCGCCAGGAGTGCGGTCGAGGCTGTATCCGACGATCACGCCTGAGAACAGCTTTCGAGCCGTGTTCGACGGGATACTCAGCGCGGGCCTCCCGATGCTCGATGACCGTTCGTACTACAGCACGTGGTCGCAACCGCTCGGTTTTGTCGACGTGACGGACCAGTTGGAGCCGAGGCGGTAGCGCCCTACGCTGCCTTCTGCGACTGACCGAGCGTTTCTGCGACCACGAACGCCTTGCTTGTGAGCGACTCCACGGTCTTGGCGAGGGTTTCGGGCTCTGTTCCAAGGCGCTGGCAGGCGAACTTGTCGTATCCGACCCTCGGCAGCCCTTCGATGATGTCGAGCCCCATCTCGTCGGCGAGCCCCGAAGCGACGGAACAGACGTCTGCCTCGACTTGGAAGTCTGCGGCCGCCTCTATCGGCGTGTGGTGCGAGCCCAGGCAGTTAACTACCATAGGGCTCAACTTGAACTCCTCCGCCATCACGGCAGAGAGGTGAGCGTGCGTGAAACCAAACACGTGGGTCTCTGCCTCGAGCAGATCGATGCCGGGCGTCCTCTCGCAGGTGCGCTTGAGGTTGAGCAGGAGCATCGGGTGGTGGATGCCAAGCAACAAGTAGCCAGCGTCGAGGAATAGTCCGGCCGTGTAGACCTCTTCAGGCGCAGCCTTTGAGTGCGTCTTCGCGAGGGCGCGGGCGATGAAGCCTTGTACTAGAGCCCTCTGTCTCAGCTTCTGGGCGTTGATCACCTGCGCGCCCTTAGCGGCCTGGGCAAGGGACGACACGATGATCGTGACCATGAGGCTCTCCAGCTCGCGCCACCCGAGCACCTCGACCGCGAACTTGACGCTGCTGATCTCCATCGCACCGTAAGCGGGCGAAGAGGCGAGGCGGACCAGGTTGATGGAGAGTTCTGGCGAGAGCTGGACGGCGGATTCGATCTCGTTGGCTGAGGCGTTGCGACGGACGAGGTCGAGTACCTTCACGGCCTGATTGACGCTGACATTGAGGTTCCCGCTGCGCCTTGCCAGGAGCCTCAGATTATGCAGTTTTGAGTCGTCGAACTGAGGTTCACCCAAGGTCATTCTCTCGCACACTCACAAGTCCAGTGGTTTCTCTCCTCGACCTTATATTTCGGCACGCGCGGGGCCCGGCTCCACCCTAGCCGCGCACATTTTGAGGCTGAACGCCGCAGTTTTGGCCGCTACGACATACCGGCTCCTCACCCAGACGCAGTGACTTTGGGCGGGCGAACCGGGGCTCTACACGCGATAGGTGTAGTCGCCGCGGTGCGCGTCCTCGATGTACTTGGCGAGCAGATCCACTGAGGCCTGCAGGTCCTTCTTGTGGATCGTCTCGTTCACCGTGTGGATGTAGCGCGTCGGGACGCTGAGCGTGAACGACGGGATGCCGCCGTGCTGGCGCTGGACCCCGCCTGCGTCGGTGCCGCCCATCGGGAGGAGCTCGATCTGGTGCTTGATCTTGTTCTTGACTGCGAGCCTGCGGAAGTGCTCGAAGAGCTTGGGGTGGCAGATGAGCGACGAATCGAGGAACTTGATCGCGGTGCCCTGGCCGAGCTTCGTGACGTGCAGCTCTTCGGGCAGGCCCGGGATGTCGTTGGCGAGCGTGACGTCGATCGCCACGCAGATGTCCGGCTTGAGGCCGCTGCCTGCGGCGGTCGCACCGCGCAGGCCGATCTCCTCCTGCACCGTCGCGACGCCGTACACGTCGACCTCGTGCGAGCTTGCCTTCTTCATGGCCTCGATCATAACGTAGACGGCTGCGCGGTCGTCCATCGACTTGCACGTGATGAGGTCTCCCATCTCTTGCAGAGTGCGGTTCATTGTGACCATGTCGCCGATGCGGACCTGCCTTTCAGCCGCAGCCTTCGTCATGCCGACGTCGATGAAGAAGTCGTCCACGGTCATCGCCCTGTTCTGCTCTTCCGGCTTGAGCATGTGCTTCGGCTTGCGGCTAGGCATCATGAGGCCGTTCACTGCGCCAGACTTGGTGTGAACGAACACGCGCTGCGCCGCCATCATCGTCGGGTCCCAGCCGCCGAGCGGGCTGAAGCGCAGATAGCCGCTTCCGTCGATGTACTTGACCACAAACCCTATCTCGTCCATGTGCGCGGCCAGCATAAGCTTCTTCGCGGCTCCTTTCTTCGGCTTCCTGGTCGCGCGCTTGAGGCAGAACATGTTGCCCATCGTGTCGACGGAGAGCTCGCAGACCCTGCCGAGCTCTTGCTTGACGATGGCGCGGACGGCGTCTTCTTGTCCGGGCACGCCGTGCGCCTCGGTGAGCCGCCTAAGCAGTGGAACGTTCATTTCGCCAGGTTTTACCGCGCCGACGCACCGACGAACGGCCCGCTATCCGGTCTCGGCACGGAGATGGACGTACAATGTCCCTGGGCTAAGGCACCTCTATGGCGTCCGACGAACTCGAAGGCCTGCGGGAGAGGGTCGAAAAACTAGAAAGGGAGACCGCCGAACTGCGCCAGCAACTGGCGCAGCGCACCCCTTGGATGCAGTCAGGGCCGCCTCCCGTCATCGACGAGCCTCGCCAGGTCTTTGAGCTCGCGCCGGTGGACTCGCCTTGGGCAGGGGTCGAAGTCCAGCCCGTGCCGCAGCGGCCGCCAGCACAAAACGCACAAGCCGCTCCCACGGCGCCAAGACCGCCCAGCGCACCCAAGCCGCCGAGCGTCGACACGGAGTTCAAGTTCGGCAGCCAGGTCCTACCGCGCGTGGGGATCGTCATCGTGCTGCTAGGGATCCTCTATCTCGTCGCGTACGCGATCCAAAGCGGATGGATCACGCTGCAGATGCAGTTCGTTGGCGAGCTCCTGCTGTGCGGCGCGCTGATCGGCGTCGGCCTTTGGAAGATCAACGAAAAAGAGGACTTCGGGCAAGTGCTCGTGGGCGGCGGCTCGTGCGGGCTCTACTTGAGCTTTGCAGGCGGCCACGTCTACAAGCACCTCTATGAAGGCGAAACGCTTGTCGTGCTTTTTCTCGCCCTCAGCCTCGCGAACCTCGGTTTCAGCTGGTGGCGCTCGTCCAAGACGTTTTGGGCGATCGGGTTTGTCGGCGGGCTCGTCGGCGCGGCCCTGCCGATGGACAAGCACGACCACGTTGCGTCGCTCGTGCTTTGCGGCCTGATCGTCGCCGCGGCGACAGCTCTTGCCGGGTACCGCAAGTGGCTTCGCGCGATCGAAGCGCTGTGGCTGGTCTCCGGCTTCTTTGTGATGACGGTGCTGCTCGACGCGCTGGACCGCAACGCGATGACGGCCGCTGGCGCGATCAGCGTCTTCTATCTGTTTTCGCTCGTGCCGATCGCGGTGCACGCCCTGCGCTTCGTGCCCAGCGAGTTCGACCCGAAGGGTTGGTTCGTAGCCGCTGCCGGAGGCGCGACGGCGGTTGCGACAATGGCGTTCGGGTCCGATCACATTCTGCCCGTGCCGCACTCGGTGGCGGTGGTCGCGTTCTCGCTCGCGCTCGGTTGTTTGGCGTGGCCAGTGCGCAAAAGACCGCACGGAAAGTACCTTGCCACGTGCGCTATCGCCAGCGCGAGCGTGGTCGCGCCGTTGGGCTTTACGTCGCTGCAAGCGTGCTTGGCATACGCGGGGCTCGGCCTGCTCGCATCACTCTTCGCCTACGTACGCAAGAGCGGCGTGGAGAGGCCCGCTGCCCTCTTCAGCGGTTGCTTTGTCGTTCTCTCGATCCTCTCCTACGCTTTCGCGATGGGCTCGCACGTGCCGCCGGCGCGCGAGGAGCTGCTCATGCTAGGCGCGATCGCGGTGGGGATCGCGAACTGCGCCGCCGTGTTCGGGAAGTTGGACGCGAAGATGGCAGAGGCGGTGACGGTCGGTGCGGTGGCCTTCTATCCGGTACTTGCGCGAGGTTCCTTCGTTTCGGCGTCATCTCTTGGTAGCTACTCAGTGCTCTTTGGGACGGCGGCTTACGCACTCGTGCTCGCGCTTGTCTCGCTAAGGACCAAATGGCCGGGCCCAGCGCTCGTTGCGATGGCACTTTTGGGGTTTGCGACCTTCATCTACTGGGCGGATTCCGCTGGCGAGCACGTGGCGAGCCAGGGCCGACAGATTGCCGCGCTCGCGCTGATGAGCGCCGCGCTGGTCGTTTCCGCACTGGGCAGCGGCAGGGACACCAGCGAGAAGCGCACGGTGTCGATATTCAGCTCGCTCCTGGGCTGCCTCGTCGTCGTCCCTTTGGTCGGTGTCTTGCTGGAACTCCCGTCCGTGCGCATGGCGCAGGAACCGGCGATCGTCGCAGCGCTGTGCACCTACGCGCTGTTGCTCGCGCTCGTCGCGCAGGCCTCCAAGTGGTCGGGCAACGCAGTCGTGGGGACGGTCGTCGCGGTGGCGGCCGTCGTCTACTACGCGTCGAGCATTGCGGGAGAGGCGACTGCGTTCACGTACTCGGCGCAAGCGCCGCTGGTCGCGTTCGCGTGCGTAGCGATGGCGGCGACGGCGACGGTGATGGCGCGCAACGGCGTCGATAGGCAACAGGCGTGGACGACCGCGGCGTTCGTCGGTTGGTACTTGGTCTCGCGGCTGTTCTATCTGCTGCTCGTGCTGCCGGCGGTCGGGCTGCACCCGCAGGCTGCGACGGCGCTCGCGCTCGCCCTCTATGCCTCGCTCCTCGCCTGCGTTTCGCTGTGGCGCAAATGGCCGACCTTCGCGTATGTGGGGAGCGGCGTCGCGCTCTGCTCGGTCGCAGCGTACTGGATCGGTGTTCTGACGGTAGAGTCGCATGCGCCCAATGGTCAGCAACTGATTGTGACGCTCGTGACGTCCGTCGCAATAGTGCTGTGCACCCTTGGCTCCGGAAAGGACGCCCATGAGCGCAAGTCTCTCTCCGTGCTCGGCGCTCTGCTCGGGTGGTTCGTGCTCGCGCGGGCTTTCGCGCTCGTCCTTCTCGCCAGCGGGATGCAGGAGCAGGCCGCGCTCTCGACCGCGTGGTCGCTCTACGCCGCGCTGGTGCTCGCGCTAGGCTTTGTGTACGACGCTAAGCCGCTGCGCATCACGAGCCTTGTGCTCTTTGGAATAACAATCGCCAAGGTGATGCTCGTCGACCTCTCCTCGCTGCAGGCGTACATCCGCATCATCGTGCTGATCGTCCTTGGTCTGCTGTTGATCTTGGGCGGGTACATCTACGTGCGCCAGCGCGAGGATGCAAAGGCGGCCTAGCCGAGATCGAGCGCCATGAACGTGACGCCTTCGATCGGGTTTTCATAGTACGGCTCGATCTCGACGAAACCGAGGGACTTGTAGAGCGCGTGCGCAGCCGCCAGTTTGGGCAGAGTGTCCAGCTGCATGCGGGTGTATCCCGCCGATCTTGCCGCCTCGATCAGATCGCGCACGAGCCTTCGTCCGAGGTCTTGCCCGCGGGCGGACGGGGCGACGTAGAGCCGCTTCATCTCACAAAGCCGCTCTCCGATCTCCCGATAGGCGATGCATCCGACCGCCTCGCCATCGTTAGAGGCGAGCAAGAGCAGACCTTTCGGCGGGCTGTACATCTGCTTGAGCCCAAGTATCTCGGCCTCGAACCCTATGGAGCAAAAGTCCTCTGCGAGCCACTCCACGTACTCGATGATGAGCCCCCGGGCGGCCGCATAGTCGGCGTCTGTCTTCGCAAGGCGGACCGTATGCAGAGGCATTCTCCTGTGATTCTATACGGCCCAGCGCGCACGCAGAAAGGAACTGGGCCCCTGGGTAAGATGCTTCCACTTCCATGGTCCGAAACGTGATCATCATCGGCTCCGGTCCAGCCGGGTACACAGCCGCCCTGTACGCAGCCCGCGCCGACCTACACCCGTTCGTTTTGGCCGGAGAGCAGCCCGGAGGGCAGCTCATGATCACCACCGACGTCGAGAACTACCCCGGCTACCCTGATGGCGTGATGGGTCCGCAGATGATGGTGGACTTTCGCAAGCAGTGCGAGCGGTTTGGGACGGAGATCAGGGACGAGACCGTCACGAAAGTGGACTTGAGCGGCGACACCAAGAAGGTCTATGTCGGCGACACGGTGTACGAGGCGAAGGCGGTGATCGTCGCGACCGGCGCGACGGCCAAGTGGCTCGGGCTCGAGAGCGAAGTGACGTTCGGCGGCTACGGCGTCAGCGCGTGCGCGACGTGCGACGGGTTCTTCTTTCGCGGAAAGGAGGTCGCGGTCGTCGGAGGCGGCGATACGGCGATGGAGGAGGCGAGCTACCTCACGAAGCACGCGAGCAAGGTCCACCTCATCCACCGGCGCGACGACTTCCGTGCGAGCAAGATCATGCTGCAGCGCGTGTTGCACAATCCAAAGGTCGAGGTAATGACGAACGCGATCCTCGACGAGATCAAGGGCGATATGGAGCCGCACAAGAAGGTCACAAGCATCGTGATCAAGAGCGCCAAAGACGGAAGCCGCAAAGAGGTCCCGATGGACGGCGTGTTCATCGCGATCGGACACAAGCCGAACAGCGACCTCTTTGAAGGGATCCTGGACATGGACGACGTCGGGTACTTGAAGGTCGAGGCAGGATCGACCAAGACCAAGATCGCGGGCGTTTTCGCCTGCGGCGACGTGACCGACCCGACCTACCGCCAAGCCGTCACTGCGGCAGGCACCGGCTGCATGGCCGCGATCGACGCCGAGAGATGGCTCGCGCATTGATCGAACGTGACGGGGCGCTGGCCCAGTCGTTAGAAACAGGAGGGACGTGCTAGGGACGCTGATAACCGCTGTCTTGTTGGGCTCTGCACGAACGCAGCAGGTGCCGCTGCCGGAGTTCGCCTCGGGCCGCCAGATGACGCTAAAGAGCGTCGACAAGGGGCAGGAGCTGCTAATGCTCAGCGCGCGCCTCAGCAAGCTCGAACAGCCCAAGAAGTCTCCCCTGAACGGCTGGGACTTCGAGTACATGACCAGCGGCTTTGCGCGAGACAGCGAGAACGAGGGCTACAACGCGAGGATCGAGGTCTTCAACCAGTTCCGTCCCGCTGAGGACGACCCCACGGACCTGGTCGCCCGCGAGCTGATGCGGCTCTGGGACTTCAACCGCTGGCGCCTCAACTCCGACCACTCCGAATACATCTTTCACCGCACCGTGGACATCTACCTCTGCTTTGGCGGCGATCCCGGCGGCGAACAGCGCACGATGGAGGACCCGTACCAGTTGGACCAGAACGGAAGCCCGACGCGCGTGAACACGATCTACATCTATGCGGTGCCGACTCTCAAAGACAGGTCGGAGTTCGCGCGCGAGGTCGCGCACGAGTACGGCCATGCGACGTGGCCCCCGATCGGCGGCTACACCAAGCCGGAGCAGTGGGCCAGCGGCGACATGGGAGAGCGCGTCTTCATGACCTGGCTTTACAAAGAGCTCGAGTACAAGAGGTTGACCCCCGACGACATGATGGGCACGAGCCTCAAGGACATGCGCAAGTTCTACTGGGACAAGATCGTCCCCGACCTGCGCCGCGTGGGCACATCCGGCCCGAACTTGGCCCTGCTCGCCTCGAAGAGCGTGAAGGGATACGCCGAACTGCTCGGACTCACCAGCTATCTCGCCGAGCTCATGCCGCACAAGACGTTCGGCCGCACAGTGATGCTCTCGACCGGGCGCGACGCGATGGACTACTACAGGGCGTGTCTGAAGGCTGCGACCGAAAAGCCCGAGTGGAACCTGACCGTGCCCGAGTGCCTGGTCGGGTACGCGATCTGGGTGCCGTTGCCAAAGGGGACCATCAAGGGCGCAAAGGAGCTCCGGCGCGAGGGCGACTGGGTCAAAGTGCAGCCGACCGCCAAGTCGATCACTGTCTCGAACGCCGCGACCGACCAGCCCAAGGCAGCCTCGTAGCAATCAGCCTTGGGCCCTGAGGAAATTACCGGGCCCGCCGATAACGATACTGACAGCCCAGAACAGGCCTTTTTGAACCGGGCCCAGGCTGTCGAGGACAGGCGTTGTCGGACATTCTCTCCCAGGGCGAAATCGAGGCGCTGCTCCAGTCGCTGAACAGCGAAGGGCAGGGCGACGCCGCATCCGCCGAAGCCGCAAAGTCCAAGGGCACGACCAAGAACGCGCTCAGCCGCACGCTCTCTGCGCTCTCCTACGAGGTCTACGACTTCCGCCGGCCGGACAAGTTCAGCAAGGAACAGCTGCGGACGCTGCAGATGCTCCATGAGACGTTTGGCCGACTTGCCGGCACGAACCTCTCCGCCTACCTCCGCAACAGCGTGCACATCGACCTGATCTCGCTCGAGCAGGTGCCGTACGAGGAGTACCTGCGCAGCATCAACCAGTCCGTCTTCACGATCACCTCGCTTCCGCCACTCTCCGGCCAGTCCGTCCTCGAGATCGAGTTCTCCCTCGTCTTCACGATGCTGGACAAGATGCTCGGCGGACCGGGCCGCGCGATCAGCCGCACCGTGCTGACGGAGATCGAGCAGCCGTTGGTCAAGCAGATCATTGAACGGCTTCTCGCATCGCTCAAGGCCTCCTGGGAGGGAGTCGTAGTCGTCAACCCGTGCGTGGAAGGGCTCGAGACGAGCGCGCAGTTCGTGCAGATCGCGCCGCCGAGCGATATCGTCGTCAGCATCCTCTTCGAAGTGCGGATCGGCGACGTGCGCGGCGCGATGAGCCTTTGCATCCCTTACATGGTGCTCAAGCCGATCACCGCCAAGCTCAGCTCGCAAAAGTGGTTCGTGACCGGCGGGCGTCGGCACACTGCGCAAAGCCGCAGCCAGCTCATTTCGCACGTCGAGAGCACGTCGGTGAGCTGCTCGGTGCAGCTCGGCACGGCGGACCTCACCGTGCGGCAGTTCGTCTCGCTCAATCGCGGCGACGTGCTCGTGCTCGACCAAAAGAAAGACCGCGATCTCACCATGCACGTCAGCGGAGCGCCCAAGTTCACGGGACTGCCCGTGCTCGACGGGAAAAGAGTCGTTTTCACCATAACAGGTGCCTGTTCGTAGAGACAAGACCATGCCAGAAATGTCCAAAGAATCCATCCAGAACTTCACGACGCTGCAGAGCCAGATCTGGCACTCGGTGACCAACGCGGTCAGCGAGGCGGTCGGTACGCAAGTGGGCTTTGGGAACTTTCAGACCGACTTCGTCGCGTCCTCGGCACTCTTCGCCGAGACGGCAGAGCCGAAGGTCGTCGTCCTTTTCTCATTCTCGGACCTCCCGCAGTCGACCCAGGCCTTGCTCGTCCCGCCGGACGCGGTGCTCGCTCTGGCGGCCAACGCTAAGGGGATCGAGGTCAAAGAGATAGGAGACGCGCTAGTCGGCGAGCTTCGTCCGGTCTTTGAGTCGTTCGTTCAAGGCATCTGCCTGGCGATCGGTCAGCTGCACGGCGCAGCGGTCGTGGCCAGCGGGCTCTCGATCCGTTTCAATGCGTTCGTCTTTCCGCCGAACATGCACGACGCCGAAGGGGTCTTCTCCACCTCGGTCGAAATGTCCTGCGAAGAGTTCAAGGGCCGTATCTCGTGGATCGCTGACCCGGACACCGTGCGGATGATCTTAGGGCTTGAAGAGGAGGACGAGGACGCGAGCAACGGCTCTGCGCGAAAATCGACCGCCGGAACCGAGGAGAGCCTCGAGATACTGATGGACATCCCGCTCCTCATAAGCGTCGAGCTGGGCCGCGTGAAGATGATCGTCAAGGACGTCGTGGAGCTAGGCTCGGGATCGATCATCGAGATCGACAAGGCCGCAGGAGAGCCGGTCGACGTGCTAGTGAACGGCAAGGTCGTCGCCCGCGGCGAGGTCGTCGTGATCGAGGACAACTTCGGCGTGAGGATCACGGAGATCCTCAGCCAGCAGGACCGCCTTTCGAAGCTCAAAGAGGCGGCGTAAATGAGGCGGGCGGCAGCGCTCTCCGCCTTCTTGCTCGCTGCGTTCGTCGCGGCCGAGCCGAGCCTCGGCACCAAACCGGACCTCGTCGTGCGAGCGCCGCAGAACACCTCGGTGATCGGCGCCTGGGACCTCGTTCAGATGGTGGTCGCGCTCGTGATCGTCTTTGCCCTGCTCAAGTGGGCGCTCCCAAAGCTCGTCACCCGCATGAACAAGAAGCTCTCGACAAAGGAGGGCTCGACGATTACGGTCGAGGAGTCGGCCGGTTTTGGCGGCGGCACGCTCCAGATCGTCTCGGCGCGCGGGCGAACGCTCTTGCTCTGCGTCAGCCAGACCGGGGTCACGTGCCTGGCGGACCTGACGGACGGCAAGAAGAGCCCGGAAGAGCCTGCGTTCTTCGAACTCGTCGACAAGGCCGTCGTCGAGCCCGTCGAAGACAAGAACCGCCTCGCTCTCGACCGTCTGAGCAGGCTTACAGGCTAGGGGAATCTCGCGGTGCATCAAAAGACACGACAGTCCGAAAGTCAAAACCTCGAGAGGCTTGTTAAGTTTTCCAAGCCGCTCCTCGTCGTGCTTCTAGTGATGATCGCATGCGTCGTGTGGGCGCAGCAACAGCAGCAGGTGCCTGTCCCGAGCATCAACTTGGGCATAGGCAGCGGCAGCGACAAGGAGCAGATGAGCACGTCGCTCAAGATCCTCGCGCTGCTCACGGTGCTCAGCCTAGCGCCCGCGATCCTTATCCTCACGACCTCGTTCACGCGCATCGTGATCGTGCTCAGCTTCGTCCGCACTGCGCTCGGCACGCAGAGCATCCCGCCTAACCAGGTCATCATCGGCCTCAGCCTTTTCCTCAGCTTCTTCGTGATGGGCCCGACCTACCAGCGCATCAACGACGAAGCGATACAGCCCTACATGGTCGCGCAGAACCCGATCTCGTTCGACCAGGCCGTCGACCGCGCGCAGGTCCCGCTGCGCGACTTCATGCTCAAGAACACCTACGAGAAGGACCTCAAGATGTTCCTCGACATGCGCCACGAGAAGGTCGAGACGCGAGAGAAGGTGCCGATCATGACCCTCATCCCGGCCTTCGTCGTCAGCGAGCTTAAGACGGCGTTCGTCATCGGCTTCTACATCTTCCTCCCCTTCGTCGTCATCGACCTGATCGTCGCCGGGCTGCTGATGGGCATGGGCATGATGATGATGCCGCCCGTCGTGGTGTCGCTCCCTGCCAAGCTGCTCGTCTTTGTGCTCGCGGACGGGTGGTCCGTGCTCGTGCGGGCGCTGCTCGCGGGGTACATGAGATGAACGAAGGAGTCGTCCTCGACCTGGCTCACCAGGGGATCATGGTCGCCCTCATGGTCTCGATGCCGATACTCGCGGTCGCGCTTTTCTTCGGCCTGGCCGTCTCTGTGTTCCAGGCCGTGACTCAGGTGCAAGAGCTGACGCTGACCTTCGTTCCCAAAATCATCGGCGCGGCGGTCGTGCTCTTTTCAATGGGATCGTGGATGCTCGACACGGTCGTCAAGTTCGCTACAGTCTGCTTCGAGCAGGTCGCGAAGGTCGGATGAGCCTCGACGCAACGTTTCTGGTCGCGTTCTTCAGCGCGTTTTGCCGTTGTAGCGCGATGGTGATGTCCTCGCCGCTCTTTGGCACCAACGTGCCCGTCAAAGTGCGCGTGCTCTTCTGCCTCGTAGTCTCGATGGCGCTGACCCCGGTGCTGCGCGAGCACGTGACAGCGGTCCCGCAAAACCTCTTGGGGCTGGCGCTGCTCACAGGCAAGGACGTGGTGGTCGGCCTGACGATCGGCGGCATGATCCAGCTCCTGCTCAGCGGCTTCCAAATGGCGGGCGCTTTCCTCGATATCGAGATCGGCATCGGAGCGGCCCAGATCTTCAGCCCGATCTTCGGCGGCTCCTCTTCCCCGCTCAGCCAGTTCAAGTTCCTGCTCGGGCTCGTGCTGCTGCTGCTCATGAACGGACACCATCTGATGTTCCAGGCGTTCGTCCACAGCTACGAGATGACGGGGCCGTCGCTCGACCACCTCGAAGTCATACGGGAGACCCTCGTTTCCTTCATGGGCAAGGTCATGCTGCTCTCGCTGCAGATCGCCGCGCCGGTCGCTGCGGTCTCGGTCGTGATCGACGCCGCGGCAGGGCTCGTGAACAAGGCCGTGCCCCAGACGCAGCCGTTCCTCCTCGCGCTGCCTGCAAAGCTCATGGTCGGCATGTTCACCCTCGGCCTCGGGCTGCCGGCGCTCGTGGTGGCGACGCAGGCCGGCGTCGACTTTACGATGGCGCACATGTCCAAGATGCTGGGAGGCCCCTAGATGGCCGAGCAGCCCGCTGGCGAAAGGACGGAAGAGGCCACGCCGCGCAAGCGGCAAGAGGCGCGCAAGAAGGGCACGGTCGCCAAGTCTTCAGACCTCGCAGGCGCGCTTTCGCTGCTCGTGTGCGCGCTCATGCTTCCCACAGTTGTTTCTCACCTGGGCGCGGGCATATTCACCTCGCTCCACGGCACGATCGCCGAACCGCCGAGGGAGATCTCATTCGCGAGCGTCATGCACGTCTTTGCCGGGATGCTCTACCCTGCGCTGGCCGCGGTAGGGCCGCTGATCCTCTGCCTGATGGTCTCGGGCTTAGCGGCCAACTTTGCGCAGGTCGGGTTCGTTTTCAGCAGCGAGTCGCTCAAGCCCTCGTGGGAGAAGGTGAACCCGTTCTCCGGCTTCAAGCGCCTCTTTTCGATCCGGACGACGTTCGAAGGGCTCAAGGCCGTGTTCAAGATGCTCGTCTTCTCGTGGGTCGCATACGCGGCGATCGCGGCGAACTGGTCGAGCCTCGTCGGGCTGGTCTACCTCCCGGCCTCGCAGTCCGCCTCGGTGATCGGAGGCGTGATCCACACGATCCTCCTGCGCATCGCGGGCGTGTGGCTGGCGCTCGCTCTCGCGGACTACATCTTCCAGCGCAAGCAGATCGACAAGCAGCTCCGCATGACCAAGGACGAACTCAAGCGCGAGATGAAGGAGCAGGAAGGCTCGCCCGAGATCAAGGCCGCGATCTTCCACAAGCGCCGCAAGCTGCTCAGGGGCGGGCTCGCCAAGCGCATGATGCAGGCCGACGTCGTCGTGACCAACCCGACGCACTTCGCCGTCGCGCTCAAGTACAAGCGCAGCGAGATGCACGCGCCGATGGTGATCGCCAAGGGCCAGGACTACCTCGCCCTGAAGATCCGCGAGTTTGCGGTGGACCTCAAGGTCCCGGTGATCGAAGACGCCCCGCTCGCCCGCGCGCTCTACAAGCAGTGCGAGGTAGGCGACTTCGTCCCGCGCGACCTCTTCGCCGCGGTCGCCGAGGTGCTCGCGTACGTCTATAAGAGCGTCAAGTCCGCGCGCAAGGTCGCTTAGCAGTCCTTCCTTGCGAGATCGTCAGGCCGCCTTGGCCAGCGCACCCTTCAGCGCCTTCACAGCCGCCTGCACCACCGGGTCCGCTCCGTCTTCGCCGGTGCGCCCCGTCTCCTCGACGTCCGGCACAAGCGGGTTCGCTTCCAGGCGCACTCCCTTCCCCGTCACGAAGTCGCTGACAGGGTACTGCAGCGACCACCCCTCCGGAAGCGATCGGTACGTGGAAGCGAGAACCGCGCCAGCCGAACGCGCGCCCACCAGGATCGCGCCGACCCCCTCGCGAAGCGCAGCAGCGCTGATCTCCGATGCGCTCGCCGAGCCTCGGTTGATCAGCACCGCGATCTTGCCCGTGAAAGGCACGACGGCCCGCGCGCGCGTCTTCGACTGCCTGTCGGTCCATTTCGCGATCGCGACCGGGTCAGGCGTCGCGCCCTCGTTCGCCGCGAGGTAGTCGTCCGCCAGGCGCCGATTGATGAAAGTACCGATTACCGTGCCGTCAGGCATCAGAAGGGAAAGGAGGTGCTGGAGGTTGTTCACCGCCCCGCCGCCGTTGCTGCGCAGGTCGAGCACGAGCCGCTTCGCCTTGGCGGCCTCGCCCATCAGCTTTTCGACGTTCTCGCGGCTGTAGCCCGCCGAGAAAGTGTACACGCGCAGCACAGCGGTCTCCTCGTCCACCCAGGTCAGCGTCTCGGGCCGCACCGTGGAGAACCGCTTGATCACGAGGTCCAGCTCTTTGACGTCGCCGCTCGCCTTCTTCACCTCGACCTTCTTCGTCGCGCCCTCCTCGCCGTTCAGCTCTTCGGCAGAGGTCGGCTTCTTCCCGTCGATCTTGGTGATCACGTCGCCGACCGCTAGGCCGAGGTCGCTGGCCGGCCCGTGCTCGGTCACGCGCCGCACGATCAGCCCGTCGTCGTTCGGCACTACCGCGGCACCTGCGCCGACCGCGCTCGTCTGGCCGCGCGCCGCGGTCGAGCGAGGGTTGGCGAGCCGGATGTGCGTCAGCCCGAAGTCGCGCAGGATCTGGTTGACCACACGGCTGAACCCAGCCTCGTCGCTCGCGCCGTCCAAGTCGGCCTTGTGCTTCTCGACGAACTCGTCCCACTTCTTGAAGTCCACGCCGGGCACGAAGGCGCGCGTGGTCACGGTCTCCTTGATCGCGCCGAGAATCGCGTCCTTCTGCTCGGCGGTCAGCCCGGCCGAAGTGGCCTGGGTCTGGGCGGCGGCGCTGGCGAGCAGCGCCCCAAAGAGCGACAACAAAGCGGTCAGGCGAACGAGAACGCGTGCCATGGGAGGATTGACGGAGTTTGCTCGGATATGTTCGCCTCTCGGTCTGTCCGGTCCGAGGGATCCGTCCAACCAGCCCAGCGTCCAAGTACACTCCGACAGATGCCCGACACCCACGCCAGCTCAGAAGCCTGGAAGAAGATGGTGCTGCGGGCTATGCCCGCCCCGGCGTGGCTCGAGGGCGAGGCGCCGGACTCGGACGTCGTTATCTCTTCCCGCATGCGCTGTGCGCGCAACCTCGTCGGCCACCGCTTCCCACACCACGCTAGCGAAACAGAGCTCGACGTGATCCTCAAGGCGGTCCTCGAGGCGATCGAGCACCCGCGCCTACAGCTCGACGTCAAGCACAAGCTCACCCCCGCCGAGCGCGACTTCCTCCTCGGCAACCGCCTCATCAGCGCAGACTTCAAGCCGAACGAGACGGGCCGCGCGCTGCTCTCCGACCCAGCGCACCTCGTCACCATCATGGTCAACGAGGAGGACCACCTCCGCATCCAGGCGCTCAGCCCAGGCTGGTCGATCTCGACCGCCCAGGCTGCCGTCGACCACGTGCTCGGCTGCCTCGAGCAGTCGCTCGACTTCATGCAAGACGAGCGGCTCGGCTACCTCACCGCCAGCCCCGCCAACACCGGCACGGCGACGCGAAGGTCGGCGCTCTTCCACCTCATCGCGCTCGCGCACACCAAGAGGCTGATGAGCGTGCTCAAGGCGCTCTCGACTTGGGGGCTCACGGCGCGCGGGCTGTTCGGCGAGTCGAGCCGCGCGGTCGGGGCCTTCTTCCAGGTCAGCACCACCCACCAGCGCGTGCACGAGTTCGTCGGTGCGACCGAGTACCTCATCGAGGAAGAACGCAAGGCCCGCGCAGATGTCACAAAGTCCGAACTGAGGGAAAAGGCGGAGCAGGCCCGCACCTTCGCGCTCCAGACCCAGGAGGTCTCCCTTTCCGACGCGCTGCGCGTGCTCGCATGGATCCGTTGGGCCGCGGCGATCGGCATCAAGGGGTTCCCCACCTCCCAGCGAGCCGTGGACTCCTGGATCTCCACGATGGAGGTCCACGGCACCCAGGACCAGCGCACCGCCGCGCGCCACCGGGCCGTATTCCTAAGGGACAGGTCGCAGCCCAGCGAACAAGCCTAAGGACCGCCCATGCCCACCGTCACGTACCGGCCGCCCGACGTCCTCCATTGGTTCGGGACGGGCTCGCACGAGGCCCTCGCCAGCGCCAAGAAGAAGGCCCGCGCGCTCGCCAAGCCTGCGCCGGAAGCGACGGTCAAGGAGACCATCCTAAAGGCCGCGAGCCTCGCCATGGACTTTGGGCGCGGTGCCGGGGCGGACATGGTCAACCGCAACGCCGCCGAGACCGTCTACAAGCTCTCCGACGACCGGTTTTCGGTCCGCGGCCCGCTCAGCCAGCAGTCTATCGAGTACACGGCGATCACCGCCATCCGCGCCGAGGGCAAGGACAGGTTCTCCGTCGATTACGACGGGGGTACCCTCACGGTCCGACCGATCGCCCACCTCGTCTCGGGCCGTGTGCGCGTGCCTGTAGGGTGGATGAGGAACGACATCGAGGTCCCCTACACGATGCTTTTGGAAGAGCTCTCTGCACACTGCGGCCTGGAGATCGAGCCCGCATGAGCTTGGGCTGGCGCCACCCTGCGCCAGAAGGGTGGTTCGACATCGCCTTCGGCGCGCTCGCCGAGGACCTCGGCACGGGCGACCTCTCCAGCGCGGCGCTCGAGCCAGGAGCGACCGCCGAATGGTACATCGAGGCGCAGGCCAAGGGCGTCGCGTGCGGAATCGGGATCGCGGTCGGGCTCCTGCAGCCGGATGGCGACGACCCGGAAGAGTGCACCGCCGAGGCGCTGATGACCGACGGCGACGCGGTGCGGGCAGGTGACCGCGTGGCAGAAGGGGTGTGCGAGGTCAACAAGCTCCTTGCTCGGGAGCGGACAGCGCTCAACTTCCTTATGCTGCTCAGCGGCACCGCCACGCTGACGCGGGACTACGTTGAGAAGGTCGCGGGGCTCGGAGTCGAGATCGTCGACACGCGCAAGACCATCCCCTACCTCCGCTCGTTGCAAAAGTACGCCGTGCGGTGCGGCGGTGGGCGCAACCACCGCATGGGCCTCTATGACGGCATCATGCTCAAGGACAACCACATCCGCGCGGCCGGCTCGATCCTCGACGCCGTCGCCAGGGCGCGCTCCATCGCCGGGCAGATGACGCTGATCGAAGTCGAGTGCACCTCGCTGGAGCAGGTCGAGGAAGCCGTGCGCTCCGGCGCGGACATCGTCATGCTCGATAATATGGACCCGTTCATGATGAAGGACGCGGTCAAGGGTTGCGGCGACAAGGTCCGGCTCGAGGCCAGCGGCGGCATGACCCTCGACACGGTCAAAGGCGTCGCAAAGACGGGCGTACACACGATCTCGGTCGGCGCGCTCACCCACTCTGCGCCTGCCCTTCCCTTCCACCTCGAGATCGAATGAGATCCCCGCTCGACGAAGGCCCGTGGCTGGAGCAGGGCACCGTGACGTCCACGCAGAACGTCGCCGCCTCGCTTCTTGACGCTCCCGACTGCCCCGGCGTCGTGTTCGCCGACCATCAGGCCGGGGGCCGCGGGCGTTTCGGCCGCACGTGGGTCAGCTCGGCGGGCGACTCGCTCACGATGTCGCTCGTTTTTCGAAGCTACGCTGGGCACGCAAGGCCGTGGCTGCTCGGAATGGCAATCGCCGTTGCGGTCGCGGACGCGCTCAGTGCCCAGGTGCGCTGGCCGAACGACGTAGTAGTCGGCGCGCGGAAGCTCGGCGGCGTCTTGACGGAGCTGCTGCCATCGCAGAGGCTCGGCAAGGTCCCCGTCGTTGGCGTCGGAGTGAACGTGAACCAGTCGGCGTTTCCACCAGAGCTCGCGGACGCGGCGACCTCGGTCTATATCGAGCGAGGGACCAAGCTCGACCCGCGCGCGCTCGCGCACGAGGTCATCGCACGGATCGCACAACTGCCCGAGCCCGACGACTGGTCCGTCCTCGCACCGGTCTGGATGGAGCTTGACGCGACCCCAGGCAAGCGCTACCGCCTTCCGACGGGCGAGCTTGCCGAAGCGCTCCGGATCGGCCCGAACGGCGAGCTGGTTTGCCGCCACGGCGGCGCCGAGCGCACCGTCATGGCCGCCGACGCGATCTTCGGGAGCTAGCAGGTCGAATACAGCCCCGTCAGCGGCGACGGCGCACCACGACTTACGCTCGCAGGACCCTTAAACAAAACTGGAGCGGGAAACGAGATTCGAACTCGCGACCCTCTCGTTGGCAACGAGATGCTCTACCACTGAGCTATTCCCGCTCGGGCACACAAAGATACCCCATCCTAGGCTCAAACCAGGCTCAGCAGGACCCCCGCCGAGCGGGTGCCATACTGGGCCGTGCCCGATTTCGCCGCCCTCTTGGGCGACATCGAAAAAGCCTGCCGAGACGGCGCGAAGAAGGCCCTCGATATCCGTCCGGGCATGAAAAGGGAGATCAAGCCGGACGGCAGCATCGTCACCGACGCCGATCGCACAGTCGAGACCCTCTTGCGCGAGCGCATCGCCGCCATGACCCCGGGCGCGCCCGTGTGGGGCGAGGAGCTCGGGTACGAGGCGCCGAACGAAAAGGGCCTCTGGCTGCTCGACCCTATCGACGGCACTTCCAACTTCGCTTTTGGCCAGCCGCTCTGGGGTGTCACCGCCGCCTACTTTGCAGAGGGGGCCGTGCAGTTCGGCGCGATCTGCATCCCAGAGATGGGTTGGACCTTTACCGCGATCAACGGGCAAGGCGCCTACCTCAACGGCTCCCGCCTGCCCAAGGTCAAGTCCGGAAGGATCGAACCGTACGAGCTCGTCGTGTTCGGCGACGTCAGGATGGCGAACAAGAACGACCTGCCGGGCAAGGTGCGCCACCTCGGCTCGTTCGTGGTCGAGGCCGGGATCTTCGCGCGCGGCGGCATGCGCGCGCTGCTCACCAACGGCGTGCGGATGTACGACGCGGCCGCGGGGGTCGTGATCGCGCGGGAGGTCGGCGCCGAGGTCAGGGAGATGGACGGCTCGCTCTGGGAGGACGCGCTTTGGACGCGCCCCGTGCGCTGCCGCACGTTTGGGTTCTTCCCGCCGGATAGCGGCTGGCCGTTCGGCGCTGTTCAGTCCCAGTAGGCCCGGAGCCGCCGCGTCAGTTCGGGGCTCTTGAGCTTGGTGAGCGCGCGCTTTTCGAGCTGGCGCACCCTCTCGCGGGTCAGCCCCATCTCTTTGGCGACCTCTTCCAGCGTGCGCGCGTCGTCGCCCATCAGCCCGTAACGGAGCAGCAGCACGTTTCGCTCGCGCTCCGGCAGGCTCTGCACCGCCTCGCGCACGCACGAGTCCTTGAGCGTCTTGAGCACGCAGTCGAACTCGTCATTGTCCCCGACGTCGGCGACCATGTCCGCGATCGTGCCGTCCGAGCCGTCACCGACCGGGGTGTCGAGCGAGATCGCGTCGGGGGTCGAGCGCAGCACCTCGCACAGCTTCTTCTGCGTCACTCCTGCCTTTTGCGCGATCTCGTCCAAGGTCGGCTCGCGCCCGAGCTCCTGCTTCAGGTGCGCGGTGACCTTGAGCACGTCCACTAGGCTCTCGGCGACGTGCATCGGCAGGCGGATCGTGCGCGACTGCTCGGTGATGGCGCGGATGACCGACTGCCGGATCCACCAGGTCGCATAGGTGCTGAAGCGGCAGCCGCGGCGCCAGTCGTACTTGTCGGTGGCGCGCATCAGGCCGACGTTCCCTTCCTGGATCAGGTCGTGCAGAGGGATGCCGCGTCCCACGTACTTCTTTGCGATGCTGACGACCAGCCTGAGGTTCGCCTCGATCAGGAGCCGGCGGCTCTGCTCGCACCCTGCCTCCATCGCCTGGGCCGCGCACACCTCCTGTTCGCTCGTCAGCAGCGGGATCTGGCCGATCTTGGCCAGCCAGGAGTGCAGGGGGTCGTCCGTGCGGGAGGGCTCGGTAGAGGGCCCTCTGACCAGTCTCCGCCTCAACGGCACTGACAAACGATGTGCTTGCTCGAGCATCCGACCTACCCACGACGCGCCGGCGCAACTGCTCTGCGTTATACAAAAGGACCGGGCTGCGTTTCTAGGCCCTTTTCTTCTGGTTTTTCCAGCGGTTTTGCGCCTTTCAGTTCCTTAAGACGGGAATCCAGGCTGCGAAGCTCCTCGTCGGTCCGTTCCTCTTCCCCGGGCCGGGAGCGCAAGTCAATCTCCTCCTTCCGGCGCGCCAGCCTTTCTCTTACGTCCTCCATCTTGCTGAGGTCGAGCGGGGCGTCCTCCTGCATGAGCACGGCCGCGAAGAGCTCCCGGTCGGCATCGTCCTCGATCGCCTCCAATAACTCTTGGACCGGGGAGCTCGGCTCGACCAGCGCCCTGGCCGCCGTCACCGCTCGCGAGAGCCTGCGCCCAGACTCGGTGATGAAGAACGACTCGTCCTGGCACACGACCCACGCCTGACTGCGCGTGTCCGGGTCGGCGAGCGCCCGGAACGTGGCGGCCTCCAAAGGCGGGGGCATGACGACCGGCTTCGACCGCACGGCCTCTTGGCCGGGGCTCCGTTGCCTGTCCGGCTTCTTGGCGGCTTTGCGGACCATGAGCCGCAGGGCCTTTGCGGCACGCTCCGGGTCGCGCATGAAGGGGTACCGCGCCGCGAGGGGCATTAGGTACCGCTCGACCTCCAACGGGCTTTTGAGGTTGGCCAGCGCAGCCGTCGCGTCCTGCCAGTACTCCTCCTGGTCGGTGCGGTAGCGCGAGCCGATCTGCTGAAGGAGGAACTCGATCGGCTCGATGCCTTTGCTGACCGCCGCCCGGACCGCCTCCGGGCCCTTCTCGCGCAAGAGCGTGTCGGGGTCTTGCCCCTGCGGCATGAGCGCCACCTTCGAGCGTAGGCCGCCCTGCGCAAGCAGCTCTGTGGCCCTTTCTGCGGCCTTTTGGCCCGCCTCGTCGCTGTCGTAGAGCACGACGACCTCGTCGCTCCAGAGCGCCAGCCTCTTGACGTGCTGCTCGCCCATCGCGGTGCCGAGCGTCGCGACCGCGTTCGTGACCCCCGCCCTGTGGCAGGCGATCACGTCCAGATACCCTTCGACCAACACGGCCTGCCGCAGCTTGCGCACGGCCTCCTTGGCCCTGTACATGCCGTAGAGCGTCTTGCCTTTGCTGAAGAGCGGGGTGTCGGAGGAATTGATGTACTTCGGTATGCCTTCGCCGATCACGCGCCCGCCGAAGGCCACGAGGTTCCCCTGGTCGTCGCGGATCGGGAAGATGAGCCTTCCCCGGAAGCGGTCGCCGTACCCGTTCTGCTCGTTGCCGTCGACCAGGAAGAGCTCGACGCAGTCCGCCAGCCGGAAGCCGCGCCGCTTGAGCTCGGCCGCGAGCGCCTCGCCAATGTCCGGGGCAAACCCGATCTCCCACACGTCGCGCACCTCCTCGGTCAGGCTGCGGCGTTCGCAGTACTCGAGCGCTGTGCGCGACTCGTTGAGCTGTGCGCGAAAGAACGCCTGGGCCACCGCCATCGCGTCGGCCATCGCCTGTCGCTTGGACTTGTCCTGTTTTGGGCCCCGCGTCAGCTCGACCCCTGCCGCCTTGGCGAGGATCTCCAGGGCGTCGCGAAACTCGACGCCCTGGGTGTTCATGACCCAGGTGAAGACGTCGCCGGAGGCGCCGCACGACCAGCACTTGTAGCGCCCGATCTCAGGGCTGACAGAGAAAGACGGGTTCCTGTCCTCGTGAAAGGGACAGAGACCCGTCCAGTTCCTTCCTGACTTCTTTAGCCTGACTCGCTGGCCGATGAGATCGACAATATCGGTCCTGGAACGGACGAGGTCTCTCTCATCGGCCACGGAGCCATTATGCCTTGCCTGCGGCCACCACGATGCCGGTCACTTTGTGCGGCTCTTTCGCTTTGAGCCGCGAGAGCCGGAAGGCGACGTGGTCGCGGACGAGGTAGCGGACGACGATGCTGTCGCCGCTGATCTCGTAGGCGTCGGGCACGTTGTAGGCCCTGACGACGTCCGCAAAGGACGAGCCGAAGTGGATGCCTCGGGAGGTGCCGACTCTGGCGTCACCGAGTCCGACGGCCTCGATCTGCACGACGCGGTTGAACTTGTCGAGAACAAAAGCGTACCGGCTCGCGCCGCGCTTGTAGACCCACCGGGTATAGAGGATTCGGTTGGCGTCCGCAGTACTGCTGCCGCCAGCTGCGCCCCCAGCACCGCCAGGGCCCCCAACACCAGGAAGGTTCTTGCCCCCTACTGCGCCAGGGCCAGCGCCAGCTCGCTGCTGGTCGATTGGGGTCTGAAAGCCGAACGGGTCGCCGTACCACCGGGCGTCTGCCGAAGATCCGGGGCCTCCTCCGGCCACACCGCTGGCCATTGCGCCGCCGCCACCGGCAGCACCACCGCCGCCAAAGCCGCCGCCAGGACCGACGCCACCTGAGCCGACCGTCAGCGCCTGGATCTGGTCAGGAGAGCCGAACCTGCTGAGGATCGACATCCCGGTGTCGAGGATGTTGACGCCGACAAGCTTGGTCTCAGCGGGCTTGCTGGGCCGGTCCTGCGGCTGGGACTCTTGCGCGACCGCCAGGATCGCCAGGCCGCTGCACACAGCCAGTGCCAATAAAACGTTAGAAGTCTTCAAGTCTCGTTTCCTCGCGCGATGATTGCTCGCTATAGTTCGGACGGCCCTCGCAGGCCGACTGGTTACACCGTCCGGGACGGATTTCAACCTTGTGGTATACCTGAGCCCGCTCGGGCCTAGGCTCGAACCTACGGAGAATTCTACTCAAAATGGGTGCCAATCTCGCCTTGTCCACCGCCGATTTCGAGAAGGAGGTGCTCCAGTCCGACGTGCCTGTCCTGGTGGACTTCTGGGCGACCTGGTGCGGCCCCTGCATGGCGATAGCCCCCCATGTCGAGGCCATTGCCGGTGAACTTGCCGGCAAAGCGAAGGTCTTCAAGGTCGACGTAGACACCGACGGTGACCTAGCCTCCCGGTACGGGGTCATGAGCATCCCAGCCCTGCTGGTCTTCAAGGGGGGCCAGGAGGTCGACCGCATGGTGGGCGCGGGCCCCAAGGACCACATCAAGGCGCTCGTCGAGCGGCACGTCTGACGAGCCGCCAGTCTTGGGCCCCCGTGAACCTTTCCCCACGGGCGAGACTTATAAGGGCATGAACGCGACGACCATCGACTTCCAGAAGGAGGTGCTCGACTCCCCGGTGCCGGTCCTTGTGGACTTCTCCGCCGAGTGGTGCGGCCCGTGCCACATGATCGAGCCGGCTGTGAACGAGCTGGCGCGGGAGCTCGAGGGCAAGGCGAAGGTAGTCAAAGTAGACGTGGACGCCAACTCGGACGTCGCCGGCAAGTACGGGGTCATGAGCATCCCTGCGCTGCTGGTCTTCAAGGGCGGCCAAGAGGTCGACCGCATGGTCGGTGCTGCCCCCAAGGCGCGGATCGCGGACCTGATCAAGAAGCACCTCTAAGGGCGGCTTGTTAAGGCCGAAGCCATTTTTTGGCCATTTTTTCTGCACCTCGACCACCCGGAGCGCGGCGGTCTCGGCCTTAGGGCCGGGGCCGCCGCTTCAATCTGTGAGGCCGCATAATGGGGCGTCGTGTCCGAGAGCCCGAACGTGCCGAACGTCGCCCGCGCGGGCGGGATCATGGTCGCGAGCCTGTTTCTGAGCCGCGTCCTGGGCTTCGTGCGGGACATGGTGATCACCGCAAAGTTCGGTCAGACGGCCTACACCGACGCGTATTACGCCAGCTTCCAGATCCCGGACCTGCTGTTCTATCTGATCGCCGGCGGGGCGCTGAGCTCGGCGTTCATCCCCGTGTTTACCGAGTACCTGCACACGAACCGCGAAGACGATGCCTGGCACCTGTTCAGCGTGGTCGTGACGGTGATGTCGGCCGTCGTGCTCGTGTTCATCGGCATCTCGTGGGTCTTTGCCGAGCCGATGATGCACGTGCTGGCCCCGAAGATCGAGATGGTCTCCCTGGCCGCGCAGATGAGCCGAATCGTCGTGCCAGCCCAGTTCGCGTTCTTCATTGGCGGGGTCATGCTGGGCACGCTGTACGCGCGGCACGTGTTCTCGGTGCCAGGGCTGGCGCCCAACATCTACAACATCGGCATCATCGTCGGCGCGGTGGTTGTCAGCAACTTCGTCGTGCCGGGCGTGATGGGGATGTCCTGGGGCGCGCTGGTCGGCGCGTTCCTGGGCAACATCGTCGTGCCTCTGATCGTGATGCGCCGGATGGGAGCGCGGTTCCGTCTTAGCTGGGACCTGAAGCACGAGGGCGTGCGGCAGGTGTTCAAGCTGATGCTGCCGGTCGTGCTGGGGCTCTCGCTGCCTGGGGTCTTCGCGTGGATCCTGCGCGCCTACGCCTCGTACTACCCGACCGGCATCCTTTCGGCGATGGAGCAGGCGAACCGGCTGATGCAGGCGCCGCTGGGCGTGTTCGGGCAGGCACTTGCGCTGGCCGCCTTCCCCGTTCTGTCGCAGTACTTCGCCCAGGGCCGGATGGACGCCTATGGGCAGCAGCTCAACAGGTCGCTGCGGACGGTCATCTTCCTCTCCATGCCCGTGGCGCTGCTCTTCATGGCCGTGCCTGACCCGATCGTGCGCGCGCTCTATATGCGGGGCCAGTTCACGCTGCTGGACGCCCAGAACACGGCGACGGCCCTGCGGATGTTCGGGATAGGGGTGGCGGCTTGGTGCGTGCAGCCGACCTTGATGCGGGCCTATTTCTCAGTACAGCGCACGTGGCCGCCGGTGATCATGGGCACGCTCACGACGGGCGTGTTCGCGCTCGTTTCCTACCTGTTCGTGCAGAGAGGGCTCGGGTTCCAGGCTCTGCCAATCGCGGCCTCGATCGCGGCGATCTTCTTGGCCGTGCTGATGTTCTGGACGGTCGACAAGGGAGTGTGCAAGCTCGACCTGGCCAGTATTGGCACGACCGCGGCCAAGTCGTTCGTGGCGGGCGCGGCGGCTTCCGGCTTTGCCTGGGGGGCGCTGCAGTTCACCCCCGCCCTTACCGGCAGGTTCCACAACTTCGGACTTCTGCTCGTGCTGCTATTGGTGCTGACCTGCGCGGCGTGGGTGTACTACTTCGCAGCAAAGCTGCTCAAGATGCCGGAGACCGAGACGGTCAGCCGCGCCATGCGGCGCGGACGATGACCCCCATGCGAATGTCCCCTTATCCGCGGCGAGCTCTGCACGTTGCACAGCAACGCAGAAGAAAGTTCTTGCGCGCATGGTCGCTCTATGTCGCAGGGGCCGGGTTCATTGCCCTTGGTTTGACATGGTTCGCGATGAAGCCGTCGGTCAACTACTACAATCTACAAGACTTCTTGATGGGTCTTGTGTGGGCTGGGTTCGGCATCGTAGTGCGCCGAGCCGCCCACCTCGACCTAATGCGCCTGAAAGGGCTCGCGGAGGGCGACAAGCGCTCCATTGGCGCGTCTGTGCTGTGGCTACCGTGGTATCTCCGGCAGCGGGACGCTGCCTCGCAAGACGAGGGGTTCCATGACCCTCCTCTGCCGTAGCCCTCGGCACGGAGGAGCCGTTTGACGCTCGTCCCACGCTGCCCGCCGCAAAGAACAAGCCCGCCCCGAGGCTGAGCCTTGGGGCGGGTGGGAGAGAGGACCCAATCGGGGGTCTTATTTCTTGCGCCGCTTCCTGAGAAGCGCCGCGACCCCGAGTCCGAGCGCGACCATCGAGGCCGGCTCCGGGACCGGAGCGAAGTTGAGCGTGACTGTCGCCCAGCCACCAGTGTCGCCGCCTGCGGCGTCCACGGCGAACACGTTCCAAGTTCCGTTCGCGGCTGCTCCTCCAACGAAGGACGTGAAGGACGTCGACGTCTGTGTGCCGGTGCCGTTCTGGCTGCTCGGCGCGTAGAGGCCGGACGGGATCGGCGTGGCAGCCGCTGCGGTCCAGAAGTTCGTGCCGCCAGTCCTCACCCAGGCATAGCTGTTGTTGGGAGAGAGGTCGCTGCTCAGGCCGAAACCGCTACCAATCCAACCGGGACGATAGAAGATGTCTATCGTGTTTGCCGACGGATCGGTCAACTTAAACCGAAGGTCGCCAACCCAAGTGTGGCTCAGGCCCGTGAACGACAGTTTTTGCAGCACCGAGCCGGCGCCTAGCCCTGAGACCACGATCGGAACGGTCACGCCTGCCGTATTGTTGTCAGGGATGACTCCGGCGCCCCCGTTAAAGTTCTGGCCAAAGGCAAGGCTCGTCGCCGCCAGCGCCATCGGTACAAAGATGTATTTCCTCAAAGTTCCTCCAAAAGCGGTGTTCGCATGTCACCGCACTACAATTGATCACCCCCAATCATGCAGCATTCCGGCTCCAAAAAGCCTCGACTTTCCGTCGCTTGGGAGAATTCTGGTATTCCTACCAGGACGGCTCCTTCAAGAGTAACTCGCCTGGCACGAACCAGGCTTGTCGGCGGCCCAAAACCTGGGGGTGTAGGCCCGGACAGGCTGAGATCAAGGGATCAGCGGACCGGGGCCGCTTTGTCACGGCTTCAGCAGGTCTAGGCGCACTGTGCGACGCGCGAACTGGAAACCTATGCACAAAGAGGGGTTTACACGGGCCGAATGAGAATGTAAGATCAGTGCTCCGCCCTAGCGGGTGGTGGGTTGGAACCGATGCGTTGGGCTGGGATCGCGGCGGCGCTGGCAATGGCGACCGGGCTTGCGGGTGCCCAAGGGCGCGGCCCGCGCTCCGGCGCGCTTCATCCTTTTGTGCGCGGTTTCGTGACCTCGCGGACGTTCAACACAGCGCTTGTGCCCCAGCCGCTCGTACAGGGGTGGTCGCGGGCGCAGCACGGCGGCTTCGGTCCCAATGGCTCGACTTTCGGGTTCGCCGGCCTGGGTTGTTCGGGGCAGTTCCCCGCAAACTGCGACCTTGCCATCGGGCCAGATGACGTCGTGCAGGCTGTGAACGGCCAAATCGCGTTCTTCGACCGCGACGGCACTCAGACCTTCCTCGCCAGCTCGGCAGGCTTTTTCCCCGGGCTTTCTCAGACGGCGAGCCCCGACCAGCCCCGCGCTTCGTTCGACCCGGCCACGCAGCGGTTCTTCTTGATCTTCAGCGAGCACGACGCAAGTTCGCAGATAAGCGACGTGCTTCTCGCGGTCTCGGACGACTCTGACCCCGCAGGGTCCTGGTCCGAATACCGCATCGACACGTGGCGCACGTCCGGCAACGTGGCTTACTGGATGGAGCGCCCAGGGCTCGGCTACAACGACATGGGGGTCGTGGTCACAGGAACGTATTTCAAGGTCGGCACGGGCGCACCCGGCGGCAGCGCTTTCTTTGTCGCTTCAAAGGCGCCTTTGCTGACCGGCTCGGCGGTGACTGTGTTTGGTTTCTTGGACTCTGTCGTCAATTACGCCCAGGCAACGGATTGCCCGGGCACGAGCGCGTTCGTGTTCGGCGCGACGCAACTCTCGTCTACATTCGCTCGGATCTACGGCGTGGAGCACGCGGGGGAGGCGAGCACGGTCGTGGTGTTCCACGACCAAGGGACCATAACGACGCCAGTACCGCCCAACACTGCTCCCAGCACGGACGGTGGTTCGCTCGAGACCAACGGCGGCGCGGTGGTCGCGGTCGCGTGGCGCAACGACCGGCTGTTCATGGCCGTCAACGCCGGCACGCCGGGACCGCAATGCGGAGTCAGGTGGAGCGCGTTCGCGACGGAGAACTTCGGCTCCGGCAGTGCGCCCAGTGTGTTGTCCGGGCTCGTCTTAAGTTCGAGCGAGTTTTACTTTTTGCCGGCCCTGGCCGTGAACAGGTTCACAGACGCGGCCCTTCTCTTCACCGGGAGCAGCGCACAGGTGACGTCGGACGCTCTGACTGCGGGGCGCATCGCGAGCGACGCGGTGACGTTCATGTCTGCTCCCTTCGTTGCCACGAGCGCCGGCGGTACGCCCTATCTCGACACGCGGTGGGGCGGTTACATCGGCGCGGGGGTGGACCCGGTAGACGGCGAGACGTTCTGGGGGACGGCGATGGTCGTCAGGGCTGACGGGCGGTGGGACACGCGCGTCTTGAGCTGGAACGTCAGCAAGACCTGGCCGGTCGCCCCTGCTTCCTACTCACTGTTCCGCGGGTCGCTGGTTTCTGGCGACTTGGGCAGCCTTCTTGCTGACGACGGGGACTACTTGGTCTTGAGCAAGGGCCTGGTCCTAAACGCGAGCGAGCCGCCGATCCAGATCGTTGTCGACGCCTTCGCTCCTTCTGGCCAGGTTCTAGGCGTCGGCCTGGATGTGATTGCAAATGCGAGCACGCCCGGTCTCTCGCAGCGCGCGCAGCTCTTCAATTGGGGAACGGGGATGTACGACACGGTGGGGACGGTCGGAGCGACGCTTTCGGACTCTCTTCAGAGCGCGTCGGCCCCCGGGACGGGATCGGCCTATGTCCAGTCCGGGACGGGGGCCGTGCGCGCTCGGGTGCAGTGGTTCCAGTCAGGCATCGTGTTGAACAACGCGTGGAGGGTCGCGGTAGACAAAGTGCAGTGGCGGGTGCGAGTTCGATAGGAACGAGCGGTGATTAGTCACGGACAACCATTCGCACCGTCCATCGAGCCACTTCCAGGCACGATTGCCGGGAGTCGGAAAAGTCCCTGAACAAGTGGGCCAAGTGGGTTCAAATCCGACGCCGGAATGTGATACATTCGTAGCTGTAACGTCCCTTACCCACGGAGAAAAGAATGAAGCTGCGCCTGATCCCATTGTTCACAACCCTTTTTGTCTGCACTCTCGCGCTCGGCCAGCGCCAACAGCCGGTCCAGCGCACGTATCTGTCGAGCCCGGTAAACACCCGCGCTTTCTTTCCGCAGGTCTCGCCGACCTTCGGCCAGCACCCGTTTACGATCAGCCACGAATCGCCGCTTCCCGGCAATTCCGGCCGGCCGAACAACCTGCGTGCGGGCAAGGTGTTCGACGAGGAGCGCGCCTTTGTCGGTTCCGAGTTCCCTGGCATGGATCCCGCTGGATGGACGCCAGCGGACCCGGACATCTCGGTGGGCCCGAACCACATCGTGCAGGTCATCAACGCGCAAATCGCGTTCTTCCTAAAAGACGGGACAAAGCAGTTCCAGACCTCGGCGCAGACCATGTTCAGCGGCCTCGGCGCATCAAGTTTTCAGTTCGACCCCAAGACGTTCTACGACCGCATCCACGGGAGGTTCGTGATCGTCTACCTGGAGCAAGGCACACCAGGAGGCATAAACACGAGCAAGATCCTCGTGGCGGTGAGCGACGACAGCGACCCGAACGGGACCTGGTTCCGCTACCGCATCGAGGCAAAAGTGAACGTCGGTGGCAACGACTACTGGATGGACTATCCGGGGTTCGGCTACAACAAGGACGCCTTCGTGGTGAGCGGGAACCTTTTCCGCTTCTCCGGCAGCGGGTTCGCGGGCGTTGAGTTCATCGTGATGCCGAGCGCGAGCATGCTGAGCGGCGGCGCGGTGACGGCGACCTCCTTGCGCGACGGGAGCGGCCAGAGCTGCCAGATGGCCGAGATCGGGTCCGGGTTCGGCGTGAACTACGCCTATGGCGTCTCGCGGATCAGCGGCTTCTCGATGCGCGTGTACGCGATCAAGGACATCCTGACCCTACCGGCCTTTCAGTTCATCGACGTTGCGGTGCCGAACAACTCCGGACCAGCTGGCCCGGCGCAAAGCACGAACGGCCGGACCCTGGACACAATCGACGCGCGCGTGTTCAACGCGGCGTGGCGCGACGGACGGCTCGTGACGGCGCACAACATTGCGGGCACGAACTTCGTCGGCTCGCGCTGGTACGAGATCAACACTGGCGACTGGCCGAACTCTGGGACCGTGACCCTCATCCAGTCGGGCGAAGTCCAATCGACGACGCTCTGCCGGTTCGATCCGGCGATCAACAAGAACGCGACGGGCAAGATCTCGCTGATCTGCACGTCTTCCAGCACGAGCCTCACGGCGGACATGAGTCTCTCGGCCCGCAAGCCGAACGACCCGCTCGGAAGCCTGAGCGCTCCGGTTACGTTGGAGTCGTCGGCTGGCAACAACTACAGCCAGGGCCGTTGGGGCGACTATTTCAGCGTGGACGTGGACCCATCGGACAACGTGACGTTCTGGGGGGTCGCGATGACCGTCGCGGCAAACAACGGCTGGAACACGTTCATCCGGTCATGGACCGTGCCTGCGCCGGTGGTTCAGCCGAGCGACGCGTTCAGCTTCTTCCGCGGGACCTTGGTCTCCGGGAACCTGGCAAGCCTGACGAACGACGACGGCAACTACCTTGTTGGGCAGATGGGGATCGTCCCGAACATATCTGAGGCGCCGATCCAGCTCATCGTCGAGACGACGGCGCCATCGTCCGTGATCTCAGGCATCGATCTCTCGCTCATTGCCAAGGTCAGTACGACGGGCCTCTCACAAAGGATCGAGGCTTGGAACTTTGCGACCAGCCAGTGGGTGCTGCTCGGGCAGCAGGGTTCGACGACGAGCGATTCGAGCCAGTCGGCGAGCGCGAGCGGGAACATCGCGAACTTCGTAGAGCCCGGGACCAAGAAGATCCGGTTCAAGGCCTCTTGGTTCCAAACGGGACCGGTATCCAACAACGGTTGGACCGCCTCGGTCGACCAGGTTCAGTGGACCGTGACGAGCGCCTAGCGACGGCTGCGGCGCGCCCAGAGCGACAGCCTCGAGTTTGCGAGGTTGTCGCTCTTCGTTTGCGTCCCTGAACCCGCAAAGGCGCCCAGGTACGCTCGGAGGAAGCAAAGCTATGGAAGACGTCGTAGTTCTTTCCGGAGTCAGGACGCCGGTCGGGTCGTTCCAGGGCGCGCTCGCTTCTCTTTCTGCACCGAAGCTCGGCGCCATCGCGATCGACGCTGCGCTAGCACGGGCGGGGGTCGCGCACAAGGACGTGGACGAGGTCTATATGGGCAACGTGCTCGGCGCGGGGATCGGTCAGGCGCCGGCGCGGCAGGCGAGCAAGGGCGCGGGGATCCCGGACTCGGTGCCGTGCACGACCGTGAACAAAGTCTGCGGGTCCGGGATGAAGACGATCATGCTGGCGGCGCAGGCGATCAAGCTAGGCGACGCGAACGTGATGGTCGCGGGCGGCATGGAGTCGATGACCAACGCGCCGTACCTTCTCGACAAGGCGCGGGAGGGGTACCGGCTCGGGAACGGCGTGCTGGTGGACAGCATGATCCACGACGGTCTCTGGGACCCTTACAACGACTGCCACATGGGTACTTGCGGCGACAAGACGGCCGCTGAGTTCAAGTTTTCCCGCGAAGCCCTGGACGAATTCGCCGCTGAGAGCTACAAGCGGGCGATGGACGCGCAGAAGGCTTGCCGATTCAGCGAGGAGGTCGTTCCCGTGGAGATCCCCCAGCGCAAGGGCGATCCGGTCAAGGTGGTGCTGGACGAGGAGCCAGGGCGCGGCAAGCCGGAAAAGCTCGCCGAACTGAGGCCGGCGTTTGCCAAGGACGGAGTGACCACGGCGGGCAACGCGAGCTCGATCAACGACGGGGGCGCAGCGACGGTGCTGTGTGGCGCGGGCTATGCCAAGGCGAACGGGCTGAAGCCGATCGGTCGCATCGCCGGCTACTCCAGCCACGCACAAGAGCCGCAGTGGTTCACTACGGCACCCGCGTTCGCGATAGAGAAGCTGCTCGCAAAGGCAGGGCTGACTGTCAAGGACATCGACCTGTTCGAAGTAAACGAGGCGTTCGCCGTCGTGGCGATGGTCGTCGCACAGAAAGTCGGGATACCCTACGAAAAGCTGAACGTGAACGGAGGCGCGGTCTCGATCGGGCACCCGATAGGAATGACGGGCACGCGCCTGGTGCTTACGGCCCTGCACGAGCTACGGCGGCGCGGCGGGAAGTACGCGGTCTGCTCCCCATGCATCGGTGGGGGCGAAGCGACCGCAGTTCTGGTAGAAGCACTGTAAACAACTGCTCCAGGGTGTGGAAAGAACCTATTGTTAGGGCTGAATCGGCTTGTGCCGATCGGCCTTTTTATGTTTTGCCGCGCGGTTTCGTCAGGCCTACGTGCGCATTGCGTCTGAGACTATCCAGCCCCGTCCGACGCACTGGCGAGCCGCGCGTCAAGACTTCCCAGTCTTGCCTGTCCAAACTCGCGAGCTTCTTGAGCGCCGGCCAATCGCGCTTTTGCAAGAAGTCCTCGATCGTTGTGCGTTGAGCCCGGTGCGGCTGGCTCGTTCGCTCTTCGTTGAAAGGGCAGACCTCCTGGCAAATGTCGCACCCGAACGTCCACGGCCCCATCTTCTCCGCTAGGTCTGGGTTGATGGCACCTTTGTGCTCGATCGTAAGATAGCTGATGCAGCGCCTGGCGTCGACCTGCCACCTGCCGTCGAGCTGCACGATGGCGCTGGTGGGGCACGCGTCGATGCACTTGCGGCACTTGCCACAGCCCCCGTTCGCCGGCGCGTCGGGCTCGAATTCGACGGTCGTCAAAAGCAGGCCGATCACGAACCAACTGCCCCGTTTAGAGTCTATGAGCATGGTGTTCTTGCCGAACCAGCCGAGCCCAGCGCGATGGGCCAACTCGCGTTCCAAGACCGGTGCGGAGTCGACGCAGACGCGCCATTCCGCTCCGGGCGCTTGCGTTTCAAGGAACGCGCCTAGCTTCCTCAGGCGGGCGCGAAGGACCTTGTGGTAGTCGCGTCCCAGGGCGTATCGCGCGATGTGCGGCGCTCCCGGTTTGACCGGGTTGGGCTGGTTGTAGTTGGCGGCGACGGCGATTATGGACCTTGCACCGGGCAGCAGGTTTCTCACGTCGCGCTTCAGCTCCGCCTGGCGGCGCATGTAGCCCATCGTGCCGTGGAACCCTCGCTGGAGCCATTCGAGGTAGGCGCCGTGCGACTCTGGCGGGTCAGCCGAGCAAAAGCCGACGCGGTCGAAGCCGAGCTCGACACCGCGCCTTCTCACTTGATCCTTCATAGTCGGCTTGCCAGGGCGATCCATTGTTCGTTCGTCACTTGGTGCGGGCGGACATTGTGCGGCAGGCCCTCAGCTTCGATCGCGCCGCGGGCCGCTTCTTTTGTGAACGCTTTGGCGAGATTGTTGAAGAGGGTCTTTCGCGGCTGCACGAAACCGGCCTTGACCGCCTTCAGCGTACTTTCGAGCGCGGGGACGGATGACAACGGCGTGAACTCGAGCACGATGCTATCGACCTTTGGCGGCGGCTCGAAGAGGTGCGCGTTCGCGTCGCACACTTTGGTGATCTTGAACTGCAGTTGCATGACGACTGAGAGCGAACCGCGCTCCGAGCTGCCTGCGCTCGCCAGCACGCGCTCGCCGACCTCCTTTTGCATCATGAGCACTGCGTTTCGGAACAGTGGGCGGCACTCGGCGACCTTGCCGAGCAGCGGGCCGGTGATGTTGTACGGCATGTTCGAGACGAGGCTCCGCGGCTCGGGAAGGCGCTGGAGCAGCGCCAACAGGTCCGTCTTGAGGACGTCCGCGCACACGATCTCTGCGCTCGGCGCGGATCGCTTCAGGGGCCCAAGCATGCGCGCGTCCAGCTCGACCGCCAGGACGCGCTCGCACTGCCGCGAGAGGGGAGCGGTCAGGACACCGATGCCTGGGCCGATCTCCAGCACGCCACGCGCGCCTTCAACGCGAGCGACGATCGCCGAGACGACCTTTTCAGAGGCGAGGAAGTGCTGCCCAAGGCTCTTTACGGCGCTGAGTGAGAACTCTTCGAGGACCCGTCTGACCCCGGCTCTTCCGGAGGGAGATCGATCTTGCTCTGGAAGATGTGCACGCGCACCTGCCTTCTTCCCCATCGGTCGGCCTCCGCGAAGGTCTTGACGCACACGTCGATTATGTTCCCTTTGATGGCTCCGCCCGTGTCCTCGGCGATGCCGAACCCATACCCCTCGACGTACATCATGGTCCCGAGCGGGATCACGCGCGGGTCGACGGCGATCACGCCGTACTCGGCCTTGGTGCCTGTGCGCGTGCGAAAGGTGGGGTGGCGGAGCCCAGCGTCGGGCGTGTACGCCGTCGACTCTAAGACGATGGCCTTGGCGCGCGTGTAAGTCCCGCGCGAGACGGCTCGGCTGCTCGGCTTGCCCATGTGGAAGATCGCGGGGACCGGTTCGGTCCTCTCTTCCTTGAGGACCTTCTTCGCGACGATCTGGTCGCCCTCAGTGACGATAGCGTAAGTCCGACGAACTTCGCCGTCGACGCCAAACTGTGCTTTCTCGATCCGCCCCACGCCCATGTCGCGGTCAAAGACGTACTTCACTTCGTACGGGATCCTCTCGACCTCCGTGCGCGTTTTCGTCTCTCGCGGCGCTTGCAACGCCGAGACAGTGCTGATTAATGTAAGCGCGGCCAAAACGACCGCGATCGGAGCAAACCTGCGCATTCGGAACTCCTCCTGCGTCGCGCCCTCCCAGGCGCGGAGTGACACTATACCCACACTCTTTCCACGTTCCCTTTAGAGTCATGTGGAAAAAATGTCAGGTTCAAGTGGTGCGGCGAACCTGGCCTAACCCGGTAGAAACTGTGGAAAAACCGGGGCCTACTTTCCCGCCTTGGGGACAACGGACACGATGCATGGCGCGAACTCGGTAGTGGTAACGAGCGCGGTGCCGTCCTTGCTGTAGGCGACGGCTTCGCCTTGCGTCTCGATCGCGAGCCGGACGAACCTGGGTCCGGACTTCGTCCACTCTTCGAACTTCGCGGGCACGGCGTACTCGAACGCAGCCGAGTATGTGCGGACGACGACGAACTTTTGGTCCGGCGAGAGGTCGGCGCCCGTGACCTGCTTTCCTCCCGTCCCACCCGTGTCGACCTCAAGGTCCGCCACGTGTTGTAACGTGTAGCTGCCGCTGCCCTTCGGCGCTGGAAGGAGGTAGACCTTCGAGTTGCCTCCAGGTTCTTTTGTGACGACCCATACGTCGCCGAGCTTTGTGACAAAGAGCGCTTCGCAGTTGTGCGGCCCGTCGGGGTACTTGACGGTGTAAGTGTCGAAGTCCGCGATGGTCTGCTCGCCGCTCGTGGTCGGTTCTTCGACGCGGTAGACCACGACGTTCACGCGCTGTTCGGAATTGTCGCCCACGTCGCCGAAGTAGAGGTACGGCTTGCCGCCGACGACCGCGCTGGCCATGTCCTCCCAGTCCGTGGCTCCGGCGCCCTTGAGGGAGTAAACGCCATCCACCTTCCCGCTCTTTTGAAACCGGAAGAAGCGGGCCGTGTCGCCGCTGTCGTTGTGAGTGAAGAAGACGCCCGCGGTGAGATGGCTTGCCGCGACACCGGAGCTCTCGTCTACCTCCTGGTTGTCGAGTGTGCAGAGCTCTTGCGGCTGACCCCACGCGCGGTCTTGCTCGTGCGCTAGCACGACACAGAACGAAGCAAGCGCGAAGACGACCGCCGAGCGGACCATGCTTTAAGGCTACCCCTTGCGGTAGGTGCGCCAGTTTTTCAAGTTGTCGTAGAAGAGGTACTGGTGCGCCCAGCCCGCGAGCTTTCCGTGCCTCTGGCGGAACAGGTCGCCGACCGCCCTGTACTTTTGGCCAGTCAGGGACTTGCCTTTCCACTCTGGAAAGTAGAGTCGCACGGCGGCTTGCCAGAGGTGTGTGTCGACCGGCACGGCCTCAGTGTGGTGCAGCGCGAAGAGCCCGATGCAGTCGGCGAGCTTCGGGCCGACCCCTTTCAGTTCCGTCAGCGCTTCGTGCGCCTCCTCGTAGGAGTTCTTCTTGAGCTCCGCCAGCCATTTCTCTCCGCCCCGCGCGAGGACCTGTCTTGCGACGCTGGGGACGGTGCGCGCGCGATAGCCGAAGCCCCTCTTCCTCAGTTCGTCCTCTTGCGTCTCTGCGATGGTCTCTAGCGTCGGGAACCTGTGCACGGAGATCCCCTCGACCTCGTCCACTTTCTTGCCGAGAGAGGCGAGGGAGCGGACCATTTGCAGGATGCGCGCGAGGTTGTTGTTCGGCGTGCAGAGGAAGCAGAATGCCTCCTCGACCACGTCGCTCGGTCTCATCACCCGCAGTCCCGGAAGCTGTGTGACGTACGGCGTGAGCTCGGGCGCCTTGCTCTTGATCTTGCGGAGGTGCGCGGCCAAGTCTTCATCGAGGCGGAACAGAGCCTGGAAGTCTGCGCGCTGCGCGTTGCTTGAGACTTGGAGCGTTCTTGGGTTCGCGTCGTCGACCAGGAACCAGTGCGGTCCGTCTACGCCGAGCCACTTGCCGCTCGGCGTGCGCTGCCACCTGAAGACCTGTCCGGAGGAGACGCAGAGTCCGAGGTCGAGGTCGCTGGGCTTGGTGCGCAGCTCGAACCGGTTCAGAGCGCGCCCTCCGGCAGCATCTTGAGGAACTCGTCTTCGCTCAGCACCTTGACGCCGAGCTGTTCTGCCTTTGCGAGCTTGCTGCCAGCGCCGGGGCCGGCGACGACGAAATCGGTGATCTTGCTCACTGACCCCGCGGCCTTGGCGCCGAGCTTCATGACGAGCCGCTCTGCGTCGCTGCGCTCGAACTTCTCCAGCTTGCCGGTGAAGACGAAAGTCTTTCCCGCGAACACGCCTTCCTTGCTCACTTCTGTTTCTACCGGCGAGACGCCGAGCGCGAGCAAGTCGTCGATCATGGCCTGGTTCTCCTCGAGCTCGAACCACTCCTGGACCTCGCTCGCGACCTTCGGCCCGACCCCTTCGACCGCGATCAGCTTGTCATAGTCCGCGCGGCGCAGCGCTTCGAGCGTGCCGAACTCGCGCGAGAGGTCCGCCGCTGTGCGGTCGCCGACGAAACGGACGCCGAGGCCGAACACCAGGCGGTCGAGCGGGCGCTTCTTGCTCGCCTCGATCGCTGCGAGCAGGTTGGTGACGCTCTGCTCACCCATCCTCTCCAGTTGCACTAGTTCGTGCTTCTTGTCCTTGAGCCGATAGATGCTGGGTAGGTCCTTGAGGAACCCGAGCTCCAAGAGCCGCTCGATCTGCTTGTCCCCGAGGCCTTCGATGTCCATCGCTCCTCGGCTGACGAAGTGCGCGAGCTTCGCGTGGACCTGCGCATCGCACTTCTTGCCGTTGGTGCAGCGCAGCGCGACGTACCCCTCTTCGGCGGCGAGCTTGGCCCCGCAGACCGGGCACTTAGTCGGCGGTGCGGGCTTCTTGGTGTTCTTCTTGCGCTTTTCAAGCACTGGCCCGATGACTTCAGGGATCACGTCGCCGGCGCGCTGCACGATCACAGTGTCGCCTACTCGCACGTCCTTTTTCGTGACGTCTTCGAAGTTGTGCAGCGTGGCTCGACTGACCGTCACTCCGCCGACGAACACCGGCTTGAGGTGCGCGACGGGCGTGACGACCCCCGTGCGCCCGACCTGCCACTCGATCGCCTCCAGCTCTGTAAACGCCTGCTCGGCCGCGAACTTGACGGCGATCGCCCAGCGCGGCCCGCGCGACGTGAACCCGAGCTGGCGCTGAAGCGCGATCTCGTTCACTTTGACAACGACACCGTCGATGCCGAACGGAAGGCTCGCGCGCACGCCCTGCACCCAATCGCAATACTTCACAACCTCATCGACGCCTTTGCAGACCTTCGTTTCCTTGCGCGCCGGGAATCCGAGCGACTTGAGCCATTGGATGAGTGCGAACTGCCTGTCCGGCGCTCCCTCGACGGCCGCTCCGACGCCATAGGTGAAGAAGTTGAGTTTTCTTTCCGCGGTCAGTCGGCTGTCGAGCTGACGCATCCCGCCGCTCGCTGCGTTGCGCGGGTTAACGAACGCCTGTTCGCCCCTTGACACTCGCGACTTGTTCAGCTCCTCGAACACCGACTTGAGCATCACGACCTCTCCGCGCACCTCCATTGTGCCCTTCAGCGCCTTCGCCAGGCGGTAGGGGATGCCGCGTACCGTCTTTGCGTTGGGAGTGACGTTCTCTCCGGTCGTGCCGTCCCCTCGCGTCGCGGCGACGGTGAGCATTCCATCGACGTAGGTCAGGGACATCGAAAGGCCGTCGAGCTTTATTTCCGTCTCGTACTCGATCTTTTCGGTGGTGCCTAGCGCTCGCCTGACCCGCTCATCGAACGCGCGCACTTCGTCATCGCCAAAAGCATTGTCGAGCGAGAGCATGGGGACGATGTGCCGGTGCGGCTCAAACTTCTCGATCGGTTGCGCGCCGACGCGCTGCGTGGGGCTGTCTGGCGTGCGGAGCGAAGAGTCCTCCTGCTCCAGCCCTTCGAGCTCGCGGAAGAGCTTGTCGAACTCGGTGTCGCTGATCTCGGGCCGCTCCTCTACGTGGTAGAGGAAGTTGTGGCGCTCGATTTCGCGCCGCAAGAAGGCAGCCCGATCAGCCTTGGTCATCGGTGCGAAGTTACCCTGGGCTATCCACCGAACCACGGAAGGCCCGGCACGCGCGAGAGCGCCGTCTGGACGGCGAGCCGGGCGGTGGCCCACCACTCGCGGGCTGTCTGTGCGACGGCCCGCGCGGTGTTCGAGACAGCCCTCCAGGCGGACCCCAAGAGGCCATCGTCCTGCGAGGATGGCCCCTGCGGCTTTGTCTCGTTAAGCTGAAGCGTGAAGGTCGTTTTTAGCTTGCGCTCGGTCTTGGTCTTGTCTGCCAGGCTCGTCGCCACGCTGACAGCGTCGTTCACCATCTCGACGCGCGTCGCGATGCCGCGCTTTGTGTCGAAGCTCACGGTGCCCGTGCCGGTCATCGTGGTCTTGACGCGCTGCTCAGCGTCTTTCTCGTCTTTGACGACCTCGAGCGCGGCGTTTTCAAGGAGCGTGTACTCCTGCTTGATCTTGACGGAGATCTTGGCCGCGTCGCCATCGATGGACTCGAGCTTGCACTTGTAGGCAATGTCGCTGCCTCCGAACTTTTTGGTGAACGCCCACGAGTCGCCGACTGCGAGCTCCTTTTCGGGGAACTGGACCGGCAAGTAAGTGATGTCTGGAAAGCGCTTGACGTCGAGCCCCGGCAGCCGCACGGGGAGGCTTACGTCGGGCGCGTCGCTTTCCTGGATCTTCCCGGCGGGAGTAAGGCCGACGGTCGTGCGCGGGAAGTACGGCTGCACGGAGTTCACGTCGAACGGCAGCGGCGCGTCGTTGAACGTGACCTTGAAGCTCGTGATCTCGTTCGCCGCGCGCAGCAGGTCCGGCTTCTTGGGCTCGAGCCCTTCGACGGCGACGCCCATCTCTACGACGACGATGCCCTCGTTCCCACCGAGGATGGGGATGAACCCGTCGAACACGATCTTGGACTGGTAGTTCAGCCGCGCGCCCGGCTCGAACGAATAGTGGTAGGGCGCCAGGAGCAGAGCGAGAACGAGAGGCGTCATCATATTGAGTGTAGCTTGGGAGAGCCGGGCGTTACTATGAATGGACCGATGGCCGCCAAAGGCCCCGTCGCACTGCGAGAAGGAACCGTGCTTGACGAGCGGTACGCCGTCGGCTCGGTGCTGGGCCGCGGCGGCTTTGGGATCACCTATCTGGTCGAGGACCTCGCACGCGGGGACAGGGCGGTGGTGAACGAGCTTGCGCCGTTCGGCACGGTGCGCGACCTGAACGACGACGTGGACTTCCAAGAGATCGGCCCAGCGGCGGTGCAGCGGCTGCGGCACCAGTTCACGGCGGAGGCTCGGCTCCTTCAGCGAGTGCGGGTCGTCCGGGTGCCGCAGTACCGCAGCGTGTTCCACGAGAACCAGACCGCGTACTTTGCGACTGACTACATCGACGGGGCGCGGCCGCTCACGGACGTGATCGGGCGGGAGAGGCTCTCGCCCGAGTTCGTGCGCCGAAACCTCGAACTTCTCTTGGAAACCCTGGAGGGGCTGCACAGCAAGGGGATCCTGCACCGCGACATCAGGCCTTCAAACGTGCTGCTGGGCGCCCTGGACGAGCCGTACCTCGTGGACTTCGGCTCTGCGAGGCAGTGGCACGCCGACCTGACGGTCGGACACGCCGTGCAGTTCGCCTCGGAGTTCGCCCCGCTCGAGCAGCTCAGCGAAAAGGCAAGGCGAACTCCTGCGACCGATCTGTATGGGTTAGGGGCCACAACCTATACGTTGTTGACAGGCTCCCCGCCGACGAGCGCAACGGCAAGGCTTGAGGGCGCACCGCTGATCCCGCTGCACGCCGTGCGGCCCGACGTCCCCGACCAACTTGCACACGCCGTCGAAAAGATGCTGGAGCTTCACGCGGAGGACAGGCCGCAGTCGGTCGAGCAGGTGCGCGCTCTGCTGACGCAGAAGGCGGAAGAGCTCGTAGAGACGGACCGCGTGACGGCGCTCGACGCAAAGAGGCGACGGCTGCGGCAGTTTCGGTACGACCCGATGCAGTGCCCGGCGTGCGGAGAGATCCTGGTGCAACCGGACCCCTTGCCGCCGGAAGTTTGCCCGGTGTGCCGCGACGGTCGCTTGCGCAAGCGCAAGATCGAGGCGATGGCATGCCCCTCTTGCGGAGGAGGCGTGCTGCGATGGGTCCGGAACAGCGGGCCGCTGAGGTTCTGCCCGAACTGCAGCACTGGCCGCTTGGTGCCGCAGCGCAGGCTCTTCCGCGAGACGAACCGGTGGCAGTGCGAAAAGTGCGAGTTCGCGCTAGAGAGGAGCGCGCAGGGCGCCACGAGCGCGGACGGGACCGAAAGGTCGTGGGCGGAATGGCGGCAGCAGTCCGGTCGGCAGCCGCGCGTGCTCTATTGCGACGCTTGTACCGCGCAGTTCGACCCTCTTGCCGACGGGCGTTGGCAGCGCATGACTCCCGACATTTTGGGACAGGAGTGGACGAGGCTCTATCCGGACGAATGGGCGAGGGTGGCGGCGGGACTTGCCCCAGACGCGGGAAACGCGAACTGCGAATCGTGCGGCTCGGACTTCTTTATCGCCGACGGATACGTTACGCTCTTGAGCGACACGGTCAACGACCCCCACGGCTTTGCCGGGAACTATTGCGGCGAACTGATCCCGGTCGCGGACCTTCCCTACCTTGCCGTCGGAAAAGAGTCCGGCAAGCGCGGGCTTGTTTGCCCCGGTTGCGACACGGAGTTCGACGCTGACGGAACAGATCTGACGCTCGTCCGCACCTCGCACACTCGGATGCGGCGGCACATGCGCGAGTCGCATCCTTTGCGCGACTGGCACAGGATCGCGCAAGACTTGCCGACCGCTGGCGGCGAGGACGAGTTCAAGGAGGACATCGCTCTTGCTCTGGTCGACGCGTATGAGAGGGGCGACGTGGACTTCGACCCAAAGGACCCTGAGGTCCTCTGGAGGGGCAGCGCGTTCGAAGTGCAGCAAGAAAGGGGCGAAGGCGTGACGGGCCGGTCGCAAAGGCTGATCGTCGGGACGGACGAGGTCTCTTTCGGAGGAGCTTGGCGAAAGCGCCGGGAGCTGGTCCGCGACGTCAAGCGGGTCGAGCTTGCGGGGGACACCGTTACGCTCCGGCTGCTCGGCGGCGAGCAGTGGGCCCTGAAGGTGGAGCCAGTCGTGCTCACGTTCCGCCTGAAGTCGGGCCGCGACAAAGTCGAGCTGACGGCGGCCTCGCTCGCCAAGCGGCTGAAGAGGGCCGCTAGCGGTGGCGCATCGGAGTCGCCGGCAGTCCAAGCCCGTCGCTGACCGGCCTCGTCGTCATGCGAAGGAGCCGCACGAGCACGACCTTGATAGAGCCCGCGAGCGGGAAGGAGATCAACATGCCCGGCAGTCCGAATAGCGCGCCACCGCTGAACACCACGAACATGGAGACGAGAGGGTGGAGGTCCACGGCCTTGCCGACCATGTTCGGGTAGACCAGCTGGTCGAAAGTCACCGAGACGACAAAGAAGATCGCCACGAGCACGGTCGCGAACCCCCACGAGGACCCAAAGTGCATGAACAGGTTGCCCGTCTGGCCGCTGAACCCCGTGACGACGAAGATCGTGACGCCGCTCATGAGCGGGCCGAGCATCGGGATCAGGTAGAGCGCGCCCGCTATCAGGGCCAGCAAGATCGAATACGGCATCCCGATTGCCGAGAACACCAGCGACATCACCAGCATGTAGAGCGCGATGGTCGTGAGCACCCCGCGGAGGTACTTCTTGAACACATCGCCAATGTCCGAAATGATGGAGACCGTTTCTGTGCGGATCGAGGGCGGCACCCACGAGGTCCAACGCGCGCGAAAGCGCTCGAGGTCCAAAAGGATCAAAAAGACGAAGAGCGGCGTGAAGAGCAGGAGAAAGATCTCGGACGCCGCACCGCCGAGCAGCCGCAAGAACCCATTGAAGAAGTTCTTGACGTACCCAGCGAGCTCGTCGCGACGAGGCTCTATGTACTGGTCTACGAACTCTCGGCGGGTGTCCGGCAGCCCGAACCGCTGTAGGGTCGGCCCTGCCTGCTCGAACGCGCCATCGATCCAGCCGACGGGCCCGGCCGGCATCGAGCGCACGGACGGGTTCCACCGCACGAAGAAGTTGTCGTTCGCGTTCTCTTCGGCAAGCCGGTTCGTGAGCGACTGGATGGATGTCTGGAACTCTGCGAGCTGGCTGTTGACACGCGGGATCGCGAGCACCAAGAACACGCCGCTCAGCACGAAGAAGGCGACGGTGATCGTCGTGACGGCCCAAGCGCGGGAAAAGCCGCGCAGACGCAGCTTGCGCACGACCGGCTCAAGGATGAGCGCGATCAGCCATGCCAGCACGAACGGCGGCAAGATGCTGCGGACGGCATAGAGGAACGTGACGGTGACGACGACCAGCGCCACCCACAGTACGATTCGCCATCTGGCCATGGCGTCTTATCGCGCTCAGACGCCGCCGTCTGAGGAACCGGCACGCGCTGTACGCCGAGCCTTCTGCTCCGAATACCAGTCCTCGGTCTTCTGCTTGAGGTCTTTGAGCTTCGTGGCGAGTTCCTCCCGGGTCTCGGCGCCGGACTTAGGCGCAAAGAGCAGGCCCGCGATCGCGCCGATCAGCGCTCCGAGGCCGAAACCGGCAAGGAGGTACACCAAAACGTTTTTGTCTTCTGACTGACTCATTTGTTACTCCTCCGAAGATCCCTTCGAAGGGAGCGGCTTTTGCCGCCTCCTCCCTAAGTATGACCGAAAGAGGTGGCTGCCGAGCAGGGTAAGCGCCGGGGCCCAGCCTTTAGACTTGAATACTTTGAACGCCTCGACGAGCGGTGCGAACAAGTCGCCGCCGCCCCTATCGTCCAGCGCAGCCCGGACTTGGGCCAGTTGGCGCTCCTGCTCGCCGATCCTGGCTTCCAGCCCCTGCAGGGTCCGATTAAGCTTCCGGAGCTCCCGGTTGACGCCGAAGAGCTTGACCACCGAGACGGTCAGCGCAGCGAAGAGGAGCGCGACGACGGCGACCATCGTCCAAACGAGGCCTGCGACCTGGTCCATGGGTCCTATTATCGGATCTTGCCGCCGGCGACGACCGTGTCCCCGTCATAGGCCACGGCGATCTGCCCTGGCGTAACTGCGCTGACCGGTTCGTCGAACGCGAGCCTCGGTTCTGCAAAGAGCGTGGCCGCGCACGGCTGCATATTGTAGCGCACTTTGGCCTGCACTCTGACCGGCGCCTCTTCCGGCTCGGCTGCGCTCCAGACCATCTCGTGCAACTGTACTTCGCTCGCCATCACGTCAGCCTTCTCGCCGATGACGACCTCGTTCTCCTTTGGGCGGATCGCTACGACATAGAGCGGAGTCCCAGTGGCGACGCCGAGGCCGCGGCGCTGGCCCACGGTAAAGCCTGCGACGCCCTCGTGCGTTCCGACGCGCCTGCCCGCCGTGTCCAAAAGGTCGCCGGGCTCGAACATCTCCGGCCTGTTCTTCCTTAGGAACTCGCGATAGCCGCCGGCCTCGCTGACGAAACAGATCTCTTGGCTGTCCGGCTTGTTAGCGACGGGCAGGCAGAGCTCGTGCGCGAGAGCCCTCACTTCGTCCTTGCTCTCGATCGCACCCAGCGGAAAGAGCGTCCAAGCCATCTGCTCCTGCGAGAGCGTGTAGAGAGCGTAGCTCTGGTCCTTTGTGCTCTTGGCGCGCTTCAGCAGGTAGCGCCCGCGCGCGTCGTCGAACTCGATCCGCGCATAGTGCCCCGTCGCGAGCTGCTCGCAGCCCAGCTCTTTCGCTTTGGAAGAAAGCACCGTGAACTTGACCTCGCGGTTGCAGGTGACGCATGGGTTTGGCGTCCGGCCGGCGGCGTACTCTTGCATGAACTCGTCGATCACCGCACGGCGGAACTGGTCCTTGAAATTGACGACGTAGTGCGGGATCCCTAGCTGACTGGCAACCCGGCGCGCGTCTTCCACAGCGCCGAGCGAGCAGCACCCGGCGTGCCGCGGGTCGCGCTGGCTCTCCTGCCAGATCTGCATCGTCACACCGACGACGTCGTGGCCCTGGCGCTTAAGGAGCGCAGCGACGACGCTGCTGTCCACACCGCCGGACATCGCGACGCAAACCGTCGTTCGCTTCACTGGAGCAGCTCGCGATAGGGCGATTCGCTGAGCAAGATCTCTAGGCGAGGCTCTGCGACGGACTTCGGCTTGACCCCGTCTGCGAACACAAAGAACGTGGGTGTGCCCAGAACTTTCAGTTTCGCGCCGAGGTTGATGTCGTCGTTCACGCGGTTGTAGTAACTGTCGGCCTTCTTTTTGACCTCGGGGTCCTGGGAGTTGAAAAGCATCATGATCTCACCGCGGCTGACGCCCACCTCGCCGGCAATCGCCATGATCCCGTCGAGGCTCCTGACCCGCTCTGTGTTGGACGGCTTCATGATGCCGTCGAGATACTTCCAGAAGAGCCCGCGATCTGCGGCGATCTCCCCAATCACGGCCGCGTCAAGAGACGTCTCGTGTCCAGGCTCACCAATGAGCGGGAAATGACGGTACGCAAGGCGCACCTTGCCGCCGTACTTGTTGACGATGCGAGCGATGTCCGGGTAGACGGATCGGCACACCGGGCAGTTCATGTCTGCGAACTCTATGATCGTGACCTTCGCGCTCGTGCCCCCGCCCCGGATCTTGGCGTCGATCGGCAAGACTTGTTCGACGGTGAACCCTGCCGGATCCGCCACGACCGACTCAATCGCAAACTCAGCCTGAAGCCCGTGCGAGCGTATCGCGATCGCCCCAAGCGACAAGAGGATCGCCGCAGCCCCACCGAACACACCGACCGTGCTGTCTGTGCGCCCAGCCTCGCCGCCCTGTAGGAGCGCGGCGTGGGCGATGAACGTCACCACGATCACGCCGAGCGAAGCGAGGCACCAAGGGCACTTGGCACCGATGACCGCGAACGACACGTAAGTCAGATAGAGGCTGAATAGCATCCCGAGCCCGGCCATTGCGAAGCCCGCGATCGCGAGCCTGCGGTGTACGGCGCCCGTCACCATCGACCGCACGACCGCCACGCTGAACAGCCCGACGTATCCGAGCAGCCCGATGTAGGAGACGGGGAAACCCCCGATCTTGGAGTATTGCGAAGACTGGACCATCGCGCAGCCCATGTTCACGCCGCACGGTAGCGCAAGCCGCTGCCACGTCGCGTACGAAAGCACGCCCGCGACAAATATGCCGACGGCGCCGAGAAGGATCAGTATCCGGTTGCTCCAAACAGTCACTCGCCGATTATACGTCCACGCTCGCGGTCCAACTCCGTCGCTTGGACGCCCTCCAGGTAGAATCTAGCCACTCGCCCGGGCTCTCTCATGTCCAACGCCGTCTTGCACAAGACCGGTTCCAGAAGCAGCGCAAAGGGCGAAAAGACCGAGCGCGGCACCTATTTCGTCCAGACCTGGGGCTGTCAAATGAACGAGGAGGACAGCGAGCAGATGGCGCTCTATCTGCAGGGGCTCGGGTTCCGTCCTGCGCGCACTCCCTCCGAGGCGCACATCGTGCTGCTCAACACCTGCAGCGTGCGCAAGAAGCCGGAGGACAAGGCGTTTTCGTTCCTTGGCGAGCTTCGCGAGTTCAAGCAGGCAAGGCCGGAGATGGTGATCGGCGTCGCGGGGTGCATGGCGCAGATCAGGGCCGACGAGATCAAGAGGCGCAACCCGCACGTCGACTTCGTGGTCGGCACCGCGCAGGTCAGCATGATTCCCGCTATCGTCGAAGAGATCCTTCAGACCAGAAGGTTCACGATGAGGCTCGAGCTGCCGGAGAGGAAGGGCGCGGTCGTCACCGACCTGCCTCAAAGGAACCTCGAGCGGAGAGGCAAGCTCAAGGCGTTCGTGCCGATCCAGTACGGCTGCGACAAGTTTTGCACGTTCTGCATTGTGCCTTCGACCCGCGGGCGCGAGAGGTCGCGGCCGACCGAGCACATCGTGCAAGAGGTGCGGCGGCTCGCTGAGCTCGGAACGAGAGAGGTGACGCTGCTCGGCCAGACCGTCAACTCGTACGGCAAGAACATGGCGGAGGGGCGCGTACCGTTCAGCCAGTTGCTGCGCCTGCTCGCGGGAGTACCGGGAATCGAGCGCATCCGCTACACGTCGCCCTATCCGCGCGACTTCAGGTCGGACCTAGTTGATACCGTGCGAGACGTACCGCAGGTGATGGAGCACTGCCACATGCCGCTTCAGGCCGGCGACGATGGCCTGCTCGCCCGCATGAAGCGGCTTTACACCGTCGCTTCCTACATGGAGATCGTCGACGAGATGCGCGACAAGGTCCCTGGCCTTGGATTGACTACGGACGTCATCGTCGGTTTTCCTGGCGAGACGGACTACGAGTTCGAGGGCACGCTCGACGTCGTCCGAAGAGTGAGATATGACGGTGCCTATATGTTCCGCTACTCTCCGCGCCCCGGCACCCCGGCCGCAGACATGCCACAGGTCCCAAAGGAGACGGCCGAATGGCGCCTGAAAAAACTGATCGAAGTCCAGACGCAGATCACCGTCGAGAGGAACGAGGAGCTGGTCGGCAAGGAGTTCGAGGTGCTGGTCGAAGGCGCATCGCCCAAGGATCCAGACCGGCTCCAAGGGTACACGCGGTGCTTCCGCATGGCCCACTTCCCAGGAGACCCCTGCCGGTTGGCCGGCGAGCTTGTGACGGTCAGGGCCACAGGGGCCCACCTGTGGGGCCTGAGCGCGGTTCTGGCCTGATTTTCCTGTCTGCCCTTGCCGGGTGGGACTAAACTAGGGCATTGGAGGCGATTGAGACTATGTACGCCGTAATGTCGAAATGGGAGCCGCTCCCCGGATGTGAGGACGAGGTCCAAAAGAGGAGCAGCGATGTCCGCGCGAAGATGCGGACCGTGTCAGGGATCGAGTTCATGCACGGGTTCCGGAACGAGTCCGGCCAATACGTCGTGGTGATGGGCTATGCCGACGAGCCCACATACCAGAAGATCATCCACAACCCGCAAGGGCCCTTCGCGCAGGCGCTCGCCGACTCGGACCTAGAGAAGTACGCTCGGTGGGTCTCCTCAGAGCGCGGCGAAATGATCGAGTAGCGCCATGAACGCCCAACGCGCGTTTGCGTTCGTCGCTGCCTCGGCCCTGCTTTCGTTCGGCCCAGCTTTGCACCGTCAAGACCCGGGGCCTCTCGATGCGCCAAAGCTCAAGGACATGATCGTCGGCTTGGGGTACGCGGTCAGGGCGCTCAACGAAACGGCTGGGAAGGAGAAGTACGAGTTCACGGTCAAGACGCCGGAGTTCGACGTGCCGGTCGCGGCAGAGCTCAGCGGCAGTAAGAACTATGTCTGGCTGACCGTGTTCCTCGGTGCGGCGCCCAAGGCGGACTCGCCCAAGTGCCTGAGCTACCTACAGCGCAACTTCAAGATCCAGCCCTCCCAGTTCTACGTCACCGACAAGGGCAACCTTATGCTCGGCATTGTGGTGGATAACCGCGGGATCGACTCCAACGTGCTGCGCCGCGTCATAACCAAGCTCTCGGAAGACGCGGTCTCGACGGCCGACTTGTGGAACGCTGGAACTGGCGGGGAACGGGCGCGGGCGGAGTAAGCTCAGCGCACCATGGCGCTACAGTTAGGCGACCCCGTACCGGACTTCACCCAGGGCTCGACCCAGGGCGAAATCCTCTTCCACGACTACATCGACGGCAAGTGGGCGGTGCTTTTCTCGCACCCCAAGGACTTCACACCGGTCTGCACGACCGAGCTCGGCCAGGTCGCGCGGCTCAAGGGAGAGTTTGAAAAGCGCGGAGTCAAGGTGATCGGCCTGAGCTGCGACTCGGTCGACGACCACAAGCGCTGGATGGGCGACATCGAGGAGACGCAGGGCATCGCGCTCAACTTTCCACTGCTGGGCGACGCCGACCGAAAGGTCGCGAACCTCTACGGAATGCTCCACCCCAACGCGAGCGACACGTTTACGGTGCGTTCGGTCTTCATCATCGACCCGAACAAGAAGCTCCGGCTGACTTTGACCTATCCGGCGCCGACGGGAAGGAACTTTGACGAGATCCTGCGCGTCATCGACTCGCTCCAGCTCACCGACAGGCACAAGGTGGCCACGCCGGTCGACTGGAAGCAGGGCGACGACGTCATCATCCTGCCGTCGGTGAGCAACGACGACGCCAAGGCGATGTTCCCGCAAGGCTGGGTCGAAAGGCGGCCCTACTTGCGCACGACCAAGCAGCCTGGCAAGACCCCTGCGGGAGTCTGACAAAACATCGGTGGCCCCTAGCCACACAACCGAGTGACCAGGGGCCCGTTGGGGGCCTCCCGCGCTTCGCATGGAGCGCTGTGCGCTACATCTTCGCGGCTTGTTTGCACAGCCGCACGAGGATGTGCGCGTAGATCCGGCTCATCTTAAAAAGGTGCTCGATCTTCAGCTTCTCGTCGGTCTCGTGCGCGGGCCCGTCTCCCGCCCAGCCGGTGCCAATGCTGACCGTGTTGGGGATCGCGCGGGCGTACGTGCCTCCGCCCATCACTCCCGGCGCCTTCTTTTCGCCCGTCTCTGCCTCGTAGACGTCGCAGATCGTCTTGACCAGCGGGTGCTCGAGCGGGAAGTAGAGCGACGGGCTGTCCTCCATCTTTTCCAAGCGAAAGCCCTCGCCCAACGAGCTCAGCTTTTCTTCGCAGCGCCGACGGAGGTCCGCGCCCTTCCACGTCACCGGATAGCGGACGTTGAGGAGAAAACGGACCGAGCCTTTGTCAGAGGATATCACGCCCAGGTTGCAACTGAGCGCGCCGCTCACTTCGTCCGCGCCTTGGATTCCCACGCCCTCGCCCTGAGTCATCGGGACCTTGAACAGCGCCTCAAAGTCCTCCTGGTCCGGCAACGGCGCGATCTCGCGCAAGAACCTCAGAACGCGGATCGCCGCGCTGTCTCCGCCGTATGGGAACGACCCGTGCGCCGCCTTCCCCACCGCTTGCACGGTCAATACGGCCCCGTCCCAGGCTGCGCTCACGTTCCGGTCCCACGAGTCCTTCACCTTCTCTTGCACGTGCGCCATCGCGCTCTTCGCGACGCGCACGCTAGCGGTACAGGAGTCGATCACGATGTTTGGACGCTGCCCACCGCTGATCTCCAGCAGTTCGACGTCGCCCGAGGGCCTTGGCGCAACGACGAACAGGTTCGCGATCCCCTTCTCTGCGTGATAGAGCGGCCATCCGCTGTCCGGCGCGACTCCGAGCGTCGGCGGCTCCTCGGTCTCCATGTACCTCTCGACGCACTTGAACCCCGACTCCTCGTTGCAGCCGAACACCGCACGGAGCCGCACGGGGTTTTCGGGCCACACCTCCTTCAGCGCTCGCGCAGCGAAGAAAGAGGCCATGGTCGGGCCCTTGTCGTCCACGGCGCCGCGCGCATAGACGTACTCGCCGTCGGTCTCGGCGCCGAACGGCTCGTGCTTCCATCCTGGGCCGACGGGCACGACGTCGAGGTGCCCGAGCGTCATCACCATCTTCGCGCCGTCGCCGAACTCCGCGAAGCCGCAGTACCCCTCGACGTCCTTTGTACGCATCCCCGCGGAGGAAGCAAGCGAAAGCATGTAGTCGAGCGCCTCGCGGTTCTCCTTGCCGAACGGCGCGCCAGGCAGCGAGCTGCCCTCAATGCTGGGGAACTGCAGGAGCCTGCGGTAGTCGGAGAGGAGGTCGGCCTCGTGTTCTTTCAGCCACGCTTGCGCACGGCCCACGGCGGGGTCGCTCATGCGCGGCAGGTTACCCACGCTTAAACGAAACAGGGCGCGAAGGGTCCGGGCGGCGTTGGACCCTCCTGCGCCTGTGACGTTCTTGTTCCACCGGCGCACCTTGGCCCTCCCCGTATCCGTGCGGGATTGCAGGTTCAAGAGTGTGGATAAAATGCATGGGTGCCTGACCTGGCAGGACTCGTCGAGCGCGCACGCGCTCTTTTCCGAGCGAGGTTCGGCGGTGAGCCGCTGCTGTTTACTGCCGCGCCGGGCCGTGTGAACCTGATCGGCGAGCACACGGACTACAACGAGGGTTTCGTCTTCCCCGCAGCGATCGACAGGCACGTCGTGGTAGCCGCCTCGCCTGCCCCGGACGCTTCGAAGGTCTGGTCGGAGTCCTACCAGGAGCCGGCCGTGTTCGACGCGGCCCGCGAGAGCCCGATGCATGGCTGGGCGCGCTTCCCTAGCGGAGCTGCCTGGACCCTGGCGCGCTCAGGACACCCCCCGACCAACCTCAACGCGGCAGTCGTTTCTGACCTGCCCCGAGGAGCAGGTGTCAGTAGCAGCGCGGCGATGGAGCTCGCCTTCCTGACCCTCTGGAACGCTCTGGACGGGTTTCGGATCGATCCCATGGGCCTTGCTGTGCTCGGCCAGCGCACCGAACATGAGTTCGTCGGTGTCCAGTGCGGCCTGATGGACCAGATGGCCAGCGCGCTAGGCAGGGCAGGCTGCGGCATGCTGATCGACACCCGGTCCATGGAGGTCTCCTATCGAGCGATCCCCCCCACCCTCCAAATCGTGATCTGCGGAACGAACAAGCAGCGGTCTCTCGACGTCTCAGCCTACAACCAGCGCCGGCGGGAGTGCGAGGAGGCTGCGAGGGATATGGGCGTTTCTAGCTTGCGGGACGCAACGCTCTCAATGCTCGACGGAACATTTCCGGGCGTGAGGACGGTCAAAGCGAAAAGAGCACGGCACGTGCTGAAGGAAAACGAGAGGTGCGTGCAGTTCGCGGAGGCGCTTGAAAAGGGCGACTTCGAGAGGATAGGCGGGCTGATGAAGGCCAGCCATGAGAGCTTGAGGGACGACTACGAGGTCAGTTGCCACGAGCTAGACTGGATGGCGGAATCGGCCTGGACCGCCCAAGGGTGCGTGGGGGCACGCATGACTGGGGCGGGGTTCGGCGGCTCGTGCGTCGCACTGGTCGAGGCTGGCAAGGTCCGAGGATTCTTTCAGGAGACGGAAAGGGCCTACATGGGGCGGTCAGGCGGGCTGGAACCCACGTTTTTCGCCTGCATTGCGACCGACGGAGCCCATCGGATCTAGGCTCAAAACCTAGAGCGATACTTCCGGTTTGTAGGTATTTCTTTGAGTCCATCTCAAATTGAAGCAGAGGCTATGGAAAGAGACAGCCAAGCGGCATAGAGAGTCTTGAGAACGAGGGATGGGTTATATGGCAATGCCTGGTACTGGAAGAACTAACGAATCATCGCGCGGTGTGCGCCTCACACCCACGGAAGTGAAGGTCCTGAGCCTGATCGCGCAGGGCCACAGCAGCAAGGAAGCTGCAGACCGGCTGGTGGTCTCGAAGCGGACAGTAGATTTCCACCTAGCGAACATCTACGACAAGCTTCAGGTCAACAACCGCGTCCAGGCGCTGAGGGCAGCGACCCGACTGGGTCTCATTCCCTTTGAGCCGTTCTTCGGCCACACCCAAGGCGAAGCGTAGCGAAAGAATCCTCATTTTCTCAGGGCGGCACAGGGCCTCGCACTAGCGGCGAGGCTCTGATTCTTTAAGGCCACAATGATCTTCGTGCACTGGCTGGCGCGCGCGGCGAACGAAGCGCTCTCTTGGCTCTATCCTGACCGTTGCGAGCTGTGCATGCGCATCGGCCGTCCTGTGATCTGTCCGGACTGCCAGAGCGAGATGGCGCCGCTCGACGACGCGGTGCACAAGAACCTGCCTGGCAACCCTCTCGACCTGAGCGCGAGCGTCTACCCGTTCGAGGGGCGCGCGGCACAAGCGGTCAAGCGGCTGAAGTTCAGCCGGGCGACCGGCCTGGCCGCTCCGATGTCAGACGCGCTGTTCGCAGCCTACGGCTCGCTCTCCCTGCCCGAGTTCGACTGGTTCGTTGCAGTGCCGATCCACTGGCAGCGCAAGAACAAGCGGGGGTTCAACCAGTCCGACCTGCTTTGCGAGTCGTTCCCTGCAGAGAGGGTCAATGCAGACCTCTTGCGCCGCGTGCGAAGCACGAGGCCCCAGGTGGGCCTCTCGCGCCAGGAGCGACTGAAGAACCTCAAGGGCGCCTTCGAGGCCTCGCCCGCGGTCTACGGCATGCGCATTTTGCTGATCGACGACGTGACGACGTCGGGCGGCACGGCGAATGCGTGTGCAGAGGCGCTCAAGGCCCAAGGCGCCTCGTTCGTGGGAGCTCTGACTTTCTGTGGCGAAAGGCTAGGTCAGGCCTCGGGCGTAATCAGGCCGTAGTTTCCGTCCACCCGCCGGTAGAGCACTTCCGTCTGGTTCGTGGAGGAGTTCTTGAACATGAAGAACGGGTGCCCCAGCATATCCATCTGTAGGCCGGCTTCTTCTAGCGACATCGGCTTGAGAAGGACGCGCTTATGCTCGACGATCTTCGGCTCAGCGCCCTCTGTCTCTGCCTCGTCGGCGGCAAGGCCATCCGGGAGCGGGCGCCCCTTGTGCCTGTGGGACTTGATGATTCGGCTCTTGAGCCGCCGCAACCTGTTCTCCATCTTGTCCGCGACCTTGTCGATCGCGGCCTGCACAGTCTCGTCCTTTTCTTCCCCCCTCAGCGTAAAGCCGTCCGCGAACACCGTGATCTCGATCCTGTGGTCGAGCTTCCCTTCCCGATGGACCATTTCGACTTTGTGCGCGGCGTGAAAGTACCTATCGAGCTTGCCGAGCTTTTTCGCAGCGTAGTCGCGGTCCTTCTCCGTCAGGTTCCCCTCTGCGTTTCGAACTAAGAGATCCATGTTGTTTCGATCCTCATCCGTTTCGCCTAATGGTCGCCACAGCGAATGCAGCGACTCCCTCCCCCCTGCCGATCGAGCCGAGACGCTCGTTCGTCGTCGCCTTGACGCTGACCCGGCCAGGCTCGACGCCCAACAGGCGAGCGACGACAGAGCGGATTTCCTCTCTCTTGGCCGCCAGCCTGGGCCGTTCAGCCAAGACGCTCACATCTATATTTACGACAAGCCAGCCCTCAGCAGCAATCCTCTTTGCACATTCTCGCAAAAAGGTCGCCGAAGGCTCGTCCTTCCAGCGCGGCTCGGTGTTGGGAAAGAGCTCGCCGATGTCCCCGAGCCCTGCCGCGCCGAGCAGCGCGTCCACCACGGCGTGAAGCGCTGGGTCAGCGTCCGAATGGCCCTCGAGTCCGGGACCTTCGCCCTCGAACTTCACGCCTCCCAGCCAGAGCGGCCGCTGCGGATCCTGCGAGAACCGGTGCACGTCGTACCCGATCCCGGTCCTGAGCTCCGCCAGTTGTGGGATCCGCGCCAGGTCGTCTTCGCTAGTGATCTTGATGTTGGCAGGATCGCCTTCGACTGCGAAAGATGGGATTCCTGCCGCCTCCAACATCGCCGCGTCGTCGGTCGCCTCGGTCGCAAGTTCGAACGCCTTCCGAAAGTGCGAGACGAGCCCGCCTTGCGGCGTCTGAACAGCCACCAGCCGCGACCTGTCGAGCGTGCGGTGGCCCGAGACCGTGGCTTCCTTCACCGTGTCGGTGACGGGGACTGCCGGAAACGCCGCTCCGTGCGACGCAACGCCATCGACGACGCGCACAATGACCTCTGGCGGGACGAACGGCCGCGCTGCGTCGTGGAACAGCACAGCCTCGGCCCAGTCGGGCAAAAGCCCGAACCCGATCCGCGCGCTCTCTGTCCTCGATGCGCCGCCTTGCGCAACAAAAAGCGCGCCTCTTGCCTTTTCCTCGCACTCGTCGAGCAACGGCTTGCTGGCAACGATCCCGACACCTTCGATTAGAGGGTGGCCTGCGAGGGCGAAAAAGGCCCTCTGCCACATTGGGATCCCGCCGACCTCCACTCGGAGCTTGTCGCGACCGAACCGCTCCGACCTCCCGGCCGCGAGCAGGACGGCCACGGTCCTCACTCTGCCTCGTCTTCGGACTTTTCCGCAATGCGTACCGGCTTCTCGGCAAAGATCATCTTGCCGCGCTCGGTCTGGATGACCTGCGTGACAGACACTTCCACAGTGTTTCCAATGTTGGGCTTTCCGTTCTCTATGACGACCATTGTGCCGTCGTCGAGATAGGCGACGCCCTGGTTAGGCTGGTTCCCTTCGCGGATGACACCGACCGTGAGGTGCTCTCCGGGCAGCACGTTCGGCCTCAGAGAGAGCGCCAGGTCGTTGATGTTCAGCACGCGCACGTCCTGCAAAGTTGCGACCTTGTTGAGGTTGAAGTCGTTGCTGACGAGGTCGCCTCCGAGCGCCTTCGCCATCTTGACCAGGCGGTCGTCCACTTCTCCGTTCTGCTCGATCTTGTCGTCGTGCGTTCCGATCTGTAGGTCGTGGTCAGCCTGAAGAAGCTTGAGGATCTCGAGCCCGCGACGGCCTCGCTGTCTCCGAAGCGCGTCGGGGCTGTCGGCGATGTGCTGTAGCTCGTCGATGACAACCTTGGGGACGTAGATCTCGCCCTCGAGGAAGCCCGTTCGCGCGACGTCGAGGATGCGGCCGTCAATGATGACGTTCGTGTCGAGGATCTTGCGGCCCGTGCGCCTTCCAGAGAACTTGTTCTTTTGCCAAGGGAGCACGTCCTCCATCGACTTGAGGGCGAGGATCGACACGGTGCCAAAACCGAGGATCAGCGCAAAAGTCAGCAGCCGCGAAACTGCCTCCCCCAAGCCCTGGAACACAAACAGAAACGGCATGGAGGCAACGATCCCTGAGAAGATCCCAATGAACATCGAAACCTTATCTCCGATTTCCATGTTCGTCCAAGCAGTAAGTGACTTCTCCCATATTGAAATGAGGATCGTGCCGATGCCTCCTCCCACAATTGCGCCGAGAAGCGCCATCGCGGCCAATACGGAAGGATTGGTCGAATTAGGGTAGCTCGTGCTTCCGATCGGCTCGGTGTCCTTTGCCCTCATCTTCCTCGCAATTTCGGCGATTGATTCACTCGCTCCCTTTGGGGGTTGGCTCCCGCTGCGATCTACTTGGCTGGGTCGATCGGTGCTGCCCTCGCTCGCCTGTCCGGTAGTCGCACCGTTCCCCACGCCAGGCTTAGCGCCGGCCGGTTGCGACGTGCTTGACCCGCTTGTGTTGCCAGCCGTCGAACCTCCCGTTTGGCCTTTCCCTTGCTGGATCGACGGGTCGCCGTTTTGTCCGACCCTCATGTTCGAATCGAGCACGTTGCTGTGCGTCGTTGTCATGTTTGCGCGCTCGACCGACACAAAAATGAGGTCGAGCAAGCCCGGCATAAACGCTGCCGAGAGCCAAGCGCCAACGACTGCGAACGCCAACACCCAGATGGATCGCCTACTTACGAACTTAATAGTGTATAGCTCCTCGGTCCGACCCCGCCCCGGGCCAAGTTGCACTCACTGGGACGGACGCGACAGCCGCCCTTATTTTGCACCGAGCGGGCGGCAGCTTGGCCCGAATTCCGCTCAAAGGGACCCGTTCGGCCCAGAAAACCACTGCTCGGCCCCAATGCAGCGAACATAAGAATCCCTTCGTCCCCTCATAATCTCGAACGCCCGCGGCACTGCGAGGGTGCCATTAGGCTTGCCTAATAGGAAGAAGCGCAGACTGCAAATGAACACGATTTGGACAATGGGCGTCCAAAGGTCGGCGCACTCCGTACCTTGACAAGTGCTAGGATGCGTCGGTAAAAACGCGGGTCGCGGGAAGAAGGATGCCGAAAACGCTCGTCATAGTCGAATCGCCAGCCAAGGCGCAGACCATCAAGAGGTTCCTTGGCGCCGGGTACGACGTCAAAGCGAGCTTCGGCCATGTGCGCGACCTTCCAGAAGGCGGAGACGAAGTACCGGCTCACGTCAAGAAGAAGAAGTGGTCCAACCTCGGGGTTGACGTCGACGGGTCCTTCGAGCCGGTTTACGTCGTTCCCAAATCTAAGAAGAAGTACGTCGACGACCTCAAGAAGGCAGCCAAGGACGCGACGACGATCCTGCTAGCGACCGACGAGGACCGCGAGGGAGAGAGCATCTCTTGGCACGTCCTCCAGGTCGTCAAGCCTGGCAAGGAGGTCGTAGTCCAGCGCATCGTCTTCCATGAGATCACTCCAGAGGCGATCCAAGAGGCGCTGCTGAGCCCTCGCACTGTCGATGAAGCGCTCGTTCGAGCGCAAGAGACCCGGCGCATCCTAGACCGGCTCTTCGGCTACACGCTCTCGCCGCTCCTCTGGAAGCGCGTAGCCCCCAAGCTCTCAGCGGGCCGCGTGCAGAGCGTCGCGACAAGGCTCGTCGTCATGCGCGAGCGCGAGCGCCGCGACTTCGTCATCGTCGGTTACGCCGGGCTCACCGCGACCCTCGCCGTCGGGCAAGACGAGTTCGAGGCCGGGCTCAAGTCCATTGCCGGCCAGAACGTCGCGGACGGTCAGAGCTTCGGCAACGACGGCAAGCTCACAAAGAAGCACCTTTGGTTGAAATCGGAAAGAGCTGGAAGCCTGGCCCAAGAATTGAAAGGCGAAAAGCCGTGGCAGGTCAGCGAGATCGAGAAGAAGCCTGGCCGCGAATACCCGCCACCCCCCTTTATGACCTCGACGCTGCAGCAAGAGGCGAACAGAAAGCTCGGCTTCACCGCCCGGCGCACCATGCAGATCGCGCAACAGCTTTACGAAGGCGTAGACATAGGCCACGCCGAGCGCACCGGCCTCATCACCTACATGCGCACGGACAGCCTGACGCTCGCCGAGCGCGCGATCAAGGAGGCGCGGGACGTTATCGCATCGCTCTATGGCCACGAGTACCTGCCTCCCAAGCCAAACACCTACAAGTCGAAGTCCAAGAACGCACAGGAGGCGCACGAGGCGATCCGCCCGACCCACATCGACCGCAAGCCCGCCGACCTGAAGAGTTCGTTGACCGACGAGCAGTTCAAGCTCTATGAATTGATCTGGAAGCGGACCGTCGCCTGCCAGATGAAGCCGGCAGAGGTCGAGAGAACTCGCGTCGAGGTCACGGTCCTCCATGGCCCGAACAACCATGTGTTCGGCGCTTCCGGGAAGGCGATCGTGTTCCCGGGGTTTCTCCGCGCCTACGTCGAGGGCGCAGACGACCCCGATGCGGACCTCGAGGACCGAGAGCGCATCCTCCCCGCCATGGAAGAGGGACAGAGCCTCGATCTCAGGGACCTAGTAGCCACCGACCACGCCACTAAGCCGCCCGCAAGGTACACGGAAGCCAGCCTCGTCAAGCAGCTCGAGGCCGAGGGAGTCGGCCGCCCAAGCACCTACGCGAGCATCATCGGCACGATCCAGGACCGCGGCTACATCTTCCGCCGAGGAAAGGAGCTGGTGCCGACCTTCACTGCGTTCGCCGTCACGGAGCTGCTCGAGAACAACTTTGACGAACTGGTCGACACCGGCTACACGGCCAAGATGGAGGAGGACCTCGACGCGATCTCCAACGGCGAGGTCGACCACGTCCAGTATCTAAGGGAGTTCTATCACGGGACGAAGCAGCACCCTGGGCTCGAGCCACAGGTCCTGCAGAAGGGCAAGGACATCCCCTATCCGCAGATCCCGATCGGCGAAGGCGTCGTCGTGCGAATCGGGCGCAATGGGCCGTTCATCCAGCGCGGAGAGGGCGGTCCCGGCAACACCGCAAGCGTCCCTGACGACCTCCCTCCCGCGGAACTGAGCTATGAAAAGGCGCTCGAGCTGCTGGCACTTAGGAAGCCGGGCGGCAACATCGTCGGCAAAGACGCCAGGACCGGTCGCAACGTGCTTCACAAGACCGGGCGGTTCGGCGACTACCTTGAAGTCGAGCAGACTGAAGCGGAAAAGACAGCAGAAGAGAAACCGCGCAGGGTTACCTTACCAAAGGACATCGCGCCATCTGCGCTAGATGATTCGACCCTCGCCGTCATCCTCTCCTATCCTCGCGAGATCGGCAACCATCCGAACGGCGGCGAAATGATCTCCGTCGCTCTCGGCAAGTACGGCCCTTACCTCATCTGCGGCGCGAAGAAGGCGAACGTCGGCGACTGGCGCAAGGGCGCGTCGCTCACGCTCGAAGAAGCCGTCGCAGCGCTGGAAAAGCCGAGCGGAAAGCGTGCCGGGCCGGAAGAGCTGCGCAGCTTTGGCAAGGTCGAAGGCTTCGACGGCGACGTCCGCGTCATGTCCGGTAGGTACGGCCCGTACGTGACGGACGGCAAGACGAACGCGACGCTGCCCAAGGGCATCTTGCCGGCGGACGTCACTCTCGAGCAGGCGGCCGACCTCATCAAGAAGCGAGAGGCGCTCGGGCCCGTCAAGCGCAAGCGTTTTACAAAGAGAAGGAGCTAGGGGCGGCCGCGCATCGGTCCTGCCAAAATCTGTCGGTGCCTGAACACTTCTACTGGCTCGTAGGACTGATCTTCCTCGCGGCGCTTCTCTATTCCTCCGTCGGGCACGCGGGCGCTTCCGGCTATCTCGCCGTCATGGCGCTGCTGAACATGGCGCCAGCGGAGATGAAGCCGACCGCGCTCGTGCTGAACATCCTCGTCGCGACCATCGGCACGGTGCAGTTTGTGCGAGCGGGCCACTTCTCCTGGGCGTTCTTCTGGCCCTTCGCGCTCGGCTCCGTGCCGTTCGCGTACTTTGGCGGATGGCTCACAGTCGAAGGACACATCTACAAGCAAATCGTAGGCGTGATCCTCATTCTGTCAGCGGTAAGGATGCTGATAGTGACGGCAAAGACGGCAGATTTCGAGCCGCGCCCTGTCCAAGTTGCCGTGCGCACCGCATGCGGAGCGTTCCTCGGTTTCCTAGCCGGCCTCACAGGCACGGGCGGCGGAATCTTCCTGAGCCCGCTCGTCCTGCTTACGCAGTGGGCTAGTGTCAAGCGCACGGCCGCCACCTCCGTTGTTTTCATCCTCGTCAATTCGATCGCAGGGCTCGCCGGACACTGGACGCAGGTCAAGGGGCTCCCGAAGGACATCCCCTACCTGCTCGCCGCTGCGGGCCTTGGCGGGCTGCTCGGATCATGGCTGGGCAGCCGACGACTGCCAAGCCTGACCGTGCGCAGGGTTCTCGGCGTCGTCCTCCTCGTCGCGGGCTACAAGCTCCTGTTCGCTCCCTAGCGCGCTCCTATTCCAAGCACCCGAGCATCGAGGCGATGTAGTTGACCTGTCCCTCGTGGTAGCAGGCGTTCCAGTACGGATAGGACGCGATCTGCGCGATCGTCATCGCCCCCCACGGCATCGAGACCTCTTGCTCGAGGGCGTCGCTCGGGAGCGCACCGATTACCGCAGCTGCCTTCTTCGTGTTCTCTTCCAGCTTCGCCTTGATCGTCTCCCAGCCCTGGCCCGCGAGCTCCGCCTTTTTGGCGAAATAGTCGTTGAAATCGTACTCCTCCGGCCACTTCTTGTCTTCAAGAAGGCTGCAAGTGCTGCCGTTGAGAAGCGCGACCTCTGCGACCTGGTCGAGCGCGGTCCGCGCGTCCCCCATAGCGCTCCAGGAGCGCTTCTCCTCAGGTATGCGCTCGAACGCGGTCACAAGGTCTTCGGCGGCCTTTGTCGTGGCCCTAGCAAGGAACGATTGAAGGGTCGTCATAGTCGTGCTCGTACTCATAGTAGACAAATATACACCACTGGCTTCGGCTTGTCAAGTCCCCCGCCAGAGATCCCTTTGTGATCGGAAAGGGGTACGTCGGCGCCTAGCGCGCCGCCCCGACGACCAGCACAGTGCAGGAGCCCGGCACCATCTGCCGTCTGCCTCCACCGACGGGCGGCGTGTACTCTACTGCGATCAGGTAAATGCGGCCCGACTTCGGATCGAGAACCATCGTCCGCGCGCCAGACTGAGTCGCGATCGTCCCGACGGTCGAGAACGTGCCGTCCTTCTCGCGCTTGACGACCGAAAGGGTGCCGTCCTGGCCATTCGATGCAAACGCGAAGCCGGTCTTTGGGTCGAAGCCTGCGCCGTCCGGACCGCTCCCGATCTTTGGCGTGCCGACCACTTTACCGGTCTCAGAATCGACGACGACCATCATCCCGTTGTCGCAAGCCGCGAAGAGCAAGTGGTGCTTGACGTCGATCGCCAGCCCTGTCGGCCCCTCGCCCGGCGACAGAGACCATGTCCCGGTCGTCTTGAGGCCCTTTCCGTCGAACGACTCGATCTGCGACTTGTCCTCGAGGTTCACGAACACCCTGCCTTTCCCATCGGCGACCGCCAGCTCCGGCTTTCCGTCGAACTTGACTGTCCCGACGACTGCGTTGGTCTTCGCGTCGATCGCCGTCGCGTCGTTGCCGCCGGCGTTCATCGTGAACACACGGTCGGACGACGGATCGTACACGACCGCGTCAGGCCGCGTGCCGACGCTGACGCTTGCGAGCTTCTTGTAGTCCTTGAGGTCGAACACAGTCACGGTATTGTCCCGCCCGTTCGTCGTGAACCCCTTTCCGTGCCTCGCGACGATAGCGATGGCGTGCACGCCCGCCGTGTCTGGAACGTCGCCCACGACCTTTCCAGCCTCGACGTCCACGACCATCACATGGGTCCCGCGCGAAACGAACAGTCGGTGCGAGGAAGAGTCGATGTCGAGGAGGTCCCAGCCGCCGTCTCCACCGACCGTGATCTTCCTGAGCACGCTCAGGTGGGTGGCGTCGCTCGATTGTCCAGCGAGCAGGGCCGCCGCGCACACCGCGACGACGAGCGTAAGGAAGGGGCGTTTCATGGCCCGATTATGCACCGGGCCATGCTGCACAAGACGACGATCGGAGGGCCGCAGCTACGGCGTCGTCACCAACGGCAGCACCGCGGTCGGGTTGTCGAAGTTGCCCACGCCGGATCCAGAAGAGCCGTACGAAAGCCACCCCAGCCCGCTAAAGCCGTTTACCTTCACGATCCGGTCGTTCCCCCGGTCCGCGATGTAGAGGAAGTCGCCCGCGTCCATCAGCACGCGCTCCGGCTCGTCGAACTGCCCTACGCCCGTGCCAAACGTGCCATAGGAGGCCCAACCCGCGCCGGTCATGTCGTTCATGCGCACGATGCGGTCGTTGTCGCTGTCTGCCACAAAGATCCGGTCCATCGAGTCTACAGTGACGCCCATCGGCGAATCGAAGTTGCCGATGCCCGCGCCGCTCGTGCCCACCGTCGCCCAGCCCGTGCCGATCATGTCGTTCACGCGCACGACGCGGGAGTTGTTCGTGTCCGCCACGATGATCCTGTCCGCCAAGTCGATCTGAACGTCGTTCGGCCCGTCGAACTTGTCAACCGTGGTCCCTAGTGAACCATAGGCCACCCAGTTCGAGCCCGTCATATCGCTAAACCGCGCGATCCGGTTGTTGCCCGTGTCCGCGACATAGATGCGGTCGAGCGAGTCGAGCGATATCCCGCGCGGCCCTGTGAACTGGTTCGCGCCGCTGCCCACCGTCCCAAACGCCACAAACCCCGCGCCGGTCAGGTCGTTCACGCGGATGACGCGGTTGTTGGCGCTGTCCACGAAGTAAAACCGGCCGAGGCTGTCGCGCGCCATGTCAGAAGGCGCCGAAAACTGGTCCGTCCCCGATCCCGAGCTGCCATAAGCGGTCCACCCGAGTCCGGTGATGTTGACGAGGAAAACGATCCTGTCGTTGCCAGAGTCGACCACGACCAGGCCGAAGAACGGGAACGCCGCGCTCCCGCCGCCGCACGAGGAGCCGAGCAGCGCCGCAAAGAGGAACAGGACGAGAAAGAGCTTGCGGGTCATAGCGCTATTCTGACCAACTCTGGCCCTGGGATGGTTCGGTTGGCGGCAGGACTTATCCATCGCATCGGAGCAAGGAGCGGCGGGTCTCCCATCCCGATCTGCCGCCGCACCATCACGATTGACTAGCCATAAAGCGGGCAAGTCCCATCGCCCGGTTCTCCGGCCCGGCTGAGTAGAATCGGCCCGTGCAGTACGGGTTTGTGATCAACCAGGAAACCTGTATTGGGTGCCATGCCTGCACGGTCGCATGCAAAGCCGAGAACGACGTGCCTGTGGGCGGCTTTCGTACCAGCGTCAAGTACGTCGAGACGGGGCGGTTCCCGCAAGTCAAGCGGGACTTCCTCGTTCAGCGATGCAACCACTGCACGGACGCGCCTTGCGTCACGATCTGCCCCGTCAACGCGCTCAAAAAGCGCAAGGACGGAATCGTCGACGTCGACCGCGATGCATGTATCGGCTGCCGGGCGTGCATGCAGGCGTGCCCGTATGACGCGATCTACCTGAACGAAGACCTGGGCGCGGTCGAAAAGTGCCACTTTTGCGCGCACCGGATCGAAAAGGGGCTGCAGCCGGCGTGCGTGACCGTGTGCCCGGTCGGTGCGATCATTCCCGGCGATTTCGATGACCCGGCGTCGGAAGTCTCGCTAATCAGAGCGGTACAGGTCCTCTCTGCCCGTCGGCCCGAGCAAGGGACTGGACCGAACGTCCTCTACATCGGCGCGAGCGAAGCCGCGCTCAATCCCGGCAGGGCCGAAAAGCCGAGGCACTATATCTGGAGCGAGCGGCGCGACACTCGGCCCGAGGCGTGGCCAACGGAGGTCGCAACGGATCCGGAAGCGCGGGAGGTCCTTAACGTGGACCACAAGGTCGAGTGGGGCTGGCCCGTGGCGCTCTATCTTGTCACGAAGGGGATCGCCGCAGGAGCGGCGATGATCGCGCCGTTCTTCGCGTTGTTCGGTTCAGCCGTTCCTTGGTGGCTGCCCGAATCGGTCTCTCTGCTCTTCACGATGGTCACGGTGTTCTTGCTGATCGAGGACCTGGCCAAACCGACGCACTTCTACAAGCTCTTCACACGGCCGAACTGGAACAGTTGGCTCGTGAAGGGCGGGATCGTGTTGACGGTATTTGGTGTGCTGTCTGCGCTGATCCTTCTGATCGGA
>CAMLDW010000007.1 GCA_946479035.1 uncultured Chthonomonadaceae bacterium | reverse complement strand
GGGGGTTCAGGCTAGGGGTTGACGGTGACCTTGATCGTCGTGCTGTACGGCTTTTTCAGCCCAAAGACGTCCTGCACGGTGAGGGTGATCGTGTAGGTGCCGTCCTTGCGGAAGCGGCGCTTGATGGACTTGCCTTCGGCGTCGACGTCGATCCCGTCCCTGGCGTCGAAGTCCCAGGTGTACTTGAGCTGAGATGAGCCACCGTTGCCGTAGGCCTCGAGGGTGATCTCGTCGCCCAGGGCCAGGTTGAGCTCGCGGATGTTGGGCTCGACGTAGAGCGGGGTGGTGTCGCTGACGATCTTGAGCTCACCGACGTAGAAAGTGCCGATGGTGTCGCCTGAGAAGGCGATCGACTTGATCGTGCGGTTCGTCTTGTCGAACCCGGGGATGGAGACCACGGGGACGCCGACGGACTTCCAGCCTCGGGCGTTGGGGATGGCCGAGCTGAGGTCGATGTAGACCTCGCACTTCTTGCCGTCTGTCGTCGAAATGATGCAGCGGACCTTGGTGAGGGTTGCGTCGAACTCAGCGGGCTTTAGGCCGGTGTTGCCCGAGTTCTGGTTGCCGCCGTTGATCGAGTTCCCCCCGCCGCCAGGGCCTCCAGTCGCACCGCCCGGCCCCCCCGTTTTGGACCCGCTGGTCGGGGGCTTGACCACCGTCTTACCCCCGGACTCGAGGGTGATCACCAGGAGGTTCGACTTGTCGCCGGCGGCCTGTTCCAGGCTCACCGGGGCGTCGAAGCTCATGATCCCGCCCTGGAAGAAGTTGCGCGACGAGACCCGGATGGAGGTGGTGCCCTCGTAGGGCATCTCGTCGCTCTCGGCGATGGTGCCGGAGCCCCAGGGCGCCAGGCGAATCTTCTGGTCGCCGATGGCCGCGTGCGACGTGTAGATGACCTGGGCGAGGGCCGCCTGGCCGATCAGGGCCAAGCCGGCCAGGGCCGTTGACTTCAAGAGGGTCTTCATCGTGTTGGTCCTCGAAACAGACAATTGTGTCACGGAACGCGCTGGATCTTCGTAGCCCGCCCCGTCTCTGATTGGACGTCTATGAGTACCCCAGAGATTACACCAGGATGGTCCGCGACCTCGAAGCGCGTGGGCATGGAAGTGCGGAACCTGCGCAGCACGACGTCCTTGTCCATGCCGATCACGCTGGGGAGCGGGCCGCACATGCCGACGTCGGTGATGTAGGCGGTGCCCTTGGGGAGGATTTTTTCGTCCGCGGTCGTGACGTGTGTGTGGGTCCCGACGACGGCTGTGGCACGGCCCTCGACGTGGTAGCCAAACGCGATCTTCTCACTGGTGGCCTCGGCGTGGAAGTCAATGAAGACGTGCGGGGTCCCCGCTTGGGAGAGGATCGGCTCGACAGCGCGGAAGGGGTCGTCGTAGCCGTCGAGGAAGATGCGTCCGCAGAGGTTGGCGACCAGCAGCCGGACGCCGCCTTTGTCGACGACGGCGGTGCCCTTGCCGGGGACGCCTTCGGGCATGTTGGCCGGGCGGACGATCGGAGCGCCGGAATCCAGGTACGGCGCGATCTCCTTCTTGTGGAAGGCGTGGTTGCCTAGGGTGATCGCGTCGACCCCGATCCGAAAGAGCCCTTCGGCGATGTCGGGAGTGATGCCGACCCCTGCGGCGGCGTTTTCCCCGTTCACGACGACAAAGAGCGGGTCGTGCTTGATGACCAGGTCGGGGAGGGCGTCCTCGACCGCGGAGCGGCCGGGCTTGCCAACGATGTCGCCCAGGAAAAGGATGCGGTACAGGCTCAAGTGCGCCAGGATACTCTGGGCTCAGTCGAACTCTGGGAAGTGGCGCTCGACGACGGCCCGGACGGTGTCCTCGTCGAACCCCTTGCGCGCGAGTCGGGCGGCGGCGCGCGCGGGGGTGTCGCCGGGCTTTCGGCACTTTTGGAACGCGGCCTCGGCGAGGTCGTCTTCGTTGGCTAGGTTCGCGAGCGCCTCCTGGATCACCGCGTCCTGCGCCCCGCGCGCCTTGAGCGCGCCTTCGAGCAGGAGGCGGCCTTTGGGGTCTTCCAGGCTGGCGAGCTCGACGGCCCTTTGCGCCACGCGGGCGTCGTCGACGTAGCGCGCGACACGGAGCGTGGAGAGCACGAGGCCGATTTCCGGCTCGTTGAACCCTTTGGTTGAAAGTGAGTCGCGGACCTCGGCCTCGGTGCGGTCGCGCGCGCGGAGCAGGCGGAGGGCCGCCTGCATCGCGCGCTGGTACTGCTCGTGGGTGGTCACTCTTCGATCGCCGCGACGAGGGCTGGGTCGACCCTAGGCGGGACCACGATCGCCTTGACGGCCTTTTCGAGCTCGGCGAAGACCTCGGGGTTCTGGTCCAGGAAGGTCTTGGCGTTGTCGCGGCCCTGGCCGAGCCGCGTGTCGCTGAAGTTGTAGTAGGTGCCGGCCTTGCTGACGATGTCGTGCAGCACGCCGAGGTCGAGCAGGTCGCCGGAGGCGCTGATCCCCCTGCCGAAGATCATGTCGAACTCGGCGGACTTGAAGGGCGGGGCGACCTTGTTCTTGACGACCTTGACCTTGGTGCGGGCGCCGTAGGCATCGGTGCCGTTCTTGAGCAGCTCGCCGCGGCGCACTTCGAGCCGGACGGAGGCCCAGAACTTGAGGGCTCGTCCGCCAGGGGTGGTCTCGGGGTTGCCGAACATGACTCCGATCTTTTCGCGGATCTGGTTGATGAAGATCGCGCAGGTCTGGGTCTTGCTGATGCTGCCGCCGAGCTTGCGCAGGGCCTGGGACATCATGCGGGCCTGGATGCCGACGTGGGCGTCCCCCATGTCGCCCTCGATCTCGGCCTTGGGCACGAGCGCGGCGACGGAGTCGAGCACGACGATGTCCATCGCGCCGCTCTGGACCATGGAGTCCATGATCTCGAGGGCCTCCTCTCCGGTGGACGGCTGCGAGACGTAGAGCCGGTCGATGTCGACGCCGAGCGCCTTGGCGTATTCGACGTCGAGGGCGTGCTCGGCGTCCACGAAGAGCGCGAGTCCGCCGGCCTTTTGTGCCTCGGCGACGATGTGCAGCGCCAGGGTGGTCTTGCCGCTGGACTCGGAGCCGTAGATCTCGGCGATGCGGCCGCGTGGGATGCCGCCGCCGAGCGCGACGTCCAGGCTGAGCGCGCCGGTGGAGATCGTGGCGATCGGCTGGCGGTCGCCCATCCCGAGCTGCATGACCGCGCCCTTGCCAAAGGACTTTTCGATTCGCTGGAGGGCCATTTCGAGGGCCCGGTCTGTCTTCGCTTCGTTGCTCGCCATGTCTGTCTAAACCTCTGTGGTGAGGAAATAGTAGCGTCTCGTCTACTATTTGTCAAGGGGTTTGTCTACTTTTTCTACACAGGTGGGGAAAACTGTTGGGATTAGTTTACTGTAGGTTTGGGGGTTCATGAGCCGCTACCGTCTCCTTCGACAGGGCTCAGGATGACGGTCGCGGGCTAGGGTTACGGAGGTTGTGAAGCGCGAGAGTAGACTCGCTTCCACCTCGTTATGCGCCGGTACGCGCTGCCCTTCATCCTGCTTGCGACGAGCCTGGCCCAGGCTCAAAAGCCGGTGGTCGTCCGGATGATGGCGGGGCCGTACCAGGGGATCCCGGCGCGGGAGGCGACGGACAGCCGGAGCCAGGCGCGGTGGTCGGTGTTCGAGGAGTTCCACCGCCAGAACCCGGACATCGAGGTCGTGAACGCGGGCGGGCTCGAGCTGGCCAACGAGATCGCGGAGAGCTCGTTTCTGATCTCGATGGCGGCGGACACCGCTCCGGACGTGTTCTACGTCAACTTCCGGCAGTACACCAACTACATCGAGCAGGGGTTCTGCAGGCCGCTGGACGACCTGATCGCGAAGGACCCCGATGTAACCAAAAGGTTCAACCCTCTGATCATGGACGTGGTGCACAGCTACGACGGCAGGACGTACGCAGTGCCGTTCTATCAGGTCGCGCAGGCGCTCTACTACCGCAAGGACCACTTCGCGGAGGCGGGGCTCGACCCGGGCAAGCCGCCGCGCACGTGGGACGAGTTCTACGCGGACGCGCAGCGGCTCACGGAGTCCGCGCCCGGCCGCAGCGGGTTCGTGTTCAGCGCTGGGCTGACGGGCAAGGCCTACTGGTGGATCAACTTCGTGTGGCAGGCGGGCGGGGAAGTGGTGGTGCCTGCGGGGAACGGCTATTCGCGCTCAGCGATCGACTCGCCCGAGGCCGCGGTCGCGCTCGACTTCTTCCGCAAGCTCGCGGTGCAAAAGTGGACGAAGGGGGGCAAGACGTACGGCCCTGCGGCGAGCGTGAGCCCAACTTTCAGCCAGGACATCGCGGCGGGGAAGGTCTCGATGTGGTTCGCCTACACGAACGACGTGGTGATGAGCGTGAGCGACCTGAACCCGGCTTTGGTGGGGATCGCCGCGATGCCGGCCGGGCCCGGCGGGTCGAAGAACGAGATCAACGCGGGGATGTGGGCGATCAACGCGAACGTCACGGACCCGAAGAAGCTGGAGGCTTGCTGGCGGTTCATCAAGTTCTTCGTGGGGCAGGACGCGGCGCGCGTGCAGACGAAGGCGCTGGTCGACCTCGGGCTCTCGAACCTGGTGAACCCGGTGCTGCTCAAGGAGTTCGGCTACGGCGACCTAGCGGCGCTGGTGGACCCCGCGTACGTCGCGGCGAACGAGTCTCTGTTCACGACGGGGAAGCCGGAGCCGAACGGCCGCAACTGCCAGCAGGTCTACGTCGTGCTGGACGACGCGCTCGACCGGGCGATGCTGGAGCCCACGACGCCCGCCCGCTCGATCCTGCACGACGTGGCGAAGGAGATGGACGCGAAGCTGCTGGGGTACACGCCGGCGGAGGTGATGGCGCGGCGGCGCGGTTGGGCGGCGGGCATCATGGTGTGCCTGGCCGGGCTTGTGCTGGCGCTCGTCGTGTGGCTTGCCCGGCGTGCGCGGTCTGCCGCCGCAGTGGTCGAGTCGCGGCCGCTGGCCACTGCGGAGCGGAAGTCGGCGGCGCGGTTCCTGTCGATCGCCCTTGCGCCTGCTTGCGTCAGCGTGCTGGTGTGGGCCTACTGGCCTTTGTTGCACGGGCTGGTGATCGCTTTCCAGGACTACCGGATCATGAAGCCGGCGCAGTGGGTGGGGATGGACAACTTCATCTCGGTGGCGACCGCGGGGATCTTTTGGAAGTCGCTGTGGAACTCGTTCATCTATGTGGGACTCACGATCGTCATTGGGTTCTTCATCCCCTTGTTCCTTGCGCTGGCTCTGAACGAGATCCCTCGGTTCAAGGTTTTCTTCCGCACGGTGTTCTATCTGCCTGCAATGACATCCAGCATCGTCATCGCGTTTTTGTGGCGGCAGTTCTATGACAAGTCAGAAACGGGAGTGCTGAACAGCCTGGCGGCGCCGGTGTTCAATGGGATCAACCACCTGTTCCACACCAACCTGCCGCTGGCGCACGACTGGCTGGGGGATCCGACGTGGGCGATGTTCGCGGTGGTGTTGCCGGGGATCTGGGCCGGGGCGGGGCCGGGCTCGATCCTTTACCTGGCGGCGCTCAAGAACGTGCCCGGCGAGAGGTACGAGGCGGCGGACATCGACGGCGCGACGTGGTGGCACAAGGTCCGGTACATCGCGCTTCCGGGGCTGAAGCCCTTGATCCTGATCAACCTCCTCGGCGTGTTCATTGCGGGGTTCAAGGCGATGGAGACGATCTTCGTGCTGACGGGCGGCGGTCCGCTGAACGCGACCCACACGATCGGGCTGGAGGTGTGGACGAACGCGTTCGTGTTCCTCAAGTTCGGTTACGCAACGGCTGCGGCGTGGGTGATGGGCGCGATCCTGATCGGGTTCACGGTGGTGCAGATCCGGTACCTGACGAAGCTGCGGTTCACTGCCGCGCGGCTGTGAGCGGCGCTCCCTTGGTCACTGCCTCTTAGCGACGACCACCACGACCTTGATGAGGCCGTCCTCCATGCTGCGCACCACGTTCTTTGCCATCTCGGGGAACTGGGGCCCGAGAAGCACGCCGACGCCGATCTTGGGCGGGCCATCCGCCTGTAGTCGCGCGAACACGCCTTGGAACCAGGCGATGCTCGCCTGAGTCTCGTCCTTCCACTCGACGACCTCAAAGCCGGCGGACTCGAGCGTCCGCCTGAGCTCCGGCTCGTGCGCGAGGTGGCTGCCTTCCGGGCCAGTCGCCCAGGGCACAGGGAAGTGGGGCTGGTTCGCCTTGTGGGCCACGATCTCGTGCATCGCGTAGGACGCGCCCGGCTTGAGCACGCGCGCGACCTCGCGGAAGAGCCCGGTCTTGTCGGCGATGTTCATGTTGACGTGCTGCATCCATGCGCCGTCATAGCTCGCGTCCGCAAAAGGGGTCTGGAGCGCGGAGCCCTGAACGAACGAGACCTGGCCCTGCTGGCGCTGCGCCTCGGTGAGCCAGACTGCGGCCTCGACGAACTCCTTCGTCAAGTCGATCCCGTTGACCTGGCACCCCACAGTCGCGTTGAGGTAGCGCGCAGGGCCGCCGATGCCGGAGCCGACGTCGAGGATCTTCTGTCCCTTCTTGAACCCGGCGAGCGAGGCGAGCTCGTTGGTGGCCTCGATCCCGCGGACGTGGAACTGGTCGAACGCGGCCATCTGGTCTGGGGACGCCTTTTCGGCGCTCGTGCCCGCGGCTGCGAGCATCGCGGCGATGCTCTCCTTTAGGTTTCCGGAAGTGTAGTGGGCTTCGTAGTGCGTTGTCGGCTGTGTGGTCTCCATGGTTTGGCCCTGTCCGCAGTTTGTCGCAAGGGTCCGTCGCGGGTCACGGCGGTAAGCCATATTAGAAGGAGACGGCCCAATGTGAGCGCGACCCTCGAACCCCGGATCAGACCGAACCGCCCCGAACGGAGCATCCTCGTCGCCGACGTGGGGATCGATTCGCGCTCGGCCGGCTCGGAGGCCGTGTACACGTATCGGGCTGGCGAGGCGACGCGGCTTGGCGAGGCGTACTTTGTGCCGCTGGGCCCGCGCAAGGTGATGGGGTTCGTGATGGCGCTGCGGAGCGTCGCGCCGGAGGAGCTCGGGTTCGACGTCGGCCAGCTTAGAGGGCTCGGCGAGCGCGTGCACGGGGTCGACCTTCCCGAAAACACGGTCGCGCTCGCGCACGAGGTCTCGCGGCAGACTTTGACCCCGCTTGCGATGGCGGTCACGCTCGTCTCGCCTCCGGGGATCCGCGAGAGGGTCGTGACCAAGTGGGTCGCGACAGGGAAGAGCCCCGAGGGCGCGCTGACGCCGGCGCAGACAGAGGCGCTGCGCGTGCTGAACGAGGGCGGGCTCGAGGAGTCGAAGACGAAACCGGTCCCGCGCGGTGCCAAGAGCGCGATCCTGGCGCTGGAGCGGCGCGGGCTCGCCGAGCGGTCGCAGAGCGTCGTGCCTTTTAGCGAGCGCAAACCGTTCGACGGGCTGTTGCGGCTGGCGCAAGACCAAGCCAAGGTCGAGCGGTTTTTGGCCGGACAGGGTCTCAAGCGCCCTGCCCAGCTCGTGACATTGATGCGGCTGCAAGGCTCGGAGGCTGCGTCGTTCACCGCGCAGGAGATCAAGGCGCTCGGCGGAGTGAGCGACTCCACCGTGAAGGCGCTTCTCGACCAAGGGCTGCTCGAGCGCGCCGGGGAAGCGGACTCGCGGCGCGCCGAGCCGCCGGCACCGAACGCAGACCAGGCGCGGGCGATCGACGCGGTCTCGGCGGCGGTCAAAGGAAGGCGGGCGGCGCGGTTCCTGCTCTTTGGGGTGACCGGCTCGGGCAAGACGGAGGTGTACCTGCGCGCGGCAGAAGAGTCGCTCAAGTGGGGCAGGCAAGTGCTCTACCTGGTGCCGGAGATCGCTCTCACCGCGCAGGTGATCGGGCAGCTGCGCGCGCGGTTCGGCAAGAGCGTCGCGGTGATGCACTCGAACATGTCGCCCTCGGAGCGGCTCGACAACTGGATGGCTGTGCGCCGGGGCGAGGCGCCGGTCGTGCTCGGCGCTCGCTCGGCGCTTTTCGCACCGTTTACGGACCTCGGGCTGATCGTAATGGACGAGGAGCACGAGGCGAGCTACAAGCAGGACAAGGCGCCGCGGTACCACGCCAAGCGGCTCGCGCAGTTCCTTTCGGAGCGCTTCGGCGCGCCGCTCGTGATGGGCTCGGCGACCCCGAGCCTCGAGACGTTCTACGAGTCGGAAGAAGGGAAGGTCGAGAGGCTAGAGCTTCCCGAGCGCACCGCGAGCGCGAAGCTGCCGCACGTCTTCATCGACGACCTCAGCGAGATGTACAGGGAGCGGCGCGCCTCTATCTTCTCCTCGCGCCTCGAGGCGCTCATCCACGAGACGCTTAAGAAGAAAGAGCAGGCGATCCTCTTTTTGAACAGGCGCGCCTACTCGCCATTCATCCTCTGCCGCGACTGCGGGCACCGCTTCCTGTGCCCTCACTGCTCGGTCTCGCTGGCCTTGCACAAGCGAGACAGGAAGCTGCGCTGCCACCACTGCGGGCACCAGCAGGACGCGCCGGAGAAGTGCCCTGCTTGCGGCGGTTCGCGGGTCTCTGGCTTCGGGGTCGGAGCGGAGAAGGTGGAAGAGGCGGTGCTCCAGACCTTTCCCGGCGTGCGCGTGGCGCGGCTCGACCGCGACACGACGCGGCGCAAGGGCGCGCTCGAGGAGACGTTCGCGAAGTTCCGCGCGTGCGAGACCGACGTGCTGGTCGGCACGCAGATGGTCGCCAAGGGGCTAGACTTTCCCAACGTGACGCTGGTCGGGGTGATCGCGGCGGACGTCTCGCTCAACGTTCCTGACTTTCGCGCTTCAGAGCGCACGTTCCAGCTTTTGAGCCAGGTCGCGGGGCGCGCGGGGCGCGGTCGCGCACCGGGCGAGGTCGTGATCCAGACGTTCAACCCGCACCACGTCGCGGTCGAGCTCGCGCAGCGGCACGACTACGTCTCTCTGTATGAAGCGGTGATCGAAGAGCGGCGGCAGGCGAACTACCCGCCGTTCGTCCGCATCGTAAACGTGCTGGTGATCGGCGACTTGAACGGCGAGGTCGTGGCTGTGGCGGCCAAGGCTGCGGAGCGCGTCCGCGAGGCGCTGCCGGGCGTGCCGGTGCTCGGGCCGACCTCGTGCCCGATCGAGCGGCGCAACAAGCTCTGGCGCCGGCACGTGCTGGTCAAGCTGCCGCCGGAGAGCGACCCGCGTCCGATCGCGGTGGCGGTCGCTGGGCTCGACACCAAGCGCACGCGCGTCACGATCGACGTGGACGCGTACAACCTCGTCTAGGCGGCCCGACGGCCTGAGACGGCGGCAGTGCGAATGCCATAATTGAGGCATGTCGCAGAGGCTGCCGGACTGGCTGAAGATCCGCCTGCCGCGACCTGACACGATCAAGCAGGTCGAGCAGATGATGCGCTCGAAGAACCTGCACACGGTTTGCGAGTCCGCGAGGTGCCCGAACCTCCCGGAGTGCTGGAGCAAGAAGACCGCGACGTTCATGATCTTGGGCGACACGTGCACGCGCTCGTGCGGCTTTTGCGCGATCAAGGTGGGGAAGGGGCTCGAGGTCGATCCGTTCGAACCGCTCAACGTCGCCAAGACGACGCGGGACCTCGGACTGCGCCACGTCGTCGTCACGAGCGTCGCTCGCGACGACTTGAAGGACGAGGGCGCCGAACAGTTCGCGAAAACGATCCGCGCACTGCACGCGGAGCTGCCCGACGTCATTGTAGAAGTGCTCACGCCGGACTTTAAAGGAAAAGAGGAGTGCATCAGGACGGTGTGCGAGGCGAAGCCGGAGATCTACAACCACAACATCGAGACCGTCGAGCGTCTGCACACGATCGTGCGCCCGCAGGCGCGATACCCGCGCACGATGGGCGTGCTGAGGAAAGTGAAGGAGATCGACCCCTCGATCTACACCAAGAGCGGGCTGATGCTCGGCCTGGGGGAGACGCGCGAGGAGGTCGTGAGGACGCTGGGCGACCTGCGTGCGACCGGTGTGGACGCGGTGACGATCGGGCAGTACCTGCGGCCGACGATGAAGCACCTGCCCGTCGTGGAATACATCCACCCAGACGTGTTCAAGGAGTACGAGGGGATCGGCGAAGAGATGGGGTTCGCCTTTGTGGCGAGCGGCCCGTTCATCCGGAGCTCCTACAACGCCATCGCTTTCAGCGAGAAAGTCATGGCAGAAAGGCTGGCCCGGACGGCGCAGCCCGTGCCTGCGGGCTCCTGAGGAGCGTCTAAGCTATCAAGGTGAGCGCGACGCGCGGCCCGATGCACGCTATTTGGCGGGCGCTCTTGGGCGTCCTGGCCGTGACGCTGCGCGTCCCGGCGGCGCTCGTCGCTGTTTGGGGCGGCTTTTACGTCGTGCGGTGCGCGCAGACGCTGACCGCGCCCGGCGTGCCGATCGAGTACCGGTACGAATCGGAGGCCGGCACGATGCTGGCGAAGGCGGACTCGTACCAGTTCGACCTCTCGACGATGCAGGGTTTTGTGAACCGCGTCAAGCTCTTCGGCCCGGAAGGGAAGCTGGTCGCGGCGACGGAGACGCTCGACTTCGCGATCGATGGAAAGACGTTCGTGCTGCGCATGGCGGACCCGGTGATCAACGTGCACCGGCTCGCGGACGGCACGTTCGACATCGCCAAGATGATCCCGAAGAAAGAGGAGGAGAAGGAGTACGGCGGCGCGTTCCGACTGGCGGTCAAGAGCGCGACGGTCAATTACACGGACGACTTTTCTGGCTCGCCCCCTGTGCAGATCTTTCTTAAGGGTGTTGAGGCGGACGGCGCGGAAGGGTCGTTCCTTTTCCACGGTCGGTTCGAGGGCGCGCTGAGAGGCGAGGCGGCAGGCGACTACAACAAGGGAGGAAGGCTGTGGGCTTCGGTGCAGTTCGACAAGAGCGACGTTGCGCCGCTCTTGCCGATCGCGAACGCGACGCTAGACAAGCAGACGTTCGGGGAGTTCGCAGACGTTTCTGCGAAGACGCTCGTGCTCGATGGCAGAGCGCAGCTCTGGCTCGACCCGGATACAGGCGCGCAGATCACCGGCGAGATGAACGTCGATGCGACGGGGCTGCGCTCGAAGGAGACGCTGCGCTCGACGCGGCTCGTCGCGACGCTCGTGGGCGAGGGAAGGTCGGTGCGCGCGAAGGCCAGCGCGCAGCAGCCGGGCCTCGACGCGACGTTCGACGGCACGTTCGTCACATTCGGCGACTCCCGCATGACCGGCGGCCTGACTGCGAAGGCCGAAGCGCGCGGTTCGCTCCCGCCGATCCTCGCGCAGTTCATCGATCCAGGCGTGACGTTCAGCGGCGCGGGCTACGACGGAAAGCTGGACACGGACGGGACGAAGTACATCTTCGACGGCGCTTTCGGCGTCGACCAGGCGGAGTTCGGCGGTGAGACCGCGACGGGCGTGGCGGGCCGCGTGCGGCTCACACAGGACCACCTCGTCGCGCAGATCGACAAGGGCGCGTGGTCGGGGCTCGACGTCTCGGGCGGCTTGAGCGTGGACTTCGCCAGCGGCGCGCTCGACGGCGGACTGCGGAGCGAGCGCGGCCGCCTCGAACCGCTCGCGCAACACCTCGGCACCGACCGGCTGAAGGGGATCCTCAGCCTCAGTGCGGTCATCGGCGGGACCGTGAAAGAGCCGTTCGCAGAGATTTATGGCCGCGGCAGCGGCGCGGTCCAGGTCGCGAAAGAGGGGCAACCGACTTCAATAGGCGTGTTCGAGGCGCGAGGGAGGATGGACGGCGACGGGATCAGCCTCGAGCGGCTCACGAGCACGGGCGACAACGGCGTGCTGACGGCGCAGGGCTCGATGAAGTGGGCCGACGGCGCCCTCAACGTCCAGGTGCAGGCTGGCGGGCTCGACGTCTCGGCCGCTTCGCACGACGTGAAGGGGCTTGGGTTTTTGAAGGCGAGCATCGTAGGCACGCGCGATGCGCCGATCGCCAGCGGAAGGCTGGAGATATACGGCCTGGAAGCGTTCGACCGGAACGTGCCGCAGGTGATCGCCGACTGGCGCGCGGACAAGGACCGCCTGACCCTCGACCGGTTCGCCGCGCGCGCAGGCACGGGCCAGATCGACGGAACAGGAACGCTGGCGTGGGCGGACAAGGCGCTCGACGCGCAGTTCAGCGGCTCGGGCGTGCGGCTCGAGGAGTGGCTTGCGCGCGAGGCCGTCGGCTCGCTCATCGTAGAGGACGGGCGCATCGGCGGGACGCTGGACGACCCGAAGGCGAGCGCGACGCTCAGGGCGGAACAGGTCTTCTTCGGCGGGGTGGACGTCGACAAGGTCTTGATGAAGCTCGAGGCGGACAAGACGAGCGTGCGCAGCCCGCTCTTCAGCGCGAGTTCCAGCGGCGGCGACGTGAGCGGGAGCGCGGCGTTCGAGATCGGCAGCAGGACAGGCACCTTGCAGGCGAAGTTCAACGAACTGCCGCTCTCCAAGATCCCGCTCTCTGACTACTCTCTTGCGCTCGACGGGCTCGCGTCCGGCGACCTCTCGCTCGGCTTTGGCGAGAAAGGGCTGACGAGCGGTCTGCTCAACTCCGACCTCACGTACATCGCGGTCAACGGCACCGCCGTCGGACAGGGTTCGCTCACCGCTTCGCTCGAAGGGAGCAAAGTGAAGGCGGACGCGCAGGTCGGTTCGCTCGAGAGGTACGTGCTGCTGAGCGGCGGCTCGTTCGACCTCGATTCGCACGAGGTGGGCGGGGAGCTGCTTGCGTTCAACATCTTGATGCAGGACGTGATCGAGGCGGTGCACAAGTCGACCGTCGACTGGCCCTCGGAGGTGAAGGGGATCCTCGACAACTCGACGGGGCTCGCGAACGCGGACGTGTCAGTCTCCGGCGACGTGAAGAACCCGAACGTCGATGTGCGGACGCTCGGTCTCACGGGGCTGACATTGCGCGGGCGCGCGGGAGGAGAGCTGCACATGAAGGGCGCGCGGCACGACGGCGAGTGGACGCTCGACGATTTCAAGTGGCAGAACGGCGACACGACGTTCGCGATGTCTGGAAAGCTGAGCGAGAAGGGCGACGCCTCTCTCGACGGAAAGCTGACGGCGTTCCAAGCCCCATGGCTGAACACGCTCTTCCCCGACATGCCGCTCATCGCCGGGATAGGCGACGCAGAGTTCACGCTTCGCGGCTCGCTCTCCGACCCGAAGGGCAGCGCGAAGATCGACGCCACCGGCCTGGGACTTCCGGAATGGCCCGCCGCGCAGACCATCGCTCTCAAGGACGTGCGCCTTTCGGTCGAGGACATGCTGATGGAGATGACCGGCGACGTCCAGTACCAGGCATTGAAGGGGAAGCTCAGCGGGCTCGTGCCGTACAGCTCGCTCGTCTCGCAAGAGGGCGTCGCGCGTCAGCCGATGAACCTGCAGGTCGACCTCAGCCCGACGCAGTTCGCCGACTTCGCGCCCTACATCGCTTCCTTGGACCCTGCGCGGTCGATCGGCACTGTAGAGGGTTCGGCATGGATAGTTGGACTTTGGGGAGAGTTCACGACGCACGCTGAGCTGCGAGCAAAGGGCACGTCCCTCGCGGTCGCGAGCCTCCAATCGCCTGTGAAAGACATCGACCTGACGGCGCGCTGGGACAACGGGTCGGCGTGGCTCAAGGGCCAGTTCGCCGGCGAGGTGCAGGGCAAAGGCACTCTCGACGTGCAGGCGATGTTCCCCGACCTCTTCTCAGGCAGCACGACGGTCGAAGACGTGAAAAGGGAGACGACGCTGAACGGCGCGCTCACTCTGGAAGACTTCCGCACGCGCTTTACGCTCCCGACCGCAGAGCGCGCCTCGCGCGCGACGATCGACACCAAGAACCTGAAGCTCGCGGGCACGCTCGGCGAGCCGGTCCTCACAGGCGACGTCGTGCTCAGCGAACTGTATGTGCGGCTGCCCAAAGAGCTGAGCGAGAACAAGGAGGCGGTGGTGTTCCCGATCGATCCGCACTTTGACGGCGTGACGGTCCGCGCGATGCAGGGCTCGCAGCTCGACTCCGGCACCGCGCGCATCGACTTCTTCGGCACGGGGCGCCTTGGTGGGAGCCTGCAGAACCCCGACGTCTCGGTGCCGCTCACAGTGACGGGCGGCGTGTTCGAGATGCCGACCGCAAGGATCACGGTCGAGAGCGGCGGCAGCATCAACGTCGGCTACCACGGCGTGCTGGGAGCGGCGCCGACGGCCCGCGTGGACCTAGACCTCGAAGGGCGCACGACGATATCCGCGCGGCGTCTGCAGAACGAGTACGAGACGTACCTCGTCACCCTCTCGATCCGCGGGAACCTCTTGGACGAGCACGGGCTGCTGATCCAGGCGAGCAGCGACCCGCCCGACCTGACGAGCGACCAGATCTTGGCGGTGCTCGGACAGAAGGACCTGATCGAGAGCTTCGCGCGGCACGGATCTGACATGGATTTCCGCGAAAGCCTGTACACAGTTGCTCTGCCGACGGCTGCGAACATATTCACGTCGGGGATCGCGCGCGACCTCGGGCTCGACTACATCGCGCTGGACTACAACCCGTTCGACCAGGCGGTGGCGAGCGCGGGCAAGACCGTCGCGCGCGGACTGATGGTGCAGGGGAGCCGACAACTCACCCAGAGCGTGGGAGAGAGGCTCAAGTACGAAGTCCAATTGACCTACCGGCTCCCGATGCAGGACGCGTTCTTCAGCAAGGTCAGGCTGAGCCTAGGGCTCGACCAAGACGTGCCTTGGCGAATCAGGCTCGGCTGGGGCCGACGGTTCTAGCGGGAACGGCCCAATCTGGCAAAACGGTATATTGTCCGAGCCGTCTGATTTGCCAGAGTTCCGGAGGATTAGGTTCGTAGTGAAAGGATTCACGCTCGCTTTGTTTTTCTTGCTGACCAGCGCGGTCGCGTTCGCCCAGCAGCAGATCGTCAAGACGGTCACGATCCACGGCTCGAACATCGTGAGCGAGGTCGCGATCCGAGCGGCGATGACGATCAAGGAGGGCGCGGCGTTCCAGCAGAGCCAGTTGCGGGCGGACGAGTCGCGCATCTTGGACCTCGGCTACTTCAAGGACGTCAAGATCCTCACGCGACAGCTCAGCGACACCGAAGTGGAGCTGCAGGTCGAGGTAGCGGAGAACCCCGTGATCAAAGAGATCGCCGTCAAGGGCAATACGGTCATCACGACGCAAGAGATCACCGCTGCGGTCGTGCAGATCCAAGAGCTCGGCAAGATCTACAACAACCGTTTTCGCGTCCGTATCCAGGACGCGGTCACAAAGCTCTATTCCGACAAGGGGTACTTAGTCGGCATCGACCAGTTGCAGCCGGACCCGGCCTCGGAAGGCACGCTGCTGGTCTCGATCCTCGAGCCGAAGGTCCGCGAGATCAGGCTACAGAGGAAGCAAACGACAAAGGACGGCCTGATCGTCTACGTACCCTTCAGCAAGTCGAAGGAGGGCGTGATCCGCAAGATCATGAAGGTCAAGCCGGGGGACGCGTACAACGAACAACTCATCCGCAACGACTATGAGGAACTCTGGTCGACGCGTTGGTTCGAAGACATCATTCCCAAGAGGCTCGACACCCCGCAGCCCGGCGTGTTCGACCTAGAGCTCACGTTTATAGAGACGCGCACGGGCCAGATCAACGGCGGCGTCGCACTCGACCCGCAGAGCCGTCTCGTCGGTTTCATCAGCTACAGCGACTCCGACTTCCGCGACGCTGGCCAGTCGGTCGGCGCGAACCTCTCGCAGGCGACGGTCGGCGGCGGGCTGAGCGCCGAGTTCGCGTGGGGGAACCGGTTCTACGACAGCCGCAACACGTCGATGAGCGCGCGCGTGTTCTCGCGCGTCGTTTACAACTTCTCCGGCAACGGCCTCGGCGGGTTCGACAGCCCGCTCGACGGCAACCGGTCAGACGAGCGGCGCACCGGGTTCGAGCTGAACTTCGCGCGGCCGTTCGACAAGGTAAACCACGGCCGGTTCGGCATGCGGTACGAGAACGTCAAGTCGATCAACCTCGACACTTCGAGCACGGCGACGTTCGTGCAGCAGGACGGCGACCTCTTCAATCTGCGCTTCGGCGTCGACAAGGACACGCGACACCCGTCGCTCGACCCGTTCCGCGGCCAGATGATGAGCCTCGTCGTCGAGCCGAGCTTCAGCAACATCACCAAGATCGGCGGCTCGGTCTCGACCTTCGACAGCATCCTCGGCCCGAACTACTACCTTCGCACCACGCTCGAGTTTCGCAAATACTGGTCGCCGACCAAGCCCCCCGACACGCCGATCACCGCGGCGCGCCCGGTGACGGCGTTCAAGGCGACCTACGGCATCATCACCGGCGACGTGCCTTTCTTCGAGCAGATGTTCGTGGGAGGGCTCGGGTCCGTGCGCGGGTGGCAGAACCAGCGCTTCTGGGGCAAGCAGTCGTTCGTCACGACGCTCGAATACCGCTACCCGATCCAGAGCAACTTCAGCGTCGTGGCGTTTACGGACTACGGCGGCGCGTGGGGCGGGTACCCTGCGATCGGGTCGTTCACGCAGACGAGCTCGATGGATTTCCACCTCGGTTACGGGCTCGGAGTGTCGTTCAGGACACCGATCGGCCCGATCCGGATCGACTTTGCGTTCAACGAGCAGGGCGGCAGCCGCACGCACTTCGCGTTCGGGAGCAGCTTCTAGGAAAACAGACATGAGCACACGGAAAGGAATAACGACGTCTTACGCGGGTTGGCTGATCAGTGCACTCCTGGCCGGGGTCATGTTGGGCAGCGGCTTCCAAGACACGAAGGAGAAGTTTGGAATGGTGGACCTGCGACAGGTCATCCTTAGCAGCAAGATCAGCAAGGAGACCCAGACCAAGGTCGAGGCCGCACGAAGCGCGCGCCTGGCCGTGCTCAACTTCATCCTCCAACAGCGCGTCATCACCGTCTCACAGGCGGGGCGGCTGCGCGAACTGGAGCTGAAGGACACCAAGACAGACGCCGAGAAGACAGAGCTCGACTCGCTCAAGTCGTCGGTGATCGCGGCCGCGAAGGAGTACGACAGGTTGAGCCAACTGACCAACCCCACCGAGGCGGAGCGACAACAACTGATGGAGTACACAAAGCTCTATCAGGCCGCGCCGGACGTCGTTGCGTCGTTCCAGAGCGACTTTGAGACTGACTTCGGCAAGTTGGCACAGGACGCGCAAGACGACGCGATCGCCAGGGCGGCCACGGCGGCCAAGACCGTCGCCAAGGCCAAGGGGTACACGATCGTCTTCTCCTCCTCTGCAGTCGTCTATGCAGCAAACGACATCACGGCGGACGCGATCAAGGAAGCGGAAAAGTAGCGCGGTCCTCGCGCTGGCTGTCCTTTCCGGGGCCTGGGGGTGTTCTCCCGGCCCCGAACTTGTCTATGTGGACGTTGGCTCGGTCAAACTGATGCAGGGCGCGCGCCCGCAGGCGGACGGCTCGTTCCGCGCGGACGGCTACTCGATCCAACAGAGCATCCCAGACCTCTCAGGGCAGGACCTGATGATCGGTTCGGCCGAGCGGCGCGCCCAAGAGGCGCTCGACGTCTACAAAAAGGCGCAGGAGCAGGCCGCGCAGTCGGTGCTGGAGAGGCTGAAGCTGGCATACCTCGAAGAGGCCAAGCTCTACGAGCAGACCGAGCAGACGGCGCTCAAGGCTTCATACGCGCAGTGGGTGGACTCGGCGCTCGCAGAGCTGCACGACCTCTTTGTGGCCCACGCCGAGAAGGAGGAGCCGCTGCGCTACGCCCTCGTGAAGCTGGTCGGCTTCCCAGACCCTGACCCGAACTCCGTCAAGGTGCCGCTGCCGGAGAACCTGGCCGCCACGAAGAGGTTTGAGGCCGCCAAAGCGGTCCGCGCACATCTCGAGGCGCTCGACAAGGCCTACGACGCCGAAGTCTCCTCGCGCATGACCGAGATAGAAAGGCGCAAGGCCCAGCGCCTCGGGGAGATCGCCGCGACGGGCACGGCGATGCGCCTGGATGCGGTAGAAAGGGCCAGGAGGGAGTCTGAGGCGGTCGCCGCGAACGCTCTGGCGGTGCTGGAGCACACCGCTCTCGACCCCGAGGCGAAGCTCGCGCCCGTGCCGGGGGCCTCTTCGACAGTAAACTCCGGGCCTGTGTCCGTCCCGCCCAGCGGCCAAGGCGCCGCGCCGGGCGAGACGCGCTCCGACGTCCAGGCCCAGCTCCAGGTCTTCCTCAAAGCCTATGGCTACCGGCTGACGACAGACCCGCGCAAGGGGCGGAACGTGACGCAGCAGTTTGTCGAATGGAGACTCAAGTACAAGGTTGGACCCTAGGGCAGGTCGCCTCGCTCGTCGGTGGCGAGCTGCGCGGCCCTGCCGACTTCGTCGTGCTGCGCGCGGTTCCGGCGGGGTCGGACGATCCGCAAGGGATCACGTTCGCAGAGAACGAAAAGTACCTCGCGCGATGTGTCTCGTCGGGAGTCGGTGCGCTGATCGTCGGTAAGGGTACGGGCGCGATCGAAAAGCCCGTAGTTTGCGTCGACTCCCCGCGCGCAGCGTTCGGCCTCTTGCTCGCGCAGATGGTGCGGCCCTTGCCCTTGCCGCCCGGAGTCCACCCGAGCGCGATCGTGTCGCCGCTGGCGAGAGTAGATCCGTCTGCCTCCGTCGGCGCGTACGCCGTCGTGGAAAAAGACGCGGTGGTCTCCGCCGGTTGCCGCGTGTACCCGTTCGCCTATGTCGGAGAGAACTGCCGCTTGGGCGAAGGGTGCGTCGTGTTCCCGCACGCGGTGTTGTACCAGGACGTCGTGCTCGGTGCGCGCTGCGTGGTGCACTCCGGCGCGGTGCTGGGCGCAGACGGGTTTGGTTTTGCGTGGGACGGAGAGCGCCAGCAGAAGGTGCCGCAGGTCGGCGGCGTGGTGATCGGCGACGAAGTCGAGATCGGCGCCAACTCTTGCGTCGACCGCGCGACGTGCGGCGACACGCGCGTCGGCAGCGGCACGAAGCTCGACAACCTCGTTCAGATCGGTCACAACGTCGCGGTGGGCGCGGACAGCGTCCTCGCGGCGCTCGTAGGAATCGGAGGAAGCTCTATCGTCGGGGACCGCGCTGCGCTCGGCGGTCACGTGGCCGTCTCGGACCACGTCACGATCACAGACGATGTGGTGATCGGCGGTCGGAGCGGAGTTTTCCAGGACATCGTCGATGCTGGGCAATACCTCGGCCTGCCGCCCTTACCATTGAGCTCCGCCCTGCGCCTCATGGCACTGCAAGCGCGCCTTCCGGAGGTCTTTAAGCGCATCAAACAGCTCGAGGAAGAGGTCGAGGCCCTGCGGCGGAATGAGTAGGTTCTTGCGCAAGACCTTGACTCAGGAGGCCGTCTTTGAAGGGAGAGGTCTCCACTCGGGGCTTCCCGTGAGGGCCTTCGTGCACCCGTCGGAAAAGGGGCTCTGGTTTCGACGCGGAGGGTCGCGCTGGGCCGCGACGCCGGAGAACGTGACCGACACCTCGCGCTGCACGCGCCTCGGCGAGGTCTCGACGGTCGAGCACCTGATGGCCGCGTTCGCCGGGCTCGGAGTGACCGACGCGGAGGTCGAGGTTGACGGCGAGGAGATGCCCGCGATGGACGGCGCCGCGCGCGAGTATTGCGACCACATCTTGCAAACGGGCCTGACCACGATCGGCGATCGCGAGGTCCACGGCCCGTTCGCGCGCGTCTACCATGTCGAAGGCGACGTGAAGATCGCGGTCTCTGCAGGAGACGGCCTGTGGCGCTACGAGTACGAGCTTGGAGAGCGGTGGCCCGGGTCGCAGCCCTTTGAGTTTTCCTTCGCGCGCTCATCGTTCGTGGACGAGGTCTCGCGCGCGAGGACGTTCGCGCTCGCCGAAGAGATGGAGATGGTGCGAGCGGCGGGCCTTGGCAAAGGGCTCGACGAGACGACCGCGTTCGTCATCGGCAAGGCAGGGTATGAGAACAAAGTGCTGTTCGAAGACGAACCGGCGCGGCACAAGCTGCTCGACCTGATCGGTGACGTCTACCTCGCCGGCGTTCCCCCGACGCTACTGCGCGTCGTCGCGCAGCGCAGCGGCCACCGCACGAACGTCGCCGCCGCAGTGAAACTGCGAGAGCACGTCTCGTTCGCTTGATCAGAGCGCGCGCATGGGAAGCTCGCCCCACGTGAGCGGCACGCCCTGCTGCTCGAGCAGCCGTTGCACCTCACGAACGCCATCGCGGTCTCCACAGACCTGTTGCGGGGTGAAGCCACTGCGAAGACAGTGCGCGGCCAGGCACGCCGCCGCCTCGCCGATGTTCCACTCGACCGGGTGGAGGCGATAACAGCCGTTCGTGATGTGCGTCGTGCCGATGTTTTTGCAGGCGGGCACCAGGTTCTGGGCCCGCAAAGGCACGAGCGCGCCCAGCGGGATCTCGAACGGCAGGGACGAGAGGTCTACGGTCCCCCGGCCGTTGGTCGAAGGGTGCAGGTCGATCCGGTAGGCGCCGGTTCCGACGCTGTCCTCAAAGCTAGGCGCCCGATCCAGGCCCGGGTTGCACTCAGCCGATACGTGCTGCTCGCACAGCGTAAAACTTGCACGTATCCGCCTCGACTCCCTAATGTAAGGGGCCATTGCCAGCCCGTCGGCAGTGCCCGCCAGATCGGGGCGCAGCCTCAGCTCCGGGTAGCCGGTGCCCCCGTCGTGGCGCGGCGCCTCAGTCTGCAACCAGTAGAGCATCGAAAGCGTGAGCTGCCGCGCGGCCTCCAGGTGCTCGGCGACGCGCTCCTCAGGCTGGTCTAGGATCGAGCCGACGTAGTAGTCGTTCATCGGCCAGTTCATCACCGTCGCGTCCTCGCGCCCGTCGGTGTGCTTCGTGCCGTCGACGATCTGGCGGTACGTAAAGAGGTTGAAGCCGTTGTTGCCGAAGAGCGGAAAGTCGATCAATTCGCCGCGCTGCACGTGCAGCATCTTGAAACTAAGCAGCTCGCACGGCCATCCCTCGGGCTCATAGCGGCGCCAGAAGTCGTACTGCGCCGGCTTTTCGATCGTGTGGTCTCCGCCCGGGTCGTATCCGACGATCGCGCACCACGTCAGTCCCTGCACGTTGTCCGGCTCCGGATCGCCCTCCACCGCGTGCGGCTCGCCGGTGTCGCGCTTGCTCTCTGCACCGACCACGTATTCCGTTCCCGTCATCGGCAGCAGATCGCCGGTCTCCGTCGCGTCAAGGAAGAACTTCGATTGGATCGTCTGCGTCTTTTTGTGTGCGTCGCTAAACTCGACCGCGGTCACTCGGTCACCTGTGACGTGCGCTGAGACAACGCGCCAGCGGAGACGAACATCTAACGAGCCGTCATCCACAAACGTCTGCAGCATCCCGCGCAGGACGCGGTGCGCAATGTTCGGCGTGTGGCACAGCTTGCTCACCCATCCTCCACCGGGGTTCAATTGCGCGTCGTTCCGTGCGGCCAGTGTCAAGGACTCGTGCCCACGATACTGCGCCCGAACGCCGTCGCGAAAGCGCGCGTAACTGAGCGAACTGCCCCCGCGCTCCTCGATCCAAGGGTTCTCGTCCGGCGGGACGCACTGCGACGTCAGCTGCCCTCCGATCCACTCGGTCGGCTCCGTCATCACCACGCGCAGGCCCAAGGAACACGCGGCGAGCGCCGCGGCGCACCCCCCGGTCCCGCCACCCACGATCAGCAGGTCGGGCTCTTTCACGCGTCCCGGACCGAGTCGGGGTAGTCCCGGTAGAGCGCGGCCTTGAAGTCGGTCACCTTGCTGTAGACCGCGCGGTGCAGGTCCTCGACCACCCCGGTCCGCCGCGCGATGTCCGCAAAGGCCTGGTCGAGCTTGGCCAGGCTCTCAAAGCTCAAAGTGATGCTGAACTCGCCCAGCCCGTCCGGCCCGAACCCGAACTTGCGCCGCCGAACCCTGTACCCGTTCATGCTGCCGGAGGCGACGATGTGGTCGAGGTAAGCGCGCACGCTCTTGACGAACTCCATGTCGTTCGTGCCCGGCTTGAGGTTCACCCAGATGTCGTAATAGTCCATCGCGGCTAGGGCCCGAGCGTACCTGCGGCCCGCGCCAGTGCGTCAGACTGTGGAGCACGCCGTGATCGCCCTGCTAGCAGCGCTCTTCGTCCAACAAGCGTCTTCGATCGACGAAGGCGTGCTGATCGGCCTGCGCGACCCCGAAGGCGGTCTGAGGACCGTTCTCGTCGCCACGCGCGGAGTGGCGTACGTCAGCGACGTCAAGCAGGGCCTTCTGCTGCGGCCGGCCAAGCTCGGCGTCAACCGGTTCCGCACAACGAAAGAGGGGCTCGAGTACGAAGGCAGTCTCTCGCCGCTCGAAGGGAAGTTTAGGGTCTCGTGGGTCGCGCAGCCCTACATCGGGATCGAGTTCGACGCCGCGCAGCCGGGCGAGGCTCCGTACTCACACCTCTATCGGCGCGCGTACGCCGCAGACGGCTCCACCGTACCTCTGACGCAAGACCTCAACGAAAGCGACAAGGCGCGGTACGGGCAGGCGGCCGCCGAGGGCCTGAAGAACGCGAGCGCAGCGCGCTTGCTCAGTCTGCCCGGCTCGCCGAGCGTCGACGACTGGGGTTACGTGCGCGATTCCGGCAAATGGCTGTTCGTGAACGCGTTCGCCTCGCCGACTGACCGCCTGGAGTTCGCCGTGCCCGCAAAGCCGCCGACCATGAACCCTCCGTCCGACCGCGGCGAGATCGATTGGCGCACGGTGACGCAGGCGCACCCGGACGCGACCGACGTCGTCGCGGACCGCGACGCGCCGTTCGCCGTCGTCGTGACTCCAGACTTCTTGTTCGTCCACACCGCCTCGCGCAAGAGCCTCGGGCGCGTCGTGAGAAAGATCGCGTGCCACGAAGAGAGGCTCGTCTCCGCGTTCTGGGGCGGCGCGATCGACTCCTGGCAGAAGGCGTTCCGCGGATAGCCTGGCGCGGGCCATGCCCGCGGGTACCCTCTCGCAGTCCGATGAACGTCCGTGAACTGCGCCAGAAGTACATCGCGTTCTTCAAGACGAAGGGCCACAGCGAGCACCCGTCCGGGTCGCTCGTGCCCTACGACGTCACCGGAAGGCTCGACGAGTCGCTCCTCTTCAACGGCGCGGGGATGGTGCAGTTCAAGCCGTACTTCCGCGGCGTGGCGTCGCCGCCTTCCAAGCGCCTGATCACCGCGCAGAAGTGCCTTCGCACTGGCGACATCGAGAGCGTCGGCAACCCGAGCCACCTGACTTTCTTCGAGATGCTCGGCAACTTCTCGTTCGGCGACTATTTCAAGAAGGAAGCGATCGCCTACTCGTGGGAGTTCCTCACCTCTTCCGAGTGGCTGGCGCTCGACCCGCACAAGCTCTCGTTCACGGTGTTCGCAGAGGACGACGAGGCGTGGGAGTGCTGGGCGGCGCACCTCTCTGTGGCGGGCGTCGACCCCCACGCGCGGATCTTCAAGCTCGGCGAGGCGACGAACTACTGGCCCGCGGGCGCCTTCTCGAGCGGCCCGCCCGGCCCGTGCGGGCCGAACACCGAGATGTTCTATTGGACCTCCAAGGCGCCCGCGCCCAGCGGCAAGTACACGGTCAAGGACTACATGCGCGACGAGGCGCTGGGGCACTGGCTCGAGATCTGGAACGACGTGTTCATCCAGTTCGAGTGGCAAGGCGCGCTGCGCGAGCCCTCGCGGCCCGACAAGGGGTACGAGAAGTTCGGAATGCCCCCGCTGCCGTTCCAGTCGGTGGACACGGGCATGGGCCTCGAGCGCACCGCCGCCGTGCTGGGCGGCTTCTCGTCGGTCTACGAGACCGACGCGTTCGTCCCGATCATCGAGGCGATCGAGAGCTGTTCCGGACCTCCCTCCTCCGCGAAATCAGTTGAAGATGCCTCTGGTCGTGCCGAAGTGCTCGCGGGATCTGCCGCGTCGGACACTGCATCGGCAGAGTCCGACCCGCGCAGAGGCCGGGGAGGGGGAAACCAAAGAGGCGAAGCTCGCTCGATGGCGACCAAGTACGGCCAGGACGAAAACACCGACCGCGCGATCCGCATCGTCGCCGACCACCTGCGAGCCGCCTCCTTCTGCATCGCCGACGGCGTTCTGCCCAGCAACACGGGCCGCGGCTACGTCCTGCGCCGCCTGATCCGCCGCGCTGTACTGAAAGGAGTCCGCACTCTCGGCTTCGGTGAGCCGTTCCTGCACAAGGCGTACGACGGCGTCGTGCGCGCGCTCGGCGACCACTACTTCGAGCTCCACGAGCGGCGCGACGTGATCAAAGAGACCCTGCGCAGCGAAGAGGAGCAGTTCCGGCGGACTCTGGACCAAGGCACGCTGATCCTCTCGGAGGAGTTGGCGAAACTGAAGAGGGGGAAGACGCTTGCCGGGGCGTCGGCGTTCCGCCTCTACGACACGTTCGGCTTTCCGTTCGAAGTGACCAAGGAGATCGCTGAAGAAGGCGGGTTCAAGGTCGACTACGAAGGGTATCTCGCGGCGATGCAGGCGGCGCAGGAGCTCTCGCGCTCCGGCTCCGGCATGGAGAGCGTGTACGGCGGCGTCGAGGGCGGAGAAAAGCTGACCGAGACCGCGACCGCGTTCGTCGGTTACGACACATTGCGGACCTCGGCATCCGTGCTCGGCGTGCGCATGACCGAGGAGGGCAGGTCGCTCGTCGCGCTGGATATGTCACCGTTCTACGCCGAGGGCGGCGGGCAGGTCGCGGACACGGGAGTTCTCATCAAGGACGGAGAGTCGCTGCGCGTGCTCGACGTGCACAAGAAGCACGGCGTCTTCGTGCACCTCGTCGAAGGCTCGCTCGACCCCGGCACAAAAGTCGAGGCGCGCGTGGACGAGGCGCGGCGCAAGGCGGTCGTGCGCAACCACACCGCGACCCACCTCCTGCACGCCGCGCTGCGCGAGGCGCTCGGCAAGCACGTCACGCAGGCCGGCTCGCTCGTCGCGCCCGAAGGGCTGCGGTTCGACTTTACGCACGGCCACGCGCTTTCCCGTGAAGAGCTGGAGCGCGTCGAGCGTACGGTGAACGAAAAGGTGCTCGAGGCGCAGCCCGTGCACGTGTATGAGGACCTCGCGATCCAGGACGCGCGCGAGATGGGCGCGATGGCGCTCTTCGGTGAAAAGTACGGCGAGCGCGTGCGAGTCGTGCAGGTCGGCGGCATGCGCCCTTCGGAGCCTTCGTTCTCGCGCGAGCTCTGCGGCGGCATCCACGTTCAGAACACCGGCGAGATAGGGCTCTTCAAGGTCACGGGCGAATCGAGCGCGGCCAGCGGCGTGCGGCGCATCGAGGCCGTGACCGGCCTGGGCGCGTACGAGTGGGTCAAGTCGCAGCGCGCACTGCTCGAAGAGGCCGCCGCGATGCTCAAGACGACGCCGGGCGACCTGCTCAAGGCGATCGAGAAAAGCCAGGACGCGCTGAAAGAAGAAAAGAGGAAGCGCGAGCGCCTCGCCGCGCAGGGCGGCGACAGCAAGGCCGTCGTGGAAATGGTCGGCGCGGTCGAGTTCGCCGTCGAAAGGCTCGTCGGCGCCGACCCGAAGGACGCGCAGCTCGTCGCCGACCGGCTCGTGGACGGCAATCCGGCGCGCGTCGCGCTCGTCGCTCTCAGCAGCGACGGAAAGCTGACTTTCGTCTGCAAAGTGGGCGATGGAGCCAAGGCCAAGGGCGCGCACGCGGGCAAGCTCGTCGGCGAAGTCGCCAAGGTCGCCGGCGGCGGCGGCGGCGGACGCCCTGACTTCGCGACCGCCGGCGGCAAAGACCCCTCCAAGCTCGAAGAAGCGATCCTCAAGGGTAAGGAAGTCCTCGCCGCCCAGGTCAAGTAACGCCGTTCCCTCCCCCTTGGGGGAGGGTTAGGGTGGGGGTCGCCAGGGTGCCCCGGTCTGGCCGCGACTCCCGAATCCGAGCTTGCAGCGCGCATCCTCGCGGACCGGCCGCCCAGGAGCTCGGCCCTCCATTCCGGGGGATGGCGCCATGCGTCGCGCAAAGGTCAGCGAGGGGGTTCTGTCCGGTCCCCTCCCCCTTGGGGAAGGGGGTCAAAAACTCGAACGCGCCCTCACACGGGCGCGTCCGGCAACCACGGCTCCCACTCCGAAGGCAGATCCATCCTCATCAGACGCACGAAGTTCGCCCACAGCGAAGCGGGGAGCGGGACCCAAGGGTCGGGCTCGTGCGAGCGGTCCCCGTCGTTCTCCCACTCCAGCAAAGTCCCGATGTTGTGCCACAGCAAACGCCCGATGAACGTCGGATCCACGGCCCCTCCTTCCGAGCGATACCCTTCGAGCGCCCACGGCACGCACCACACAGGCATCGTCTCGAAGTCGACCATCGGATCGAACCACGCAGCGTCGCCCCAGTCGATCACCGCGCTCAAGCGCAGTGGGCCAGAGAGCACCATCGTGTTGCCCGCGTGAAGGTCGTTGTGCGTGAAGGCCTTCTTCACACCAAAGTCGAGCAAGGGCGCGATGCGCCCGGACCACTTCATCAGCCAGTCGCCGCTCACGCGGTCGATCCGCCCTGCGGCGAACGCGGGCTCGATCATCGCCGCCGGGTCGTGGTACTCAGCGTAGTCGAGCCAGCCGTTCGGATCCTCAACGCGCGTGACGCGCGTGTGCAACCGCGCGGTCTCCCGCCCGATCTCGCGGTACAAAGAGGGAAGCTCGGACTGCTCGACCCGCAGCGTGCCGAGCGCGAAACCGCGCGCGCGCGCATACACGGTCGCGACGTTCGGCGCGGCGTCATTGCTGTCGTCGAAGACGATCAGCTCGGGCGCCTTGATCCCCGCCGCGCGCACAGCGGGCACGGCCACCGCCTCGGTGTAGGCGTCCTCCGTGCCGCGGTCCGGCCTGTTCAGCCGCAGCACCTTGTCGTCTCCGAGCAGGTACACAAAGTTGACGAACCCGCCGCCGATATAGCGCAGCGCGCCGTTCAGGCCGTGCTTGCGCAGGAACGGGGCGAGGTCGTCGGACGAGGGCGGTCGCACTTCCGCAGATGATGGACGACCGATTCAACAACCCGCGGGCCCTTGATCGAGAGATTGACGGTCGGGTAAGACTTAAGACCTAGCTGCTGCCGCGATTGTACTAATATAGTAGACGTTACGACAAGCGACGTGCAGATTGACAACAGAAGAGAGAGCAGGCGAAAACCCCGAAGACGGGAGAAAAACGGGAGTCAGAGTGCAATTAATAACGGGAGAAAACGGGAGGAAAACGGGAGCCCTAGGGCGAAACACCATAATCCGCCAATGCCGAAGATAGCCATGGTTGGGGCGGGGAGCACGGTGTTCGCCAAGAACCTCATGGGCGACGTCCTGAGCTACCCGGAGCTCGCAGAGAGCCACATCGCGCTCATGGACATCGACCCCGAGCGCCTCTTGACCAGCGAGGTCGTCGGGCGCAAGATCATCGAGGCGGCCGGCGCCAAAGGCGCGAAGCTCACCGCGCACACGGACCGGCGCGAGGCGCTCGAGGGCGCGGACTACGTGATCGTCATGGTGCAGGTCGCCGGATACAAGCCCGGCACCGTCATCGACTTTGAGGTCCCGAAGAAGTACGGCCTGCGCCAGACGATCGCCGACACGCTCGGGATCGGCGGGATCTTCCGCGCGCTGCGTACGGTCCCGGTCCTGCTCGACATCGCGACGGACATGGAGGCACTGTGCCCCGGTGCGCTGATGATCAACTACACGAACCCGATGGCCATGCTCTGCTGGGCGCTGAACCGCGCGACGAAGGTCAGGAACGTCGGGCTCTGCCACAGCGTGCAGGGCACGGCCAAGGAACTGGCGCGCGACATCGGCGTTCCGGTCGAGGAGATCGACTACTGGTGCGCGGGGATCAACCACATGGCGTTCTATCTTCGCTTCGAGCGCGGCGGAGAGGACCTGTACCCTTTGATCCATCGCGTGTACGACGAGGGGCGCGTGCCGGAGACGAACCGCGTGCGATACGAGATGCTCAAGTGGCTCGGGTACTTCGTCACCGAGTCGAGCGAGCACTTCAGCGAGTACTGCCCACACTTCATCCGCCGCGACTCGCCGGAGCTGATCGAGAGGTTCAACGTGCCGCTCGACGAGTACATCCGTCGGTGCGAGGCGCAGATCGAGGGCTGGTGCGCGCTGCGCGCTAAGATGGAGTCGGACGCACCGCTCGAGGTCAAGCGCAGCGTGGAGTACGGCTCGACGATCATCCGTTCGATGGAGACGGGCGAGCGGTCGGTGATCTACGGCAACGTCGACAACCTCGGGCTGATCGACAACCTGCCGCAAGGGTGCTGCGTCGAGGTCCCGTGCGCCGTGGACAAGGAGGGAATCCAGCCGCAACGGATCGGAAAGCTTCCGCCGCAGCTCGCCGCGCAGATCATGACGAACGTGAACGTGCAGTCGCTCACGGTCGAGGCGTGCCTCACGCACAAGAGAGAGCACGTCTACCAGGCGGCGATGCTCGACCCGCACACCGCGCAAGACCTTCCGCTCGACAAGATCAGGTCGCTCTGCGACGACCTCTTCAACGCGCACGGCGACTGGATCCCAGCGATGGACTAGGTGAGGGTCTCGACGACCATCCGCGTGGCCGGCGACTTGTTGAGCGTGTAGAAGTGAACGCCGGGCGCGCCGCCGGCGAGCAGTTCTCGGCACTGGCGCGCGGCGTGCTCAACGCCGACCTCGAGCGTCGCCGCCTTGTCCCCCTTGTGCGCGGCCAGGCGATCGAGCAGCGATGGCGGGATCGTCGCGCCGCACATCTCAGTAAAGCGCGTGACCTGCGAGAGGTCCGTGACGGGCATGATGCCGGGGATCACGGGCTGCGCGATCCCCATCGCGTGGGCGCGCTCGACGAACGAAAAGTAGTGCGCGTTGTCGAAGAAGAGCTGCGTGACGAGCACGTCGAGCCCGGCGTCGCACTTTTCTTTCAGCCGCTGCATGTCCTGGTCGCGGCTCGTCGCGTCTACGTGCCCTTCCGGGTAGCACGCGCCGAGCACGCAAGCGGCAGGGAAGTCCTCGTCGATGACGCGGATGAGGTCGATCGCGAAGCGGCACGTGTCGTCGGCGAGCACGAACGCGGGGTCGCCTCGCGGCGCGTCGCCGCGCAGCGCGAGAAGGTTCTCGATCCCGTGGAACCGCGCCGCCGCGAGCTCCTCGCGCAGCTCCTCGCGCGTGCGGCCCAGGCAGGTCATGTGCACGACGACCTCGATTCCGATGTCGTGCTTGATCTGGCGCGCCCAATCGAGCGTCTTGGTCCTGGTAGAGCCTCCCGCGCCGCAGGTGATCGAGACGAAGCCCGGATCGAGCGACTTCATCGATCGGACGGTCTCCATGAGCGTCCGCTCCCCCTGCTCGGTCTTGGGCGGGAAGTATTCGAAGGAGAAGACTGGCCCCTTCGCCTCAAGCAAAGACCGGACGGTCACGGGGCGAGTATACGACCCTTGAAGCCAGGTTCAAGGACGCCTGGTCCGAGCGCCCTGGAAGGGCCTCCCAGCATAAAGACCTGGGGGAACCTGCCGAGAATCTGACAAGGAGCCTCACGGTTCCACGGTGGAAACCTCGCTCATGTTGAGAGTTTTGGGTTCGATCCTGCTCGCGTTCTCCTTGGCGGCGCACCAAGGCGCACAACGGCCCCCGCTGACGCTCAAACCGGGCGACACGGTGGCGGTCACGTCCGCGTACGGCGGAGAGTTCACGGTGCAGAGCGACGGCGCTGTGTACGGCAAGGGGTTCCGCGCGGTGCTCGAAGGAAAGACGGTCGAACAGGCGCAAGCCGAGATGCGCCGCGCGATGCGGCCGTTCGTTCCCGAGACCGAAGTTTTCGTCTCGATCAAAGGTCTTCGGCAGGACGTTGTGTACGTCGTCGGCCCGGGCGGAGGAAAGGGTCCGGTGCCGATGGCGACGGACCTGACGCTGCGGCAGGTGCTGGCGAACACGGAGCTCGGACTCGACGCGGACAAGATGGAGGCGCAGCTCTACCGCGATGGCACGCCGCTCGCAAACGTGAACGTCGCATCGCTGCTGCAAGGCGCCGTGCAGGACGTTCCGCTGCGGCCGAACGACGTCGTGACGCTTTCTCCCGTCGCGTTCTTGCGAGTGTGGGTGCTGGGGCAGGTCGCCGCGCCCGGCGAGGTGAAGGTTCCGATCGGGAGCGACGTCTACAAATCGATCGCCGTCGCAGGCGGCTTCAGGGTGTCTCAGGGCGAGCCGGGCTCGACCCAGCCGGACGAAGTGACCGTGACAGTGCGACGCGGGCCGGAGACTTTCACTGCACCGCTGCGCCAGGACCCGAGCGCCCCGTCCATCGTGCTCCAATCGGGCGACACGGTGACGGTACAGGCATCGGAGGCGAAGCGCGTGACGGTGCTGGGCGAAGTGCGCGCTCCTGGCGAGTTCGTACTGCGCGGGAACACGTCGCTCATGGCGGCGGTCGCCGCAGCAGGCGGGCCGAGCGCAAATGGGACCCTCGCAACCGTCCTTGTGTACCGAAAGGGCGAATTGTTGCAGATCGACGCGACCGCACAGGACAAGGTTTTTAACACAGAGCAGGGGGACCTGGTGTACGTGCGGAGGAACGAGCGCGCCTACTACGTGCTCGGAGACGTTGCGTCCGCCGGCAAAGTGCTGATCAAGGACGGCGAGACGCCTCGCGTGACCGACGCACTGGCCGCGGCGGGCGGACTCTCTTCGCGGGGCACCTTGCGGCGCGTGTACCTCGCGCACCCAGAGGCGGACGGGCACCTGTCGATCGCGCTGTTCAACCTAGACGACTATTTGAAGGGCGGCGACGTGAAATCGAACCCAGTCGTACAGCCAGGCGACAGCCTTTTGTTCGGGCAGCCGAAAGGGATCACGCTCGCCAACGCGGTGCAAGTGATCTCCGCCGCGCTGCTCTTCGAGAACCTGATCAAGAAATAGCATGCAGACCGAGCCCCAAGAAGCCACGCCGTTGTTTGCCGCGGTCAAGGAGCGCAAGCCCCTCGTCGCGTGCGTGGTGCTGTTGGCTGTAGGCCTTGGCGTCGCGTACACGCTCTTCGCCCCCGCAGTATGGGAAGCGAAGGCGACGATCATCTTTCCTGTCCGGCAGCCGAGCGCGCTTGGGCTGAGCGGCGACGACACCGGCTCGATCGCGTCTGCGCTCGGCGGGCCGACGCCGGTGCGCGTGTACACGGGGATATTGGAGAGCGCACACACGCTCGATTTTGTCGCGAAGGCGACCGGGCTCAGGAGCAAAGAGGTCGAGACGATGAGCACCGTGCTCGACCAAGCGATGCAGAACACGATCACTGTCTCTGCAAGGAGCAAGGACCCTTCGCTCGCGATGAACGTGGTGTCGCTGCGGCTACAGGCGCTGCGGGACATCAACAGCTCGCTGAACATGCCGCTCGCGCAGAACGACGTCGAAGTGCTGCAGTCAAAGATCGCCCAGGAGCAGGCAAGCGTCTCGGACTGTGAGTCGAAGCTGCTGGACTTCCAGCAGCACGCGGTCACTGCGCCGACGCTGACGCCCTCGGGGAACGGAAAGCAGAGCTCGCTCATCGCTACGCCGACGAACTGGGTGGCGACGCTGCGCGAACTGGAGATCCAGTACGCGAAGGTGGACTCGCAGATCAGGCAGGCGCAGGACTGGAGCGACAAGGTGGCGGCGGACGGCGGAGAGCTGCCGACGCCGTTCCCCGGCACTGAGAAGTGGCGCGGGACGCTCGCCGATTTGGAGTACGACCTTCGCACGGCGCAGCTCTCGTTCTCGCCCACCGCCCCAGAGATCAAGATGATCGAGGAGAAGATCCGCATCGCCAAGGCGCAGCTCCAGGGCGAGCTCGAGAAGTACGCGAAGGCGACTCACGAGGGGCTGATCGACCCGCAGTTCTCGGACGCGCAGAAGCTGCCTGGGCTGATGGCGGACCGGGTCGCGCTGGAGGCGCAGATCACGGCCGTCGCACGGCTCGCTGCGCTCGCGCCGGAAGAGGCGGGCGAGCTGACGCGCCTGATGCGCGAGCTCGGGACGCACACGGTGATCCTTCAGCAACTGCAGGAGCAGGCGCAGGTCGCATCGATCCAACAGGCCCGCGACCCGAACAGGTGGGAGGTGCTCGACGCGCCGCACCTGGGCGACGAGCCGGTCAATAAGAGCATCTTGAGGAACACGGCGCTCTCTCTCGCGCTCGGTCTGTTCGCGGCAGTCTCGCTGGCGAGCGCGCTCGGGCGGCCGCGGAAGAAGAGGGGCGGCAAGGAGCGCATCGAGCTCGACGAGGCCGCATAATGGCGCAAGTCGGCAGACGGCGCTCGGCGTACGCGACCCTCGCTGGCTCCACTGCCGTGACCCTCGTCGCGGCGCTACAGTCCCTCGTCCTCCTTCCTCTCTATTTAAACGCCGTCGGGCCGAGGCTCTATGGCGCGTGGCTGGCGACGGGCGAGATGACCGTTTGGATGCTCGCGTTCGACTTCGGGATCCCAAACTTGCTCGTTCAGCGGACGGGCGCGTTCCTCGCAGAAGGGAAGATGCGCGAAATCGGCGCGCACCTGGGCGCTTCGCTGGTCGCACTGGGCTGCATCGCGCTCTTGATGTACGCGGTCATCTGGCTGGTCGCGCCCGCGGTGGGGCCGTGGGTCGGCGTGCAAGGGGCCGAGGCGCAGTCGCTCGCAGACGCGATGAGGCTGTGCGGCGTCGCAGTGGCGGCGACCTTGCTGGGCTATGGGGTCGTCGGGCTTTCGCGCGGGCTGCAGGACACGGTCATGGTGCAGGGGTTCACGCTTGCCGGCGTCGTGGCCGGTTTCGCCGTCACTGCGGCACTGCTGGCGACGGGCCACGGGCTTGTCGCGATCGCCATCGGGCTGGTGCTGCGCGCGTGCGTCACGCTTTTGGGAGCGGTCGCCTTTCTCGTTTTGCGGACGGACCGCGAGATCGTTTCTTCGCTGCGGCCGACGCGCGCGGCGATGACGGACATAGGCAAGCACTGCCCGCCGCTCTTCGCCGCAGGGATCGGCTATGCGCTGATGAACAACAGCATGGTGACGATCGCTGCGGTGACGTTCGGCCCGGTCGCGGCGGCGGTGCTGGGAGTGACGCGCAAGGTGGCGGATCTGGTGCGCGGCGTCCTAGACATGATCGGCCACGCCTCCTACGGAGGGTTTGCGCACCTTTTCGCCGAAGGAGACGCTCCGAGGACGCGCACGGTGTACGGCGAGCTCGAGTCGACGTACTTCGTCGCGGCGCTCTCGCTGCTCTCGGCGTACGTCGCCGCAAACGCGACCCTGGTCGCGAACTGGGTCGGCACTGTGATGTACGGGGGCTTTGCGCTGACGCTCGCGCTCGCGTTCGCCGCGGGCACGGGCGGCTGGTCCTACATGCAGATCTCTCTTCTTCGCTCCACCGGGCGGCACCAGGCGGCGTCCGCCGCACTGCTGCTCGAGTGCGGAGCGCGGCTGGCGCTGATGTTCGGTCTTGCGCGCGCGCTCGGGCCGGTCGGGCTTCCGATCGGCGCGGTGGTCACAGCGCTCGCCTCGGGTGCGTGGGCTTCGCGGTGGCTGAGGAAGATGCTTGAGTGCGACGATCAACGCGCTCGAGAATTGAAAGTATGGGTTTGGCGCGCACTGCCGCTGGCCCTCGCCGTCGGCATCGGACTTTGGGGCGCGCTCGGCGGATGGCTCGTTGCGGTCGTGAGCGGTTTTCTCGTTTGCGCGCTCGCGATCACGGTGCTTTTTTTGACGGACCCTGCCCTCGCCGTACGCCGCCGCGCGTTCACTTCACGGTTTTTGCGAGGTGCGGCGTGAAGTTCGGCTGGTTTACTCGGCTCGCGCCGTTGGTCGTGCTTCAAGCGTTCTTGTGGCTGACGCTCGGTGCCTTCGCGTTCGGGCCGTGGTCGTGGCCGATGCGCGACCCATCGGGGCTGTACACGTTCGTCATCGCGTGCCACGTAGCGATCCTCTTCGGTTACCTCGGTGTCGCTCACCGCGCGCCGAGGGCGACGGAGAACGCGATCGACTACAAGAGGCTGGTGGTATGGAGCCTTGTGTTGACGGCGATCGCGCTCCCTCTGACGAGCTACGCGAAGACCGGGCGGTGGGTGCCGGACGTCGTGGGGGGGATTATGGACCCAGGGCGGGCTTACGCGGAGTCGCACGCATACACCGAGGGGGCGACGAACTTCGCTTCGTACGTGCGGATCGTGCTTGCGCCTTGGCTCGCCGCGCTCGTGCCGCTCGGCGTTTTCTACTGGTCGCGGCTGGGGCGCGGGCTGCGCATCGGGCTCGTCGCGTCGATCCTTGTGATCGCGCTGCTCTCTATCGCCACGGGGCAGCGGCGCGACATAGCGGACCTCATCATCGCGGTATCGCTCGCGTCGCTCGGGGCGCACTGGGCGGGGGTGACGCTCTGGAGCCGCCGCGCGAAAGCGATCGGGAGCATTGCGTGCGCGTTCGCGATCGTCGCGTTCGCCTGTTACTTCGTGTTTTCCCACGTCAGTCGGATTGGGCAGCAGACCGCGGACTACGGCTTCAACCCCGTGACGCACAGCGCCCCCGACCAGGACAAGCCGGTGCTAGCTTTCGTTCCCGCAGAGATGCGGCCCGGGTTCCTTGGGCTGATGCACTACTTCACGACCGGCTACTTTGGGCTGAGCCTTGCGCTCGACCGCGACGTGCAGCCGATGTACGGACTCGGTCACAGCATGTTCTTGACGCGCAACTGGGCGCGCGCGACGAAGGACGAGGGATTTGAATCCAGGTCGCTGCCTGTGCAGATATCGGAGAAGGACGGATTCAATTATCCGGTGCAGTGGTGCACCGCGTACCCGTACTTTGCGAACGACCTTGGATTCCTCGGCACGGTGCTATTGATGTTCTTTTTGGGCAGGCTGTTCGCGCTCGCGTGGATCGACGCCTTGGGCGGGAGGAGCCCTGCGTCCGTCGTGGCGTTCACCCTGCTCGCCACGCTGCTCTTCTATCTTCCTGCTACGAACCGGATGCTACAGGACGGCGAGGGGGTCGTTGCGTTCTACTCTTGGCTCGCAGTGTGGGGACTAATACGTCTGCGGGCGGGTTCGCACGCGCGGAGCCGGGTGGTGCAGAGGGCATGAGCTTCGAGATCTTCTACCTTGGCGCGTTCGATCCGAGTGGAGCGGCTGGCGGCAACGCGGCGACCAGCACGGCCGGCTCGCTCTTTCAGACAGGGTTATTGGACGCGCTCGTGGGTTCTTCGCTGCCTAGGCCGACCGTGTACTGTTATTTTCCCGTCCCTTCTTATCCCATATCGAAGTCGCTGTTTCATCTGCCGAGGAGCGTGCACATGCAGAACGGGCTTGCAGCGCGTTCGCTGGCGCACGTCAACCTTGGCGCGCTCAAGATCGTGACGCTCGGGCTCTCTGCGGCGTGGGCGACCTTCAAGTGGGGAGTGAAGAACAGGGGCCGGCGGCGGGTCGTGGTCAGTTACAACCTGAACGCGCCTCCGGCGTACTTCGTCGCGCCGGTTTGCAGAATGCTAGGAATGGAGTTTGTGCCGTTCGTGGGCGACATCTACGTTCCGGGCGAAGTGGTGAGCGACGGCTGGATGCGGCGGCTAGAGTTCGCGCTGCAGACGAGGCTGATCGCGAAGGCGGACGGGCTGCTCGTGTGCAACAAAGCGATCGTAGACGACTTCGCGCCCGGGCGCAGGCACTTGGTCTTGGAAGGCGGCGTGCTAGAGAGCGTCGTGCGGTCGTTTTCGCCTCGGATCTCGGACCAGGGCGGATTCCACGTCGTGTTTGCGGGCCAGCTTTCCGAGCTGAACGGGGTGCGGCTCTTGCTGGAGGCTCTGCCGCTGTGCAGCGCGCCGGGACTGCGAGTAAGCGTGCTCGGCGGCGGCGCGCTCGAAAAGGAAGTGCGAGAGTACGCGGCGAAAGACACACGGCTCAGCTTTGAAGGCCGCGTGACGCACCAGCGCGTGCTCGATGCGTATCGGAGCGCGGACCTGCTCGTCAACCTGCGTTCGACGCAGTTCGTCACGCACCGCTACGTTTTCCCCTCAAAGGTCGTCGAGTGTCTGGCGACCGGAGTGCCGCTGCTGAGCACGCGCACGGGCCACGTCGAAGAGGAGTTCGGTGCGTTCGTCTTTTTGCTTGAAGAGGAATCGGCCAGGGCGCTTGCGAGAGCGATTGAGTTCGTCGCGTCGCTCCCGCACGAATCGAGGCGCAACATCGGTCGGTGCGCGCAAGAATACGTCTTGCGGAACAAGACGTGGGAGGCGCACTTGGAGCGGCTCTCGGCGTACTTGACGAAGCGCACGAAGATCTTGGCGTTCGTCGACTACTACCTGCCGGGCTACAAGGGAGGCGGGCCAGCGGTATCGGTCTCGCGCCGCGCTGCGCTCCACGCTGGAAGGTCGGAGTTCATGATCTTCACCCGCGACCGCGACCTTGGGAGCGAGAGTCCGTACGATTCGGTCCGCGCGGGGGAGTGGAACGAGCGAGACGAGGCCCGGGTTTTCTATGCGCGCCCCGACGAGCTAGGAGTGTTCCAGGTGTTGTGGGTCCTGCGTTCGGTGCGCCCTGACGTCATCTATCTCAACAGCTTCTTTTCGCGGATGACGCGCGCTGTGCTGCTCTTGCGGTGGTTCGGCCTAGTAAAGGCGAAGAGCGTCGTGCTGGCGCCGAGGGGCGAGCTCTCGCGCGGCGCGCTTTCGATCAAAGCGCTGAGGAAGCGGGCGTACTTGGCAATTTCGAAGAGAGTTGGACTCTACCGCTCGCTCGGGTGGCAAGCGACAGCTGAGCCCGAAAGGCGCGACATCGCGAGGGAGATCGGCGAAGTGCCGGTCACGGTGGAACGCGAGGCCGCGCCGCAGATCCATGTCGGCGACCACGACCGGCCAGATAAGCGCTCCGGCCATTGCAAGTTTGTTTTCCTTTCGCGCGTATCGAGGATGAAGAACCTCGAGTTCACGGTCCGCGCGATGGGTCAATTGACGGGGGACGTAGAGCTGCACGTCTACGGCCCGATCGAGGACGAGCGGTACTGGGCGGAGTGCCAGCGCGAGGTCGCGCAGCTCCCGCCCAACGTGACGGTCAAGGTGCACGGTGGGCTGCCGCAGTCGGTCGTTCCGAAGACTCTTTCTAGCCACCATGTGTTCGTGCTCTCGACGCACGGCGAGAACTTCTGTCACGTCATCGCGGAGGCGCTGGCCTCGGGACTGCCGTGCGTCATCAGCGACCGCACACCGTGGTCCGACATGGACGCGGCCGGCGCCGGGCGGGTCGTCCCGCTCGAAGATCCTGCGGCGTGGGCGCGGGCGCTTCAGGAGTTTGTGGACATGGACGGCGCGAGCTACCGAGCTGCGGTCCAATGCGTGCGCGGCTACTACTCTTCGCGCCTTAAGGGAGAGCACGGCGGTGCTGGCAGCTACTTGTTCCCGGAGGGGGTCCGTGCAGCCTGAAAGTAAGCCCCTCGCAGGCCCCTCAAGGGTCAAGCTGGGGGGCCAAAGACCCGATAAAAATACTGGGCCCAGGCTCAACTTGCGGCCTAACCGGGGCTAACCATGCGGACACTGATTTTGGGCGGGACGGGGATGCTGGGGCACAAGCTCTGCCAGCGCCTGCCCGAGCCGATCGAGGCGTACGTCACGGTGCGCTCAGAGCCGGCGGGCCTGCAGAGGTTTGGGTTCTACTGTCCGGACAGGACCGTGCTCGGCGTGGACGCTCGGGACCTCGCCACGGTCGAAAGGGCGATCGAGCTGGTGCGCCCGCAGGCGGTCGTTAACTGTATCGGGATCGTGAAGCAGCACGCTTCGGCGCAAGACCCGGTCGCCGCGATCGAAGTCAACTCGCTTTTCCCGCACCGGTTGAACGCGCTGTGCGGCAAGCACGGGGCGCGGCTGATCCATGTCAGCACCGACTGCGTCTTTAGCGGTTTGCGCGGCGGATATAGAGAGGGCGACCCCGCCGACGCACGCGACCTCTATGGAAGATCGAAGGCGCTGGGCGAAGTCTGCGACGGGACGGCCGTGACGCTTCGGACCTCGATCATAGGGCGCGAGCTGACGGGGACGCAAGGCTTGGTGGAGTGGTTCCTATCCAACCGCCACGGGCGCGTGAAGGGCTATTCTCGCGCACGGTTCAGTGGAGTGACGACGGACGAGCTCTCGAATGTCGTTGCAAACGTCATCCTCGAGCACAAGGGCCTGCGCGGATTGTGGCAGGTCGCATCGCAGCCGATCGACAAGAGCGCGCTGCTCGGTCTGCTCAACCTCTCATTCAGGGCTGAAGCCGAGATTGTTATGGACGAGACAGTCGCTGTCGACAGGACGCTGGATGGGACCGCGTTCGCAGAAGAGACCGGCTACGTTTCCCCTGGTTGGCCACAAATGGTCGCCGCAATGGCGAGCGACCCGACTCCTTACGACAAATGGAAAACGTCATGATCCTCCAAGACAAACACGTTCTCGTCACCGGCGGCACCGGGAGCCTCGGCAAGACCGTCGTGCGAAGAATGCTCACGGGAGAGCTCGGCATGCCGCGGCGCATCACGGTGTTCTCTCGCGACGAAGCGAAGCAGCACCAGATGCGCGTCGACTACCGCAACCTCGCCAACGCGACGCACGACATCATCTACGAGCGCGGGCAGGACGTCCTCCGGTTCATCATTGGCAACGTGCGCGAGTACGATTCCGTGTGCCGCGCGCTCAAGGGAGTGGACATCGTGATCAACGCCTCGGCGCTAAAGCAGGTACCGACGTGCGAGATCTTCCCGGACGAGGCGGTCAAGACCAACATTCTTGGCGCGCAGAACGTCGTCCGCGCGATCCGCGATCAGAGCCCTGGCGTCGAGCAGGTCGTAGGGATCTCTACCGATAAGGCGTGCAAACCGATCAACGTCATGGGGATGACGAAGGCGATCATGGAGCGCGTGTTCATCAACGGCAACATCGAGTGCCCGGACACGCGGTTCAACGTAGTGCGGTACGGCAACGTCATCGCCTCTCGCGGTTCGGTGGTGCCGCTGTTTCTCGAGCAGATCGAGCACGGCGGCCCGGTGACGATCACGACGCGCGACATGACGCGGTTCCTCCTCAGCCTTGATCAGGCGGTGGACACTGTCTTCGAGGCGCTTCGCACGGGACAGCGCGGCGAGACCTATGTGCCGCTCGTCGAATCCGCGCGGATCGTGGACCTGGCCAAGGCGCTGATCGATGGGCGCGACGTGGAGGTGCTGGTGACCGGCATCCGTCCTGGCGAGAAGATCCACGAGATCATGGTCTCCGAAGAGGAGTGCTACCGGACGATCAAGCGCGGCGACTACTATGTGATTCAGCCGATGCTCGAGCAGCTCGATCCGGTCCAAGTAGACCGTCCGCTCGAAAAGGAGTACTCGTCGGCGCACGTAACGCTCGACGAGAAGGGGATCAAAGAGATGCTCGCGCCGCTGGCTGGCGGGCGCGCGTTCGTGAGGATCGCCGCGTGAAAGTCGCGACGGTCTTGGGCACACGGCCCGAGATCATCCGCCTCAGCCTGGTGATCAAGCGGCTCGACGCGCTTTGCGAGCACGTGCTCGTGCACACGGGCCAGAACTACGACCCGAACCTGAGCGACGTCTTTTTCAGCGAGCTTGGCGTGCGCCAGCCGGACGAGCACTGGGGGATTCGTGCCGAGAGCTTTGGCGGACAGGTGGGAGAGGTCATCGCGCGGTCGGAGCGGTTCTTGCGCGAACAGGGGCCAGACCGCGTGCTCATTCTCGGGGACACGAACTCCGGGCTTGCCGCCGTTGCGGCCGCCCGCCTCGGGATCCCGGTGTACCACATGGAGGCGGGGAACAGGTGCTACGACGGACGGGTGCCAGAGGAGACGAACCGCCGCATCATCGACCACTGCAGCAGCGTGCTGCTGCCCTACACGCACCGCAGCAAGGAGAACCTGTTGCGCGAGGGGTTTGCGCGGGAGCGCACGTTCGTCACGGGCAACCCGATCTGGGAAGTGATCCAAGCGAACAGCGCGCGGATCGACGCGAGCGACGCGCTGAGGCAGTACGGATTGAAGGACGGAGGGTACGTGGTCGCGACGGTGCATCGCGCCGAAAACGTCGACGACCCGGCTCGCCTGGCGGACATCATCGCCGGGATGGAGCTCGTCGCGGAGCAGTTCCGGGCGCCGGTGATCGTCAGCCTTCATCCTCGCACGGCCGACAAGGTGCAGAGGGGCTTGTTGACCCCGAAGTCCTCGCTCGTGCGCTTCGTCGCTCCGCTCGGCTTCTTCGACTTTGTGCACTTGGAGCGCCACGCTCTGTGCGTGATGACCGACAGCGGCACGGTGCAGGAGGAGGCGACGCTGCTGCAAGTCCCGAGCGTGGTGCTGCGCGACGTGACGGAGAGGGCCGAGTGCCTGGAGGCGGGATCGGGCATCCTCTCTGGCGCCGATCCTGGGTCGATCCTCCGTTGCGCCAAGGCCGTGGTCGGGTCAGGCGCTCGCTGGGAGCCTCCCGCGGAGTATCTGCAACAGAACGTCTCGAGCGTGGTCGCGTCGATCGTAGTCGGTCACAGGCACGCGCTCGTTGCGGCATGAGAGAAATGGAACTGCTCTTCATCTCGATGCACTACCGCCCGGAGCCGTGCGATACGCGCACGTCCGTGCTAGCGCGCGAGATGGCGAGGCGCGGTCACAGGGCGACCGCACTCACTTCGTTCCCCAACTACCCGTTCGGCAAGGTGTACGACGGATACAGGCAGAGGATTTGGAAGCGAGAGGAGATCGAAGGCGTGCGCGTAGTGCGAGTGCCGATGGTTCCGGACCACAGCAGGTCTGTCAAGCGACGCGCGCTCAGTTATGCGAGCTTTGGCGCTGCTGCCACGCTCTTGGGCCCGCTGCTCGTCGGAAGTCCGGACCTGATTTGGATCCACCACCCGCCGCTGACGACCGCGCTCGCCGGCTGGCTGATCAGCAAGGTCAAGCGCGCTCCTTTTGTGCTAGAGGTCCACGACCTGTGGCCCGAGACACTGATGAGCAGCGGCATGGTGCGAGAGAGCTGGGTGACGCGGGCGATAAAGAGGGCGTGCGCGTTCCTATACAGGCGCGCGGCGGCAGTCGTTGTGACGTCGGCGGGAATGAAGGAGCACCTGGTGCAAGGCGGCGTTGAAGAGGGCAAGGTCTTGGTATTGCCGCAGTGGGCGGACGAGGACGCGCACAACGCGGCGAGAGGGGAGGAGGGCTGGCTGAGCGAAGGGTTCAACGTCGTTTATGCCGGGAACGTCGGCGCTGCGCAGGGCTTGGACACGATGCTCGAAGCGGCAGAGAAGCTTTCCGATCTGCCTGAGGTCAAGTTTACGATCGTCGGTGCGGGTGTCGAACTGGAGCGGCTCAGGTCGTCGGCCGCCAGCCGCGGTCTTCCCAACGTCAGGTTTTTCGGCCAGGTGTCGAGGCGCAGCGCGTTTGCGCTCATGTCGGCGGCCGACGCGCTGATCCTGCACCTGAAGAGGGCCCCTCTGTTCGCACTGACTGTGCCTTCTAAGACGCAGACTTATCTTCTGGCAGGGCGACCGATCCTGTGCGGGGTCGAGGGCGACGCGTCGGAGATCATGGCGCGGTCTCACGCTGGGCTCACGTTCGAGCCGGAGAACGCGGAGTCGTTGGCCGAGTGCGTCCGGGCGTTGATCCGCTTGCCAATGGAAGTGCGCGAGGCGATGGGCGCGAACGGCCTTGCCGCCTATCGCAGGCAGTTTTCGATCAGCGAGCTGGCCGGAGAATACGAGCGGCTGTTCGAAGCCGTGCTTCTGCACGAGCCGGGCAAAGCACCTCGGCCCGCCATTGAGGGCCGGCGCGCCGCCTAGCGCGCTGGAGAGGCAAACTAAGCTTGGTGCGCGGGAAAGGACTCGAACCTTCACGCCTTTTGGGCACTACCACCTCAAGGTAGCGCGTCTGCCAATTCCGCCACCCGCGCAAGGGAGCGGAGCGATTATACCAGTCGCCCCAGACGGCTACGGGTAGATACCGCGCATGACAGTGGCGTCTGCGACGCGCTTGACGGCGATGATCATCGCTGCCGTGCGCATGTCGGTCTTGTGGGCGCGCATGGTCTGGTCGACGGCGTGGAACGCGTGGCGCATGATCCGGGCGAGCCTCTCGTTGACCTGGACCTCTTCCCAGAAGAAGTTCTGCAGGTCCTGCACCCACTCGAAGTAGCTGGTGACGACGCCTCCGGCGTTGGCGAGGATGTCCGGGACGACCAGAACGCCCTTGTCGTTGAATATCTCATCAGCGTCCGGGGTCGTCGGGCCGTTCGCGCCTTCGACGATCATTTTTGCCTTGACCTTGTCGGCGTTGCCTTTGTGCAACTGCTGCGAGATGGCTGCAGGGATGAGCACCTGGCAGTCGAGCTCGAGCAGCTCTTCGTTCGTGACGCTCTCGCAGTCTTTGAAGTTGTGGATGCCGCCGTCGATGCCGCTGTAGCGGTGGAAGAGGTCATGGATCGGCAGTCCCTTGGGGTTGTAGATGCCCCCTTTGGCGTCACTGACTGCTACGACCTTCGCGCCCATGTCATCGGCGAGCCTTGCCGCGACTGAGCCGACGTTGCCGAACCCCTGCACAGCGACTGTACAGCCGTTCAGGTCGAGGTTGACTGTCTTGGCAGCCTCTTCGAGCGAGACGATCACTCCACGGCCGGTCGCTTCGACGCGCCCTTCCGACCCGCCCAGTTCGATCGGCTTGCCGGTCACGACTCCGGGCACCGTGTATCCGGCGTGCATGGAGAAGGTGTCCATGATCCAGGACATCACCATGGCGTTGGTGCCGATGTCCGGTGCGGGGATGTCGCTGCGCTCGCCAAGGATGCCAGTGATCTCCGTCACGAAGCGCCGCGTCATCTTCTCCAGCTCGCGGCGGCTCAGTCGCTTGACGTCGACGCGGACACCGCCCTTGGCTCCACCGAACGGGATGTTCACGACGGCGCACTTCCACGTCATCCACATCGCGAGCGCGCTGGTCTCGTCGAGGTCGACGTGGTGGTGGTAGCGGATGCCTCCCTTGGTGGGCCCGCGGCTGGCGTTGTGCTGCACCCGGAAGCCCTGGAAGACCTGGACCTCGCCGTTGTCCATGACGACGGGAAAGTTGACGATGACCTGCCTCTTGGAGTGCGCGAGGGCCTTGTGGAGCCCTTCGTCGAGATCGAGGTATCGGGCGGCCGTCGCGAGCTGGCGGCGCGCCATTTCAAGGACGTTCTCTTGGGTCGTCATCGGAGCTAGTTCACCGTGGGGCGCAGCGAGCGACGCAGAACCGTGTATATCGGAAAGGCGAGCACGCCGTTGTACAAAGCCGCAAGGATTGTATCCCGAAGGTAGCTCCCGACCGTCGGTGGGGGGGCCGGAATCATCATAAGCAGGTGGATGACGACCGTCCCTGCGGCGACGACCAGGGCTACGTACCAGGGCCGGACGTCCAGTTCGAGCCTGCTGACGTAGCCGGCGGCGTAGGCGGCCAGCGTGCGGCTGATCGCGAAGTTCGCAGTGTCGGACCCTGTGACGCCCCCGTGAAGCACGCCAGCGATGAAGCCGAGCAGGGCCGCGACGACCGGCTCGTACATGACGGCTGCGGAGAGCGCGACGACGATCAGAAAATCGGGGGGTGGGCTGAACTTGTATGCGACAGTCTGTTGCAGCGCCGCTGCGATCCAGAAGGCGAGGAGCAGGACGATGTACGGCCTCGTCCTGTTCATTTCAGGACGAACACCTCATCGACGGCGCCCATGTGGAGGTTCGGCAGGACGAACACGCGCTTGGTTCCGAACTGGGGATCGTCGATTACTTCGACCACGATGCCGATCGAGATGCCGGCTGGCGTGTCTTCGGAGTGTCCGGAAGTCACTACTTGCTCGCCGGTGTGCACGTCGTCGGAGGCAAGTAGTTCAAAGACGAGCCGGTTCTGCGTTTCGCCGCGGAGGATGCCTGGCACGTCCGGCTGCGCGAGGATCTTTGCCGCGACCCGGATCGCCCGCGAAGTGACGAGCAGGACCTGGCTACGGCTCTTGTCGACTGTCTCGACGATACCGACGAGCCCGCCCGCGGCGACGACGGGCATGTGCGGCTTGATCCCGTCGTCGCTGCCTTTGTCCAGCGTGATGCGGTTCTCGTTGGGGAAGTAGCCGACGACGCCTGCAAAGACCTTTTGGAACGGGCCAGGCGCGTCGTACCCGACCATCGCGTTGAGGGCGTCGATCTGTTTCTGCACACGGTCGATGGCTTCGTTGTATATCTCGGCGCTTTGCGCAATCGCACGCAGTTCGGCGTTCTCCTGCCTCAGCCGGTGCGCGTCCCGTACGCCTGTGCTGATGTTTTGACCAAAAGCAAGGACGGCATTGATCTCGCCCGCGGGCCATGATTCGACCGACTGCACGGCGCGGGTGACGAAGTCCGTGTGGCCCTTGTTCTTCGCAACGGTCTGGAGCTGTCCGAGCACGAAGCCAAGGAAGCAGAGCCCAGCGACGACGACCCAATCGACCTTCTTCTGTTCTTTCAGGTGCGTGAGGCCCTCTCGAGGACCTTCCGCATGGCGGCGTCCTCGTGGATCATGTCGAGCATCCGCCCGGTGCCGATGGCGACGCAGCTCAGCGGGTCCTGAGCGACGTGGACGGGGATCGAGGTCTCCTCGGCGATCAAGCGTTCGATACCGCGCAAGAGGGCGCCTCCGCCGGCGAGGACGATCCCGTTGTTCATGCAGTCGGCAGCGAGCTCAGGGGGCGTGGCCTCCAAGGTCAGCTTGACGGCCTCGACGATCTCGTTGAGCGGCTCTTGGATCGCGACGCGGATCTCTTCGCTGGTCAGCTCCGCGCTGCGAGGCAGGCCGGTCACGAGGTCTCGGCCCTTGACGGGCATCGTCAGCTCGTGCTCGAGCGGGAACGCGCTGCCGATCTCGATCTTGATCTGTTCGGCTGTGCGCTCACCGATATAGAGGTTGTAGGCGCGTCGGACGTAGGCGGCGATCGCCTCGTCTATCTCGTCACCGGCGATGCGGATGGACCGCGAGTGCACGATCCCCGCGAGCGAAATGACCGCGACCTCGGTCGTGCCGCCGCCGATGTCGACGATCATCGAGCCGACGGGCTCGCCGACGGGCATACCGGCGCCGATTGCGGCGGCCATCGGTTCCTCGATGACGTAGGCCTTGTGCGCGCCCGCTTTGCGGCACGCGTCTAGCACGGCGTCGCGCTCGACCTCCGTCACTCCGCTGGGGATGCCGACGACGACGGTGTTGTAGAGCGCAAACCCGTGGTTGCGTCTCGCCATCCTGACGAACTCCTTGATCATCTCAAGGGTCTGGTCATAGTCGGCGATGACGCCGTCCTTGAGCGGTCGGATAGCGACGATGTTGCCGGGGGTCCGCCCGAGCATGCGCTTGGCCTCTTCGCCCACCTTGAGGACCTTTCCGGTGTTCTTGTCCACGGCCACGACGCTCGGCTGCCGGATCTGGATGCCTTTGCCGGCGACGTAGACGACGGTGTTCGCCGTTCCGAGGTCGATTCCGACGTCAAGGCTCAGCTTTTGTAGGATGTTCTTCCAGAAGTTCGGGGCGCCGTTTCTACCCATGCGTTGCGTTCCGCCGTGAGGGTCGGGGAAGGCAAGCGCCAGTCCTTTGGGAGGACCTCTCGGTTGCGCTTCCTTGCACTCTAACCATCGGTTTGTTTGGCCCGCGCCTTAGGCCCTGCCAAACGGAAAAGAAGCCCGCGGCGCGCGGCAGGCCGACAGGGCTTCTTTAGAACGTTTCCGAGGTCGTTACTTGGCGGTTGCTGACGTGCCGCCGCCGCCGCCGCCGACTACGCCTGTAGCCATTGCGCCGCTAGGGGTCGCCATAGCACTGGCGCCACCAGCTTGCGCGCCAGGACCGCCGCTGCCCTCGCCCGGCAGGCTGTTGGCGTATACGACAGAGGCTGCCGAAGGCTCGGCGTCCTTGGTGACTACGACGGGCGGCGCGGGCGGCTTGACCGGTTCGCGCTTGGTAAACATAAACGCCAGCGAGACGCCGATGCAGACTAGCACCACCGCACCCGCAACGATAAGATCGTTCTGGTTCTTCAAAGCCTTGCTCCTGACTGCCCCTATGATAGCAGATGCAGCCTAGTGTCTAAAGTGTCTGACGCCGGTAAAGACCATGGAGATACACAATCGGTCGGCGGCGGCCACGACCTCGCCGTCCTTCTTGCTGCCCCCAGGCTGGACGATGCAGCCGATCCCGGCCTGGGCTGCGGTCTCGATGCTGTCCGGGAAGGGGAAAAAGGCGTCGCTGGCCAGGGCGGCCCCCCTGGCCCCCTCGCCCGCCTGGGCCAGGGCAAGCCGGACCGACTGGACCCGGTTCATCTGGCCCGCGCCGACCCCCAGGAGCCGGGTGGCCGTGCAGACGACGATGGCGTTGGACTTGACGTGCGGGACGATGCTCCAGGCCAGCTGGAGGGCCCTCATCTGTTCCTCGCTAGGGGCCGTCTTCGTGACCGCTTGCCAGTTCGGCTCCGGCTCCTCGTCGGAATCCTGGACCAGCGCCCCTCCGCGCACGGACCTGACCGACAGATAGCTATTTGAGGCGGAGGGCTGGACCTCGAGGAGCCTGACCGACTGGCCCCAGCCGGCCCTGTCGCGGAACATGGCCGCGGCTTCTTCTGCGAACGATGTGGCTAGGATGACCTCGAGAAAGTTGCCCTTTTCGGTCATCGCCTCTGCGGCGCCTGGGCCGACGATCCCATTGAAGGCGGCGATGCCGCCGAAGGCCGAGACCGGGTCGGACTCGCGCGCCAGGCGATAGCTCTCCCCAAAGTCCGCGCCGACCGCGGCGCCACAGGGGTTGCCGTGCTTGATGATCGCACACGCGCCCTGCGGCAGGTCGCACACGAGCTCCCACGCGGCCTCGCTGTCCAGGACGTTGTTGTAGCTGAGCTCCTTTCCCCAGATCTGCCTTGCGTGCGCGACTCCTCCGCCGGTCAGCGGGTCGGTGTAGAGCGCGGCTCGCTGGTGCGGGTTCTCGCCGTAGCGCATTTCTTGCGCCTTGCGAAGGCCGACGGTGACGGTTTCGGTCAAGGCTTCATCGCCCGCAGCATGTGTGAGGTACCGCGAGACGACCGAGTCGTAGTACGCCGTGTGGCGGAACGCCTTTGCGGCCAGGGCGAGGCGCATGTCGGCGATCGAGCCGTTCTTGATCGCCTCAAGCACGCTATGATAGTCGGCCGGATCCACGACGACCGCGACGTTCGCCCAGTTCTTCGCGGCCGCGCGCACCATCGCTGGCCCGCCGATGTCGATGCTCTCGATGGCCTGGTCAAGGTCGTGCGCGCCGGAGACCGTCTGCTCGAAGGCGTAGAGGTTGACGCAGAGCAGGTCGATCCCCGTGATGGCCGCTTCTCGCATCTGCCGGACGTGGTCGGGGTTGCGCCGATCGCCGAGCAGACCGCCGTGCACGAGCGGGTGGAGCGTCTTGATCCGTCCATCGAGCATCTCGGGAAAGCCGGTGACCTCGCTCACGTCGATGACCGCGACTCCGGAACCGCGAAGCGTCTTTGCTGTTCCGCCCGTGCTCAGGATCTCAAAGCCGAGTGCGACGAGACCGAGCGCGAACTCGGTGACGCCGGACTTGTCGGTAACCGAGACAAGGGCCCTAGGCAAAGTCACCCTCCCCCGGAAGTCGTGCTGGTGGGGAAGGTGTCGCCGAATCCCGTGCTTATGGTGACGGTCTTTTCGGCGGTCGCACCGTCGGCGTCCCACACGCGCAGCGTAAAGGTGGTCTGGTGGTCGATCGAGAACTGCCGCTTTCCGCTCTCTTCATCGAGCGGGACCGTAACTTTGTCGTAGACGAGCTCGCGCCGATATGAGTTGAGCGTCTGCCATTCGAGCGTGATCAGGCCGTTCAGCGGGTCGACCACTGCCTTGTCGGACCGGAACACGATGATCGAGGCCTTGCTCCCCTTGACGACCTTCACGTGGACGGACTGCTCGGTCGTCTGGCCGGCGGCGTTGTTCGCCACGATCTTGTAGTCGTATTCGCCCGCTATCTTGGCGACGACCTCAACGCTATCCTGGCGCGGGTCGAGCTTGAGGTTCGTCGGGTAGAGGATCGCGTCCGTCACCGACTCGCTCAGCCGGTAGCTGACTCGGAAGGTCTGGTCCACCGTGAGGTCGGTCGGGTCTATAACGAACTCCAGAATCCTGGGTTCGGGGGGCACTGGCCGCTGCCGCACTGCCACGAGGCGGGTCTTTGGGTCGCCGGCCCTTTGCCCGTTCATCGCGAACACTTCGACATGAATGTCGCCTTCCTTGTCTGGAGAGAAGCTCTTGGAGCCGGACGGGCTGAGGTCTTCATAGTCTGCGCCGTCGACGATGATCCTCACCGACTTGGCGTGCGAAGAGGTCCAGCTAACGGTGAACGCGTCGCCGAGGTAGAGCTTGTCCGGAGTCACGGAGAGCGTGTCGACGGTCGGCTTTCTCGGCATCAGCACGATGAACGCGCCAAGGATGAAGACCAATAGCAAGCCGAGGGTGAGGATGCCTGGCGGCACGAGCGCTCGCTGCTCGACCTGACCGTGCGTCGCGGTGGCGATCGTCTTGTCGTCCAGGCTGCGGCACGAGACCGTGAACTGCTGCAGGCGCGCGTTCGCCATCAGAGGCGGTTTGTTCGCCGTTACGGTGACCGCGACCGTCCTTTGGGCGCCTGGCGCGACCGTCACCTGCTCGTGGTCGAACTCGTAAGAGAATATCTCCTCGTGGTCGGTCGCGAACAGCTTGAGAGTGTGCTCGACGTTACCGAGGTTCATCACAGTGACCTGGAACACCGTCTGCCGCGCGACGAGCGAGACCAGGCCGCGCCGTGGCTGCACGTCGATGCTGACGTTGTGGAACGGCTTGACTTCCAGCGAGCAGGGAAGGGTCCTCTTCTCTTCGCCGTCGACAGCCGAAATGCGAAGCGCGAACGGATAGGAGCCCGCAAGGCTCTCCGGTTCGCGCGGAGGCTTTAGGTAGAGACGCTCGGAGACGGTCTCGCCCCCGGCGACTTCGATGACGGGGACGGGGATAGCGACCCATTCAGGATCGATACCTTCCGCCTGCACTTCCACCTTGATCGGCGAAGACCCGTCGTTGGTCACGTCCAGACCGACCGAGGCCGCCACGCCAGGCTCGACGCTGTAGGAATCGCTGGCGAGATGCACCCGAAAGCCCATCGACCGGATTGTAGCAGACGACCTAGTTGCGTCCCCGGTACCGTAAACTAGGCTCAATGCTCGCCGTCGTCGCGGCACTCGCCCTCGGCCCCGGACTGACTCTCCGAACTTCACAGACGGACGTCACGCCTCCTGAACTGTTGCCGCTGGGCGGATACACGCAGCGCGCCGACAAGAAGATGGAGCCGGGCGGAGACGCGCTCTTTGCGCGCGCGGTCCTCTTCGAGTCCGGTGGAAAGAAGGTCGCGATCGTCGCCTTCGACGCGCTTACCATACCGGAGAGCCTCGTTGTTGCAGTGAAGAAGCGGATGCCTGACGACGTCTCGCTGGTGCTGGTCGCGACCCACACCCACTCAGCGCCCGACAGCCAGATGCTCAACGACCGGATGACTTTCAAGGTCCCGGGGATCGCCTCGTTCAGCCGCCGGTGGATGGAGTGGTACGCGGACAAGCTCGCGTCCTCGGTCAAAGACGCGATCGCGTCTGCTCCCCAGGACGGTGCCAGTCTCAAGATGAGGCAGGGCGAGGTCGACGCAAACCACGGCCGAAGAGAAGGGGCGCAGCCCGACAAGACCGCGACTTGGATAGCTTTGGGTGGCAGACCTGTACTCACGATCTATGCTGCGCACGGCACGGTCTACGACGAAAAGCGGAACCAGACCAGCGGCGACTGGATGGGCGCCTATGCGAAGGACTCCGGCGGCCTAGTGGTGCCGGGAGCGCTCGGCGACGTTTCGCCCGACTACCCGACCGGCGACCCGGTGGAAAACCTCGCGGCGATGGTGGAAAAACTGAAAGCCGCCTACCGTTCTGCCAGGGTAATAGATCTCTGGCAAAACGGCTCGTCTCTGACGTTCGTGCAGGAAAAGATCGCCCTCGACAAGCCTGTGCCGAGCCCCGCTTTCGCGAAGGAGTTTGGGGTCGCCAGCCCCCTCGATCAGGTTCTAATCCAGCGTTTTGCGCCGCTGGGGGCTGAGGTGACGATCGTCCAGGCCGGTGGGCTCTTGCTGATCGGAATCCCGGGCGAGCCGAGCGCCGCTGTGGGCCGAAAAGTGCAGGTCTTGGCGGCAACACTTGGTTTTCCACACGCTGTCGTCATCAGCCACTGTAACGGCTGGATCGGATACGTGCTGGAGCCGGAGGACTACGACCGTGGCGGTTACGAATCGGCGCTGTGCTTCAACGGCAGGGAGACGGCGCTTAGGGTGACGGAAGCGGTTGAGCGCGCGCTCAAGCGGCTGGCTCAGCCGATCTTCGAAGCCCACACCCGATAGCCGAGGTCGAAGATCGCCTTCTTGAGCGACTGGATCGCCTTGTCCACCGAGTCTTTCAGGGTGGATCCCTCTGCCTCGGCGTCCTGTTGCTCGACGTCGAACAGCCTCCGGTTCGCGCCGACGACGGTCGTGCCGTCCTTTTGTAGTTCGTACATTGCGGGGACGGCGTCGAAGAACTCGTTGAGGTGGTCGACAGCGCGGTCTGCGCGCGTCTGCGCGTCGTCGCCGCTGAAGACGTGGATCTTCGTTTGGCCGAACCAGACCTCGATCCCCCCATCGCCGATCTTATTGGCCGCGCGCAGGGAAGTCGTCACTGTGCTGCGGTGGAACGGCACGTTGCACTTTTGGAGCTCGCCGACGAGGGTCCTTGCGCGCTCGTCAGTGGGCGGGTGGGTCTGGAAGATCCCCCAGTCGGTGTTCGGCATGAAGCGGTCGCGATAGGCGAGCCGCTCCATGAAGGTGAGCATCGCGAGCGGGTTGTACTTGCTCTTGAGCATGAATTGCAGGCCGCCAAAGTCGGCGGCCTCCTCGGCCTTCACGCTCCAGCCGCTTTGAACCCCCTGTATGGCGAGGCCGGTCGGCACAAGGATTTTTCCTGCGTCCTTTTGCGACCAGATCGCTGCGAGGATCGCGCCGATGCTCAGCAGGTCGAGCTTGCTCTGTTCCTTTTGCATCGTCGCGATGTGCCGGAACGCAGCGTGCGAGATCTCGTGCGCCAGCACACCGGCCAGCTCGTCGTCGGACTCCGCGAACTGGACGAGCCCCTCGTACACATAGATGTACCCGCCTGGGACGGAGAACGCGTTGACGTCGTCGCCCTTAAGAACGAAGAAGTGGTAGTCGAACGACGAGAGCTTTGGGTCGCCCCAAAGCACGCGCACCTGGCTCTTGTTCGCGATCGCGGCGACTTCGTCCCCAATTCGCGTGACCCTGGCCTTATACTCTTCGTTCTTAGAGAACTCGACCTCTTTTTCGATCTGCTTGGAGAAGTCAGCGCCCAGCTTTTTGTCGTTCTCGACGTCTTTTTGGTGCTTAGCGTCGGCCTTTGCGTCCTGCTGTTGACCCTGGGAGTCGCCCCCGACAGTCTGTTCGGACTGGGGTGCGGACCACGCTGGGCTGGCCGCTAAGGCGAACAAGAGGAGGGTGCCGAGGCGCATCAGTACTCAGTTAAACGTCCGGCCCGGTACCTCAGGTCCACCATGGTTGCCTGGGGATGGGCCGATTGGGCCGTTCGAGGATACCGGTGCGGGCCCTTGGGCCGTCGGTGCCAGCCCGGGGGCCGCTGGTAAGATTCCCGTCTATGCCCACCGTTGAGACGACCGTTTGGGTCGATGCCCCGGTCGCCCACGTCTACGCCGTGGCAAAGGACAACGAATCGTTCCCCGAGTTCATGAGCGACGTCAAGTCGTTGACCGTCGTCGAGCGCGCTGGAGCGCGCATCGTGAGCGACTGGGTCGGGATCGTACCGGCGTTCGGACTAAAGATCCGCTGGAGGCAAGAGGACGTTTGGGACGACGGCGCGCACGTGTGCAAGTTCCGACAGCTTGAGGGCGACTACGACCGGCTTGAAGGGACATGGTCGTTCAAGCAGGAGAACGAGGGCACGCGATTCGACAGCGCGCTCGATTACGAGTACGTTGTGCCGGGCCTTGGCCCGCTCGTAAAGAGGGTCATACACGCGATCGTGGTCAAGAACATGGAAGGGGCCCTGAACGCGATCAAGGTCCGTGCGGAGAGCACGAAGGCTTAAGACAGTTGCAGGCTCCCAAGTGGGAGCCTGCATGTCACTCAAGAACCGTCGTTGGTTTACTTGCCGGCCGTCGCTGCGCCTGCTGTGCCTGCGCCCGCCGTCGCTGCGCCTGCTGTGCCTGCGCCCGCCGTCGCTGCGCCTGCAGTGCCCGCGCCCGCCGTCGCTGCGCCAGCCGTCGCTGCGCCGCCCGTCGCGCCCATGTCGCTGGTCGTAGCGCCAGAGGTCGTCGCACCAGTCGTTGAACCGGTCGTCTCGCCTGCGGTCGACGCACCAGTCGTACCAGTCGTACCAGTCGTGCCAGTCGTGTCGCCTGTCGTGCTGCCCGTGTCAGACGAGCCGCAACCGGCCACAAAGACGCCCACGATAGACGTGAGCGCAAGGATTGTAATCAGCTTCTTCATCTCGATATCACCACTCGGATCACGGCGGGTGCTGCCCGCCGCTCCACGCATTATAACGCCACTTTGGGCATTTTCGCTTTTTGTCCTAGGGGAGCCCGCCGGTGTATTTGTCCAGATCCGGGGCGGCGACCTCGGTGATCTTCCACTTGCTTCCAGGCAGGAACAGCCACCTGACGCCCGTCGTCTTGGTCAGTTTCACCTGGACGCCGTGGAAGGTTGTGTCTATGTTTAGGCCCTGAAACGACATTTTAACGGCCACATCGGCCCTGACAAGGGCAGCCTCGCCATCAATCTGTGGGGCGTAGGGCCCAAATCTGACCTCCGGCTTGGAGAGCCGGACGACTCTGGCAATGTCGCTCCGGTCGATCATGGGGTCTGCATTGATCGCCAAGTACGGGCTGAGGTACTCCAATACGCCTCCGGGCCTGCCTTCGCGGCTCGCCCTCGTGGACTCGTCGATCGCCTGCCGGACAAGCTGGTCGTCGCTTGGGGCCGTGACGAAAAAGAGCACGGCCAGCCCGGCGACCGCAACTGCCAACGACCACACCATCCATTTCTTCATCGACATTCCTCCGCCTGGGTCCTTCTACGCCGTCGTCCCGTGGATGGGCACGCTAGCGGTCCTTTCAACGTCCTTCGCGATCTGGACCTTCAGCTCCTCGATGTCGCTGAAATCCATCTCGTCGCGCAACCGCTCGCAGAAGGACAGTTCAACGGCGCGGCCATAGAGCGAGTCTCCAGGATAGCTCAGCAGGTACGCCTCGAGCGTGCGCAGGGTTCCGCCGACCGAGGGCCGGACCCCGTGGCTGATCGCGGCGCGATAGGTGCCAGACGGGGTAGTGCAGACCCCAGCGTAGATCCCGTCGGCAGGCACGACCTGGCCCATCGAGCGCATGACGTTGATCGTCGGGAAACCGAGCTGCCGTCCCAGCTTTTGGCCAGCGACCACGACTCCCTCGATCGCGAACGGCCGACCGAGCAGGCGTGCAGCGTTTGCGACGTCTCCCTCGGCGACGGACCTCCTGACTTCGCTGCTGCTTACGCGGCGGCCCTGCAGCATGAACGGCGGGACGATCGTTGTCGCGATGCGCGCGGCGAGCCACTCGGCCGTGCCTTCGCGCCCACGACCCATCGCGAAGTCATGGCCGACGACGACCTCCTGCGCACGGAGCTTCCCGACCAGGATTCCATCAAGGAACTGCTGCGCCGTGACCTGTGAGAGCGCAGCGTCGAAGTGCAGGACGACGCACACGGGCACGCCGAGTGAGCGGAACACCGCGAGGTTCTGCGCGAGCGTCGCGACCGCGGGAGGTCGGCGCTCGGGCGCGAGCACAGCCGCAGGGTGTCGGTCGAACGTCACGAGTACGCAGGTCCGCTCGGCCGACTGCGCCTTCGTCAGCGCCGTGCGAACGACCTCCTGGTGGCCAAGGTGAACGCCGTCGAACGTGCCTATGCACAGGTCGGCGGACTCCCACTCGGCCTCGATCAGGTCAGTCCCAAAGTGGACCAGCATCTGACGGCCATTTTACGACGGTTCGGGCTTAGGAATCCGGGCGAGCGCGCTGACGACGAAGAACACGATCACCAGCGCCACCCAAGCCAGCGCGACCACGTGCCAGTCCAGCCACAGCAAGTCGGATCGCTCAGCCCCTTCGTACCGCTGGAGGCTGCCGGCCGAGTTCCGGCTGAGCGACTTGATCCCATAGACCACCGCGACATAGAGAGTCGGGAGCGTCAGAACGTGCGGGAAGCGAAACCGGTCGCCCAAGTAGACGGCCGGGCACGCGACGCAGATCACGAGCATCGCCAGCGCGGCAAACGCGGGATCGGTGACGGCGAGGACGTAGCTAAGCGCGCCCTTGGCCCCCGACTTCCAGGCGGAGACGAGCCCTACCAGCGCGCAGGCGCCGAAAAGGAGCGATGAGACCGAAGTCGCATAGGGCCAGACGGCCCTGACTTCCTCTTTCCACGAGGTGCCCTTCGCTTCGCTCAAGGCCCCTTCTCGTCTGGGACGTCCGCCGGATTGACGGTCGATGCCGCCTGGTTCTCCTCTTGGATCTGGTCGTAGATCTCCTTGCGGTGGACGACGACGTTGCGGGGCGCCTTGATGCCAAGGCGGACCTGTTCGCCGCGCACCTCCAAGACGACGACCTCGATGTCGTCTCCGATTACGATGCTCTGGTTGACCTTTCTTGTCAGTACCAGCACGCTGGTATGCCCTCCGTGGCTCTCGACCGTTCCCGCCGCAGACTACGCCGCTTTGTCAGACTTCTTCTGGAAGACCCTGTGCTTTATGGGGTAGCACTCGTCCGCCAACACGATCTGCTTCGCGCGGCCGTTTTCCAGGTTGACGACGATCGGCCCTGCGAGGTTGATCGTCATCTCCTCCGGCTTCCCGGCTGGGATCGATACGATAGTATAGACGAGCCTGGGGGTCTCGTCCTTGATCCCGACGGTCTCGACCGCAGACTCGGGGATCTCCGGGGAGTAGCCCTCGACGCAGTGCGCCGGGTCCACGACCAAGAAGGCCACTTCGCTGTCGTCGATGCTCTGCATCCAGCGGTAGGGGCTGTCCTCCTTGTGCTGGATGAGCACGAAGGAAGTCAGGCTCGGGAACCCGACCAGTCCGTGGTCGAAGGTGACGACGTCCTGGTTCGTGTAGGTCAGGCGGCCGAAGCGCGCGGTGTCTGTGGTGAGCTGTGTCATCGCAAGAAGTCCATAAGGCTGAGTTGGAAGCCTTTGCTAGCGACCTGGAGCGAGGCGGTGTAGGCCGTCTCGGCCGCCTGCATCTGGGTGATCGCCTCGGCCATGTCGACGTCCTCGTTGTCTGAGATCGTCTTGGTCAGGTCGTCCATTCGGCGCTGGCCCTCCTGGTCGAGCCTGCCGATCTCTTGGAGCTTGGTCGCGTTGAGGCCGCGCATGGTGCCGACCTGGTCGAGCGCCGTGCGCATCGCGGCGACGTCCTGGTTAGAGAGCTTGCCGACGTCGCTGCTGCGCAGGTCGTTCTGCAGGTTCTCCAGAGAGGCGTAGATGTCGCCGAACAGGGTATCGGCTCCGTCGAGGTTGACGCGCATCGTCTCTGCAGGCCGCACCTCTACCTGGATCGGCAGATTGTCGCCTGCGAACGAGAGCACGCCGTTGGTCGCGGAGAACGGCTTGGTAGAGGACTGCTGGCCGGCAAAGATGTACTTTCCGTTCAGGCCCTGCGTGTTGGCCAGGTCCACGATCCGCTGCTGGATCGATGCGACCTGGTCGGCCATCGCGTCGCGCGACTCTTGTGTCGTGGCGTCGGATGCGCCCTGGATCGCGAGGGTATAGGCCTGCTTCAGCGCAGTGTTCGCATCGTCGAGCACGCTCTCGCTCGTGCCCGTGTACTCCTTGGCGGTCTGCAGGTTCTTGTTGAGCTGCTCGAGGCGCGCTCGGAGGCTGCGCGCGTTGATCGCCGTCATCGCTGCGACCGGGTCCTCGCTGACGCGGTTGAACCGCTTGCCAGTCGTGACGCGCTGTTGCGCAGCGAAGTAGTTCGCCTGCGCCTCGCGGATGTTAGCCGTGTAGACGTCGTACTGGTATCTCGTCGAAACCCTCATTTAGTGCACCTCGCCTACCTCTGTAGCATCGCGATCAGGTCTTGCGTCACCTGGTCGAATACCGTGAGGGCCTTGGCCGCCGCCTGGTAGGACCTCTGGTACTTCATCATTTCGGCCATTTCGTCGTCGAGCGAGACCCCGCTGGTCGCCTGCACCTGGTTTGTGATCTGCTCACCGACCGCGCTCTCCGTGTCCAGCGCGTTCTGGTAGTAGGCCGCTTGAGACCCAACCTGCGAGACGTTCGCGGAGTAGTAGCCCTGGAAGCTCTGGTTGCCGAGGGAGAGGAACTGGGTGTCGCGCATCTGTGAGAACACGAGCGCCAGCCCGCCGTCGCCCGGCGCGCCTGTCGTGCCCGCCGCGATCGCGCGCGGTGACGCCTTGACTGCGGCGCCCAGGTCGAAGTCGATCGCCCCGGTCTGCGGGGCAGCATCGTTGAAGAAGTCGACGCCGGTGTTGCCGTCCTGGTCGATTCCGGTCTCGTGGACGGTGTTGAACTGTGTCCGGAGCTCGTTCGCGAACGTATCGAGCTGGGCCATCTGGTCGTTCACGGCCGTAAAGGACTGGAACAGGCCCGCGAGCTCGCCACCCTTTACCGTGTACGTGATCCCGTCGGCGACGAAGGTCGACGTCTTTGCATCGAACGAGTTGTTCGGCATCGGCCGTGCGCCCGCGCTGTCCACGAGGGGATAGTTCGAGACGTACACGGCGTAGGAGCCGTCCTGGAACGTTTGCACCTGAGTGTCGACCAGTCCGCTCAGCTCGCGTACGGCGGCGTCGCGCTGGTCGAGCAAGTCGTTAGGGCTGCCGCCGGAGGCGGCGTACTGGCGGATCTGCGTGTTGAGGTCCGCGATCTTTGCGCCGAGGTTGTTCACCTGCGTGAGCGTGGTGGTCATGGAGGATTGGAGCTGCCCCGCGGAGGACTGAAGCTGCGTCCACGTGCCGCGAACGCGCGAAGTCAGCAGCGCGCCTGCGTTCTGGACCTGTGTCCGCGCCGCCGCGTCGTTCGGGTTCGATCCCAGGGCCGACCACGAGTCGAAGAACTGGTCCAGCGCCGAAGCTATGCCTTGGTCGCCGGGCTCGTTGAAGGCGCCCTCGATCTGTTTGAGCGCGCCGGCGAGGGTCTGGTACTTGCCGAGGTTTCCGGAGTTGTCTCGTGCGCTCGCTTCGAGGTACGCGTCGCGGATCCGCGCGATCGCGCTCAGGTTGACGCCCGTGCCGAGCGCCTTCCATCCCTCGCTGTAGAACGTCAGCGGGACCTGGGTCTTGAACTCGACGGTCTGGCGCGAGTAGCCCGGGGTGTTGACGTTGGCGATGTTGTGCCCCGTCGTGTCCAGCGCCCTCTGGAAGAGCCGGAGGGCGTTCGACGCCATGTTGATCCCTGAAAAAGCACCTGGCATCTTGTTTCCTCCCGGCTAGGCCACGTTGTCCAGCACGAGGTTCGCGGCTTTCTTCCTTCCTGCGTAGGGGCCCTGTTGTTCGTGAGCGACGCGGTCGACGACGGCCAGAGTGCCGTTGACGTACTCCAGCTCGTTCTCGATCAGCGCCCGGTTGCGGTCGATGATCTGTTGGACGTTGCGCCCGACGACGATCACGCGGTTCGCGATCGACTGGACCTCCTGTGCTTCTGTCTTTTCGAGCACATCGACGAGGCTTCGAAGGTCCGGCTCACAGCCAAGTCCTTCGGCCAGCCCGCGCGCCGATGCCACAGCCTCGTCGTCGATCTCTTTCATCCTGTGCAGCAGGCCGTCGATCTCTGGCTGGATCAGCTCCAGCCGCTCGACTTTGCGCAGCGTGAGGGCGGCGGTCTGCTCGTGCAGCGAGAGTAGCAGCCTCTCCGCCGTGCTCAGCCAGTCCCACCACAGGGTCTGTAGTTGCTTTGTTCTCTTTGCCATTTGTTTCTCCGGTCAGTCCTTGCCCTTTTGCAAGTCCTTTGTGTTCACGACCCGTTGGGCCATTTCGATGAAGACGGTCTTGGCGATCCCGATCGTGTCCCGCGAGCGGCTCACGCTCTCGGCGACCGCCTGGTCCATGAAGTCCTTGGCCATGTCTCCCATCGGCCCGCTCTTTTCTGCAAAGCTGGAGCGCCGCATCTGTGAGAGCAGGCCCTTTACGAAGACCGCCTCGAAGTCCTCGCTCGCCTTTTCAAGCCTATGGAGTTCGTACAGCTTTTGTTCGTCGAGTTTGTTCAGATCGAAGTGCCTGACGCCCTTGGCGTCTGGCTCTCCGAGCATCCCCTCGACTAGGCCCTCGACTTTGGCGCGTTGGGGCGTGCCGGGTCGGCCAAGCCAGCCTTCCAGCTTCCGTTCTAGCTCCTCGCGGAAGTCCGCGCGGAGCTGGGGGCGCGGCTTCGTTGCCGTCTGGGCCCCAGCGTTCGTCGCCAGTTCTGTCGAGAGCCTGGTCGTGGTCATTGGATCTTGATCCTCGCCTTCAGCGCGCCCTGCTGGGCCAAGGCCTGCAGGATCGCGATGATGTCGCGCGCGGTGACCTGCAGCGTCTGCAGGATCTTCGCGAGGTCGTTGATGGTCGCGTTCGGCGGTATGACGCCGATCTGCGTCTTGTCCTCGCCCGCGTCGATGACGTTCTGGCTCGTGACGAGGGGAGGATTGGGGTTGAACGGCACGCTCGGCACGATGATCGGAATCTGGTCGATCCGCACTTGCAGGGAGCCGTGCGCGATGACCGCAGGGCCAAGCCGCACGTTCCCGCCGATCACGACGGTCCCGGTGCGCTCGTTGACGACGACCACTGCCTGCACGTCCGCGTGCACGGTCTGCTGTTCGATCTGGCTCATCGCGAGCAGCGCCCTGTTCGGGTCGGGGATCTGGATCTGGATCGTCCCTCCGTCGATCGGCGTGACGGTGAAGCCAGGCATGTCCTTGCCGAGCGCGTCTGCGACCCGCTGCGCCGTCGTCAGGTCCGCGTCATAGAGCTCGAAGTAGAGCTTGTTGCCCTCAAAGATCGTTTGCGTATCGACGCTGTGCTCGACTGTCGCGCCTCCAGGGATGCGCCCTACGTTCGGGTGGTTCTTCCGCACGTCGGTCCCGCCTGAAGAGGCGTTGAAGCCACCGATACTGATCGAGCCCTGTCCGACCGCGATCACCGTCTCAAAGTCGCTCGGCCCGTAGAGCGGCGCCATCAGCAGAGTCCCTCCTTCGAGGCTCTTGGCGTCGCCGATCGAGCTCACTGTCACATCGATCGAGTTGCCCGGCGCGGCGAACGGAGGCAGCTCCGCCGTCACGGAGACGGCAGCGACGTTCTTCGGTTTGAACTTGGTGGCGTCCACGCTGGTGCCCCAGCGCTTGAGCGCGTTCTCGATCAGGGTCGCCGTGAAAGGGGTCTGCTGCGTGTCGCCCGAGCCTGCCAGCCCGACCACGATGCCGTAGCCCTGAAGCATGTTCGTCCGCACGCCGCGGAAGCGGCCGATGTCCTTCATGCGGACCGCGATGCCGTTCTTCTCAGCGTCCTGGATCAGCTTTAGCTCGGCCTCGTGCTGCAGGCGCTCTTGCTCCTGGGCCTTCTTCAGGTCCTCGGCGTTCTGCTGCGTCGTCGTGTTCTCTTGCGCGTAGCCGATCAGGCCGAAGGCCGCCAGTGCGATCAGAAAGATTGTTCTTTTCATTTCGTTCCCTTTAGAAGAGCCAGTCAATGATCTGCGTCAGGATCCCTTTGCGCTGCCTTTGCGAGATCAGTCCGGAGCCGTCCATCTTGATCTGAGCCTCTGCGACGCTCGAGCTGGGCACTGAGTTGTCGGGTCGGATGTCCGCGGGGCGCACGATGCCGCTCAGCACGATCGTCTGCGTCTGCTTGTTGGTGATCAGGCTGCGCCGGCCCTCGATGACGAGATTGCCGTTCGGCATCACCTGCTTCACCAGCACGCTCATCGTCGCGGTCATGTTGCTGTTCTGCGTGGTCTTGCCGTCGCCTGACACTTTGCTGCCTGCTCCGGTCGAGATCGGGCGGAACAGCCTGTCGAGCAGCCCGTTGAAGAACTGCGCGTTAATCGAAGACTGGTCGTTCTTGTTCGCCTGCGTGGTCGCAGAGAAGCTCGCGACGGTCTTTTCGTCCACCTCGATCGTGAGCAGGTCGCCTACACGCCGCGCGACGTTGTCGGTGAAGGCGTTGCGACCGCTCGGGTCGAACAGCGACCCAGGGTTCCCTTTGCTCTGTGCGAACGAAGCCGCTGCGATCAGAGCCGCGGCACAGGTAAGAAGCGTGCGTTTCATATCTTCACCTCGACCGTGTTGTCGGCGACGGCCGTGCCAGTCAGTTCTGCGCCCGTCGCGATCACGACGACCACACTGTTCGCCGCAGGGTCGATCGACTTGATCCTTCCGGTCGTCTCGACCGTCGCGAGGTTCGAGCGGACGATCACCTTCACCGTCGCGCCGACCCGCATTTTAGAGACCGGGTCGCTCTTTTCGAGCGCGATGTTGCGGCTGTTGATCCGGACTCCGTCCACGACCACTGCGACGCGCACGATCAAGTGCGAGCCGTCCTGCGTCACCTGCTCGCCCACTAGGTCGAGCACGCCTATCGGAGCGACGAACACAGGGCCCGTCGCATTGGTGCTGATCTGCAGTCCCTTTCCGAGTTTTTCTTGTGCGGCCAGGATCGCCGCTTGCACGAACATCGCCTGCGTGACGTCCTGGCCCTTTCGGCTCACTGTGACCTGGTCTGAGCCGGAGAACCTGTACTGATCGACTTCTTTGCCATACCGAAGCAGACGGAACTTGAGCTGGTCTTGAGTGAACTTGTAGGTGACTCCCAAAGGCGGGGCCGTAGCTACTTCCAGGGTGTTCAGCCGCGCCTTCGTCGCGTCGTCGGCCGTAACGTCGGCTATGTCACCGAGCGTGATCGCCTTGCCCTCGATCTGCACGCTCTCGCGCAAGTTGATCTCGATCTCTCCGGTACCGCCGGCCAATGTCTCGGGCGAGTACACAGTGACCGTCGCGGTCGATTCGCCGGGCTTTCCGGTGCGGACGACTCCCGCGGTGTCGACGCCTGCGTCGGCGAGCGTCGGCCGATAGGAAGAAACGAGGAAGCCCTTGTCCACGACAGGGCGCACGTCGTCAGGGAAGAGCGCGATCGTGAGCCGGCCGAGCTCCGTGTCCTTTCCGGCGTACTTCGCAACAACGCGTCCGTCCAGCGTCACTGTGATCGCGTCCGGCGATCCCGGGACTTGTATGCGCGGGTTGACGAGCGGCCCGTCCGCGCTCGCGAGCTTTTCGTCCACGACCGTCAGAACGGTCTGCTTGGAGTAGACCGTGCGGCCGTCGCGCAAAAACCGCATGTAGCCGTCGCCGTCCACATAGACTGGGACGCTGGGCGCGGCAAGGGTCAAGAGAGCTGCGAAGGTCGAGAGCATTGTTTGTTACCTCTTGAGGTTGTTGAGGGTCCCGAGCATGTCGTCGGCGGTCTGGATCGCTTTCGAGTTGATCTCATAGGCGCGCTGCGCGACGATCATGTTCACCATCTCCTCGACGACCTGCACGTTCGAGCCTTCGAGGAAGTACTGGTTGATGGTCCCCGCGCCCTGGTCTCCCGGGGTCACCGTGGACGGCGAGCCGCTCCCGCCGCCCGCGCGATACAGGTTTTGGCCCATGCGCGTCAGTCCAGCGGGGTTCGGGAACACGACGAGCTGGATGTTGCCGATCGTCGTCGGCTCGTTCTGCCCTGCCAGCACTGCGGAGACCACGCCCGTCTGCGAAATGCTGACCGCGTTAGCGCCGGTGGGGACAATGATGTTGGGCTCGAGGAGGTAGCCATCGGCTGTGACGACCTGGCCTTCCGAGTCCGCCGCGAACGAGCCGTCGCGCGTGTAGGCGATCGAGCCGTCAGGAAGCGTGACCTGGAAGAAGCCGTCGCCGTTGATCGCCATGTGCAGCGAGTCGCCGCTGGGCTGGAAAGTGCCGAGGGAAAAGTTCGTCGCGCTGCTCGCGAAGCGCGAGCCAAGGCCGATCTGTGCCGCCTGTGGCGCGTTCGAGCTGCCGCCCCCGTTCGCGCCCGAGGCGCGGAAGGTCTGGTAGACGAGGTCCTGGAACTGCGCGCGCTGCTCCTTGAATGCGGTGGTGTTGACGTTCGCCAGGTTGTTGGCGATCGTGTCCAGGTTCATTTGCTGGGAGATCATTCCTGTCCCAGCCGTGCTTAGTGCTCTCATCATTTTAGGCGATAACCTCACTTTCGCTCGGTCGTCGTCGCCATCCGTGCCCGCGCCCCGCGTTCGGCGGTGCGCTGCGCCCCCTGACCCTTCCTAGGTCAGGTCCAGCGTCTCTTATCGGCCTTGGATGCTCGACAGCAACTTTTGCGTCATGTCGTCCTGGCTCTGCGCTCCGCGCTGAGCCATCTCAAAGATCCTGTTCAACTGGATCATCGCGATCATCTCTTCGATCGCGTTCACGTTCGACCCCTCGATCGCCCCCGCTTGCAGGCGCGGTGCGTCCATGGCCTTCATCGAAGCGCCCTGGTAGAGCCCTTCGCCCATCTTCGTGACCGTGCCGTCGTACACGCCGATCTTCGCGACCTGCTGGCCGCTCACGCTCACGTTCCCGGCCGCGTCGATCTCGACCGGCCCTACCGGGAGAGTGATCTCCCGACCAGAGCCGTCGAGGACGGGGAGACCGTCCTGCGTCGTCAGCTGCTTGTCCTTGTCGAGCGTGAACGAGCCGTCGCGCGTGTAGCGCACGCCGTTCGGGGTCTGGACCGCAAAGAAACCCTTCGTATCCTGGATCGCGACGTCGAGCGGGTTGCCCGTCGTCGTGATGCTGCCGACCGCCATGTCCACGTAGTGGTCCTGCATCCAGCCGCCTGTGCCGAGCTTGCCGAGGTACCGGCCGTCGTCGGCGTACATCGCGCGCTGGAGCGTGTCGTTGAACACGGCGCCTTCGCGCTTGTATCCGTTCGTGGATATGTTCGCGAGGTTGTGCGCAACGACGTCGAGCAGCTGTTGGGCGCTCGCCATGCCTGTCGCGGAGGCGTAAAGACCTCTTTGCATCCTGCGTTGTCTATCGGTAAGAATGCGAGGTGCGATAGGGAACAAAGCTGGCAATCTACTTCAGCTTTGAGCCTAAATCCTGTGGATTCGGGCCCAGGCATGGAACAACGCTTGCCCGTCTTTTTGCGTAGGCTCTCAAGGACGTTCGGCGATGGCACTCAAGAAGCACCAGAAGACCCTCGTGTGGGCGTCCGCCGCCGCTCTGGCGCTTTGGCTCGTCGCGCCGTTGCGCTTCCTGCTGCTCCCGCTCGTCTTCTATAACACGCACGTCCACGAGCTCTGTCACGCGATCGCCGCGATGCTCACTGGCGGCGGAGTGGGCACGATCCTCGTGATGCCGGACGGCAGCGGGCTCACGACCACGGTCGGAGGCAGCGAGTTCTTCATCTCTTCGGCGGGCTATGTCGGCAGCTCCATCGTCGGCGGGATCCTGGTGTTCGGCTCGCGGACGGCGCAGTCGGCGCGCAAGATGCTGTGGGTCGCGGCGGGCTTTCTGGCGCTCAGCATGCTGCTCTTCGTGCGCGGTGAGGCCGCCGGAGTGCTCATCGGGCTGGCGTGGATCGTCGCGCTCGGAATGGGCGCGCTCTTGCTCAACGGCGACGCCGCTGTGTTCGCCGCACAGTTCTTGGGGGTCCAGACGTGCCTGACGTCCCTCCAGTCCTTTCTCGTGCTCATCAGGGTCGCTGCGGGCGACCTCGGCCACAGCGACGCCTCGAACATGGAGGCCGCGACGCACGTCCCGGCGATCGTCTGGAGCCTGCTCTGGCTCGCCTTCTCGCTCGCCGTGATCGGCCTAGGCATTCGCGCCTCCTGGTCGAACCGACCGGACTGACTTCCCGTATACACTCTTGCTAGGAACCCAATGTCCAGGCCCGAACTCCCCGACCTCTTCAACGCACGGACGCCCAACATGTACCACCACTCGAACGTGGTCCGGCTCTCCAACCCCGTACCGTTCCTTCTGTTCTGCCTTTTCGCCGGGATCGGGTTTGCCCTGTTCAACGTCCTTGCCGGCGGCATGGCCGGAGGGATCGCGCTCGGCGCCTTTGTCGCGTTCGCGTTCCTCGTCTCAAACTCGCTGCGAATCGCGGCGGAGTGGGAGAGGGGGCTCGTGTTCCGGCTCGGAAAGTACCACGGACAGCGCGGTCCGGGGATGTTCCCGATCCTGCCGTTCTTCGACTCCGTCAAGATGGTGGACACGCGCATCCGGACTCTCGAGATCCCGCACCGCCAGGCGATCACGAAGGACAACGTGCCGGTGCGCATCGACGGCGTCATCTTCATGCGCGTCGCGGACGCCGCCGCTGCCGTCATCCGCGTGCAGAACTTTGAAGAGGCGGTGCAGGAGTACGCGCAGACCGCGCTTCGCGACATCGTCGGCTCGACCTCGCTCGACGGCATCCTCGCCGATCGCGAGTCGCTCGGTAAAAAGGTGGAAGAGATGGTCGAGACCGAGATCGACGGCTGGGGGCTCGAGGTCGCTGGTATCCGCATCCAGGACATCGAGCTTCCCGAGGACCTGAAGCGCGTCATGGCGCGCCAGGCGAGCGCCGAGCGCGAAAAGCGCGCGACCATCACCAAGGCAGAGGGCGACCGCGAAGCGGCCGAAAACCTTGCCGCCGCGGCGATGACGATGTCGCAGGCCAGCGGCGCGCTGCAACTGCGAACCCTGCAGACGCTCGACGGGCTAGGCGCCTCGCCCTCCAACACTGTCGTGCTCGCCGTGCCGACGGAGGTGTTCGAGGCTCTGCGCACCATCCCCGGCATCGCCAAGGCGATCGAGCGGAAGGAGTAGGCATGGAGGGCGCCGCTCCTGTGGCGCCTGCCAATGGCCCTTCCGTGTACTCATGACTCGCGAACTGCGACATCTCACGTCGGTACACTCCTTCGTCCATGCTCGATAGGCTCGACGAGATCGAGAAGAAGTACGTAGAGGTCGAGGAGATGCTCCAAGACCCCGCGATCGTCGTCAATCCCAAGAGGCTCGCGGTCCTGGGGAAGCAGCGCGCCGAGCTCGAGCCGCTGGTCGAGGTGATCCGAAAGCACAAGAAGGCGCGCAAGCAGATCGCGGACGCGGAGCAAATGCTGGGCGACCCCGCCTATGCGGAGGTCGCGGAAGAGGCGAAGAAGGAGCTCGAACAGGCCAAGGCGCTGATTCCGCAGCTCGAAGAAAAGCTCAAAGTCATGCTCCTGCCCAAGGACCCCAACGACGACAAGAGCGTCATCATCGAGATCCGCGCCGCCGCGGGCGGCGAGGAGGCCGCGCTCTTCGCGTCCGACCTGTTCCGCATGTACACGCGGTACGCCGAGCGGCGCAAGTGGCACTACGACGTCGTCTCGAACGAGGAGTCCGGCATAGGCGGCTCGTCGCAGGTCGTTTTCTCGATCGAGGCGCCCGGCGCCTACAGCCAGCTCAAGCACGAGAGCGGCGTGCACCGTGTGCAGCGCGTCCCCAAGACCGAGTCGAGCGGTCGCATCCACACGTCGACGGTCACCGTCGCCGTCATGCCGGAGGCGGAGGAGGTGGACGTCGAAGTCAAGGACGGCGACCTCGAGATCAGCTCGTTCCGCAGCAGCTCGGCCGGCGGGCAGCACATGCAGAAGAACGACACCGCCGTGCGCATCGTGCACAAACCGACTGGGCTCGTCGTCGTGTGCCAGGACGAGCGCAGCCAGCAGCAGAACAAGCTCAAGGCGATGACCGTGCTGCGCGCGCGGCTCTACGACGCCGAGCAACAGCGGCAGGCCAAGGAGCGCGGCGAGCTGCGGCGCGTACAGATCGGCAGCGGCGACCGCTCAGAAAAGATCAGGACCTACAATTTCTCACAGGACAGAATCACGGACCACCGCATCGGTTTTACGCTGCACGGCCTCTCGCAGTACCTCGACGGCGACATCCAAAGGATGGTCGACGCGCTCAACCAAGAAGAGCAGGCGCGGAAGATCTCCGAGTCACAGTCCGCCGTCGCTGGTTGAGCACGCCCGCGTTCAGAGCGACACCGGAGCGCCGCCCTTTGCGGCCGACTCGTAGCACGCACGAGTGAGGCGGACCACGTCCATCCCGCACTCGAACGGCGCGAGCACCTTGCCCCGCCCCAGCACTGCGTCTACGAAGTTCGCGTCGGGCGACTGCGCCGCCGGCCAGTCCGACTTCACCTGAGGGTCTCCGCCGCGCGGCGTCAGTTCGAGCGCGCCGTCGGTCCAGGAGACGATCGCGTTTTCCATCGTGATCACGTGGCGCTCGTGCCACTTGCACGCGTGGCCCATCACGCACACCGTCGCCATCGCACCGCCCTCGAACCGCACCGAGGTCACAGAGTCGATCTCGACGGGCGTGCCGCGATTGTCGCTCATGCAGGAGACGGCCTTCGGTCTGAGCCCGGTGGTCCATAAGAGGATGTCGAAAATGTGGCTGCCCGAGTCGTTGAGCATGCCGCCCTGCGAGAGGTCCGGGTCTTGGCGCCACGTGCCTTGAGTGAAGTTCTTCCAGTCCTGGCTGAGCATCGAGTTGATCATCAGCACGGGTCCGTACTCGCCGCCCGTGACGACGCTTCGCAGCCACTGGAACTCTGGCAGTCCGTGCCGCTGGTAGCTGACCGCGCCCACCTTGCCGCTCTTGTCCCGCGCAGCCAGGCAGGCTTGGGCGTCCTCCATCGAGCACGCGAGCGGCTTCTCGACCAGCACGTGCAAGCCGGCCTCGAACGAGCCCACGACCTCGTTGCGGTGGAACTTGTGCGGGGTCACGAGCAGCACGGCGTCGACGCCGCCCCCGGCGATCAACTGATCGATGCCCTTGAACTCGGGTACGGCGGCCAGCTCTGGGTGCTTGGTCTTCGTCTCAGCGGTCTGCTTCGGGTCGGGGTCCGCCATCGCTGTGATCTCCACCTCCGGCACCGCGAGCATCTGGTGCAGACGGTGGCGCATGAAGCCGCCACAACCGACGAGACCGACCCTGACCTTCTGCATCTGGTTTTTTCCTCTAGTGCCCCGTAAAGTTGCCGGGCGCCTGTACCGAAACAATACCTATGAGCCAGGCAAGAAACAGTGGAAGGAGCCCCATGGGCGCGCTGTTGGCGCAGCGCAGGGACGGTTCGATCTCAATGTATTCGCCTGTATTTGCCTGGACTAAGAGCAAGGTCGGACTTGTCGCTGCGTTCGTCGCAGCCTCTATGGGCGCGAGCGCGATGGGCGGGCACGACGCGCGCATCCAGGACCGGCTCTACGACCACCTCGACCACGCGCAGCAGGCGCTGCTTTACGGACACGCGAACGAAGCGACCGCCTATGCGGAAATGATCCTGCTCAAGCGCGATATCACCGTGTACGTCGATGCGACGAACGTGCCTTGGCAGATCAAAGAGGACGCCGCCACCGCGCTGCGCGACGCCGCGGTCAACTGGGAGGACTCGCTCGGTCGCGAGATCAAGTTCCGCTTCGTGCAGAACCCAGACGCAGACCTGGTCGTGTACTATACAGAGGGACTGAAGTTCGATGGGAAGGAGTCTGCAGGCACGACGCGCTGGTCGCGCAATGTAATGGACCTCGGCTCTGACCAATACCAGTACAAGGTCAACGCGTCCATCCTTCTCCGCACGTACACCCCGTACGGGCAGATGATGAACTACAAACAGATGGTGAACACGGCCGGGCACGAGCTCGGCCATGTTCTCGGACTGGAAGACTCGCCCCGCCAGGGCGACATCATGGGCCCGCTGCGGCTCGACCGCCCGGTAGAGCGCCCTGCGCCTGCCGAGACGCAGAGCTTGCTGGCCGTGCGCCAGCAGGCGGACCTGATCCTGCAGAAGATCAACGGGAACGGCGGCTTGCAAGGCCCGATGGTCTTTGCCCCCACCGACTTCCAGGTAGTGTCCAGCGCGGCTGAGCACATTGAGCTTCAAGAAGATTGTTCTAGCGTCTCTGGCGACCGGCGCAGGGCTCCTGTTGTACGGCGCCATCGTCGAGACAGGAAAGCTGCGCCGCGAGCGGCGCGCTTTGCGATTGGCGGAATGGCCGACTGACCTCGACGGCTACCGCATCGGCCTCGTCGCCGACAACCACGTTCGTGACCGAGAGACGGTCTCCCTCACTCAGCGCTGCCTCGAGTTCCTCGTCGAAGAGCGCCCGGACATGATTGCCTTCGCCGGCGACGCCGTCTCCTACTGGTACCCAGGAGTAGAGGAGAAGCTGCGCGAGGCGTTCGCGCCCTTGAAGGGATATGAGGGCAACTGCGTCGCGGTGCCAGGCAACCACGACTATTACGGCGGCGACGCCGAGCTGCTCCGCCCTATCTACGAGTCGTTCGGCGTGCGGCTCTTGCGCAACGAGTGCTGGAGCGTCGGGGGCGTCAACTGGGTCGGCGTGGATTCGGCGTGCGAAGGGATGGCCGACCCCTTCACCGCGATCCGCCAGTGCGCCCCCCGCGACCCGACAGTGGTGCTCTGGCACGAGCCGGACATGGTGGACCAGTTGCCGCTAGGGCCCGACCTCATGCTGAGCGGCCACAGCCACGGCGGGCAGTTCACGACGCCCTGGGGCTGGGCGCCAGTAAAGAGCCGTTTGGGAAAGAAGTACCTGAGGGGCTTCTATCCTGGCGCCCCCGTACCGATCTATGTATCGAGGGGTCTCGGGACCACGGGGCCTCCAGCAAGGCTTTTCTGCCCTGCGGAGGCGACTCTCCTCACCTTGGCCCGGAAGGCTTGAGGTCGTCTGTAGCCGTCTCTAGTTCAGGTACATTTGGCAGGCGGTCACGGATGACTGGGGTCCGCTGGGCGCGGCTGTGCGGACGCTTGTATGAGCATCACAAAGGCGAAATACGCGGCAAGGACGTCGAGCGACACGTTCGCGCGCGTCTGGCTCGACCCGACCCTGCTCCTTTGGAGCGCGGTGACGGTGCTCTGGACGCCCTTCAGCCTCCTGCACCGCGCGCGGCGCGCGATGTTCCGTGCCAACAAGGAAGAGTTCGAGATCTCCCGCTGGTCGCAGCACCTTCAGACGCCGGAGATCACACGCGCTCTCCTGGGCAAGCCGGGCGCGCACGTGGTGCTCGTCGGCGCGAGCTTTGGCGAAGTCCTGATCGTGGACAAGATCACGAAGGCGCTGCGCGGCACGCGGCCTGAGATCAAAGTGACCTGGGCGATCCGCGACCGCCACACGGTAGAGCACGTCAAGAAGATGCACCCGACGCAGTCGGTGGTGTATTGGCCGTTCGATTGGATCGTCCCCGTCGTCAAGTGGCTTCGAGTGACGAGGCCCGACGTAGTAGTGATGTTGGAGCGCTACCGCTTTCCGATCTTTGTGCGCGCCAACAAGAAGTACGGCTCCGACGTCGTGCTCGTGAACGGGCGGTGCCGGCACCGCAAGTTCTTCTTCTGGTTCGGCCGCGCGTACTACCGATGGCTGTTCGCGGGCTTTCGCGCCGTGTTCTTCCAGAACGACACCTACCTGCGGAACGCGAGCGGGCTCTTGAGCAAAGGAACGAAGGCGCAATCGACGGGCGACATCAAGTTCGACCTCAGCCACATCCCGATCGACGCCGAAAAGGCCGTCGCGATCGACAAGTGGATCTCGTCCGTCGGCCGGGCGCCCATCCTCGCCGCTGGCAGCACGGACAGCGCGGAAGAGGAGCGGTTCGTGCTCGAAGCATTCCTTTCTGTGCGCAAGACGCTCGACGCTCGGCTCATGATCGCGCCGCGCCGGCCGACCCGCGCCGAAGAGCTCGTCGAGATCATCAGGTCGTTCGGCCTGACTGCGAGCCGACGGTCCAAGATGGAGGCCGGGGCGGACGTCTATGTGCTCGACACCCTAGGCGAGCTCTCCTACGCGTACAAGTTTGCGTCCGCGGCGTACGTCGGCGGCGCACTGACCGGCATGGGCCACAACGTCATCGAGCCGCTGGAGTGGGGCATTCCCGTCAGCTACGGCCCGAACCGCGGGCACTTCGGTTCGATCCAAGAGGCGTGCGAGCGCGCAGGCGTGGGCACGCGCATCGTCAAGTCCTCGCAGCTCACGGTGCACTGGCTGGGCGTGCTCAATTCGCCCGAGTGCCGCGCCGAGATCGGGGAGCAGTGCAAGACGATGATCGAAAGGCACCGCGGCGCGCTCGGTGTGACGCTGGACGAAGTCCACGCGCTTCTCGACGAGCGCGAAGCCAGAGGCTACTGAGGCCCTTCGGTACACTTAAAGCCCCTGCGCCCTCGTAGCTCAGTGGACAGAGCAGCAGCCTTCTAAGCTGTTGGTCGCCCGTTCGAGTCGGGCCGAGGGCGCCATAGCTTTGTCAGGGAGTCCGGGGGCTTGGCTCCCCCGGACTCCCTGGACTCTTACTGCAGCCTTCTCACGCGGAACGCGTCCACTGCGGCCTCGGTGACCGAGTCGTTCGGAACGTCGCTCGTCGAAAAGCGCACGCGCATGTTGTTCGTCGGCGCGATCACGTTGCCGACCAGGATCGTGCCCTTCGTCCAAGCGTTCTGTGTGCCGGTGAACATCACGGTCCTCACCGTCGTCCAAGTGGCTCCGCCATTGTTCGAGATCTCGATCACGAGCGGATCGTCCCCGTCGTCGTTGAAGAACCAGAACTGGAAGTCAATGACGCCGTTGCCTCCCGAAAGGTCGAACACCGGCGAAAGGAGCCGCGTCGGCCCCTCGTCCACGTCCTGGTCCCCGGCTCCGCCACCAACGGCGGCCTGGCCGGTGAACATGCACTGCGCCCCCGCGTCGTTCGAGTCGTTTTCGGGGTTGGCAGGGGCGCCGTTGAGCGCCGTGCCGTTGGGGTCTGCGCGCACCCAAGCGCCCGTCAAGAGGCTCGGGTCGTTGACGACGGTCCAGCCCAAGTTGGTCTCGAACGTGTCGTTCAAGGTGGTCGTCAGGGCCGTCCCGAACATCAGGACGTTGGGATCGCTCGCGGGCCAATGGACCTCGTGGTTTTGGGTGTCCTTGGCCTTGACGTACCATTCCATGATCGTGCCTGGCACGGATAGCGGTAGCGTCGATCGGAACACGGTGTTGGGGTTCGAGTTGAGCATCGGCCTCTCTTGCCAGGCCCCGCCGTTCACACGATAGACGAGCCGGACGCTGAGTGGATCGAGAGTGCCGACCACGTTCTGCACGTCGACCGCGACCGGTACAGCGGCGATGCTGGAAGGCAACCGCCAGAACTCGCCGGGCACCGTGACCGGTGTGATCGTGAGCCATGTCAGGTCAGGCGCGTCGAGGTTCTTGGCGCCAAAGCCCGTCGCGATCTCAGTGTAGTGCGGCGTGCCGTTGAGGATGTTGCCGTCGTTGTCGTCGAGCGTCAACACGTCGATCGTGATCTGCGGCGTGATCCCTACCGGATGCAGAAGGATGCTGTTCAGGTAGAGCTGGCGCGAGAGGGTCAGCGCCGGGCCGGCGCCGATCGTGATGTCTAGCTGGTCCTTGGTCAGCCAAAACGCGCCGCTGATGACCTGGCCGCAAAGGTGGACCTCACCGCTGCACGGGTAGTTGACCGAGTTGTAGGTGCTGCGCAGGCAGCCCGTTCCTTGGCCGAAGAAGTCAAGGCCCAAGCACGATGAGTTGGCGAGCATCGAGGCGTTGACGTCCGCCATGCCCTCGTGGTAGTCGCCCGTCGGATTGGGGTTGCCGTGCGCGATGATGAAATGGCCGTACTCGTGCCAGACCACGGTCGAATACGACGTGTTGGGGCAACCGCCGCCGGAGGCGTAGAAGTTGACCGTGTTGTTGCTGTAGAAGGCGTTGCACGTGTTGGCGAGGTTCACGTTGCAGGGGATCGCGAGGTCTATCCCCGGGTACGCGCTGTTGATCGACTTGGCATAGTTGTGCACCGTTTGCACGTTGATAAAGCCGTCTACCTGCGCTTGGACCGGCTCCGTCTTGAGAGTGTTGAAAGTGAAGTTCGCCGGGCCAGGAGGAGTCACCCCAAGGCTGAGCAGCTCGTCTGCGCCCGCGTTGTTGTTGACGTTCACCCATGATCCGATCAGCTCGGACTGCACGGTGACTGCGGCGGTGCCGCCGTTCGTGATCGTGAAGCTGCCAGAAGCGTTGGTGCGCGTGGAGTTCCCGCTGACGATCCGAGCCGTCACGTCTGCGAGGTTCATGAGCTGCGCCGGGTTGTTCGGCTGGTTCGGAGCAAGGCCGGGAGTGGCCCACGCGTCGACATGGCCGTTGACGTCTGTGTAGAGGACCTCGTTCCGACGGCCCAGCACCTGCCCGGTGCTCGCGTCGACGAAAACGGTGAAACGGCGCTGGTGCGCGAGGTCGCCATTGGCGATCCGAAACGTCCATGCCAACTTGGTGTCGGTCTCGCTGGGGTAGGCGACCATGACGGGCGCGTCCTCCGCGAACAGGCTCGGATCCTGGCGACGAACGATCGCCTTGGCCTGCTCCGCCGAGATCTGTCCGAGCGTCACTCTGAGTTGTACGGGCTGGACGCTGGAGACCGCCAGCACGATGGGCGAGCCCACGGTGTTTTTGACTAGCAAGGTCAGGTCACCGCCGATGACGGGGAGCCCCATGACGGTCTCGTTGAAATAGACCGCGGTGAACTTGCCGTCCATGAGCTGCTGCGAGCCCGCGAACGAGAGCTTTCCCATGCCGGGATCGAAGACGGTGCCGTACTGCTCGACAAAGCTCGATGCGGACTGCTCCGGAGTAAAGCCGTACCCGAACGGTGGGCCGTAGAGCCGACTGACCCGTGCGCCAAGCCGGGAGACCCTAAGCTCAGGGTACGTGTCGTGCAACCGATCCAGAGCGCTCGTGCCGCTCGGTCCCGGTCCAATCTGCGCGGGCGCACCGACTGCCAGTGCTGATCCAAAAAATGCAAGTAATTTCCAATTGAGACGCATAGCAAACCTCTCAGGACGGCAGTATCCGCTAGTCTCGCGGCGTTTGTCGAGTTCTGCGCGGCCCTGCCAGCACAATTGCTGGGTGGCCCGATCCGATAGACTCTGGGAGGCGATGACGGACGGAAGGCGGCGGGAAGAGGGTGCGGCGAAGTGAGGTGGGGCGCCGTCGTCGCTGCCGGGGGGCTCGTTAAAGACCCTCTCGCCTCTGCCATCGGCACCCCCCGCAAGGCGCTCGCCGTAGTCGGCGGCCGTTCGTGCCTCGCCCGGACGCTGGACGCCGTGCGCGACGCAGGGCTCGTCGAGTGCGCTACGGTGAGCGGCGAAGACGTAGCTGGAGATGTGCACCACGGCTGGCTCGTTCCAGAGCTTGAGACGCAGATCGAAAACGCGCGAAAGGCGGTGGAGTCGCTGCCGGGAGTGGACGGCGTGCTTTTCTTGCCGGCAGACACGCCGCTCTTGACCGGCGCCGTTTTGTCCGCGTTCATGGAATCGGTCGAATCTAGAATTGAACCGGGCATGAGAGGGTGGCTCGCGGCGGGCCTGTGCCGGGCGAGCGACTTTCGGGCCGAGTTCCCGCGCATCCCGTGCCAACCGATTGCACTGAGCGACGGCGCGTTCGTCTCTGGTGCGCTCTTCGCGGCTTCGCCTGCGGCGTTCTTGAAAGCGCTCGACCTGTTGGCTGAGATGTCCGCCTCGCGCAAGAACCAGGCGCGGATGTTGCTCAGGCTCGGGCCCTGGACGGTTCTCCGCTACCTCATGCGCCGCGTCTCCGTACGCGAAGCGGAGGAGCTTCTCGGGCGGTTCTTCGGCGGGCAGGCCGTGATCGTCACCGGCTGCGACCCTGCCATGGCGGCGGATATCGACGAAGTCGCCTCATACGACGAGCTGCGCATAGTCGCGGGGCTGAAATCTCCGTGAGCCAGGCGCCAGGCTTTTGGGACGCGAAGTGGGTGAGCTCTAGCCAGCACCCGGACGGCGACTTGGGCGTGTTCGTGTTCCGGCGGCTGTTCTCGCTGCCGAAGAAGCCCGCGGCGCTCCAGGTCAAGATCAGCGCCGACCAGAGGTACAGGCTCTTCGTCAACGGCCGGTTCGTTGGATTCGGGCCTCAGCGCGGCGACCTGCACCACTGGCACTATGAGACTTACGACCTCGCGGAGCACCTGCGCGAAGGGACCAACTGGATCGTCGCGCAAGTGTGGCACTTCGGTCGCTACGCGCCGATGGCGCAGCACACGGCTCGCCAAGGCCTGGTCGTGGAGGGCGAAGGGGTCTCGACGCCGGACGGGTGGGAGGTCGCTCGAATACCGGGCTGGGGGTTCGAAATGCTCCACAGCCAGGTCGGGCCGTTCTACATCGACGTTGGGCCAGGGGAACTGATGGACGCGCGGTCCCTGGGCTGGGGATGGGAGCAGGGAGGCGCGGGGGGGCTGGACTGGCGCGCGCCGAACGTCGTCTGCGAGGCCGTGTCTCGCGGAGGCGGCGGTGGCGGGACGCCGTGGATGCTCGTGCCGCGCACCCTGCCCCCGATGGGCTACGCCGAACGTTCGGAACCCCCGTTAGAGGTCGAAGAATCGACGGACGCGCGCACGCCCTTCGCACCTTGCAAGCTGTCGAAGGGGAAGGCGCTGCTGCTTGACTATGGCGAACTCTTGACGGCGTTCCCGCGCTTTGCGCTGCAAGGCGCCGCAGGCGCAAAGGTGACGGTAACGTACGCGGAAGCCCTGTTTGCACCAAACGGTGAAAAGGGCCACCGCGGCAAGGTCGCAGGAAAGCAGATGTGGGGATACCAGGACCAGATCGTGCTCGACGGCGAGGATCGGGTGTTTGAGCCGCTCTGGTGGAGAACCTACAGGTACCTGCGCATCGAGTCCGACTCTGAGGTCCAAGTCGACCAGATTGAGTCGGTCGAGACGGGGTATCCATTCCGCGTCGAAGCTTCTTTCCAATCGCATGGGACGGAAAAGGTCTGGGACGTCGCCTTGCGAACGGCGAAGAGGTGCGCGGGAGAGACCTACTTCGACTGCCCCTACTACGAGCAGTTGCAGTACGTGGGCGATACGCGCATCCAGGCGCTGATCGGCTACTACCTCTCGCGCGACCGCGCGCTCCAGCGCAGCGCGATCGATCAGTTCGCGTGGTCCGCGCTGCCGGACGGGCTGACGCAGAGCCGCTACCCGAGCCGACAGGCACAGGTGATCCCGCCGTTCTCCCTCTGGTGGGTCGTCATGCTCTACGACCAGTGGCTCTACGACCGCGTGCCGCCCTCGCGGCTGCGCCTCGACCAGGCGCACCGAGTGATCGAGGCTTGGGACCGGTTGATCGAAGGAAGCCCCGAGCGCGCTTTTTGGACCTTCGCCGACTGGGTGCCCGGGTGGAAGTGGGGCGAACCGCCCGGCAAGGCGCGGTCCTCTATCCACATCTTCACCAAATGGTTGGCAGAGCTGAGCCTTGCTCAGATCGAAGGCGCGCACAGCCGAACGGAGGCGATCCGCCAGCTGCTCGAACAGACCGAGCGCGCAGAGAACGGGCTCGTGTACCACCCGCAGGACCCCGTGAAGTTCGTCAGCGAGCACGCCGCGGCCCTGTTCCGGCTCTGCCAGCAGACGGCAGGGCTGTGCCCCGACCCCTGGCCGGACAAAGCGCTCCTCGACTCCGCAAGGTGCACCTACTACTTCAGCTACTACAAGCACCTTGCCAAGCGCCCGGCGGACTACTTGGCCGAGCTTGGGCCGTGGCACGAGATGATCGAGCAAGGTCTGACGACCTTTGCGGAGAACCCGGAGCCGACGCGCTCAGACTGCCACGCCTGGTCTGCACACCCCTTGCTCGGACTCTTCCAGTTGGTCGCAGGAGTGACGAGCGCGGCGGAAGGCTGGAGGAGGGCGCGCATCGCACCGAGGCCGGGCCGCTTGCGCTCGTTCCGGGCCGAGGTCCCTCACCCGGACGGGCCCCTGGTCGTTTCACTAAAGGACGGACGGCTCGACATAGCCTGTCCAGTGCCGTTCCAGCTCGTCTGGGGCGACAAAGAGCTCGAGCTGCCACCGGGCGAGCACAAGTACTAGCGGCAGGACTGCGGGGCCCCGCGGTTCGCCAGGGCCAAAACCCGCAACCCGACCTGCCCTTCGAAGGTTCCACCAAGGAAGAAGCTGTTGTAGAGCTCCGGCGCCGTTGGGCGCGGGCGCAAAGCTCTCGAGAACGAGGCAGGAATTACCCGATGAAAAAGCTTGCAACAGTCATTTTTGCGGTGGTCGCGTTCACCGCGGCCCTCGCCGATTACACAAAGTCCTACGTCGTGGGCACTTGGCTCTTGAACGGTACGGACAAGAACACCCGATGGGTCTTCAAGGGCGACGACTCGTTCGTATTCAAAGGCACGATGTCGTCCTCCAAGGGCAAGTGGTCGACGGACGGCAAACTGGTCTTCCTCAGTTGGACCGAGGTCGACGGGCAGCCCGTCAAGGCGAACACGATCAAGGGCAAGTACCCGCTGAACGAGGACGGCTCGTTCCAGGTCGACAACTACGTCTACCGGAAGCAGAAGTAACGCTGTGTGGCCGGTCTGCTGACCGGAAAAAGAACTGCGAGGGCGCTCGAGCGGGGCGCCCTCGCCTCATTAAAGCCGCGCGATGGAGGGCCGACCTCCTGGGCGGCCGGTCCGCCGCGATTAGGTCGCGCAGGAGTGCGACCCTCCATTCTTCAGAAAGTGGGCGGGTAGTAGCGAAAGACGATCACGGCGTCCTGGTCAGAACGCCGCCCGTCCAGCTTGAGGTACGCGCCGTCCGGCCCGACCTGCCAGCCCCAGTTGGGCTTGGCCTCGATCGGGGCGAACACGGTCTCCGGCGAGAACTGCACTGCGAACCGGAACTGGTTGATCGGTGCGACCTGGCCGGTGTTCGAGACCCTGTAGCCGACGAGCCGCTCTTCGCGGTCGACGCCGCTCTTGCCGACCGGCAGAACGAACTTGAGCTTCAGGGAATAGGTCGCCTGCTTCTTCACCGGAAGGTTGAACTTCAAGGTGTAGGTGCCCATCTGGCCCTTCTCGGGGACGCTCGGAACAACCACTGTCGTTGAAGGCAGGACAGGCGCGTCGGCCCACTTGGCGTCTAGCTTGATCCCTGGGCCAAAACCGAACCGCCACGACTCGAAGACGAGGGCAAGCTCCACCTGGCCGTCCACGTTCGCCGCGTTCTTGTAGAGCGAGAGCGACTCATAGCTGTTCTCGGTCTTGCCGAGCGCGACGTTTGCACTGTTGATGCTCTGCACCAGCGCGACCTTGGTGCCGTTAGCACCTGTGATCGGCGTTATGCGCGGCATGACGGGATAGATGACTTCCGCGTCCAAGGGGACGTTCGCGGGAACCTGGAGCGTTAGGGCGAAAGCAAGGCTAGCGAGCATGTCTGGTCTCCTGGCAGTTTGACGGCCTGGGTGTTACTTACCGCGCAAACTGCCTAGGACGTTAGCCATCTCGATGGCTGCGAGCGCGGCCTCGCGGCCCTTGTTTCCCAGCTTCATTCCGGCGCGCTCGATCGCCTGCTCCTGCGTGTCCGGCGTCAGGATGCCCCAGGCGATCGGGGCCCTGAGCTCGATCTGCATCTGCATCAGCGCGGTGCTCACGTCGCTTGCGAGCATGTCGGCGTGCGCCGTGGCGCCTTGCAGGATCGTCCCGAGCGCGACGACCGCGTCGGCCCTGTCGCTCTCGATCAGGGCGCGCACGGCGAGCGGAAGCTCCCAAGTGCCGGGGACCTTGACGACCAGCACTTCGGGGTCGCCGTGCTTCTTCAGCTCGTCGAGCGCGCCCTCGAGCAGCATCTGGTTGACGTACTCGTTCCACCGGCACACCACGATGCCAAACTTCTTTCCGGTGGCGTCCATGCCCGGCTCCAACGTCTCCACAATGTGATTATCTCGCAATGGCCGTTCAGACCGGTCTGACCGATGGGCCGTTTCCTGTAACCTGAGACTCGAACCCCATGCGCTCCCTCTCCGACCTGACCAGCCAGTGCATCCGGTGCGGGTTCTGCCTGGAGTCCTGCCCGACCTTCGTGCTGACCGGGCGGGAGACGGAGTCGCCGCGCGGGCGCATCTACCTCGCCCGGACCGCAGACGAGGGGAAGATCGCGTGGGAGGAGACGCGGCACGCTTTCGACACCTGCCTAGGGTGCCGAGCCTGCGAGCCAGCCTGCCCAAGCGGGGTCGAGTACGGCCAGATCCTCGAGCAGGCGCGAGAAGAGCTTGGCGCCGGCAAGGGACTCAAGCGCGTCGTCGACGGCCTGAGCGACCCGCGCGCCTTCCGCTTCCAGGCGGGCCTTGCGAGGTTCTGGCCGGGCGACAAGGTGCCGGGTTTCGTCAGCAGGGCCGTCACCGACGAGCCGCCCGAAGCGAGGATCCCTCGCGTCCCACACCAGGTTCCTTGGCCCGACCTCGACGAGCGCGGTCTGCCGGAGGTGAAAGGCGAGGTCTATTTGCTCGAGGGCTGCGTGATGCGCGTGCTCTATCCCGACGTACACGATGCGCTGCGGCGGCTGTTGCGGCGCGTGGGGATCGTCGTGCGAAAGAGCGACGCAGGGTGCTGTGGGGCGCTGCACGCGCACAGCGGCCTTCTCGACGACGCAAGGCGGCTTGCCGACTGCCTGGTCAGAGCCTTGCCCGACGACCTCCCTGTTATCGTCGACTCCGCCGGTTGCGGCAGCTTCATGAAGGAGTACGGTTCCCTCCCCCTTGGGGGAGGGTTAGGGAGGGGGTCCGGCTTGGGGCAGTTCGCCTCCCGCGTCTTCGACGCCTCCGAGTTCCTGCAACTGCACGGCCTGGCCGACACACTAAGAGGCTCTCCCGGCGTCCCAGCAACCGCCACCTACCACGACGCCTGCCACCTCGCGCACGGGCAGCGCATCAAGGACGCACCGCGCGAGTTGCTCAGCGCCGTCCCCGGCCTTAAGCTGGTCGAACTAGGAGAGAGCGACATGTGCTGTGGCAGCGCGGGGGTCTATAACCTGACCCAGCCCGGCTACGCCCGGCGGCTGCTCGAGCGCAAGTGGGCCAACGTCGAGGCCACGGGGGCCGAAATCCTGGCCACGGGGAACCCAGGGTGCCAGTCCTGGATTCAGCAGGCTAGCGACGAGCACGGGAGGCAGGTGCGCGTGATGCACACTTTGGACCTGTTAGAGGCCTCGTTCTCCGGACTTCGGATAGAGTGAGGGCGGGCTGCGGGGAGTGTGCATCCCCGCCCGCACCGAGCAGGCGGGAGCGTCGCAAGGGACCAGGCAGGAATGACACCAGAAGAAAAGGCCGGGAAAGCGCTTCCGGACGTCCAGACGTCCAAAGACGACCGCAACATCCCGATCGACCGCGTCGGAGTGCGGAAGGTCAGGTTCCCGATCGAGGTGCTAGACCGCGCCGACGAGCGCCAGCACACGATCGGCGACTTCACTTTGACGGTGGACCTTCCGAGCCACTTTAAGGGCACGCACATGAGCCGGTTCCTCGAGGTGCTCAACGAGCACGGAAAGGAGATCAACGTCAACGCGTTCCCCAAGCTGATCGAGTCGCTCAAGTCGCGGCTCAGCGCGAAGCGCGGGCACATCGAAGTGCGCTTCCCGTTCTTCATGGTCAAGCACGCCCCAGTGACGGGCAAGCGCGGCATGATGGAGTACGAGTGCGGCTTTAGCGCCGAGTGCAACGGCGGTTTTGGAGTGGAGATGTACGCCAAGGTGCCGGTGACCACGCTCTGCCCTTGCAGCAAGGAGATATCCGCGCGCGGCGCGCACAACCAGCGCGGCTGGGTGACGGTGCGCGCGCGCACCAAGGACCACGTCTGGCTGGAGGAGGTCATTGAGATGATCGAGCGCTCGGCCTCGTGCGAGCTGTATCCGGTCTTGAAGCGCCCGGACGAGAAGTTCGTGACGGAGAAGGCGTACGACAACCCGCGGTTCGTGGAGGACATGGTGCGCGAGGTCGCTCTGGCCTTCGACGCCGATGGCCGCTTCGTCAGCTATGAGATCGAGGTCGAGAACGAGGAGTCCATCCACGCCCACAACGCGTACGCGTATCTCAAACGGCCGTAG